>NZ_JBPOGL010000001.1:0-284313 GCF_051251875.1 Polaribacter sp.
GATTTATTTACAAATAACTCTTTGTTTTTCACGCGGATAACGCAGATTTACGCGGATGCTTTTGATATTAAAATATAATTGTTATTTTTATAAACTGATTCTTGTGGATTTCTTTACAAATAACTCTTTGTTTTTCACGCGGATAACGCAGATTTACGCGGATGCTTTTGATATTAAAATATAGGTGTTATTTTTATAAACTGATTCTTATTGAAAAAAATCTAAAAAGGTTTCATGTTAATCGGTTTTATATATGATTAGTTCCATGTTCATAAAAACCAATTTCGCCACATAATATTTGTGTATTGATATTTGTAATAAAGTACATCATTTCATACGTCAAGTAAACAGATAATGCTATTGAATTCGGCTTAAAACTACATTAATTTAGTTTTCTTTTAGTTAGATTTAATATCATCTTCAGTTCCAAATTTTCCATCAGATCCAGCGGAAGTGATTAAAAACACATTTCCATTTTCTATAATCTTAAATTCATATTCTCGATTCCAAGCGTCTTTTTTCCACGCTTGTCTTAAAGGACTATTTCCGATTAATTCATTTAGTTCCGTTGGATATTTTCCTGAATTTTTATTCCAAATTTCCATTCTGTCACTCATCTCCGATATTTCTATTTTCGTTTTTTTAGGAAATATAGATTTTCTTTGATACGTAAAAAACAGAATAGCACTTAAATTACCAATCACTAAAACAGCAATAAACATTAATGCACTTGGTTGTATAAAATATTTTTGAATCGGTCTTTTTTTTCCGTCTTCTTTTTCCTTTTTGGTTATTCGTTTTTGATGTTTATAATCTTCACGAATGAGTCCGAATTCTGCTAAAGTCGAAAGTATGAATTCTATCATTTGGTTTATTTCTATTTACAAATAACTCTTTGTTTTTCCCGCGGATAACGCAAATTTACGCGGATGCTTTTGATATTAAATTATAGGTGTTATTTTTATAAACTGATTCTTGTGGATTTATTTACAAATAACTCTTTGTTTTTCACGCGGATAACGCAAATTTACGCGGATGCTTTTGATATTAAAATATAGCATGATATTTATAAACTGATTCTTGTTGAAAAAAAATCTAAAAACAATGAATATTTAACTGAGTATTAGAAAAAAAATTAAGCAGTCTTAAAAACTTTCTTCTCTACTTTCTTAAAAAAGAAATAATAAATATTTGCCAACGTAACGCCAACAATCATTCCTACAATAATATCTATAGGAAAATGAACTCCTAAATACAATCTACTGTAAGCAAAAATTAATGGCCAAAACAATACAAAATAAATGTATTTGTATCTATCTTTTAAAAGTAACACAACAAAAACAGAAAAGAATGTGGATGTTGTTGCATGACCAGATGTAAAGCTAAAACTCTGCGGATTTATTAAAGTTCTTAGTAAATGTTTAATTTCTGGATCATTATTTGGCCGCAATCGTGCTACAGAATTTTTTATCAAATTTGTAAACTGATCTGAAAAAGCCACCAGTAAAATCATAGATAAAATCATAAAGCCACCTTGTTTCCATCCGAAGGCTTTAATTACCAAATAAAAAATAAAAATAAACAAAGGACTCCAATAAATTTGATTGGTAATTACCAACCATAAAGGATCCCATTGTTCGCTACCCAAACTGTTTAAAAAAACTAGGAGTTGCTTATCTTTTAAAAGAATAGTGTCTAACAAATTAATCTTCTATTTTTAAAATTTCTACTTCAAAAACTAAGTCTGCTTTTGCAGGAAAAGGTCCAAATTTAGCTTCTCCATAACCAATATAATATGGAATAAACAAACGAGCTCTTTCTCCTTCTTTCATGGTTAAAACCCCCTCTTTAAAACCAGCTATCATTGGTCTTTGTGCATTATTTAATTGAAAAGTAAAAGGTTTTGCTCCATTTTCAAATGTAGATTGAATTAGTTTTCCATTGGCTAGATACAACTTATAATTAGCCGTTATTGGCTTATGAGCTACCACTTTTTTACCCTTGGTATTTTTAATCCTTAAAATTCGCAAACCAGAAGCTGTTTTTTCTGCTTTCCCTTCATCCATTTTTAATAAAAATTCCTTTTTATCTTTTAAATAGGCTTCATATCTAGCTTTGTCTGCAGCTATACTTGCTGCTTCTCTTTCTTCTACAGTTTGATGAAATTTTGTAAATTCTGCATCAAAAGTAGCACCTGCCTTATAATTTTTAGCCTCGTTGCCAAATCTTAGAATTTTAACAGCAATAATCGTATCGTTTTTAACAATAGAATTGGCTACTACCATTCTTGTAGAATCTATAGATTTTAATAATTGTATAGAATCTTTATGTGTCTTTTTTAATTGTTCTAAGAGAATTGGACTTATAATAGTTTTTCCAAAAACAGAATGTTTTCCGTCTAAATGAGGAATGGGTTTATGGGCAATAAAAAACTGGCTTCCATTAGAATCTGGACCAGAATTTGCCATTGAAAAAACACCTGCATCATCATGTTTAAATAATAACTGTCCATCTTCATTTTTAGGAAACTCATCACCAAACTTATATCCAGGACCTCCTGTTCCGGTTTCTGTAAGATCTCCTCCCTGAATTATAAAATTAGGAACAACTCTATGAAAACGATTCCCATCAAAATACGGTTTTCCTTTTAAGGAATCTGTTACTTTGTTATTTGTTCCCTCGGCTAAAGAAACAAAGTTTGCCACTGTCATAGGAACAGCATCTACATATAATTCTAAAAGAATATTGCCTTTATTAGTTTGTATTTCTGCATACACCCCATCTTTTAAAACATTTTGTTTAGACGTTTTACATGCACTAATTGACAACAACAGAATAAATATATAGATGCTATTTCTCATTTAAAAAAATTATTTTTTTACTTCTAATAATTCAACTTCAAAAATTAAAGCCATGTTCCCTTTAATAACTCCTCCTGGTCTTGGGTTTGCACCATAAGCTAATTCTTGTGGAATAAAGAATTTATATTTTGCACCAGTTTTCATTAATTGTAAACCTTCTGTCCAACCTTTTATAACCTGCGATACTCCAAATTCTGCAGGAGTTCCTCTATCTACGGAGCTATCAAAAACGGTTCCGTCTATTAAAGTTCCGTGGTAATGTACTTTTACCTTATCTTCTGGTGTTGGCTTGTCTCCATTACCTTCTTCTAAAACAATATATTGCAAACCACTTTCTGTAGTTTTAACACCTTCTTTGCTTTTATTAGCTTCTAAAAAATCTACACCTTCTTTTAAATAAACTGCAGCTTTAGCCAAGTCTTCTTTTTGTTGAATTTCTTGCTTTTTCTTAAAATAATTTTGAATTATTGATTGAATATCTTTATCTTCAATTAAAACATTTGCAGAATCTAATCCGTTTCTAAAACCTTGTGCAAATAAATCTTTATTTACCTCGCCAAAACTTGGTTTCATTTGCTTAGACAAATTTAATCCAACAGCATAACTTACAGAATCTAATTCTGATGATAAAGATTTAACATCTCCCTTTTGATTTCCACAAGAAACCATTGTTGCTATAACGGCAACTGTACCCAAACTTTTTAAAATTCTCATTTTTGTTATTTATTTATTTATTTAATACTAATTAATGTTACTGTACTTATTATTGATTGATTTAGTCCTATTTTATTACCATCACCTGCAATACCAAAAGCATTATAAGAAGGAATTACAAAAGTAATTGTTTCTCCAATTTTCATCAACTTTATACCAACTTGCAGCGCAGGAATAAAATCTTCTTTATCAATTTTATACTTTTTAACACCCAAAGCTGCTTTTGAATACAGTATGGTCTCTTTTAAATTTTTAATATTATAGGTAATTTCTACTTCGTTTCCAGCAATAGGTGTTGCGTTATCTTCCTCTATTTTAGTATTG
Source organism: Polaribacter sp. (assembly GCF_051251875.1). GTDB lineage: Bacteria > Bacteroidota > Bacteroidia > Flavobacteriales > Flavobacteriaceae > Polaribacter. The sequence goes on from NZ_JBPOGL010000001.1 coordinate 3,900, forward strand.
TATGTGTACCAAAATCCGTGAGGCGAAACGTTGTATGTATTTAAAGTATCCTTTTTAATAAACCTACTAATTTTTGCATCTTCAACTTTATTTAACGCCTTAGATTCTTCTACAATTTCTTTAAAAAGTGTGGTAGAAGGTTTTGGATTAATCGGTTTTCTTGGTTCATTTTTAGAGCAAGCAAAACAGCATAAAATCATAAAAAAATAAGCACTAATCTTCATACGATTCTTCTAATTCTTGTTTATATGTTGGCAATAACGTTGTAAATTTAGTTACTGTTTCTGCCATTGATAGTAAAGACTTTCCTCCTGCGGCATTGTCATGACCACCACCTTCAAAATGTTTTCTTGAAAACTGATTCACAGAAAATTTCCCTTTAGATCTAAATGATATTTTAATAAGGTTTTGTTCATTATCCTCTATAAAAATGGCAGCGAAAATAATACCTTTTAATGAAAGCGCATAATTTACAACGCCTTCTGTATCACCTTTTTTAAAATCGAATCGTTTTTTTTCTTCCGTAGTTAAGGTAATATATGCTGTTTTATAGCTTGGTAAAATCTGTAAATTACTCAAAGCTGTTCCTAATAATAATAGTCTATTATAAGAATTAGCATCATAAACATTGTTATGAATTTTATCGTTTTTAGCGCCTTTATCTATTAATTCTGCAATAATTCTATGCGTAGTACTTGTAGTAGAACGAAATCTAAAAGACCCAGTATCTGTCATAATACCTGTATACAAACAAGTTGCAATATCCGCATCAATTAAAACTAAATCCTTGTTCATTTCTATAAATTGATACACCATTTGACAGGTAGAACAAATAGTTACATCAGAATACATATAGGTTACATCATCTGGTTGTTGATGATGATCTATCAAGGCAAAATCATTCGGATATTTTTCTAAGGTATTTTGCATGTCATGCCCTACTCTATGCAAGGTATTAAAATCTAACAAAAAGATAATTTCTGATGCATTAATTGCTTTTTGCGATTGAGAATTCTGCCAATCGAAACGATAGGTTGTATCAGAACCTGGCAACCAATGTAAAAACTCTGGATACTCATTTGGCACCACCACAGTTGCGTTGTGTCCTTTTTTATCTAAATAATGTTTTAAAGCTAGCGTAGCACCCATAGCGTCTCCATCGGGATTTCTATGCCCAATAACTACAATATTTCTTGGTTTTTCAAGAAAGCTTTTTAATGCTGTAAATCCTTTTAAAATCATAATGGGCGAAGATACAATTTTAAAAAAAAAATTACGTAATTTTGCGCCGATTTTATAAAATGATTAACGCTATACGTATCGTTAATTATTTTGAACCTAAATATTAAAAAAACAAATACAATGGGTACTAGAACATTTACAATGATTAAACCAGATGGCGTTGAAAACGGACATACAGGTGCAATTTTAGAGAAAATTAACGCTGCAGGTTTTAGAATTGTTGCTTTAAAGAAAACTCAAATGACAAAAGCAGATGCTGAAACTTTTTATGCTGTGCATAATGAGCGTCCGTTTTTTGGAGAATTAGTAACTTTTATGACAAGAGGGCCAATAATTGCTGCCATCTTAGAAAAAGAAAATGCGGTTGATGATTTTAGAACCTTAATTGGCGCTACAAATCCTGCTGATGCTGCTGAAGGAACTATTAGAAAACTGTATGCAACTTCTTTGGGAGAAAATGCTGTACATGGTTCAGATTCTGATGAAAATGCAACTATTGAAGGAAATTTTCATTTTTCTGGAAGAGAGCAGTTTTAGTAACAAACAAATACTATAAACATTTACAAGGGACTTACTCCTAATTTTAAAGGAGCATAAGTCCCTTGTTTTCTTTATTTTTGTAGCATGATGCAACAAGATACAATTATCGCTTTAGCTACACCCTCTGGTGTTGGCGCAATTTCTGTTATTAGGCTTTCCGGAGAAAATGCCATTACTATTGTTGATGCTTTCTTTACATCTATTAAAAAAGGCAAAACACTAAAAAATCAGAAAACACATACCATTCATTTGGGGCATATTGTGCATCAAAACACTATTATTGATGAAGTATTAGTGTCGGTTTTTAAAAACCCCAATTCATACACAGGAGAAAATGTAGTAGAAATTTCTTGTCACGGTTCTAGCTTTATTCAGCAAGAAATTATTCAGTTATTTTTACAAAATGGTTGTAGAATGGCAGATAACGGAGAGTTTACCATGCGTGCTTTTCTAAACGGAAAAATGGATTTATCTCAGGCAGAAGCGGTTGCCGATGTTATTGCTTCTAATTCGGCTGCAAGTCATCAAATGGCAATACAGCAAATGCGCGGCGGAATTACAAATGAGCTAAAAGAACTACGTGCTCAATTATTAGATTTTGCTGCTTTAATTGAATTAGAATTAGATTTTTCTGGTGAAGATGTTGAGTTTGCCGATAGAACAAAATTTAAAGAATTGGTTGCAAAAATTACCTTTGTTCTAAAACGTTTAATTGATAGTTTTTCATTTGGAAATGCCATGAAAAACGGAATTCCGGTTGCTATTATTGGCGAACCAAATGTTGGAAAATCTACCTTACTAAATACACTTTTAAACGAAGAAAAAGCCATTGTTTCTGATATTGCTGGTACCACAAGAGATGCTATTGAAGACGAATTAATTATTGATGGTGTTGCTTTTAGATTTATTGATACAGCAGGAATTAGAGATACTAAAGATGTTGTAGAAAGTATCGGAATTAAAAAAACGTATGAAAAAGCAGAAAATGCCCAGTTGATTATTTTCTTGATAGATTCTAATAAATATGCCTATTCTAGAGAAGAATTTTTAGCTGAAATTGAAACCATAAAAACCCGTTTTCCTACCAAACGTTTGTTAGTGATTGCAAATAAAATTGATACTTTATCTTGTCATGATTCGGCTATTTTACAATCTGAAATTGAGAATTTAATTTTACTTTCTGCCAAAAATAAAACTGGTATTGAAGAACTAAAAAACGAATTGACTTCTTTAGTTAATATTGGTGCTTTAAGTAATAATGAAACCATTGTTACAAATTCCCGTCATTTTGAAGCTTTAAACAATGCTTTAATTGCTATTTCTTCTGTGCAAGAAGGTATCGACTTAGAAATTTCTACAGATTTATTTTCTATAGACATTCGAGAATGTTTGCGCCATCTTGGTAATATTACCGGCGAATACGATGTTGACAAAGACATACTTGGACATATTTTTGGGAATTTTTGTATCGGGAAGTAATAAAATTACACCTTAAAAGGTATAAAAAACACACAAAAACATAATATACACCCTTAAAGGTATAATATTAATATATTTTATTATATTGTACCCATAAAGGTATATTATGAATAACTGGGATAGAGAGAACCCTATTGCCCAATTTGTAAGGGATAGGCGTAAAAAAGCAAAACTAACACAGGTAGAGTTATCAGACTTTACGGGAGTTGGATTGCGTTTTGTACGTGAACTTGAACAAGGAAAACCAAATCTAATGTCAGATAAAGTAAATCAAGTACTTTTATTTTTCGGATATACATTAACTCCAACACCTATAAGCGATGAGACAAGGCGAAATATGGGTAAATAATAGACTAGCAGGTATTTTAACTGAAGGTGACAATGATTATAATTTTGAGTATGAAAAAACATACTTAGAAGACAAAAACGCTGTACCAATTAGCGTAACACTACCATTACAAAAAGAACTTTTTAAATCTGAACAATTATTTCCTTTCTTTGATGGTTTAATTCCTGAAGGTTGGTTATTAGACATTGCACACAAAAACTGGAAAATAAACCCAAGGGATAGGATGGGATTATTATTAACTACATGCAGAGATTGTATTGGTAATATTAACATTATAGAAAAAGTATGAAGTATTGCTTAGCCTGTCATAAAGAACTAAATAAAGGTGATAATAAATATCACCAAAATTGCCTTGCAGATTTTTGGCAAGAAGACACACCTGTATTAGAACTAGATTTTGAATTATCTCAAATAGAAGATTTAGCAAAAGAAAACGTAGCACAACGTATTATTGTTACAGGTGTACAACCCAAATTATCATTAGGATTTACAGAAGAAAACGCTCAAAATAGACTAACTATTGTAGGAGCATTAAACGGAAGATATATTTTAAAACCACCGTTTCAATTATATCCACAAATGCCAGAGATTGAGGCGTTGTCTATGCTACTCACACAATCTTGTGGTATAGCAACAGTACCTTTTTTATTAATTCCTTTAAAAGATGGATCATTAGCTTATTTAACCAAACGTATAGATCGTAATTCTAATGGCGAAAAATATCCAATGGAAGATGCCTGTCAATTTACAGAACGCCTAACAGAACATAAATATCGTGGTTCTTATGAGCAAACAGCAAAAGGAATTTTTAGATACACTCAAAACACTTTACTGGAAACCGTAAAGTTTTATCAGCAAGTGATTGTATCTTTCCTAATTGGAAATAATGATATGCATCTAAAGAACTTTTCAATAATAGCAAACGATCATAAAAATTATTCATTGGCTCCTGCTTATGATATGGTCGCAGTAAAATTATTGATTCCAGAAGATCAAGAAGAATTGGCTTTAAATCTTAATGGAAAAAAACGAAAACTAAATCGTGAAGATTTTAACGAAGCCATGTTAAAAGCTCACATACCAGAAAAAGCAATTGAAAACCTTTGGAAACGAATTGAAAAAGGAATGAAAAATTGGGGAGTGTTAATTGACAATAGTTTTTTAACAGAAGAAAATAAAAGTATGTTAAGTACATTAATAAAAAAAAGAGCTCAACAAATAGATCTTAATATTTAAAGGAACTTTATTATTCAATTAAATAAAAGGCAGGAAAACAAAATAAATTTTAAATTTTGTAAATTTCTTTATTATGCCATTCTAATGATTTTGGAGAAGGATACCAATTATAATTTTCTGGAAGAATAATTTGCTTTCCTTCAAATTGTGAAATTGAATATGTAGTATCATTTTCGATAACAATTGGAGAAACTCTTACGATATAATCTTGATTAATTGTAATAAGTCCCCTATCAAAAGCTCTGTGTAAATTTGGAGATAATGATAAACCATTTGGTATTGTATCATCATTTGAAACACTAAAAGGAATAATATGACAAGCGTCAACCATTTGTATATTAACAAATGTCTCTATTTTCATTTCAGAAATGCAACAAGAATAATTATATATTTTAGGAATAGTCCTTTTAAATAAACCACTTCTTATGAATATTTCCTCTTCATATTCATCATCATTAAGTTTTGATTTTAAGCCAATAATTAAATTTTGATAATCTTCTCTTTCTTCTTTTAAAATTTGATTTTCTATTTTATTCTCTCTACTATCATAAGTTTCATTATAAAAATTGGCTCTACTATTTTTAAAATACTCATCAAGTAGAATTTCGATAAATAACGATGAATTATTTTTATACATTAAAGTAGTATATAACTCTTTGTCTATCTCTGCAAAAGCTACTGTTTCATTAAGACTATTAAAGCTTTTAATACTTTTCGAACTTGTTAATTCAAGTGATTTTCCATTTTTTGAAACTAAAACCCAAAAGGGTTCGCTTCTCAAATGAAAAAAAGGAAGATAAAATTTTGGAAAATGATTTGTTTCGACCAGTTTATCCCAGTTATTTTTAAATGCTAAAACAAGTTCTGTTGTTATATAAATTCTATTAGATGTTATTCAACCTTTCTTAATGAGTTCAATAATTGATAACAATAATATAGGCTTGTGAGGAGCTTTGCCTAGACTTTTATTATATCCTCTTTTTAATTTTCTTAAATAATTAATGTATGTATTATTAGTTTTTTCAATCATAAAACATTTTTAATTAAGCAATTTTATTTCTGTAATTATGTAACTAAATTAAGCTTTTAATTATTTTGTCTTGTTCTATTTGAAGATTTTTATTAATTACAGTTTGTATTTCAAATCTACGAGTTTTCCTTAATTTAACAGAAAAAACATATTATAAATAAACACTTCAAAAATAATTGTACATTTATCTACTAAACAACAGCTAAAAGAAAAGAAATGTGTACAGCTTTAGCACACAAAAACTACTAAAATACCAATAGAATAAACAAATATTACATTTTGTATCGGGAAGTAACGAGGGCTAACAAAGGAAAACATAAGACTATAAAGAGCTAATAAACAGCGTTTTTATTAAAAGTAATTTCGTTTTCTTTCCTTTCAAAACACTTTATTGGTAGTTTTGGTACTTCTAAAGTACAGCTACATACTTTTATTTTTCACAGATCTACACCTAACTATTACACTATGTTTAATTCGAAAACTAACTCGATTAATTCTTACAAACCTATTGCAATAAAACACTTATCTAATTGTCCAGTATTTTATTACAAGTCCTTATAAAAAATTTTACCTAGTTTTAGACAGATTAATAGCCTAAAATTAATTTTATAGATACCTTATGTAAATACAATTATAGGTATAAAACGCTCTAAATTGATTGACGTTATAAGAAAACCTATACTAAAGTATAGTCGTTTTACTAAAAAAGCACAAAATCTTAAACTTAAGTTTAATGATGCTCTCTTAAAGGTTTCATAAAATTGCAATACAACAAAAAATCTATTTTTATGAAACTCAAAAAACAACTATTCTTTATTTATAGTTTTATGATATCGGTTTTGTCTTTTGGACAAAATACATTTAACTCTTTTAACAACCAAAGTGTATGCAGTGGCACCACATTAAACTACAATGTAAAAACTTCTGCCACAGCAATAATTCAATTTAACAAAGCAAACAAACATTATGTAGAATTAAACTCATTATCAGACGATTTAGCTGGTACCAACCGTTCTATTTTTATGTGGGTAAAATCACCAGTAAATGTAGCTAGTAGTTCTCAAATGCTATTTTCTATAAATTCGGCTAGTGGTGGTAATGTTTGTTTATTACAGATAGCTACTAACGAATATTTAGAAGTTTATGATGGAGCAAATGCAAAAGATTCTGGCATAGATATAGGAGATGATGCGTGGCATTATGTTGGGTACACATATAATGACACAACAAACGACACTAAAATATATGTAGATGGCGTATTGGTAAAAGAATTTACAAACGAACAAACTATGGCAGCGGATGCTCAAATTTCTTTAGGACAAGAGTTTGATGGTGGTAGTACAGGAAACTTCTTTGACGGACAAATGACAGAAATTTCTGTTTGGAATGAAGTTTTAGATGCAACTGACATAGCTACTGCAATGCAAAGTAAAATTATAGCAAGCCATAGTAAGTATGCCAATTTGGTTGGGTATTATAATGGTTTTGGAGCAACAGCACAAGACACAGCTATTCTAGAAGATAAATCTGGCAAAGGAAACAATGGTAATGCAATGGCATTTACATTAGATTATAGTGTAACTGCAGACATATCTAATTACAACGCTACAGATTGGTACACATCGCAAGAATGGTATAAAAACGGAACTTTACAAACCACAGCAACCACTTTTTCTACCCCAGCAGCTACAGATAATTTTGAGCTAAAAGTGTTGAGAGATAACATAACTGCTTCAGATACCTGGACAACAACAATTGTTGCTATTTCTGAAACAATAGACGATGTGTCTGATACCAATATTTGTTCTAACAATCAAATTACCTATAACGCCACTACACATAAAGTGGCGCCTTTTACTTTTTCTAAAGCAGACCAACGTTCTGTAAACTTAAAGGTGCTACAAGACGATTTATCAGCATCAGATCGTTCTGTATTTATGTGGATAAAATCAGCTACAGATGTAGTGAGTGAAGCACAAATGTTGTTCTCTATTAATTCTAACACTGGAGGTAATGTTTCAAATTTACAAATTGGTACAGATGAACATTTAGAATTGTTTGATGGTAGTTCAACACACGATTCTGGTATAGATTTAGGCGATAACGCTTGGCATTATGTGGGTTATACTTATGATGATTCTGAAAACGAAGCAAAAGTATATGTTGATGGTGCTTTGGTAAAAACCATAAGTAATAACCAAGATGCGGCAGATACAGATGTGTATTCTTTAGGACAAGAATTTGATGCAGGCTTAAACAAAGGGAACTTTTATAATGGATTAATGACAGAAGTTTCTATATGGAAATCTGTTTTAAGTGAAAGTGATATTGAGGCTGCTATGAAAGCTAAAATAGAAAATACACACGCACAATATGCTAATTTAGTAGCCTACTATAGTTTTCCAGATTGTGGTCAAGACACAGCAGTACTAAAAGACTGGTCTGGTAATGCTAACGATGGTACAGTAATAGGCACAGTTATTAACACTGCTATTTTTGATGAAATCACAGATTTTAATGCAGAAGCTTGGTATACCAAGTCGTGGCAAAAAAATGATGTAGAATTCAATACAGCTAGCAGTGTGAATATAACACCAAGTTTAGGAACAGATACTTATAAGGTAGTATTCTCAAGAGATTATATTACAAGTACAGACACTTGGGATATAACAAATAATGAAATTACTATAGTTACACAACCAATAGATGTAACAGTAGCTCCAAACACTAATGCAACCTTTACAAGTGATGGCGGAACAGGAGTAACTTACCAATGGTTTAATACAGAACTAGGTTCTGCTGTAAATAAAACCACAGCAGATGGTCTAGGGAGTAATAATTGTTATGGTGTTTTAGAATCTAATGGTATTATTTACGTTGCAAATGAAGGTGGTTTATCAATCTCAACAGATGGTGGTGTAACTTTTACAAACAGAACAACTGCAGATGGTTTAGGAAATAACTCTACGAGAAAGGTTTATGAATCTAACGGAACACTATATGTCGCAACCGCTAGTGGTTTATCAATCTCAACAGATAGTGGTACAACGTTTACAAACAAAACAAATGCAGATGGTTTAGGAACTAGCTCCACTTTAGATGTTTATGAATCTAATGGCACAATATATGTCGCAACTTTTGGTGGCTTATCTATTTCAACAAATGGTGGGATAAGTTTTATTAATAAAACAACTGCAGATGGTTTAGGAAATAATACTTGTAATAGTGTTTATGAATCTAATGGTACATTGTACGTTGGAACTAGTGGTGGATTATCTATATCAACAGATGGTGGTAATACATATACAAATAATAGTAGTCTAGGTAATTGTAAAGGTGTTTACACGTCTAATGGTACTTTATATGTAGCATCTTTAGGTGGTTTGTTTATTTCAACAAATGGAGGAAGTAGTTTTGAACACAAAACAGAAACCGATGGATTAAGTATAACTTATTGCAATGATGTTTACGAGTCTAGTGGTACTATTTATGTTGCAAATGATGCAGGAATAGATATCTCAACAGATGGAGGAACAAGTTTTACAAATATTATGACAGCTAATGGTTTTAGTGAAGACACCTATGGTGTTTTAGAATCTAATGGTACTGTTTATGGAGCATCAACACAATTAGGTTTATCTATAATAACCTCAAAATCTATTTTAAATGGTGAAACAAATGCAAACTTAACTTTAAACAACGTACAATTAAGCGATGATGGTAATGAGTATTTTGTAGAAATAAGCAATGCAAGTTGTACTACAGTAAGTGATATAGCAACTTTAACGGTAAGCACTGTAGTTTTAAAAAATTGGACAGGAACTACAGATACCAGTTGGGCAACTAACTCTAACTGGGATACTAATACAACACCTACAGCAACAGACAATGTTATCATACCAAATGTTATGAACAAGCCTGTAATTGGTGCTTCTACAACTGCTTTAAGCAAAAACTTAACTATAGAAACATCATCAACCTTAACATTAGCAGGTGGTGGTGCTTTAACTGTCAGTGGTAATTTCTCCACTGCAGATGCAAATGCTCTGGTTGCTAATTCTGGTAGCTCTGTAATAGTTACAGGTACAGCAACAGGAGACGTTTTATATAAAAGAAATTTACCTTCAACCAATTGGTACTTAATAGCATCTCCTGTAAACGGAGAAAGTGTAAAAGATTTCTTAACTGCTCATACTTTTGTGTATGGAGCAGGAACAACGCCTAGTAGAAATACAAGTTTTGCACAATATAAAAATGATGGTTCTGCTTGGAATTATTACCTAGATGGAAATTTTGATGGATTAAATGGAGATGACACCACAGATATGATGGCACAAGGACAAGGTTTTACAACCAAATTTGCAGCTTCTGGTGACGCCTCTTTTTCAGGAACTATAAATACAGCAAGTATTAATAACCGCACAATAACGCAGGCAACCAGTAATTTTAATGCTGTTGGAAATCCGTTTACGGCATATTTAAATTTAGGAGATTTCTTTACGGATAACCCAGTTCCAAGTATTTTATCAGAATCATCAGCTTGGTTTTGGGATGGTAGTGCTTACCAAACTAAAACAGCTAATATAGATGGTACTTTTGAAATTGCTCCAGCACAAGGGTTTTTTGTAAGTGCAGGTGCAGCATCTGTTAACACAACTTTTGATATTGCAGATATTTCACATAAAAGTACAGATGTGTTTTTAAGAAGTTCAGATACAAGACCACAGATAAAACTATTTATATCTGATGGTACAAACTCTAGATATTCACGATTGTTCTATATAGATAATACAACTACAGGTTTTGACAATGGTTATGATGGAACTTTGTTTGGAGGTACAACAGAGTCTTTTTCTCTTTACACCAATTTGGTTACTGATAGTCAAGGACAAAAATTAGCTGTACAAGTCTTGCCTCCAAACAATTACGAAAATATGATTATTCCTATTGGTGTAAACGCTGCTAGTGGTCTTGAAATTAAATTTACAACAGAATCTCTTAACTTACCAACAGGAATTAAAGTATTTATTGAAGACAAAAAAACCAATACGTTTATTCAAATTGATGAAGTAAACACAAACTATACAGTTCATTTATCAGAAGATCTAAATGATATTGGTAGATTCTATTTGCACACCACTTCTAGCACCCTAAATATTAATACTGATTTATTAGAAAATGTTAGCATCTACAAATCAGATAAATCAACTTTAAGAATCGTTGGTTTAACAGAAGGAAAGACGCAAATTAAAATATTCTCAGTTTTAGGAAAAGAAGTATTAAAAACAAACTTCCAATCTTCAGGAAATGTAAAAGACATTGCATTATCCAAAATAGCTCCTGGTATTTATATTGTTGATTTAAAAACAGCAACAGGTAAATTTGCACAAAAAATTATAATAGAAAAAGTGAGAATTTTTAAAAGAAACACAATGAAAAATAGATAAAAGAAAATCCTCGTAAAGATGCAATTAAGAAAATAGGAAACTATTGTAAATATGTAGCTTAAACTGCTTTAAGGCCTATCTAATTGTAAAACCACAAAAAATACAAGCAGCCTCACCAGAAGCACCTAGAGCAGACTTTTTCTAATTGGTAAAACAAAAATCAATTGTAAAAAGAGTTTCAACAAATTGTTGAAACTCTTTTTTATTAACCAATATTTAATTGTTGTAAGAAGCAAAAATAGCAGCCAATTGACTTCTATTTTTAACATTCGTTTTGTTGTATAATTTAGAACAATGGTACTTAATTGTGGCTTCTGTTAAATGAAGTCTAATAGCAATTTCTTTATTTCCTTTACCCTCTACAATATAATTTAGAACTTCTATTTCTCTTAATGTTAAATTAAATTCTCTACTAAAATTATCTGTTTTTTGCTGGATATTAATTTCTGTATCTTTATTCTTTTCTATAAGTTGCTCTTTATGAGATTCTAATTCTTGTTCTATATTTTCCTTTTCTACATATAGAGATTTATGTCTATAGGAAATTGCATAAAGAAAAATGAGCATTTCAATTACACTTCCTATTTTAAAAGCTGTAGGAGTAAATCCTATATCTTTCATTCCAAACTCTGATGGTAAAACATAAACTATATTAGAAGTAATAATCACAAAAAAACCTATAAATAAAAAACGAGCAAATACCATTTTTTTTAAAAAACGTATAGATACAAACCAATATGTTAATAAGCCAATTAGGTTAAATAATTCACCTAAAGAATACCAAGAAAGGCTATTGGTTAATAAATAAATTAAAAACGAAATTGTATTTAATAAAATTATAACAGCTCCAAACCATTTTAGTTTAGGTATATGTTTATTTAACTGTAAAGCTTCACTAGTAAAAAGCAAAAAACTAACTAGCAAAAAAGTATGTAAAAAGACATCAATAAATAAAATCCAAGTTGCATTACCGAACAAAAAATATATTAAACCATCTAATTCAAATAAAATTAGTGAGATACTGAAGGCTAATAATAAATAATATAAGAAAAAACGTTCTTTAGTCTGTATGTAAAAAAACAGGTTTATTAATATTACTAATAATGCAAAACCATAATAAAAACCATATATAACTAAATTGGATTTATTAAAGTTGTTAAGGCTTTGTGTATTTTCTATTGTAATTGGAAAATAAATACTCTTTCCAAAAGATACCTCAAATAAAAAACTACTATTCTCTATAACATTAAAAGGAATTTCTATATCTTTTTTTCCATTTTTTTGAAACTCATACAGTTTATTATATCCAGAATTACTATCCTGGTAGACAACAATTTTATTAATAGAAACTGTATTTATTAAAAAGAAATAATCTTCTAGGTCTTTTTCTGATTCTATAAGCTTTAGTTTAAACCAAAATTTTTCTTCTTGCTCTCCTGGAAAAATTTTATTCCCGTAAAAAGAAAATTCTTTTTTTTGAACTGTTTCTAGAGTTTCGTTTTTGGATGTATCTTGATAATATTCTAAATAAGATGTAACTTTTTTTATTTTTAATAGTGAGTCAAGCTCAAGTTGATTTTGAGAAAATAAAACAAGATTACAAAAAAGGAAAAAGATTATTATTATTTTTATACGCATACTTATTTGAGAACAAAGGTTGGATACAAATATATATCAAAAAAAAAAACTTTATTAAATTGCTATTTAAATGAATTAGTATTAAAAATCAATAAATAAGAAAACTATTTAAAGATGCTTAAAGCAACATAGAACTAACTAATATTTGACCAAATTTTAGAATTTTTAGACAGTGTTACATACGTTTTTTTAATATTTTTATTTTCTTCATCAGACAAATTAGAATCCTCTTGTAACACAGCAATTGCCGTATTTCTTGCGGCCACCAAAATTTTGGTATCTTTTACAACATCAGCAATTCGTAAATTTAAAACACCACTTTGCTGCGTTCCCATTAAGTTTCCTGGACCACGCAATTTTAAATCTACTTCAGCAATTTTAAAACCGTCGGTAGTTTCTACCATGGTTTTTAAGCGTGTTTTTGCCTCGGCAGAAAGTTTAAAACTAGACAATAAAATACAATAACTTTGGTCTGCACCTCTCCCAACTCTACCTCTTAATTGGTGTAATTGAGAAAGTCCGAAACGTTCAGAACTCTCTATAATCATCACACTTGCATTGGGTACATTTACCCCAACTTCAATCACTGTTGTGGCCACCATAATTTGCGTTTCTTGATTTACAAAACGCTGCATTTCATACTCTTTATCGGCAGGTTTCATTTTACCATGTACAATACTAATTTGATATTTTGGCGTAGGAAATTCTCTTGAAATACTTTCAAAACCATCCATTAAATCTTTATAATCCATGGTTTCAGATTCCTGAATTAACGGATACACAACATATACTTGTCTACCTTTGGCTATTTCATCTTTCATAAATTTAAAAACCGACAAACGGTTGCTATCAAATCTATGCACCGTTTTTACTTCTTTTCTTCCCGGAGGTAATTCATCAATTACAGAAATATCTAAATCACCATAGACAGACATGGCCAAGGTTCTTGGTATTGGGGTTGCCGTCATTACCAAAATATGTGGCGGCAAAGCTGTTTCTTCAACATTTTCAGAAGGCAGTATTTCTAATTCCTGTAAAATGGTTGTTGTTACTTGTATTTTATTTCTTAAAACCGCTTCATTTGTAAAGCGGAGTACTTTAAACCCTAATTCTTCAAGAATTTTAGTCCTTAATGCACTCGCTTCTATCTGTTCTGCATTCTTCTCATCATCTACATCTATTTCAACAATTAAACGTTTGGCAATACAAATAAAATCTACTGTAAAAGCATCTACAATATGCAGTTTTCTAAATTTATTAGAACCGCTCTTACTTCTCAAAAACTCCCAAATAACTTGTTCCGCTTGAATTGTTTGTAGCCTTCTTTCTTTTTGAAACCTCTTCATCAATTTAAAAACATCTACATTTTCGGTTTCATACCGTTTACGAATTTCTGCTCCTTTCCCTTTTGGTAAATTTAATGAAGGACTATTTTTTGCCCATAATTTTGCTCTTTGCGCCACTCCAAATCGATGTTGCTCATCTATAATTGCAATGCCTAGTTTTTTAAATTTTACCTTATCTTCTATTAAAGCATGCGTACCTATAAGAATATGTAATGTTCCGTTTTCTAAATTTTTATGAATCTCTCTACGCTTTTTTGTTCTTACAGAACCTGTTAAAAGATCAACATTAATGTCCATATCTTTTAAAAGATCTGAAACAGCAATATAATGTTGATTGGCCAAAATTTCTGTGGGCGCCATAATAGTAGCTTGAAATCCATTATCAATAGCCAAGAGCATAGATAATAACCCCACAATTGTTTTTCCAGAACCAACATCACCTTGTAATAAACGGTTCATGTGTGCTCCAGAGGCTACATCTTTTCTTATTTCTCTGAGTACTCTTTTTTGAGCATTTGTTAAATTGAAAGGTAAATAATCTGTATAAAAAGTATTAAAATTCTCGCCAACGTTTTCAAAATCAAAACCTTTTATTTTAGTTTTGTTGATGAGTTTCTTACGCAATAATTGCAGTTGAATAAAAAATAATTCTTCAAATTTTAATCGGTATTCTGCCTTGGCTAAATTTTCTTGACTTTTTGGAAAATGAACATTTAATAAAGCGGTTCTTTTTGGCATCAATTTAAAATCACCTATAATTTTTTCTGACAAACTTTCTTCAATTCCATCAAACACTTGTTCTAAAACAAACTGTACATAAGAACCCATTATTTTATTAGTAACCCCTGCATTGGTAAGCTTTTCTGTAGATGGATACACAGGTTGCATAGTAGATTGTAACTTCTTTTTGTATGCTGTAACCAACTCCATCTCTGGATGTGGAATGCTAAAATTTCCATTATAATGGTTTAATTTACCGTAAACCACATAAGGCTCATTAATTTTAATGGCATCTTTTATCCATTTTTGACCTTTAAACCAAACCAGTTCCATAATGCCTGTAGCATCTTGAAAAGTAGCTACTAACCTACTTCCTCTTTTTTGTGCTACAGATTTTAACCGTGTAATTTTCCCTACTATTTGAACTTCCGAAGAATTAGGCTGCAACTCTCTTATGGTATAAAAAGCGGTTTTATCTATATATCTAAAAGGAAAAAAATGAAGGATATCATTACACGTTTTAATCCCCAATTCTTGGGATAAAAGCATGGCTCTTTGGGAAGTTACCCCTTTAATATATGTTACTGGATTATTTAAATTCACTTTTAACGTATCTACAGAACGAAAATACGTTTTTTCAATCAAAAATAAATGGTTTTTGAAATCTACTATTTTGTAAAAAGAGTACTAGAAACATTTTACTTGTTATCTATATTCTTATACCTCTAAAACTAAAAATACCACTTGAAATTTAGGAATTCACAAACAGTAAACGAGGTTATAAAAGAATCTAAAATAACTGTTCTGAAAATAATTTTTAATCATAAAATTTCAATTATAAAAAAACCTATTGTGTACAAAAAAACCAAGCAAATGCCTGGTTTTTATATTTTAAAATTAGCTAAGAAAAATTACACCATTGCTGCTGCAATTTTTTTATAAGTACCATTTTCTAGCAATTCTCTTATCGCAGAAAAAGCCGTAATAGTTTCGTCAATATCATCTTGATTATGAGTAGCTGTAGGAATTAAACGTAAAATTATTAATCCTTTAGGAATTACCGGATATACTACAATAGAACAAAAAATTTGATGATTTTCTCTTAAATCATTTACCATAGCCATAGCTTCTGGAATTTCACCTTTAAGATACACCGGTGTTATACAGGTTTGTGTAGTTCCTAAATCGAAACCAGCATTGCGCAAACCAGACTGTAAGTTTCTGGTATTTTCCCATAACTTCTCTTTTAATTCTGGCATTGTACGTATCATATCTAAACGTTTTAATGCTCCTTTTACCATAGCCATTGGCAATGATTTTGCAAACATTTGAGAACGCATATTGTATTGTAAATACTGAATAATATCTTTATTTGCTGCAAAAAAGGCACCAATTCCTGCCATAGATTTTGCAAAAGTAGCAAAATAAACATCTATTTCATCTTGTACACCTTGCTCAAAACCTGTTCCTTTCCCATGTTCTCCAAGAGTTCCAAAACCGTGAGCATCATCTACTAACAATCTAAAATTATATTCTTTTTTAAAGGAAACAATTTCTTTTAAACGCCCTTGTTCTCCACGCATACCAAAAACTCCTTCAGAAATTACTAAAATTCCTCCGCCAGTTTTTTCTGCCATTCTTTTGGCACGTTTAATGTTTTTCTCAAAACTTTCCATGTCATTGTGTTTATACACAAAACGTTTTCCGGCATGCAAACGTACTCCATCTATAATACAAGCATGTGTATCCATATCATACACAATAATGTCATTTTTAGTTACCAAAGCATCAATAGCAGAAACCATACCTTGATACCCAAAATTAACCAAATATGCTGCTTCTTTATCTACAAACTCTGCACATTCACGTTCTAATTGTTCATGGTAAGGCGTGTGTCCAGACATCATTCTAGCGCCCATTGGGTAAGCCATTCCATGTTCTGTGGCAGCTGCTCCATCGGCTTTTAAAACTTCTGGGTGATTTGCCAATCCTAAGTAATCATTTATACTCCAAGTAACTACTTTTTTACCATTAAAGGACATTCTATTAGAGATTGGACCTTCTAACTTAGGAAAAACATAATACCCTTCTGCTTGTTCTGCCCATTTTCCTAAAGGACCCTTGTCCTTAATAATTCTATCAAATAAATCTGTCGTCATTTTGTTTTTGTTTATGCAAGGCTGCAAAGTTAACTAAATATAATAGGTATTCAAAGATTGTATAAAATTGAATGTTACTCAAAGAATCCCTGGGATTTCATCCATTTATCATTATAAATTTTATTCATATAACGAGATCCATGGTCAGGAAAAATAAGCACCACTACACTTTCATCAGAAAACATATCTAATGCGGCATATTGTCTTGTTGCTTGTAGTACTGCGCCACTTGTATACCCTGGAAAAATACCTTCGGTTTTTACTATTTCTCTAGCCGCAAAAGCAGCATCTTTATCTGTTACTTTCTCATAAATATCTATTACATCAAAATCTGTGGCTGTAGGAATTAAATTTTTTCCCAAACCTTCAATTTTATATGGTTTTATTTCATTCTGATCTAATTCACCTGTTTCGTGGTATCTTTTTAAAACAGAACCAACAGCATCAACTCCTAAAATTTTAATATTCGGATTTTGTTCTTTTAAATACTTCCCTGTTCCAGAAATTGTACCTCCTGTACCACTTGCCACTACTAAATGTGTAATTTTACCATCTGTTTGTTTCCATATTTCTGGTCCAGTTGTTTTATAATGTGCTTCTATATTAAGCTCATTAAAATACTGGTTAATATAAACAGAATTTTTGGTTTTTCTGTGAATTGTTTTTGCTACTTCATAATAAGATCTAGGATCATCTGGAGCAACGTTGGCAGGGCAAATATGTACTTCTGCTCCCATAGATTTTAGCAAATCTATTTTATCTTGTGATGATTTATCACTCACCGCCAAAATACATTTATACCCTTTTACAATACTAATCATTGCCAAACTAAAACCGGTATTACCAGAAGTAGTTTCTACAATTGTAGCACCTTTTTTTAGGATTCCTTTTTTTTCAGCATCATTAACAATGTGCAACGCAATTCTGTCTTTTGCTGAATGGCCAGGATTAAAAGCTTCTATTTTTGCAAAATAAGAGCCTTTTAAGCTTTTTGTAACTTTATGAAGTCGAATTAGTGGAGTTTCTCCCACTAAATCCAATATTGAATTCGTAATTCCTTGATTTCTAGTCATTCTATCTACTTTAAAAAGAAAACCTCTTTACATTGAAGGACGCAATATTCTTTTTATTTATCGTTAGATTGCCTCATTACTTAAAATGATGCTCACTTTTTTTCAAACTTTGGCTAAAGTACATCTAGTTCTTGAGATATAAAAATTGATTGTTATACATAATAGCTAATTAGACTAATTTCTGCTCTAATGCTAATAAAAATGTATAATCTTTAGCTGTTTCTTTTAATGCATTAAATCTACCAGAAGCACCACCATGACCTGCTTCCATATTGGTATTTAACAATAATATATTTGAATCTGTTTTTAAATCTCGCAATTTTGCAACCCATTTTGCGGGTTCCCAATATTGTACTTGAGAATCATGAAAACCTGTTGTAACTAACATGTTAGGATATGCCCTTTCTGTTACTTGATCATAAGGCGAATAGGTTTTAATATATTCATAATTTTCTAATTCATTAGGGTTTCCCCATTCATCATATTCTCCTGTAGTTAACGGAATACTATCATCTAACATGGTAGAAATAACATCTACAAACGGCACTGCTGCAATAACTCCGTTGTACAATTCTGGGTTCATATTTATAATTGCCCCCATTAACAAACCTCCTGCAGAACCACCCATTGCATACAGATGTTTTGCTGATGTATATTTGTTATCTATTAAATATTTTGAACAATCTATAAAATCTGTAAACGTATTTTTTTTGCGTAACATTTTTCCATCTTCATACCAATCTCTACCCAAATATTGACCGCCTCTAATATGCGTTAATGCAAATACAAAGCCTCTGTCTAACAAACTTAATCTTGTAGATGAAAAACCGTCTGAAACCGTATGTCCGTAAGAACCATACGCATATTGTAATAAAGGTGTGTTTTTATTGAGTTCAGTATTTTTATGATGCACCAAAGAAATAGCTACTTTTTTACCATCGTTGGCTGTTGCCCAAACTCGTTTACTTATGTAATTATCTTTATTAAATTTACCGCCTAAAACTTCTTGCTCTTTTTTAACTTCTTTGGTTTTATTGCGCATGTTAAAATCGATAACAGATGCTGGAGTAGTCATAGAATTATATGAATACCGAATGATTTCTGTATCAAATTCTGGGTTTCCAAAAACTCCTGCAGAATATGTTTCTTCTTGAAACGGTAAAAAATAATCATCCGTATTATCCCAACGTTTTATGCGAATTTTATTCAAACCATTGGTACGTTCTTCTAATACTAAATAGTCTTTAAAAATAGAAAAATCTTCTAATAAAGTATCTTTTCTGTGAGGTATAACATCAACCCAATGTTCTTTAGTTGCGTTATTCACCTCAGTTTTCATCAACTTAAAATTAGAAGCATTGTCCTTATTTGTTAAAATATAAAAATCATTTTCATAATGCGAAATAGAATATTCTAAATCTCTTTCTCTTGGTTGAATCATTTTAAATTCTCCCGTAGGATTATTTGCATCTAAAAATTGCGACTCTGTAGAAACACTATTGTAAGAACCTATAATAATATATTTGTCAGATTTTGTTTTAGATACATAAGTACCAAAAGTTTCATCTTTTTCATGATACACCACTACGTCTTCTGAAGTGGGTGTTCCTAAAACATGTCTATAAATAGTAACACTACGCAATGTTACAGGGTCTTTTTTAGTGTAAAAAATGGTTTTATTATCATTTGCCCAAACGGAACCACCTGTTGTATTTTCTATAATATCCTTATAAATTTGACCTGTTTCTAAGTTTTTTATTCTTAAAAAATACTGTCTTCTACTTACGGTATCTGTTGCAAAAACAGCCAATTTATTATCAGGAGAAATATTTAATCCTCCTAATTGAAAATAATCGAAATCTTTTGCCTCGTCATTTACATTAAATAAAATTTCTTCTTTAGCGTCTAAAGTTTCTTTTTTTCTACTATAAATAGGATATTGATTTCCGGTTTCATAACGAGTTATATAAAAATAACCATTGTCTTTATAAGGCACAGAAGCATCATCTTCTTTAATTCTACCTTTCATTTCTTGAAACAATTCTTCTTCAAAAACTTTGGTATACCCTGTTACTTCTTCATAATAATTGTTCTCTGCATTCAAATAATCAACTACTTTAGAAGTATGCTCGTCTTTTATTTCAGATAATTTTTGCTCATCAGACAAACGCATCCAAAAATAATTATCAATTCTTACATCATTATGTTTTTCTAACTTTGTAGGTATCTTCTCTGCAATTGGTGCTTTTTTATCTGTAGGTATCATTACTATAACTTATTTTGAAAACGTTTGCAAAAATAAGACATAAATATCTGTAAGCTTGTACTATTATTGTCCTTTTTTGTTTCCTTTTTATCGCCATTTAATTATTAAATTTGTGCTTTTATAATTTTAAATTAAAAACACATGTTTGGAGACGTATCTGGAATGATGAATAAATTAAAAGAAGCACAAAAAAAAGTAGAAGAAACTAAAAACAGATTAGATTCGGTTTTGGTTGATGAAACTGCTGCCAATGAAAAAATTAAAATTACCATTACTGCCAACAGAAAAATTAAAAACATTTCTATAGATGAATCTCTACTTACAAATGGAGAAGAATTAGAAGATTACCTAATTATAACATTAAACAAAGCCATAGAAAAAGCGACTAAGATTAATGAGCATGAAATGGCCATTGCAGCTAAAAGCGGCATGCCAAATATTCCTGGAATGGATATGTTTAAATAAAAAAACAAATCCTTTTTTTATTTAAAATATACTTGTAATTAGGGTCTAGACTTTATACTTTTTATCATTCATTTAACGTTCTGTAAACAGCATTAATTTTAATATAATGTACTTTTGCAGCAATAGGTTTAATCTATATTTTATATGAATAATAAGAAGAAAAATTCTCCACTAAAAAAAATCTTAAAATGGTTTTTTATACTTGTTTTAGTAGTCTTAATTGCCTTAGTTTCTATTCCTTTTTTGTTTAAAGACAAAATTAAAGAAATAGTAGCCAGAACCATTAATGAAAACGTAAATGCAACCGTAACTTTTAAAGACATAGATTTAAGTCTTTTAAAAAGTTTTCCGCTTGCAAATTTAACTATAGAAGATATTAGCATTGCTAATAAAGCACCTTTTTTAGGAGACACCTTGTACGTTTCTAAGGAGTTAAGCGTAAACATGAATATTAAAGAGCTTTTTAAAACGGCTGATGAAACCATCAATTTAAAAAGTATTTCTACCAGAAATGGAAAAATAAATATTATTGTAAACGATAAAAATATTGGCAATTATGATATTGCAATTCCTAATGAAAAAGTAGTAAATGACACCTCAACTAACGATCCTTTTTCTTTTAACATCTCTAATTATGAAGTAGAAAACATAGACTTTTTATATGTTGATGAAATTTCGAAAATGAAGGTAGGTTTATCAAAAATAAATCATTCAGGAAATGGAAATTTTGCCAATGATATTTTAGATTTAGACACCAATTCTGAAACCTTTCTTTCTTTTGAAATGGACGGTGTAAATTATATGAATAATCTTAAAATTACTTTAGATGCTATTATAGGAATTGATTTAAAAAACAGCAAATACACCTTTAAAGAAAATACTGGTTATATAAATCAATTGCCTTTAGAATTTAATGGTTTTATTCAATTATTTGAAGAAAGTCAATTGTACGATATCAATTTTAAAACACCTACTTCTACTTTTAAAAATGCCCTAGCACTAATTCCAGAACAGTATTCTGGAAACTTAAACTCAATTAAAACTGAAGGTAATTTTGATTTAAATGGTGTTGTAAAAGGAACATTATCAGAAAAAACAATACCAACATTTAACATATCATTGCTATCTAAAAATGCCATGTTTAAATATGCCGATTTACCAAAATCTGTTGAAAATATTAATATTGATACTAAAGTTATAAACACAACAGGAGCCGTAAAAGATACCTATGTAAATCTAAATAATTTAACGTTTACCATTGATGAAGATGAGTTTACAGCCAAAGGAAATGTAGCAAATATTACTACAAATCCGAAAATAAATATGGCGGCAAAAGGTGTTGTGAACCTAGCAAATATTGGAAAAGTATATCCTTTAGCTTTAACAAATGAGTTAGCAGGAATCTTAAAAGCAGATATTACAACCAATTTTGACATGAATTCTGTTGAAAAAGGAACATATCAAAATATAAAAAATGAAGGAAATATAGCTGTCACTAACTTTAAATATGAAGGTGAAGATGTTGCAAAACCTTTTATTATTGATAAAACGTCTATCACTTTTAACACAAACACCATTAAATTAAATGAGTTTAAAGCAAAAACAGGTACTTCTGATCTTTCTATAAACGGAAGTCTAGATAATTTTTACGGATTTATTTTTAAAAATCAAATTTTAAAAGGAAATTTTAACTTAAATTCTACCAACTTAAATGTTTCAGATTTCATTTCTAAAACAAGTACCGAAACAACAAAAAAAGAGGAAACAACGGCTTCGACTGTAAAAATACCTGCTTTTATTGATGCTACTTTTAATGCAAATGCAAAAAACGTAGTTTATGACAACATTATTCTAAAAAATGTTTCAGGAAATCTTTACATAAAGGATGAAAACATCAATCTAAAAAATGTGAAATCAGACGTTTTTGGAGGAAATATAGCTTTTAATGGTAATGTTTCTACCAAAGAGAATATTTCTAATTTTAATATGGATTTAAATTTTAATGAGTTAAATATTGCTGATTCTTTTAGCACTGTAGAAATGTTAAAATCTATTGCTCCTATTGCTAAAACAATAGAAGGAAAAATTAATTCTACCATCAATGTTTCGGGAAATTTAAATGATGACATGACGCCTAATTTAAAAACTATTTCAGGGAATTTATTAGGACAATTGTTAAACACAAAACTAAAAGCTAGCAATTCTAAAGTGTTAAGTGCCTTAGGAAACAAAGTAGCATTTTTAGATGTAAGTAAGTTAAATTTAGATAAAATTCAAACCTATATCGCTTTCAAAGACGGCGCTGCAAGCATTAAACCTTTTCAATTAAATTATAAAGATATTGGCATTACAATTGGTGGTAAACATGGTTTTGACCAATCTATAAATTATGATCTTACATTTGATGTTCCTGTAAAATATTTAGGTACAGAAGTTACTAACTTAATAACTAAATTAGCGCCTAAAGACGCAGAAACTGTAAAAAGTATTCCTGTAAAAGGATCACTTTCTGGTAGTTTTTCTAGTCCTAGTTTTACCACAAACCTTAAAGACGCTACTACTAGTTTAGTAAATGATTTGATAGAAAAACAAAAACAGAGCCTTATTAATAAAGGAAAAGATGCTCTTACGGATTTAATAAACAAAAATAAAACCACTACAGATAAAGATTCTACCAAGACAAAAACCAAAACAGAAGAAAAAGTAAGAGGACTTTTAAATGGTTTATTTAAAAAGAAAACAGATACTACAAACAAGTAGTTTTTTTTTCAGTAATATTCTAGAATAAACATTGTAAGATTTTGTTTCAACTTTTGAATACTCTGAGATTAAATTTGTCTCTTTGCTTTTTAATATTTATGTATGATTTCTAATAAAAAATTATTTTTTACGGCAATTTTAAAAGCGATTATAAAACTTATTATTGCAGGTATTCTTATTGGATACTTAAAAGAATATGATGGCATTATTGCCCTTATTTTAATACTTAAAATTATACACAATATTTACAAAGAAATTTTAAAACCTAAAACCAATAAAAACTATATTCTCTTAATAGGAATGATTTTAACGGGGTTTGGAGGTATTGTTGGCGAAACTTGGGGCGTGCATAATGGCTATTGGGAATACCATAAGGTAACAAGAGAATTACCGCTTTGGCTGCCATTTGCTTGGATGTTGGCATTCCATTATTTGTATAAATTAGAGAGAGCTTTAATTCCGTTAATCACCAATCAATCACAAAAAAATAAAATTATACTTGCTATTATTTTAGCATTAATTCTACCAGCTTTTGGAGAAGTAATTACTATTTATTTGGGTGTTTGGACCTATTATTGGCCATATCAAATTTTAGGAGTTCCCTTGTACGCCTTTATTTGCTTGGTTTTTGTACACATGTTGGTATATACAATTTTACACGTTGTTTGTAAAAAGTATAAAATTAATGATGTCGTTTTTAATTGATCATTATTTTTTAATCTTACACAAACTACTCCTGGTAACTTTGTATTTGTACTGTACAAAACTACTTTGTACGAAACAACTTTACCATTTCAACCTTAGAAGAAATCTCATAAAATAATATACAAATAAGTTGATACTAAGTTTTATTTTTTTTTAGTAATCGGAAATAAAAAGAAGATAAAAACAGCTTTAATCTTAGTTTTTTGAAGTTTATTTAGAATTCTAAAAACACTCCTATTAAAACCATTTCAAGAATATTATTAAAAACAAAAAACGAAACTGTATTCCATAAAAAAAACTACTCTCTGTTAAGAAAGTAGTTTTTTAAATAGCGATATGTAATTATTTTTTCGCTAAAAAAGCATCAACTTTAGAGGGATCTAATATTGATTCTACAAATGTATAAGCTCCTGTTTTTGGAGATTTCACCATTTTAATCGCTTTACTTAATCTTTTTGAAGATGTTTGTAACGATGCTACTGTTTTTTTTGCCATTGCTTAATGTTTTACATCTATGTGCTCTATTCTGAGTTCTAGATAGTTAAATTATTTAATTTCTTTGTGAACAGTCATTTTCTTTAAGATAGGATTGAATTTTTTAATTTCCATTCTATCTGGAGTGTTCTTTTTGTTTTTTGTTGTAATGTATCTAGATGTACCTCTTTCTCCTGAAGCTTTATGCTCTGTACATTCTAAAATTACCTGAACTCTGTTTCCTTTTTTTGCCATCTGTATAAAATTTTAAATCGCTTGAGCTTATTTAGTTAAAAATCCGTTAGCTCTCGCTTCTTTTATAACTGCAGAAATTCCTTTCTTGTTAATATTCTTTAAAGCAGACGCAGATACTTTTAAAGTAATCCATTTATCTTCTTCTGGAATGTAAAAACGCTTGGTCATTAGATTAGCGTCAAACTTTCTCTTTGTTCTATTTAAGGCGTGAGAAACATTGTTCCCAACCATTGCTTTTTTTCCTGTTAATTCACAAACTCTAGACATCTTTTCGACAGTATTTATAGTGTTATCTCTAAACGAGGTGCAAATATACAAATAAACACAATTATGAGCAAAACTATTTTGCAATTTTTTATAGAATTTGTTTCTGTAAAATTTCTAACGCTTTACTTACTGTTCTATTGATTACTTTTTCTCTTGGTTGCCCAAAATCAAACTCACCTACAAAAACCTCATTATCAGCTACTAACGCAATATAAACAATTCCTACACTTTTATCCGTATCATCCGTTGTTGGACCTGCATTTCCAGTAACCGCAATAGCATAATTGGTTTTAAGTCTTTCTTTTGCTCCTTTTGCCATTTCTATAGCAACTTCTTTGCTAACAACGGTATGTTTTTTTATGGTTTCTGGGCAAACTCCTAACAAATTAATTTTTGTTTCTGCTGAATAGGCTACAAAACCTCCTTTATAATAAGATGACGAACCTGCAACAGAAACTAACGTTGCAGCAATTTTACCTCCCGTTACACTTTCCGCTGTACAGATAGTTTTACTGTTTTTTTTCAGCAACTCTCCTACTCTTTTTTCTAAAGAACTATCATCGTCTAAACCCGTAATAATTTCTGGAAGTAATTCATAAACTTCGCTAACTTTATCGTTTAATGCTTTTTCTAGGACTTCTTTATTTTCGCCTTTGGCGGATAAACGCAATCTAACTTTACCAAATGATGGCAAATACGCTAATTTTATATGAGAAGGCAAATTATTTTCGAAATCTTCAATTCTTTCTGCAATGGTACTTTCTCCCGCACCATAAGTCATAATTGTTTTATGGATAATAAAAGGCAACTTAAATTGTTGTTGAATTTTAGGTAAAACTTGACTGGTTATCAACCCTTTCATTTCATACGGAACTCCCGGTAGCGAGACAAAAACGGTATTGTTTTCATAAAACCACATGCCAGGTGCTGTTCCAAAATCATTTTGTAATAATGTAGCTTTTGATGGCAATTGTGCTTGATATCTTTGAATCTCTTTAAATGGATGATTTATTTTTTGAAACAATCCTTTAATATGTTCAATAACTTCTGGGTATTCTATTAATTTATCATCATTAAAAAACTCAGCAATTGTTTTTTTAGTAATATCATCTTTTGTTGGTCCTAAACCTCCTGTAATAATTACAATATCTACCCTTTCTTGCGCTTCTTTTAAAGCGTTTAAAATATGTTGTTTATCATCTTGAATCGAAGTTATTTGATATACC
The DNA here is from genome assembly GCF_051251875.1 of Polaribacter sp. Lineage (GTDB taxonomy): Bacteria > Bacteroidota > Bacteroidia > Flavobacteriales > Flavobacteriaceae > Polaribacter. The sequence continues at coordinate 30,577 of NZ_JBPOGL010000001.1, forward strand.
GAAACCCCAATTTTATTTAATTGTTGACCAATAAATTGCGAATTAGTATCTACAATCTGACCGATTAAAATTTCATCTCCAATTGTTATAATCTCTGCGTTCATAAATTTTATTATAAAGAACAAAAATACATCGATTAATGAAAGAAAATGATAAACTATTCAACATTTTAAAATAGTGTATATCGTATTTTATTTCAACAAAAAAAACACAAAACCACCTCAAACTACTAACATATAGCACATTAAAAGATGAATAAAGATTTAAAAAACGTTTTTTTAATAAAATTTTTACTAAATTTAGCTAGTTTATATTTTTTCTACTAACAAAACCCGCACTGCTATGGATTCACTTGACGAAATTATAAATGCCATTTATAATAATGACGCTGACCTTTTAAAGAATTTAAAAAGTGCACATGTTTCTGAATCTTCTATTAAAAAAATTCTAGCCATTACCAATCAACAAGATATAGATTCTTTAAAAAATAAGGAATTACTAGAGAGACATAAATCTGGTGTAGAAACTTTTATTGTTATTAAAGAATTAAAAAAAACACTTATTAACACTTTAAAGGAAAGTAAAAGTTCTCAATTTATCATCAAGTTAATGTACGTTTCAACTTTTCTCTTAGGACTAATTTTGATAGGTATTGCTGTGTATTTTGGTGTAAAAGGACAAGAAATTTTATCTATAGCTTTTGGTAGTTTTGGTATGTTAAGTATTATTACGTTTTTAATAAAAGATCCTCCTATTAAAATTCAAGACAGTCGTTCTAACTACACGCAATTAACCACCGGCGTTCTTGCTTGGTTTTCAGATTTAGTGGATAAAAGTGGTATGGAAGGTATAAATAATGAATTTCATAAATATATTTTAAGCGATAAAAATCTTACTGCAAATGACAGATTAATAATTCATCAGCAAACTATAGACAACTATTTAAAACTTTCTAACACACAAATTAACAACACCATAAAACTATTAAAAATAATTGATGAAGTTGCTGAACCAGGAAATATTAAAAATAAAAAGAATAAAAAAGGATCAGAAGGATTAAAAAATGGAGAAAAAAACACGCAAGAAATAAACAATGAAAATCTTCAGTAATTCCGCTTAATTCCTCATTTTCTTACTTTACTCGAATATTAAAAGCTTCTTTTCCTTGAATAACACCTTTTAAAACATCATTCTCTAATACTTTACCAACACCAGCAGGCGTTCCTGTAAAAATAATGTCTCCTTTTTTCAAGGTGAAATATTGAGAAACATAAGAAATCAATTCATCCGTTTTCCACAACATAGCGTTTGTGTTGCCATCTTGTACAATTTCATCATTTTTATACAATTGAAATTGTAAATTTTCTAAATCGAATTCTTCTTTAGCATAAAATTCACCTACAACAGCACTTCCGTCAAATGCTTTTGCTTTTTCCCAAGGCAAGCCCTTTTCTTTGCATTTTGCTTGTACATCACGGGCTGTAAAATCGATTCCAAGTCCTATTTCATCATAATATTTATGCGCAAATTTGGCATCAATATGTTTACCTACTTTATTAATTTTTACCAAAACTTCTACTTCATAATGAACATCATTAGAAAAAGGTGGAATAAAAAATGGGTTTTTTCTTGGTAAAATAGCAGAATCTGGCTTTAAAAAAACAACAGGATTTTCTGGTCTTTCATTTGCTAACTCTTCAATATGCTTTGCGTAATTGCGCCCAATACAAATTATTTTCATAAAAAAGCCCATCTTAATCTTCCCGAAAGGAAGAAACACTCTTGTGTTAATTTTATACTCTTAAAATTAATTAACTTAAAATCATATTATATGTTATCGGATTACTGTTAACTGAAAACTGCCAACTGATTTATTCTCCCGCTTCTGGAAAAACAACCGCTCTATTTCCCGAAACAATTATTTGATGATTCAAGTGATTTTTAACAGCTCTGGCCAATACTAGTTTTTCTATATCTGCACCAATTCTTTTTAAAGTTGTTGGCGTACTTTCATGCGTTACAGGTTTTACATCTTGCTCTATAATTGGTCCTTCATCTAAATCTACAGTTGCATAATGTGCGGTTGCACCAATTAATTTTACGCCTCTTTCGTATGCTTTCTTATACGGATTAGCACCTTGAAAAGCAGGTAAAAAAGAATGATGAATATTGATGATTTTCTCTGGATAATGATTGATAAAATCCGAAGATAAAATTTGCATATACCTTGCCATTACTACCAAATCTATTTCATGAACATCTAAAAGCTGAATAACTTGAGCCTCTTGGTCTAATTTAGTTTCTTTTGTTACTGGTAAATGATAAAAAGGAATTGCAAACATATCTGCAATGTGTCTTAATTTATTATGATTACTAATAATCATTTTCACATCACAATCTAAACGCCCTTCTTTAGAACGCTCTAACAAATCATATAAATTATGACTTGTATGAGAAACCATAATGGCAACATTTGCTTTTTTATCGCCATAATTTACAGACCAATTAAAATGCAATGGAGCTGCTAATTTTGAAAAACTTTGCTCTAATTCTTCCTTAGAAATATTGGTTCCATCTGCATTTAATCGAACTCTCATAAAATATTTGTCTTCAATAGAATTTACATATTGCTGACAACTTAAAATATTGAATCCTTTTTCATAAAAGAAACTGGTAATTTTTGCCACCAATCCTTTTTGATCTGGACATTTTATTAAAAAAGTAACTACTTGTGATTTCATATTTTTTATTAAAAAATTGAAAGATTAAAAAATTGAAAAATTCGGTTTCAACTACAATCAAAGATATTGTTGTTTACTGATAACTACCAACTGATAACTAATAATTGATAACTAATAATTGATAATTGATAACTGATAATTGATCACTACCAACTGATAACTGATAATTGATCACTGATAATTGATAATTGATCACTGCCAACTGATAACTGATAATTGATAACTGATAATTGATAACTGATTTATGGTATCCATTTTTTAGGAAAGTTAGGTTTTCTCTTTTCAAGAAAAGCATCTCTTCCTTCTTTTGCTTCCTCTGTCATGTACGCCAAACGTGTTGCTTCACCTGCAAAAACTTGTTGTCCTACCATGCCATCATCTGTTAAATTCATAGCGAACTTTAACATTTTTATAGATGTTGGAGATTTTGCTAAAATTTCTTGCGCCCATTCATATGCAGTAGACTCTAATTCATCATGCGGAATAACAGCATTTACCATTCCCATTTCATACGCTTCTTGTGCAGAATAATTTCTTCCTAAGAAAAAGATTTCTCTTGCTCTTTTTTGTCCCACCATTTTTGCCAAATACGCAGAACCATAACCACCATCAAAAGAAGTTACATCTGCATCTGTTTGTTTAAAAATAGCATGTTCTTTAGAAGCCAAAGTTAAATCGCACACCACGTGTAAACTATGTCCGCCACCAACGGCCCAACCAGGAACCACGGCAATTACAGCTTTTGGCATAAACCTTATTAAACGCTGAACTTCTAAAATATTTAACCTATGATATCCATCTTCACCCACATAACCTTGATGCCCACGTGCTTTTTGATCTCCTCCTGAACAGAAAGAATACACGCCGTCTTTTGTACTTGGACCTTCAGCAGAAAGCAAAACAACGCCAATATTTACATCTTCGCCAGCATCATAGAAAGCATCATACAATTCTTTTGTTGTTTTTGGTCTAAACGCATTTCTTACGTTGGGTCTGTTAAATGCTATTCTTGCAACGCCATTACATTTTTTATAGGTAATATCTTCATATTCTTTAACAGTTTTCCATTCCGGTTGTATCATAAATTTGTATTTTGGACGTTCTTAACTTAAAGAACAAAATATTTCCGTGCAAAAATAAACATTCTATATGATGATTAAGAAATCGATAACAATAATATGTATACTTTTTTCTTTTTGTGGATTTTCTCAAGAATTTCTTACAAAAGAAATTAAATCAGATTTTCTAGAAACCACAAGAAATATAAAAATTTATTTACCGAAAGGATACGAAAAAGATAGCCTTACAAATTATCCGTTGGCGGTAGTTTTTGATGCCGAATATTTATTTGATGCTTATGTGGGCAATGCTGCTCTTTTTGCTGCAAAAGACAAAGCACCAAAGCAAATTGTTGTAGGTATTTCTATGGAAAAAACAAGAGTAGAAGACACTTATTTTGATTTAAATACAGGAAACTTTACAAAAAGCAATGTTGCTTTTTACGATTTTGTAAAAGATGAAGTTATTTTTTACATGGAAACAAATTACAGAACTTCTCCTTTTATTTCTTTAATAGGCGAAGGAACTTCAGCAAACTTAGTTTCACATTATTTAAAAGAAAACAAGCCTTTTATCAATTCATATATTTGTATAAACCCTGTTTTTTCTGATTATATTGGAAATCAATTTCAATCTTATAATCTTCTTAAGTTTACAAAAGAAGACAACACTTTTTACTTTTACTCTAACAATTCTACCTCTTTTTCAAATAACAAACAAATTAAAATTAGCGAGTTTCAAAAAGGACTTTCTACTTTTAAGCCTAAAAATTTTCATGTTATAAATGATACAATTGTTACTGCTAGCAGTATTTCTGCTATGAGCGAAGCAATTCCTAGAGCACTTACAAAAATGTTTGAAATTTACGCTCCTATTACAAAAGAAGAATTTGAAAAAAACATTAAAAACTTATCACCTACAGATGCTATTGCTTATTTAGAGAATAAATATGTAGAAATTGAATTTCTTTTTGGAAGCAATACAGGTCTAAGGGAGCAAGATATTTATGCTATAGAAAAAATTGTCATTGAAAAAGAAAACGGAGATCAATTAAAAGAATTTGGAAAAATGATTTTGAAATTATATCCTTCCTCTCCGATTGGTGATTATTATATGGGAAGATATTATGAAGCAGGAAAACAGCATAAAAAAGCCTTAAAATATTATAAAGTGGGTTACGGTAAAATGGATCCTTCAGACCCAAATGCCGATAAATTTTATGAAAATATTTTAAGAATTGGTGGTATGTAAAATAGTTAGGAGTTAGCAGTAAGCAGTTAGGAGTTAGGAGTTAGGAGTTAGGAAAAATGAAAAACTCCTAGTCTGATCTAAAAATAGAACAAATAATCTTAACTAAAAAGCAATATTACTACCTATTGTTAACTGATACTGATAACTGATAACTGATAACTGATAACTGATAACTGATAACCGATAACCATGCTACACCAACTCTATTCTATCTTCTTTAATTACAATTAGTTTTTGTTTGTACAAATTACCAACTGCTTTTTTAAATGCTTTTTTACTCATTTTCATATGAAATCGAATAGAATCTGGAGAGCTTTTATCTGTTAACAATAAAAAACCTTCTTTGCTATTTTTTAATTTTTCCAATACTTTTTCAACATCAGAATCTATAACATTTCTAAACCCTTGTGGTCTTAAAGAAACATCTATTTTTCCATCTTCACGAATTTGTTTGATATACCCAACAACCTCCATGTTTTCTTCTAATTCCTGAAAAACTTCGCTTCTAAAAAGTAAACCGTCAAACTCTTCATTAATTAAAACGGTATAACCCAAACCTGTTTCAGTTTCAATTACCAAGTTTACTTTATCTCCTTCTTTCAAGTACATTTCTTGCTCTTCAGAATTATTTTCGTTGTCTTGTAAGTTCTCTTCTTCTTCGTAAAAATCTTCTTGTGAATCCATTATTGTATATATTTAAAATATGCTTTTAAAATTAAATCATTTTCTTCACTTGGCGTGAAAATTTCTAATATTTTTGGTTTTTCAGATAAATCATAAAAACCTTCTAGTTGTTCATTTACTTTTTCTGTAGTAACTGCTTTTAAATAATCAAAACCATACATTTTACACAAATGTTCTGCGGTTAAGGTATGCGGAGTTTCAAAATACTTAGTGGCATTGGTAGTTTTTGGTCCTGGAATAATTTTAAAAATTCCGCCACCTGAATTATTAATTAAAATAATTCTAAAATCCTTCGGAATATTTGCATTCCACAACGCATTACTATCATAAAAAAAACTAATATCTCCGGTAATAAAAACCGTTTGATTTTTAGTTGCAAAAGCAGCACCAATTGCCGTTGAAGTACTACCGTCAATACCGCTTGTTCCCCTATTACAAAACACATTATTTGTTATATCTAAAGAAAACAATTGTGCGTATCTAATAATAGAACTGTTGCTAATTTGTAAGTGACTTTTTGCAGGAATACTTTCTATAATTTGCTCAAAAACTTTAAAATCTGAATGTGGAGCTTTCGATAAATATTGCTGATGCTTTACACGTTTTTCATCACGTAATTGCAACCATTTTTGCTGATAATTACTTGCTGTGTTTTCAATTAATTTACCAAATTCTGTAAAAAAAACAACAGGTTTTGTTTTAATAAATTCTGACAAACAAAAAAACGTATCCATTTTTTTAAACTCATCAACATTCCAATGCTGTTTTGGTGGATATTTTCTTAAAAACTGCTTAATTTTCTTAGAAACTATCATTCCTCCAAAAGTGATTAATACTTCTGGCTGCAATTCTTGAAACTGATTTTCATCCAAAGAAAAAATGAGCTGATCTATAGAGTTTATTCCTTTATCTAGATGTAAATTAGATGTAGTTTCTGTTAAAATTAAAACAGATGCATCATTTGCAAACTCATTCATTAATACCTGTACATCAGCATCAGGATAATTTACACCAACAAGAATCATTTTTTTTGTTGATGAATTCCAGATTTGAGACAGGTTGTTATAACGAACAGCTTGCTTCGTTTCACTCGTAATAACAGCATCAGCTTTCAACTTTAAAAATTTAAAAGTGTCTAACTCATTTACTGTTTCATACAGCGGTTCATCAAACGGAACATTTATATGCACAGGCCCTTTTTGCGTCTCTGAAATTTGAAAAACTTTACTTAATAGTTTTATATTCTCATTTTTAAACTCAGCATCATCTATTAAATTTGCAGAAAATAAAATATGATTTTCAAACACATTTTCTTGACGAATGGTTTGTCCGTCTCCAATATCTATTAAATGTTTTGGTCTGTCTGCAGAAATTACCACCAACGGAATATTGCTATAAAAAGCCTCTGCAATTGCCGGATAATAGTTTAACAATGCAGAACCAGAAGTACAAACAATGGCAACCGGTTTTTGCTTTTGTTGTGCAATTCCCAATGCAAAAAAAGCGGCACAACGTTCGTCTACCACACTTATTGCTTCTATTGTTGGGTGATTAGAAAAACCAACTGTTAAAGGTGCATTTCTAGATCCTGGAGAAATAACAACGGTATCAATATTAAATTGACTACAAGCTGAAATAACAATTTGTGCGAGTTCTTTTTTGGGATACATTACTATAAGTTACAAAGTGGCAAAGTTACAAAGTCAAAAAGTTATTGAAGACAAAAAAGTCAGAAAGTAAAAAAGAACTCTTCTACTTTCTGACCAATTTTATACAAAAACCAACTGCGTTGGTTAGTTTCCTTTTTGGTAATCTGCTAAAAACTGAGCCAAACCACTATCTGTTAAAGGGTGTTTTAACAAACCTTCAATAGCGCTTAAAGGTCCAGTCATAACGTCAGATCCTAATTTTGCACAATTAACAACATGCATGGTATTACGCACAGAAGCTGCTAAAATTTGAGTTTTAAAATTGTAATTATCAAAAACAAGTCTTATTTCAGAAATTAAATTCATTCCGTCTGTAGAAATATCATCTAAACGACCCAAAAACGGAGACACATACGTTGCACCTGCTTTTGCCGCCAATAAAGCTTGACCTACTGAAAACACTAAGGTTACGTTTGTTTTAATTCCTTTAGAAGAAAAATATTTACACGCTTTTACCCCATCTTTAATCATTGGTAATTTTACAACAATTTGCGGATTTAAAGCAGCCAAAGCTTCACCTTCTCTTACCATTCCGTCAAAATCTGTAGAAATTACTTCTGCAGAAACATCACCATCTACCAACTCACAAATTTCTTTGTAATGGTTAATAATATTCGCTTCACCCGTAATTCCTTCTTTAGCCATTAAAGATGGGTTTGTAGTAACTCCATCTAAAATCCCTAAAGCTTGTGCTTCTTTAATTTGCTCTAAATTTGCTGTGTCAATAAAAAATTTCATTTGTATATATTTAGTTGTAATTGATTTGTTTTTGGGCGTTCGAGCGGGCTTTTCGCACTCGCTTTTTTTGTTGAAAAAACAAAAAAGAGCTCAAACAATTGCTTCAATCCCTAACGCAAAGATAGTTACTTGATTGCAAGTTTAAGAAGTTAAATAAAAATATTTTCAGAACACTTCTTTTTTTAAAAAAATTACTATTCAGAATACTTTTTTAAATACTAATTGTTTTTATTAACCCCTCTAAAGTTTGGCTAAAGCCATTATACCACTCATTACATTAACACAGGCTAAAGCCAGTAACAATTAAAAATCATAACAAACTCTATATTATTCAATTTTTAAATTACCTATAGATTTATCCATAGGTAATTAAAATATTTCAACATAAGAGCTTTAGCAAAATCGCATTATTTGTTTTTTAAACACATATTTTTAAAAACAATAGAGCATAATTGCTACAATTTATAATGATTCATTAACATTTTCTCATACATTCTATCTGGTAAAATTCTTTTTAAAACAATAGAGAATTTCTCTAAAAAGCCACCAACTTTATAATGAATTTTAGGGTTTTTAGATTCTATAATTTTATGCACACCTTTTGCCATTTCTATCGGATCCATACCACCACTTACATGTGCATCCATCAAATTTAAATTCATTTGATAATTATCTTTGTATGCAGAGTTTTCAAAAACAGGTGTATGATATCTTCCTGCAGCAATATTGGTAGCAAAATCTCCAGGCGCAACACAGGCAACTTTAATTCCGAAAGGTTTTACTTCCATACTAATGGCTTCTGTAATGGTTTCTAAAGCGCCTTTTGTAGCAGAATATAATCCCCTGAAAGGCAAGCCCATATAACCGGCAATAGAAGTTACATTGATAATAGTACCAGATTTCTGTGTACGCATTTGTGGTAAAACAGCTTTCATTACATCTACAGCCCCAAAAAGATTGGTGTTAAAAACAGCACGCATTTCATCAGTGGGTGTATCTTCAATAGGTCCTGTAATTCCCATTCCTGCATTATTTACCAAAATATCTAATCTTCCTTCTTTTTTAATAATAAAGTCAATTGCTGTATTTATAGTTGCTACTTTTAAAACATCTAAGGCAATTAATTCAAAAGAAAAATTATTGGTGTTTTTAGGGTTTCTACTTGTTCCGTATACTTTGTATCCTTTTTCGGTTAAAAAGGTTGCAATAGATTTTCCTATTCCAGAAGAAGCTCCTGTAATTAATACAACTTTAGCCATTTATTATTAAAAGATTTAAGAATTAAAAGATTCAACATTAAACTTTTAATCATTTAATTTTTGAATTCTTTAATAAGTAAGCAAATATCTAAAAAGTAAATTAAAGGAAGTTAAATAATGAAAGAAAAAATTGAAAGAATATTATTTTTCGAAGTACTTTCCTTAGGAAAGAATTTAATGAGATACCGAAACAACTTTAGCGCATAAAAAAAGGCAAGCTACCTACATCACACCGCTACAACCTAATACCTTTGCTGCGTTCCCGCCCTGGAGGATTCAAAGGGAGCTAGTTGTGTAGGACTTGCCGGTTGCAAATTTACAAGCTTTTTTTGTTCTGACAATTAAAAAAAGTAATATTTTTTTGTAACAATTTCAACCTCCTGAATACTAATGAATTGTTATGATAGCATACAAACTTTTATAAAAAATTAAAAACTATCATCAATGAAAACAATATATTTGTATAACTAAACTTTAAAAAAAATGGAAAATCAAACAAATAGTAAAAATTTTATAGTAAAAAATGGCGTAATGCTGGGAGTTGCTAGCATTATATTATCTCTTGTAATGTTTGCAACAGGTACTCATTTAGATCCTCATTGGTCTAATTCTTTAATTTCTGCGGCTTTGTTTATTGGATTAATATTTCTTGGTACAAAACAATTTAAAGAAGCTAATAATGGTTTTATGTCTTGGGGAGAAGGTGTGAAAGTTGGAGTAGGAATTGCTATTGTTGCAGGCTTAATTGTGGTTGTTTACAACTATATTTTTATGAATTTCATATCGCCAGATTTTATGTCTCAAATGATGGAAATTCAAAATCAAAAATTACTTGAAAGCGGAATGACAGAAGAACAAATTGAAGCTACTAATGAAATGGGGAAAAAGTTTCAATCTCCAGCAATTATGGCAGCTATGGGAATAATTGGTTATGCTATTGGTGGTTTTATTATAGCTGCAATAACTTCTGCAATTATGAAAAAATCTGAAGAAGAAACATACTAAAAATTTAGAATTCAAGATGCAAAGTTTAATAAAACACAACTTTGAATTTTAAATCTTAAACTTTGAACTTAAATTTATGGATATTTCGGTAGTAATACCACTTCTTAACGAAGATGAATCTTTACAAGAATTATATGATTGGATTGCAAACGTTATGCAATCCAATCATTATTTATATGAAGTTATTTTTATTGATGACGGTAGCACAGACAACTCTTGGAGTGTTATTGAACAATTATCTACCGAAAATAATACCGTAAAAGGAATACGATTTCAAAAAAACTATGGTAAATCTCAAGCCTTAGACGCAGGTTTTGAACTAGCTAAAGGAAACGTAGTTATTACCATGGACGCCGATTTACAAGACAATCCAGAAGAAATTCCTGAATTGTACAATTTAATTATTAAGGAAAATTTCGATTTAATTTCTGGTTGGAAAAAGAAACGATATGACAATGTAATCACCAAAAATATTCCTTCAAAATTATTTAATGCTGCCGCTAGAAGAACTTCTGGTTTAAAATTACACGACTTTAATTGCGGTCTAAAAGCTTACAAAAATGAAGTGATAAAAGCGGTAAAAGTTAGCGGAGAAATGCACAGATACATTCCTGTTTTAGCTAAAAACGAAGGTTTTACTAAAATTGGTGAAAAAGTAGTACAACATCAGGCCAGAAAATACGGGGAAACTAAATTTGGTATGGACAGATTTGTTAATGGTTTTTTAGATTTAATTACCATTTCATTTTTATCAAAATTTGGTAAAAGACCCATGCATATTTTTGGACTTTGGGGTACATTTATGTTTTTATTCGGAACAACTTCTGCTTTCTATATTGGCGCTTACAAACTTTACAAGGTTTTTAACGGCATTAAAACAATCTTAATAACAGACAATCCGTGGTTCTTTATTGCATTAACTTCTATGATATTAGGAACTTTATTATTTTTAGCCGGATTTATTGGCGAACTTATTATAAAAACGAAAAACAACGAAAAACACTATAAAATTAGAGAAAAACTCAATTTCTAAACTGTATATTTGTATTTTTAGCAACAATTAAAACAACAACAAAAAATGAGCGAAATTTTAGACAAAGCAAAAAAGTGGTTAACTGCTACTTTTGATGAAGAAACTCAAAGCGAAATTAAAAATTTAATTTCCAATAACCCCGATGATTTGGCAGACAGATTCTATAAAGACATGGAATTTGGTACAGGTGGAATGCGTGGAGTTATGGGTGCTGGAACAAATAGAATTAACAAATATACCTTAGGTAGAGCCACTCAAGGTTTGTCTAATTACTTAATAGAAAACATAAAGAAAAAGCAACCTAGTGTTGTAATTGCTTATGATTGTAGACATAATAGTAAAAAGTTTGCTAAAGTTGTAGCAGATGTTTTATCTGCAAATAATATAAAAGTATTTCTTTTTGAAGATTTACGTGCAACTCCAGAATTGTCTTTTGCAGTACGCCATTTAGGCTGTGATTCAGGTATCGTTTTAACGGCTTCTCACAATCCGCCAGAATATAACGGTTATAAAGTATATTGGGCAGATGGCGGACAAATTGTGCCTCCGCATGATGGTGGAATTATTGGAAAAGTAAATGCTCTAGATTTTTCTGAAATCAACTTTAATGCAAACGAAAGTTTAATTGAAGTTATTGGTAAAGATGTAGATGATGCTTTTATTGAAGCGTCTGTAAATAATGGTTGTTTGTCTGATAAAGTTGATAGAAAAAACTTAAAAATTGTATTTACTTCATTACACGGTACTTCTATTGTTTCTGTTCCTGATGCTTTAGCAAAAGCAGGGTATACAGATGTTCATATTGTTGAAGAACAGAGAGAACCTAATGGAGATTTCCCAACAGTAAAATCTCCAAACCCAGAAGAACCAGAAGCTCTAAAAATAGCAACTGATTTAGCCAATAAAATTGGTGCTGATATTGTTATTGGTACAGATCCTGATTGTGATAGATTAGGTGTTGCTGTTAGAGATTTAGAGGGGAATATGAAGTTGATGAATGGAAACCAAACCATGGTTGTAATGACTGAATTCTTACTTAAAAAATGGAAAGAAGAAGGTAAAATAAATGGCAAACAATTTGTTGGATCTACAATTGTTTCTACAGAATTAGTAAATGATGTTGCTGCAACTTATGGCGTTGAAACCAATGTTGCTTTAACTGGTTTTAAATGGATTGCTAAAATGATTCGCGATAATCCTAATAAAGACTTTATTGGCGGTGGAGAAGAAAGTTTTGGATATATGGTTGGCGATTTTGTTAGAGATAAAGATGCGGTTACAGCTACTTTATTAGCTTGTGAAGTTGCTGCTTTAGCAAAACAAAACGGAAGCTCTTTTTATGAAGAATTATTAGCTGTTTATGTTAGAAATAGTTTCTATAAAGAACATTTAATTTCTATTACTAAAAAAGGAATGGATGGTGCTGCAGAAATTCAACAAATGTTGAGTGATATGCGTAATAATCCTATTACGGAAATAGATGGAGAGCAAATAGAATCGCTTTCAGATTATGAAGCTTCTACTAAAAAGAACTTAATTACCGGAGAAGTAACTACAATTGATTTACCAAAATCAAACGTGTTAATTTATCAAACCGCAAGCGGAACAAGAATTGCGGCAAGACCAAGTGGTACAGAACCAAAAATAAAATTCTACTTTAGTGTTAATACGGCTTTAGATACTGCACTAAATTCAGATGCAACAGAAGCGAAATTGAATGCTAAAATTCAACGAATTATTAAAGAAATGAAATTGAATTAATGGGGTATTTTAAGGACATTTTAAAATATGAGAAAAAGTATCGAAAATTTACTATTCTAAACATACTATTTAATATACTTTACGCAGTTTTTAATGTGCTTTCCGTATTGGCTTTTATTCCTGTTTTAGGAATCTTATTTGGTACAGATAAAAAAGTTACCGTGAAACCTACTTATGATGGAATTACCAGTATTGGTAACTATTTAAAGGAAAGTTTTTATCATTTCATTTCTAATAAAATAGAGACAGAAGGCAATATAAAAACACTTGTTTTTATTTGCCTTTTGGCTATTTCATTATTTTTTCTAAAAAACTTATTTAGATATTTAGCTTCTTATGTAATTACCTTTTTAAGAACAGGAATTGTAAAAGATTTAAGAGATAAGTTATATCATAAAATTGTAGAACTACCTATTGCCTACTTTTCAGAAAAAAGAAAAGGAGACATTATTGCGCGTATGACTTCTGATGTGCAAGAAGTAGAAAACTCAATTTTAACCTCTATAGAAACTATTGTTAGAGAACCTTTAACGGTAATTATAGCAATTTCTATTATGCTCTTTATGAGCTTAAAATTAACACTTTTTGTGTTTGTTTTATTGCCTGTATCTGGATTTATCATTTCATCTATCAGTAAAAAATTAAAAGCAAACTCTGTTAAAGCTCAAAAAGAAACTGGAAACTTTTTATCTTTTATTGAAGAAACCTTAACTGGTTTAAGAATTATTAAAGGTTTTAATGCTGAACATGTAATTGCTAATAAATTTAACAATTCTACACTTAATTTTAAACAATTAATGACCAGTGTAATTCACAGACAAACATTGGCTTCACCAATGAGTGAATTTTTAGGTTCTGCAACAATTATTGCTATTCTTTGGTATGGAGGAACTGAAGTTTTATCAAATACTAGTTCGCTTGACCCTGATGAATTTTTAGGGTATATTGTATTGTTTTATACGGTTTTAAATCCTATTAAATTAATTACAACAACATTTTATAATATTCAGAAAGGAGAAGCTTCCGCAGAACGAATTATGACCGTTCTAAATACTGAAAACAGCATTAAAGACAAACCAAACGCACTTATAAAGGAAGACTTCAACCGTAAAATTGAGTTTAAAAACATCTCTTTTAAATATAAAAAAGACTTTGTATTAAAAGACTTTTCATTAACCATCAATAAGGGTGAAACAGTTGCTTTGGTTGGTCAATCTGGAAGTGGAAAATCTACATTGGCAAACCTTATTACTCGTTTCTATGATGTTAATAAAGGTGAAGTATTTATTGATGACAACAATATTAAGGACATTACTAAAAAATCTTTACGGGATTTAATGGGAATTGTATCTCAAGATTCTATTTTATTTAATGATACCATTTCTAACAACATAAAATTAGGAACTCAAAATGCAACAGATACAGCTATTTTAGAAGCAGCAAAAATTGCAAATGCTGATGAATTTATTCAAAATTTACCAGAAAAATACAATACAAATATTGGCGATAGCGGAAACACGCTTTCTGGCGGACAAAAACAACGTTTGTCTATTGCGAGAGCAGTTTTAAAAAATCCGCCAATTATGATTTTAGACGAAGCTACTTCTGCACTAGATACAGAATCTGAACAATTGGTACAGCTTGCATTAGAAAAGATGATGCAAAACAGAACTTCTTTAGTAATTGCTCATCGATTATCTACCATTCAAAAAGCAGATAAAATTGTAGTATTACAAAAAGGAAAAATTGTAGAGCAAGGAAAACACGACGAATTATTGGCTAAAAAAGGCGAATATTTTAAGTTGGTTACAATGCAAAGTTTGAGTTAAAAGCATTTTAGCTCTATTATATACAACATAAAAAAGACCATTACTTGCTTAGTAATGGTCTTTTAATATTATAAAACTTACAGGTATGTATTTCTAATTCTGAATTAAACCAAGTTGTAAACCTTTTTCTATCATAAAGTCATAAGAAGCTTTGTGTTCATTAGGAATTTCACCTTCTAAAATAGCTTCTTTAATAGCCTCTTTTATTTGGCCTATTTCTCTACAAGGCTTTAAATTAAAAGCTTCCATAATCTCTTCACCCGTAACTGGCGGCTGAAAATTACGTACTTTATCTCGTTCTTCTACTTCCTTTATTTTAATTCGTACCAACTCAAAATTTTGATGATAACGTTTAAATTTCTTAGGATTTTTAGTAGTAATATCCGCCTCACACAAGGTCATTAAGGAATTAATATCATCACCAGCATCAAAAACCAAACGCCTTACTGCAGAATCTGTTACTTCTGTAGCCAACACAATAGGTCTAGAACTTAATAGTACCATTTTTTGTACAAACTTCATTTTGTTATTCAATGGCAATTTCAAACGTTTAAATAGTCTGTACACCATTTTAGAACCTACAAATTCATGTGCATGAAATGTCCAACCCACTTTTTTACTAAACTTTTTAGTTGGTGCTTTTCCAATATCATGCAATAAAGCTGCCCAACGCAACCAAACATCTTCTGTATTTTCCGAAATATTATCTACCACTTCTAAAGTGTGATAAAAATTATCTTTATGTTTTTGCCCTTCTACTTCCTCTACTCCTTTTAACGCAATTAATTCTGGCAGAATTTGCTTTAACAAACCTGTTTTTTCTAACAACAGAAAACCGACAGAAGGTTTTGGAGATGATAAAATTTTATTCAACTCATCAACAATTCTTTCTTTGGTAATAATTTTTAATCGATACGCATTTCTAGTAATTGCCGCTAGCGATTCAGCATCAATATTAAAATTTAATTGTGTTGTAAAACGAATGGCACGCATCATTCTAAGAGGATCATCTGAATAGGTGATATCCGGATTTAACGGTGTTTTAATTACTTTATTTTCCAAATCTTCAATTCCGTTGAATGGATCTAATAAAGCACCAAAATTGTCTTCATTTAAACTTAATGCCAATGCATTAATGGTTAAATCTCTTCTATTTTGATCGTCTTGTAAGGTTCCTTCAGTAACTTCAGGATTTCTACTATTTTCAGAATAGGATTCTTTTCTTGCACCTACAAACTCAATATCAACATCTTTAAAACACAACATTGCTGTACCGTAGGTTTTAAAAACTTGTACTTTAGGTTTGCCAGGCAAAAGGCTTGCAACTTTTTCTGCAAGTGCAATACCACTACCAACAGCCACCACATCAATATCTTTTGCATTTCCCCTTTTCAATAAAAAATCACGCACAAAACCACCAATTACATAACTTTTTACGTTTAATTCTTTGGATGCTTTTGTAATGACACTAAATATTTCTGATGAAATGGCTTCTTTATAATTCATGAGGTGTACTGCACTAAAATGATGCTAATTTAATTGTAATAGAAACAACGAAAATAGCAAGAATATCTAAAAACTATAATAAAAAAGTACAGATTTTTTCAGAAATCTGTACTCAATATTTAAAAGTAAAACTCTTTTAAACTAAATTAAGACTTCAAAATGATTAAAATCTCCAAGCAACAATTCTTGTAACTTTGTTTCCTTGACTCATTGGTATTACTTTAAACTCTTTAGCTCCTAATTTTTTTGATGACTTTTCTAAGCTTACTACATTTTCTTTTTTAGAAACTAAACTCGTAAACCACTTACTAGCCGTTTTATACACAGAACTTTCATACAAATAATTGTGTAAAAATGCTTTTTCTCCTCCAATATACCAAAGTTCATTATTATTTCCGGCAAAATTACGAACGGCATTATTTCCTAAATTTCTAGATTTTCTGCTATTTGCACCTTGTGCTTCTTCTGCAGATTTGTAAAATGGCGGATTGCACATTGTTGCAGAAAAAGAATCTCCATCTTCTAAAATTCCTTTTAATATCTGACTTTCATCACGTTGTTGACGTAACTTAATTTTAGCTTCTAAATGATTATCATCTATGATATCTTGGGCAGAATCTAAAGAATCTATATCAATATCTGTGGCTACAAAATTCCAATTATAGGCAGCAACACCCAATAAAGGGTAAATACATGTTGCACCAGTACCAATGTCTAAAATTTTTACATTTTCTGTGGATGGAAGCAAATCTGCCAAATAATGTATATAATCTAAACGCCCAGGAATTGGAGGACATAAATTAGTATCTGGAAAATTCCAAACCTTAATGCTATCAAAAGTAGAAATCAACGCTTTATTTAGCTCTTTTACTCCTTTCGGATTTGAAAAATCAATAGTAATAATTCCGAATTCGTTTTTGAAAACAAATTCTTTTAACAAAGGATTTTTTAAGGTTAATTCATCAAAATTATAACCTTTATTAAATTTATTTTTAGGATGTAAATTCTTTTCTTTCAAGTTGTTGTGTGTTTATACTGTTATGTACGTTATTTACAATTCTAACACTGTAAATTCTAACGCCAAAGGTTGCAATACTTCTTTTAAAGTATCTATAAAGGAAATTCCATATTCTAAGTAATATTCAGAAAAATTGCGTTGTCTTTCTTCTAAACTTTGATTAGGGAAAATTTCATTTTGTAATAAAGTAATTCTATCTACTACATCTTTTTGCCTTCTTTTTTCGGCTTTTATCAATCGTTTCTTTAAATTTATTAAACCTTTAATTTGTTTTTTTTCTTGTGCATTTACGGCATTTACAAAAGAAACATCCGTTTTCTTTGCTACTACTTTTAATTCTGAAAACTGTTTTTGTAAAAAGGCTATTTTATCATTAAAATCAATTTCAATGGCAGAATTTTCTATCACTTTTTTAGTCAATAGCACCTCTTGCGACAAGAAAATTTCTTCTAAAGTTATCTCTAATTTATTTAATTTTTTTTGTTGTTTTTCCGAAATTACTTGTACAGAATTCCGCAATAATAATATAGGAAAAGGAATGTTTACACTGTTAAAATACTGCTTTAATTCTAACCAATACGCCAATTCTCCTCCGCCGCCAACATAACAAAGATTGGGCAAAATTACTTCTTGATATAAAGGACGCATGATAACATTGGGAGAAAAAGCCTTTGGATTATTATCTACTTCTTGTAAAATTTCTTCTAAAGAAAACTGTATTTCTGTATTGTTTACTTTGTAAATTCCTTTTTCTAAAACAATACGTTCTCTTAGCTCATTTTGTATATAAAACAAGTTAATTTCTCTAGGATTTACTTGAATTTTATAATTTTTTTCTAATTCAGAAATTGTTTTTGAAACTGCGGTAAAAGAAGTTTCATTTTGTAGTTCGTCTTTAATAATTGGTGCAAAAAGTTGTTTTAAACCTGCATCATCTCCATCAACAATTACCAAACCATATTTGGCAAACAAACTATCTGCTAAAAAACGTGTTGCCTCTGCTAAATTATCATGTTTTAAATAGGCTTCTTCGAATAATTCTTTTATAAATGTTGCATTTTTAGAGTTTCCTAAATGCTCAGAAAAAACCTCATAAACATCTTGTAAACCTTCGGTTGAAAATCTACCAACAGGACCGCCGTCTTCTCTATTCCACTGTACTTTTTTACCTTGAAAATTAAAATAATTTATTTCATCAAAATCATGATCTTCTGTTGCCATCCAATAAATAGGCACAAAATTTTTATTGGAAAACTTTTCTGACAACTCTTCACATAAATTAATAACAGAAATTATTTTATATAAAAAATATAAAGGTCCGGTAAACAGATTTAATTGATGTCCGGTGGTAATTGTAAACGTATTTTTCTCTTGTAATAACGCAATATTATTCCTTGTTTTTTCTGAAATCGTAAAAGATTTGTATTGCTCATTTAAAGCGTTTACTAACGTTTTTCTAGTTTCTAAAGAAAAGCTTTCTTGTTTTGTTTCAATCTGATTTTGAAATCCTTCTATGGATGGAAACTGGTTATAAAAAGGTTGTATATCTTTATTTTGATCTAAATAATGAGACATTATTTTAGAGAAAAAACCCGTATTCTGAAATGGAATTTGTGTTACGTTCATAAAATTACAACACTTTTTGGCAACAATTTAAAAGTTGAAATTGAGTTATTTAATTTTTGATAAAAATACAACTATTTTAAAGGACGAAACTGTTAAAAATAGCAAGAATTAAAGTTCTTTTTTGGGATAAAATTGTGATTCTAAAAATCCTAATCCGTATCCTAAAAATTGTGTGAGCGATGTAAAAATACTTAAGAAAGCTACATACATGTTTTTATTCTGAAACAACGCATCTAAAAAGATACATAGAAAATAAAATGCATAGAAATATACAAACTGATTGTAACCAAAAATAGCCAAAATAATACTGATATCTAAGCCAATAATAAACAGGCTTGGAAACCAATAAGTAATTTTTGTTGTAGACGGAAAACGTTCATTTAGTTTGGGTCTTGCGCTACCAAAAGCAAACGTCTGCTTAAAAAATTGTTGCAAAGTACTTCTTCTTTTATGATAAACAAATGCAGTTGCAATCAATTGGGTTTTTAAATTATTTTCCCAAAGTCTAAAGGTTAAATCAATGTCTTCACCAACTTTTAAATTTGCAAAACCGTTTGTTTTTTCAAAGGCTTTTTTTGACAAACCCAAATTAAAACTTCTAGGTTGAAATTTACCAACCGCTTGCTTTTTACCTCTAATTCCGCCTGTTGTTAACACAGAGGTCATAGAATAATTAACAGCTTTTTGTAATAAAGTAAAACTTTTATGTGCTGCATCCGGACCTCCAAAAGCATCGGTAAAGTTGCTTTCTAATGTTTTTTTTACTTCCGATAAATATTGATTTGGCACAAGAACATCTGAATCTAAAATGATAAAATAATTACCCGTTGCATGTTGCATTCCAAAATTACGGCTTGCTCCTGCTCCACTGTTTTCTTTAAAAAAGTATTTTACATTCAGTTGTTGAGTATAATTCTCTACAATAGTTTCGCTTTTTTGGGTTGAACCATCTTCTATGATTAATACTTCAAAATCATCAGAAAAATCTTGTTTTGTAAGACTTTCTAACAATTCTGCTATTTCATTAGGACGATTGTAAACGGGTACAATAATGGAGAATGATAACTTCAATAGTTAAGATATTAAATGAGAAAAAATAATTTCTTTTCCGTTTATTTCAAAACTAACTTTATCATATATGTTTTCTTTAAAACTTTCCGCTTCTTCACTAGTAATGTTGTAATCTATTTTAGTAATCGACTTTTTTGCTGCATTTGAAAAATCTGATTCAATTATATTTTCATCAGAGGTTAGTTTTAAGAGTTCATTTTGCTGACCAAAAGTAAGTATACTTCCTTTTTTACTTTTTAGATTGGTAGCACTTACTATAATTGTTTCTAAAATTAAAAAGCCTCCTAATTCATTAATACCTAAGTACAAATCGCCATAATCAGATTCGGCAAACTTGTGTAAACCTACATTATTAATAGTATCTTCAATTTGAATATCAACCTCGGTTCTTTTCATCAAATTAAAATTTTCTGATGATTTAAATACTTTGTCAATCTTCTTAAAAAAACTCATGTGTAAAAATTAAATGTGCTAGTAAAAATAGTATAAAAAAAACAAACGTTTGAATTTTCCATTTTATAAAATTTATGCTTCATTTTAAAAAATTTACAAAAATGGATAAAAAAAATAAATACAAACCTTTTCGGATTTGCATTTAATCTATGTAAATAATTGAGTACTTTTTAGCCACTCTATAAGTTGGCAAACATGTCTAGCCCTGATTGAGCGGTTTGTTTGAGCTCTTTTTGAGGAACGAAAAAAAGCGAGTAGCGAAAGCAGGAAATGGCTTCAAATTATACTACTCAAACTTTTCCATAACCGCGTCACTTACTCCCATATTTGAGAATCCGCCATCATGAAATAGGTTTTGCAAGGTTACTTTTTTAGTTAAATCTGAAAACATAGAAATGGTATAATCTGCACATTCTAAAGCTGTTGCATTACCTAACGGACTCATTTTTTCTGCGTACGCAATAAAACCATCGAAACCTTTTACGCCATTTCCGGCAGTTGTTGGCGTTGGCGATTGCGAAATTGTGTTTACACGCACCTTATGATCTCTACCAAAAAAGTAGCCAAAACTACGCGCAATAGACTCTAAATATGCTTTATTATCTGCCATATCATTGTAATCTGGAAAGACTCTTTGCGCCGCCATATATGTTAGTGCAACAATGCTTCCCCACTCATTCATGGCATTTTTGTTGTATAAAATATTCATTGTTTTATGAAAAGAAACAGCGGAAACATCCCAACCTTTTGTGGTAAAATCGTATTTTGGATCTGTATAATGTTTGCCTTTACGTACGTTTACAGACATGCCAATAGAGTGTAAAACAAAGTCTATTTTTCCTCCCAAAATCTCCATAGATTTTTCTACCAAGTTTTCTAAATCTTCTATAGAAGTTGCATCTGCAGGAATAATTTGCGAACCCGTTTTTGCTGCCAAAGCATCTAACTCTCCCATTCTCATTGCAATTGGCGCATTTGTTAATACAAATTCTGCTCCTTCTTCATGTGCTCTTTCTGCAACTTTCCAAGCAATTGAATGCTCATTTAATGCTCCAAAAATGATTCCTTTTTTCCCTTTTAATAAGTTATACATGTTGTAAAGTGTTTATGGTTGATGGGTTGTGGTTGGTTCTTACTCGTAACCCTAAGCTAATTTAATAATTCTTTTGCGTGTGTAAGAGCAGATTCTGAGATATCTTTACCGCTTAACATTTCTGCAATTTCTTTAACCCTTTCTTCTGCAGATAATTGTTTTAAATTGGTAGTGGTAACACCTTTTACTTCTTCTTTATATACTTTATAATGACTGCTTCCTTTTGCTGCAATTTGCGGTAAATGTGTAATGGCAATTACTTGCATATTGTTACTCATTTGTTGCATTATGGCTGCAATTTTATTAGAAACTTCACCAGAAACTCCGGTATCTATTTCATCAAAAATAATAGTTGGCAATTGTGTATTTTCTGATAATACTTTTTTAACCGAAAGCATAATTCTAGACAATTCTCCACCAGAAGCTACTTTTTTAAGTTCACCAAAATTACCTCCTTTATTTGCTGAAAACAGGAATTCTAACTCGTCCTTTCCGTTGGTAAAATAGTTTTTTGTAGCTTTAATTTTGATAGAAAATCGTGCGTTTTGCATTCCTAAATCTGTTAATAAAACTTGTAATTCTTTTGTTAACTTAGGAATAGCAGCTGTTCTTGCATTTGAAATTAAACCTGCTACTTTATCTAGCTTTTCTGAAACAGAAGCTATTTCTTGTTGTTTTTGATTGATTACTTCGTCTGCAGATTCTACTTGAGCTACTTTGTTAGATAAATCTTCGAAAACCGCCAGCAATTCTTCATTTGAACTTACTGCATGTTTTTTTTGTAGATTGTACAATAGTTGCAGTCTATCATTAATTTCTTCGGCTTCATTTGGGTTAAAATCTACATGCTCATTGGCATCTTCTAACTCTGAAACAACATCATCAATTTCTATTTTTACAGATGTAATTCTTTCTGCAAGTTCTTGATATTCTTTAGAAAATGATGCAATTTTGGTCAACCTATTTTCTAAGGTGTTTAGCAAATTCTGAATGCCTATTTCTTCATTTACAGTTATTTCTAAAGCTTCTGATAAATTGCCCTTAATCTCTTCTATATTATTTAGTTTCTCTAGATTCTCTTCTAGTATTAGTTGCTCATCAACTTTAATACTTGCCTCTTCTATCTCCTTAAACAAGTGCAAGTTATAATCATATTGCTGATTTGCTTCACGCTGTTGCGACTCTAATTTAACAAGTTCTTTTTTTAATTGGTTTAATTGAATAAAACCACGTTTGTAAGAAGCAATTCTTGCTTGATTTTTTGCTAAAGCATCTAAAATAGAAAACTGAAAATTAGTATCTGATAATTGCATTGTTTGATGCTGAGAATGCACATCAATCAATTTTACTCTTAATTTGTTTAAAACCGTTAAAGTTACGGGCGTGTCATTTACAAAAGCTCTCGATTTTCCTGAAGGTAAAATTTCTCTTCTAATAATAGTTTCAGATTCATAATCTAAATCTACTTCTTTAAAAAAATCTTCTAAATTATAGTTTGTAATGGCAACTCTAGCTTCAACAATACATTTGTTTGAAGTGTCTTTTAGTGAAGACAAATCTGCTCTGTTTCCTAAAACTAATCCTAATGCACCTAAAAGTATAGACTTACCTGCACCAGTTTCACCTGTAATAATAGATAAACCTGAAGAAAAATCAATGGTTAACTTATTGATTAACGCGTAGTTATTAATAGAAAGTTGTGTTAGCAAATTGTTTAAATTTTGAAGAATAAAAATAGCTATTTTAATTCAGAAACTATGCAAAAATTACATGTAGAAATTTAAATTCTACTCAATATTTTTCCATTTGCTATTATTGTTCGGAGAAATTTTTCTTAAAACTTGATTCATTCTTGTAGCATTTCTAGTTTTAGGATTGTCTGAATACACATTTACAATTTCATCTGCTTTTGCATCAAAAAATAACCGTATTAAATAATTACTAACCGTTTGATTGTAAACACCTTCTAAAGAAAGCACTGTATTTTCTAAACTTTGCTTTGCTGTATTTAAGTTGGTAGAAAAATTATCTAATGCTCCTCTGTGGTAATCATACAAAACAGTTCTAAATTTTTGTAATTTCGGAGACAATAAATTATCTATTAACAAATATCTATTCTGTTTACCAACCACATTTTGCCAAGCTCCTAAACCACTTTGTTGAGCTTGTAACATAACGTTTTGCGCTTCTTTTAGTGACGCTTCTCCACCAAACTTTTTAAATGTATCTCCATCTAAACCTAAAATAACATGCACATAAAATACCACTGTAGAAATTAAGTTACTATCAAAAGCATTTTTGTTATAAATTAAAGGGTCAAACTCATTATATTTAAAAGTAAAATCGTTGTCTTTTAAATTTAAAACAGGTGTTGCGTAGCTAGAACCAAAAACAGGTCTTGTAGATTGTACTTGTAGTGTTGCCGTAAACGTATTTGCATCTCTTGATGTAACAATTATGGTCATTGCACAATCTATCCTTTCTTCCGTTTTTACAATTCTATTTGTCCATTTTGTTTGGTTTACATACTCATTTAAAGATTGCTCTAATGTAGAAAACACTTGTTTATTAGAACCATTAATTTGTTCTGAATTTACTGTTATTAAACAATTTAATTCTTGCGCTTTTAATGTAGAAATAGTGCAAAGCAATATAAAAAGTAGAAGAATTTTACGCATAATTTTGTTTGATAAATTTAGTTAGGTCGAGCGCAGTCGAGACCTAATTATAACCTCTCGAGAACTGCGTTCAATACTTCCAATCAAAAAATATTTTGATTTTGTAATGCTCGAGAAAACATTTTATTTATAAATCTTATTTATTCATTCTTTCAACAATCTCCCTCATAATATCTTTAGCAACAGCAACTTTAGATTTTAATTCAAATTCCGTTTCATTCAAATTTTTATCAATAATAGTAATTTTATTTGTGTCCGTTGCAAAACCAGCCCCTTTATCTTGTAACGAATTTAATACAATTGCATCTAAATTCTTACGTTTTAGTTTATTTTTAGCATTTTCTAGCTCATTATTTGTTTCTAAAGCAAAGCCAACCAAAAATTGATTTTTCTTAATTTCTCCTAAAGAAGCTAAAATATCTTTAGTAGGTGTTAACTCTATTTGTAACGCTGCATCTGTCTTTTTTATTTTCTGATGAACAACATTTTTTGGTTTATAATCTGCCACAGCTGCAGAAAGAATTGCAATGTCTACAGAATTAAAATAAGTATGTGCTGCGTTGTACATTTCTTCCGCAGAAATCACATTAATTCTCTGCACAAAAGAATGATTAATTTGTTGGTTACTTGGTCCTGAAATTAAATAAACTTGAGCTCCTAAATTTGCAGCAGCTTTTGCAATGGCAAATCCCATTTTACCTGAAGAATGATTTCCAATAAAACGTACAGGATCTATAGCTTCATAGGTTGGGCCTGCTGTAATGAGTACTTTTTTTCCTTTTAAGGGTAATTTTGATAAAATATCATTTTCAATAAAAGAAACAATATCTTGTGGCTCTGCCATTCTGCCTTCGCCCACTAAACCACTAGCCAATTCACCAGAAGTTGCAGGTATAATGGTATTACCAAAACTATGTAATTTTTCTAAACTTTCTTTGGTTGAAGGATGGATGTACATATCTAAATCCATGGCTGGAGCAAAATAAACCGGACATTTGGAAGATAAATAGGTTGCCAACAACAAATTATCACAGGTACCATTTGCCATTTTAGACATGGTATTTGCTGTTGCAGGTGCAATTAGCATATAATCTGCCCAAAGACCTAAATCTACATGATTGTTCCACATTTCATTTTCCTCTTCTTTGTCATAAAAAGTAGAATGAACCGGATTTTTAGAAAGTGTAGATAATGTAAGAGGTGTTATAAAATCTTTAGACGCAGGAGTCATAACAACCTTGACTTCTGCGTCTAATTTTATAAATAAACGAACTAAACTTGCCGTTTTGTAAGCAGCAATTCCGGCAGTTACGCCCAGTAAAATTTTTTTACCGCTTAAAACAGACATTATTCCTTTTCTGGAGTTCTAAAATATACTTTGCCTTTTAACCATTCATCTACAGCAATAGCTGTTGGTTTTGGCAATCTTTCATAAAATTTAGAAACTTCAATTTGTTCTTTATTTTCAAAAACTTCTTCTAAACTATCGTTATAAGTAGCAAACTCTTCTAATTTATCAACCAATTCTTTCTTTAAATCTTCATTGATTTGAGTAGCTCTTTTAGCTATAATTGAAATTGCTTCATAGATATTTTCTGTAGGAGCTTGAATTTCATTCTTGTCATAAGTAATTGTACTTAATGCTGCTGTGGTATCTTTATAGTCCATAATTTATTATGATTTATTTTTTGAAGCTAATAGCTCTTTTTGTTTTTCTATTAATTCTTGTATTCTTAATTCCTCTTGTTTTAAAGTTGCCAACATTTTATCTGAATCTTCCATAAATTGAGATTCTGGAAAGTTTCTTTTTAGCTTTTCATAAGCTTCAATAGCATCTTTAATACGTTCTTCTTTTCTTCTGTCAAAACTTTTTAAAACAAAATCATGAGCAGCTTTTAATCTATAATATAAAGCTTCTTCTTTAAATTCAGATCCTAAATAGTCTGACAATAAATTATCAAAAGCCTGAATAGCCGCTTTATAATTTCTTAAATCATAGCCCGCTGTTCTATAATATGTTTTTGCAATTTCAAAATATTTCTTTTGCAATTTGTAACGTAACTCTTTATAATGCTGATTTGCTTCAACAATTTTATCCGAATCTGGATAGGTATTTATAAAATCTTGAAAAGAAGCCAACGCCTTATTTGTGTCTGTTGGATCTTTACTAAATACAGGTGAAGCTAATTTATAACTATAGGCTGATAAATAAGCTGCTTCTTCTTTTTTAGAACTTTTAGGATAATTCTTAGCAAAACGATCAAAATAATAACCAGAAAGACTATAGTTTTTTTCGTTAAAATTAGATTGAGCAATCATAAAAGAAATACGTTCCATTTGAGGTTTCCCTCTATAAGAAGGAGTAATTTTTTCAAATAAACGCAAGGCTTTACTGTACTTTTTTGTTTCGTACATTTTTACTGCCATTTTGTATTGGTCTTCAACAGCACCTTTATTTAATACTTTTTGATATTCTCCACACGAAAATAACAATAGGCTACATACCAATAAATACGCTAAATTTTTAATTTTTTGCATCGGGCAAAATTAGTGATTAATAATGGATAATAAAAGAATTTATTTTTTCTAAAATAATTCTTACTTTTTAGCTCCCGAAATTCTGAAAACGAGTTCAGTACAAACATGTTCGGGGTAACAATTTTAAAGAATATTTTACTATTTTTCAATACATAAAACGTTCTTACATCTAAACATTTTTTTACACCTTAAATGATCTTGTGTAATTATTTACAAAAGACGCAAAAAAACTGATTGATTGTTACTAAAAGTATGTTAATATTATTGCTGCGGATCTACAGGAGTAATTAATTGTTTAATATCATTATCAAAAAGATAAAAACCACTTTTATCATCGCCTATTAAACTAATTTTATCTAAAATATTTCTTGCCAAGGCTTCTTCTTCTATTTGTTCTGAAACATACCATTGTAAGAAATTATGTGTTGCATAATCTTTTTCTTTCAACGAAATATCTACCAAATCATTTATAGATTCAGATACGGCTACTTCATGATTAAATAATTCTTGAAACATTTCTTTAAAAGATCCAAAAGAAACCGGCGGCGCGGATAATGGAGAAATTATTGCATGTCCTCCTCTTTCATTTATAAATTTCACTAATTTTAGCATGTGCATTCTTTCTTCATCTGAATGAGCATACATAAATTGAGAAACTCCTTCAAAACCTTGTGTTTCTGCCCAAGAAGCCATTGCTAAATATACTTGAGAAGATTCTGCTTCTATAACTACTTGTTTATTTAATGCTTCTTGAATTTTTGCTGATAACATACGTTGGATTTAAAAATTTTTTACAAATTTAGCAATTTTAGATTGAAGTTCTGCACTTGCATTCACTAAAGGTAAACGAACTGCATTGCCACAAATACCCAATTCTTGTAAAACTGATTTTATTCCTGCCGGATTATTTTCTTCAAAAATATAATCTACAACATCCATCATTCTATAATGTATCACATACCCTTCATTATTATTTCCGTGTAAACCATGGTTTATCATGGTAGAAAATTGTTTTGGAAAAGCCTGTCCTATTACAGAAATTACACCAGAACCACCTGCTAAAGTAACACCTAATGCCAAATCATCATCACCAGAAATTACTAAAAACCCTGCTGGTTTGTCTCTTAATAAAGTATAATATTGTTGTTGGTTGTTTCCTGCTTCTTTAACAGCTACTACATTCTCAAAATCATTTGCTAAACGAATAGTTGTTGCAGGTTCCATATTTTTAGCGGTTCTACCGGGTACATTGTACAATATAATTGGTAAATCAGTAGCCTCTGCAATGGCTTTAAAATGCTGATAAAATCCTTCTTGAGTAGGTTTGCTATAATAAGGTGCAACAGACAAAATTCCGTCTAATCCTGTAAAATCTCTGGTTTTTAATTCTTCAACAACCAACGCAGTATTATTACCACCCACACCTAAAACCAAAGGCAAACGCTTGTTATTTGTTTTTATAATAACGTTAATTATTTCTAGCTTTTCTTCTTTGGTAATTGTAGCGCTTTCCGCAGTTGTACCATTAATTACTAAATAATCTGTTCCGTTTTCTATATTGTAGTTCACCAATTTAATTAGTGCATCAAAATCTACACTTAAATCTTCTTTAAAAGGTGTTATTAACGCAACTCCCGTTCCAATAAATTTCTGCATTTTATCTGTTGTTTTTAGATGGTGTAAAATTACACTATTCAAACTTATTTAAAAGAGAAAAATTGATTTCTTAAAAAGAAAACACAATTTTACACAAAAAGTTTAATTTTTCAACTTTTTAAGGATCTGAAGATATTTTTTCACTTCTTGAGAAAATTGAGGTAGATTTTCTATACGTTCTGCTATTTCTAACTCATATAATGCCATGTTAACATCAGAAAATCCTACTTTAAACGTAGCTTTAGACTGCAAAATGGCTGTTTCTAAATATAAATTATTTGTATTAAAATAACCAATTAACAAATCATAAGGATGTTGTAAAAAGTGTTTCAAATTTTCCTGCTTAATTTCACCTTTCCAATTAATGTCTTTTTTAGAAAAATGATTCATAGTAGTTTCATTCATTGTATTAAATTCTCCAAAACAAAACACTTTTACATTCGCAACCTTAAGCGTAGTTTCTAGTACTTTTTGAATGTTTACTTGTGAAAAAATTTCTACTGTTGTGATTACACCAACAGTTTTAATTTTTTTTTGAGAAATTACCCTGTTTTCTTCTTGTTGAAGTAACAATTT
Source organism: Polaribacter sp. (assembly GCF_051251875.1). Taxonomy (GTDB): domain Bacteria; phylum Bacteroidota; class Bacteroidia; order Flavobacteriales; family Flavobacteriaceae; genus Polaribacter. The sequence goes on from NZ_JBPOGL010000001.1 coordinate 59,861, forward strand.
ATCGAACCTTTTTTTTAAGAGAGAATATTTTAAATTTTGTAACATTATAGATTGAGATCACTTTTACAATGTAAAAATACTGATTATTTCTGAGCAATTTCTAGGATTATAAATTGATTTAGTTGTGGTCCGTACATTTGAAAATTATCATCAGAAACCAGCAGCAAAGATTGATTTCCATTTGGCAGTTTTGGTCCAAAAGTAATGCCCTCTATATTATCTACAATTTCTTCCGTGAGATGGCCTTTTATAGCTTCAAAATTAAGCAACAACCTTTTTTTAAGCGGAACAAATGGAGTTTCTTTTAACGATTTTACGTCTAAAGTATTGGTGGTGTTGGTATCTGCAAAGGCTTCAAAAATTCTAACAATATTTCCCTTAGAACCATAGTTACTTTGATACGTTCTCTCTACAATAAAAAAATGATTTTCTTTGTATTCTAAAATTGCGGTAACGCCGTTTAGGTTGATGTTTCCCTTTGCCGGTTTTGTAATATGCTCTAGTTGATACGCAAATTGTTTTGTGGCTTTTTTTGTAGTTTTATCAAAATACGTAATTCTTACTGGCGATGATTTTTTAGTAAAAGTAGGTTCTTCTCCGTCTATTTTTAAAGGCGCTTCCATTGCCACCCAAAAACCTTTAGAATTTATACTTTTAGATGAACCTTCAAAAGTTCCATTCTCTTTTGGTTTTGAGATGGAATTTGCTTTAAAATAAGAAGGAATTTCAAAATTATAAAGGTCATTATTTAAAACATCCATAGAAAACACCAACGGATTTTTACCTTTATTGATAGCACCTTCACTTACAAAATAAACCTCTTTAGTTTCTTCATCAACAAAAATAGATTCTAAATCAAAAGCATTTTCTGTGTAAAAAGATTTTGTAGCATCTTTTAATAAAAAAACATTCTTAAAATCTATATGTTCAATTTTATTATTATTGATGTTTATTTCCGCAGTTAAAAAACGAGGATTTTTAAGATCATCTACCGCAAAATAATAGGTTCCGTTTACATAATCTACTCCAGAAAGTCCGCCAATAATAGTATTTTTAAAGGAAATGGAATCTGCCAAAACATATTCATCTAAAAAGTGTAAAGTTGTTCTCTTTTCATTTTTACACGAAAAAAAAAGACAAGCAATTAGAAAATAAAAACAATAATTTTTCATCAAAAAGTTTTTCGCAAAGTTATTGTATTATTTCTGATGTAAGTTAAAAATAAAGTGAACGTCTAAAAACAAAAAAAATAACGAATATGAAAAAGTACTATATCCTAGTGTTAAAAATTATTATTGCCTTTATTTTAATACAAACACTCTTTTTTAAGTTTACTGGCGCACAAGAAAGCATCGATTTATTTACTAAATTAGTAGGAAAAAACGAAGCTTACTTAAGAATTGGTACAGGAATTTTAGAGCTCATAACTTCAATTTTATTATTTATTCCGAATAAAACTTGGCTAGGCGCATTGCTAACCGTTGGTTTAATGGGCGGCGCAATTATGTCTCATTTAACAATATTAGGCATTGTGCATAACTATGATTCTGGTGCGCTTTTTACGGGTGCTATAATTTCTTTGATATCGGGTAGCATAATTCTTTTCTCTCATAAAAAAGACATTCCTATTCTTGGTAAAAACTTTTAACAATCATTGCTTTACAAATTAAATATTGCGCAACAATATAGGTAAGCATAATAGAAATTCCGTACATTTCTTTTGGTTCATAAAACCTATTGATGGCTATTAAACTATCAGAAAAAACAAATAAAATGGCACCTAAAAACATCCATAGGTTTTCTGTGTTTTTTGCTTGACGATATTTTAACAAAGTAAGTGTACCAAAAGTGCAAATAACCAATCCGTAAATTAGGATTGGTAGTAGCATTTCTCCTAAACCATCAATGATAAAAAAAACAATGCTTGTAAAAAAAAGTACAAAAGGCATTGCTGCTAAAACTACTTTAATGAGACTTGTTTTTTCTAAACAGCCCAATAAAATTTTAATGTATAAGATATGAGCTATTAAAAAAGAAACTAAGCCAAACAAGAAAAATTCTTCTTTAAAAAGTAAAAATACATCGCCCCAAAAAGAGAAAAACAAGGCAGAAACTAGCCAAAAATTAGCTTTCTTTACAGAAGTTAAATACACAACCACTAAAGAAATCATGATAAATGGTTTTGTAAAAAACGCCAAGGTATCATCAAATAAAAGTCCTAAAATATGCAAGACAACAATACTTAAAAATAAGCTTGAGGCTGTAAGTATTTTTGTTTTATTTCTCATTTTACAAGTTTAACGCCTTTAATAAAGCTGTACTAATTGTATAGATTTCTACAATTTCCTTCTGTTGTCTTCAGACTGTGTGTCTATTAATTTATTGTACGGATCTACACCTACTTCAACAGGTTTTTTATCAACAATTATGGTAATTTTATTATTGATTTCTGTAATCTTATATTTTTGTAAATACAATTCTTTTTCGTTCTTTTCTCCATCAATTTCTTCTTCTGCAAAAACACCAATATCTATATAATCTGCTAACGGAACCGATAAAATTGGCTTTTTCATTTCAGGAGTTTTATAGGTCAAAGTATCTCCTACTTTTTCTCCGTAATAACGTTTTCCTTTTTCATCGTTTCTATATTTAGAAACTTCAAACTCTATTTCTACTTCGTATTTACCGTTCTCTAACTCGGTATATTTTGCGTCTAAAATTCTGTTTCTATATAAAGTAATGGTTTCAAACATATCTTTAATTACATATTGCAAAGAATCTGGAGTGGCTTCTTTAATATAATTCACCATTTCTACAGAAGTTGTATACGGCGATTCTTGAAATTTGACTTTTTCTACATACTTTTTTAAAGCGCCATTTAAGTTTTCTTCTCCAATATAATCACTCAAAGCATAAAACACTAATGAGCCTTTTTGATACCGAATATACCCTTGTCCGTCATTATACATCAATGCATTTTCACGTTTTCTTTCCATGGTTCTTTGCATTAAATAATCATCTAGAGCCTTCTTTAAAAAGGTACGCATTTTCTCTTTTCCTTGTTGATGTTCTAAGACTTTTAAAGCCACGTATTCAGACAAACTTTCAGACAACATAGTTGCTCCTAAAACATCAGCTCCAATTACCTGATGTGCCCACCATTGATGCGCAACTTCATGCACCGTAATGGCAAACGGATAATCTACACCATCTTCATTTTTATCGTCTACATCTGCAATAAAACCAACGCCTTCTGAAAACGGAATGGTATTCGGAAAAGATTGTGCAAAGCTACCGTCTGTTCTTGGAAACTCTACAATTCTTAATTGTTTATGTTGATAAGGACTAAAGTTTTTAGCATTATAATCTAAAGAAGCTTTCATCCCTTTTAACATTCTATCTAAATTAAAATTATGTGGTTTGTGATAATAAATTTCTAAAGAAATGCCTTTCCACATTTCTTTTTTCACGGTATATCTTGCAGAATTAAAAGCATAGAAATTCAATATTTTACTATCCATTTTATAATGGAAGTATTTTCTGTTATTTTCTGTCCATTCTTTTTGCAAATATCCGGGTGCAATGGCAATTTGATCTTTTGATGTAGAAACGGTTGCTTCAAAATCTATCCAATCAGAATCTTTAGAAATATACGTATCTCCTAAAGCGGTAGAATCTGTTGGATTTGGACGTAAATCATTTTCTGGTAAATTGTATTTTTTACGTGTTTTGTTGTCTGTTAATTCTCCTTGAGAAGAGTATCCTAAAGAAGGAAATATTGAAAAATTATTGATAAATGTTCCGTTTTCTTTTACGCTAGAATTATTTCTATAACTAGTATTTTGTTTACTTTTTACAGTAAGAGCAAGTTGTAAAGTATCTCCCGGTAAAATTTTATTTTTAAATTGATACATATCAAAATGCTGAATGGTATCTTCTAAAACCAAGGTATTTTCTCTATTAAATTCAAACGTACTTTCTAAAGAATTATGGTTTAAAAACAAAGTATCAATAGCTTTGTTTGTCTTATTTACCATGATAAAAGTGGCAGAAGCATCAAACAATCTTTCTTTCGGAAAAATATTAACATTGGTTTTTACAGATACAATTCTTGGTTGGGCGTATTTTTCATATTTTTTATACGTTTTTTCCCAAGAAACTCTTTGCAATTCTGCTTCTTTAGAAGATGTTCTTTTCGTTTTGGTTCCTGTTTCTTGATAAATTGAATACCCTAAGCCAAAAAAAGCTATGAATAAAACACCAAAACTTACTGCAGCAAAACCTTTAAAACGAGTTTTTGCAATTATAATTCTCTCTGAAAATGAATTCGGGATTCCACGTACCCAGAATAAAAAAGAAACCACTAAGAGTAGTAATCCGCATAAAATCCAATAAATTTTGTAAGACAAATACGGTAATAAAGTAGCTCCATAACCATTCATATCAGAATAATTAAATCCTGGTCCTTGGTTGTATTTAAAGATAGATTGTTCTATTCCTGCTAAGGATAAAAAAGGCATTCCAATAGAAATTACCAACAACACAAACAGTCCTAAATACGGATTACCAATTAATGTTTGAACAAAAATTGACAACAAAGCCCAAATAAGAAGACTGATAAAACTTAAAAAATACAATTCGAAAAAGTAATGTCCTATTTCAAAATTATAATATCCTTTATACATTTGAAAAACCATTCCTGAAACAACAATTACAGCTAATAAAACCAATTGCATTTTTATAAGTGCAATTAGTTTTGAGAATAAAAGTGTCCAATTAGGAATTGGAGTTGCATCTACCAAATGATTTATTTTGGCAATTTTTGCTCTATGAACCAACATTCCTGCATATAAAAATGTACAAATATTTATAGAAGCAAAGAAAACACCACTAAGGTTAATCATTTTCCAAGTTACTGGTAATGTAGGTGTTCCAAAAATATTACCAACTTCAGATAAGGTAACCACAATTAACACCAAACCAACTAAAACAATAGCGATAAATGCCCAACTTTTAAAAATATATTTAAAATCGATGTTTGATAATTTCCAAGTTGTTTTTAAATTTTGAGAAAAAGAATAATTGTAATTTACTTGAGGTAAACTAATTTTTGTGATTCCGCTAAAATTAGTTTTTGTTACTCTTTCACCTTTTGTTTTTCTAAAGGAAATAGAAATGGCATTCTGACTAAATGTAAAGAATTTATAAACCAATCCAAAAATTAAGGTTGCAATTGCCAACCACAATAAACGGTTGTATACAATCATTTCTTTTAAAGGTATTGCCAATTCATTTTGTTCAGAAGGTGTCCAATATTTTGTATAATATTCTATAGCTGCAGATCCAAAAGGATCTAAAATAGCTGCTAATGTTCTGTATTCTGGCTCAGAAAGTAAACTTTCTAAAACTCCCTGACCAAACATTAAAATAATAACCGTAATAAACCCTGCAGCAATATTTCTTGTAAATGCAACCACAGCAAAAACAATAGCGCCAAACAACAATACATTTGGTAAAATAAACACAAAATAGGTTTGCAAATAGGTAGTTACATTAAATGGCCCAACAATTTCTGAGTTTGTACCCGGAAAACGAAAACCAATCATCATACCCAAAGCAATTGAAAACACAATAATAGATACAATTACTATTGCGCTAAAAAACTTTGCAAACAAATAATTTGCTTTGGTAAAAGGATAGGAATACAGAATTGTATGCATTTCACTTTTAAAATCTCTGTACACAGAAACCCCAACAATAGAAGGAAATAAGAAGAAAATAAAAATAGTTAATGCATTAAATAAACCAGAAACTCCTATGGGCGAATTTACAATTCTAGAAGAACCTGTTGTGGCTGTTACAGAATCGAAAAAACCAGCCGACGCTGCCGATAAAAAGAATGCTAGTAGTAAGAAAATACTTATGTAAATATAAAATGCAGGTCTGTTAAACCAATATTTTAATTCTTGTTTGAAAATAGTTGAAAACATATAAAATGTGTAAAAGTGTAATTGTTGAATTGTGTAATTGTAAGTCCACTCAAAACTATGAACTTTAAACCTGAAACCTTAAACCAACTGCGGTTCATCTTGTTTTAAAGCGATAAAATACACATCATCTAATTGCGGAGTTGCCGCTACAAAATCATCCGAAGGTTTTTCTGCGGCATGCACTCTAATATTTAAGGTATTGTCTTGGTTGTAGTTTGATGATAAAATATTGAAGTTTTTCTCGTTTTCTTCCAATTCTTCTCTCTCTATAATTTTTGTCCAAATAGTGTTACCAATTTCTTTAGTTGCTTCTAATGGCGTTGTATGTTTTAGAATTTTTCCTCCATTTAAAATAGCCATTTCATTGCATAATTCTTTAACATCTTCTACAATATGTGTAGAAAAAATAACGGTTGTATTGGTACCAACTTCACGCAAAACATTTAAAAAACGATGTCTTTCTGCAGGATCTAAACCAGCAGTTGGCTCATCTACAATTATAAGTTTTGGATTGTTTAAAAGTAACTGAGCAATACCAAAACGCTGTTTCATTCCACCAGAATAACCAGCAACGTGCTTATACCTTACATCGTATAAATTGGTAATTTCTAACACCTCTTTTACAATGGCTTTTCTTTCTGATTTGTTTGAAATTCCTTTTAAAGTAGCAAAATAATCTAACAAATCTTCTGCCGACATTTTAGGATATACACCAAAAGATTGCGGCAAATACCCCAATATTTTACGTAAAGACATCGTATCTTCTAAAACATTAATATCACCAAATTTAATTGAGCCAGAATCCGGACTTTGTAATGTAGCAATGGTTCTCATTAAAGATGATTTTCCTGCTCCATTAGGACCTAATAAACCAAACATTCCTGTACCAATTTCTATGCTTAAATTGTCAATAGCTTTTACTCCGTTTTTGTATGTTTTGGTTAAATTCTCAATTACTAATTTCATATAAGGTTTTTTACTTGTTTTTGAAATATACTTTTTTTATTTCTTCTCTAAATTTAACATTTACAAAACATTAATTAGCTATGTTAAATAAATGTTTTTCATTTCAATTATAACAACCACCTGTTATTTGATTAACATTTTTTCAGAGATATTACACAAATTAACAATTTTAAAACTAAAGTTTAAACACATATTAAAAATTTCGCTTTTTTAATACTAGAAGTTTCAATTCGCTTCTATTTTTTGACTATCCTCAAAAGTAAGTATCAGTATTAAAAACCTAATATTAATAGGTTTTTTACATTAAAAAAAACTCTTAACAACGTGACTTTTTTTTTGCACAAAAAAGAATAAAAACAAAAATGTTGTTTATCATAAAACATAAAAAAAAGCTACAATTTTAATCTTCTCATCGGTTTAATGTATCAACTTAAAAAACGATCAATTGAAGAAACAATATCCATCTAAAAAATAAAAATTGTGATTTAGAAAACACTTTTTCATCACACCAAGTTAACATTATAATAAACAATACCTCATCTAAAATTTAGTTTCAATTCTTTTCTTTACAATCTTAACTAACCCATAAAAAACAAAATGAAAAAAATTACTTTTTTTGCTAGTTTACTAGTATTCTCATTTACTACTGTTAAAGCTCAAAACGAGTTAACACACTTAGCTAGTTACCAAACGAACATGGTAGATGCTGCTGAAACCGTTGCCTATGATGCAACTAACCAACAAGCTTTTTTTACCAATTCTGATGCAAATAGTTTTACTATAGTAGATATTAGTAACCCTGCAAACCCAACATTAATTAAAAACGTAAGTTTAACAACTTATGGAGGAGGACCAAATTCAATTGCAATTAAAGGAGGTATTGTTGCAATAGCCATTGAAGCTAATGTAAAACAAGATGCTGGAAAAGTTGTGTTTTTTGATTTAGACGGTACTTATATTTCTCAAATTACAGTTGGTGCTTTACCAGACATGCTAACTTTTACTCCAGATGGTACTAAAATCATCGTTGCAAACGAAGGTGAACCTTCAGATGATTATACGAATGATCCAGAAGGTACAATTTCTATAATAGATATAGCTAGTGGTGCTGCTTCTGCATCAATAACGTCTTCTATTAACTTTAACAACTATGATGATAAAAAAACATCACTTCAAAATAAAGGAGTTCGTATTTTTGGAAACAATGGTACTGCTACAGTATCACAAGATATGGAACCTGAGTTTATAACAGTTATAGAAGATGGAACTAAAGCTTATGTAAGTTGTCAAGAGAATAATGCACTTGTAGTTATTGACTTAATAAATAATACAATTTTAGATATTCTACCTTTAGGTTATAAAAATCATAATTTAGGAACGCCAACTGTTTCAAGTTATATTTTAAATGAATTAGAAGCTAACTGGCCAGAATTAGGAACGCCAGTTTATGATGGTGGTCAACCAACAGTAGCTTTAGGAGGTTTTTCTGGATTGTTTTATGATGCTGCAAATTCTACAGCTACAGATTATGTGTTTTATGCAGTTCCAGATAGAGGCCCTAATGATGCTCCTGTTGCCAAAGCTGATGTTGCTACGTCACAAAATTTAAGACCTTTTAAGTTACCAAATTATCAAGGTAGAATTGCAAAATTCACTTTAAACAAAACAACAGGTGCTATAACTTTAGATGATCAAATTCTTTTAACTAGAAAAGATGGTACAACACCTATAACAGGAAAAGGAAATATCCCTGGGGTTGATGAAGTGCCTGTAACGTATACAGATGCTGCCACAACTTATACAAATGCAGATTTTGTTGATAATACAACTTCTGAAGAATATCACCAATTACCATATGATGCTTATGGAGGAGATTTTGAAGGTATTTTAAGAGATAAAGACGGTAATTTTTGGATGTGTGATGAGTATAGGCCAGCCATATATAAGTTTGAAGCAAATGGTCAATTGACTGAGCGTTATGTAGCAGCAGGAACTTCTTTATTAGGAACAACGCAGCAAGCAGTAGGGTTTTATGGCGCTGAAACTTTGCCAGAAGTATATTCTAAAAGATGGGCAAACAGAGGTTTTGAAGCTATTGCATATGATGAAACAAATCATATTATTTATGCTTTTATACAATCTCCTTTATACAATCCATCAAGTATAACTAAAAACAATTCCGATGTAATTAGAATTTTAGGAATCGATGCAGATACAGGTGCACCAGTTAGCGAATATGTCTATTTATTAGAAAGAAATAAAGACGCTGGTTATGCATCTTCTAGAGTAGATAAAATTGGTGATGCTGTTTATACCGGTAATGGTAAGTTTTTGGTAATTGAAAGAGATTCTGAGGGCCCAACTGTTAGTTATGGTAAAAAATATATTTTTGAAATAGATATTAATTATGCTACAAATATTCTTGGCACTGCTTTAACAGGTACTAAAGAATTAGAAGAATTAACTGCTGATGAAATAGCAGCACAAAACATTCTTACAGTTCATAAAAATAAAGTAGTTAATTTACCAAGTGTAGGATACCAAGGTTCTGATAAAGCAGAAGGTATTGCTTTATTACCAAACAATGAAATAGCAGTAATTAATGATAATGATTTTGGTATAGCTGGTGCAGGAATTACAGATAATAGTGTTTTAGGTATTATTTCTTTTGATAACGATTATGGTTTTGATGCATCAAATAAAGATGACGCTATTAATATTACACAGCACCCAACCTTAGGAATGTTTATGCCAGATGGTATTGCTTCTTACAGTGCAAATGGTATTAATTATATAGTAACTGCAAATGAGGGTGACTCTAGAGATTACGGAGGTTATTCTGAAGAAGATCGTGTAAAAGATTTAACTTTAAATACTGCTTATTATCCAAATGCAACAACGCTTCAAGAGGATGAAAATTTAGGTCGTTTAAAAACCACATATGCTGATGGTGATTATAACAAAGACGGAGAATATGAACAAATTTATTCTTATGGAGCAAGATCATTTTCAATTTTTGATGAATACGGAAACATTGTGTTTGACAGTGCAGATGATTTTGGACAAAAAATAGCAACCGAAGAAGCTGACTTATTTAATGAAGATGAAGCAGAGAAAGATGGCAGATCTGATGATAAAGGAGGTGAACCAGAAGCTGTAGCAATTGGAACAATTGATGGAAAAACCTACGCTTTTATTGGTTTAGAAAGACAAAGTGCTATTTTAATGTATGACATTACAGACCCTAAAGATGTTGAATTTATTACGTATTATAAAGGAAATAGAACATCTGGAGATACGGCACCTGAAATTATAAAATTTGTTGCTGCTGCTGATAGTCCAAATTCTAAAAACATCCTTTTAGTTGGTTATGAAGTAAGTGGTACTTTAGGTATTATACAAATTGATGAAGCTGCATTAAGTATAAGCGAGGTGGTTGCTAAAAATGATTTTAAAATATATCCTAACCCAGTAACACAAGGAACTTTAAAGTTTAATAAAACAATCTCTGGAACCATTTATAACCTAAGTGGACAAGAAATAAAAACTTTTGAAGACGAAACTTCTTTAAATGTATCACAATTAATTTCTGGAGTTTACATTATAAAAACAAAAAAATACGGTGTAAAACGTTTTCTTAAGTTCTAAGAATTCATAAATAATTTGTTGTTTAAAAATCCCAATCTAATGATTGGGATTTTTTTTTATTTGAAAACTTAATTTCCAGGAGCTACTAAAAGTTTAAAATTTCGCTCTTTTAAGTGCTATAAATTTTAATACTACTACTATTTTTGTTACTTATTTTGCAACTATTTTTATTGAATTGATAAAAAATCGTTTTATTTTTACAATTGGAAGTATAAAATGTTATCAATACTTTTTCTTTTAGTTTTTACGCTAAAAAGAAAACAAGCAAACTAACATTTAACTTTCTAACTTTTTCAAACTAAAACTTTATAAACTTTTATAATGGCAAAAAAATCAATTTTAAATAAAGCATCGCTTACATTTTTAGAAAAATACTTAAATAATGCTGCTCCAACGGGTTACGAATGGGAAGGTCAGAAGATTTGGATGGATTACTTAAAACCTTATGTAGACACTTTTATTACAGACACTTATGGTTCTGCAGTTGGAGTTATCAATCCAGAGGCAAAATACAAGGTAGTTATTGAAGGTCATGCAGATGAAATTTCTTGGTATGTAAATTATATTTCAGACAACGGTTTAATTTACGTGATAAGAAACGGTGGTTCAGATCATCAAATTGCACCAAGTAAAATTGTAAACATTCATACTAAAAACGGAATTGTAAAAGGTGTTTTTGGTTGGCCTGCAATTCATACAAGAGATAAATCTAAAGAAGAAGCGCCAAAACCAGATAATATTTTTATTGATACAGGTTGTGCTACAAAAGAAGAAGTAGAAAAATTAGGCGTTCATGTTGGTTGTGTAATTACTTATCCAGATGAATTTCATATCTTAAATGGTGATAAATTTGTTTGTAGAGCACTAGACAACCGAATGGGTGGTTTTATGATTGCTGAAGTTGCTCGCTTATTAAAAGAAAACAAAAAAGAATTGCCTTTTGGTTTGTACATTACAAATTCTGTACAAGAAGAAATTGGTTTACGTGGCGCAGAAATGATCACACAAACCATAAAACCAAATGTGGCTATTGTTACAGACGTAACGCATGACACCACTACACCAATGATAGACAAAAAATCTGCTGGTCATTTAGAATTAGGAAAAGGACCTGTGGTGGCTTACGCGCCAGCTGTGCAACAAAAATTACGCGATTTAATTACAGAAACTGCCGAAGCTAAAAAGATTCCTTTTCAGCGTTCTGCGCTTTCTAGAGCAACCGGTACAGACACAGATGCCTTTGCATATAGCAATGGTGGCGTTGCTTCTGCTTTAATTTCTTTACCTTTAAGATATATGCACACAACTGTAGAAATGGTACATAGAGATGATGTAGAAAATGTAATTAAAATGATTTATGAAACATTATTAAATATTAAAGACGGAGAAACCTTTTCTTATTTTGAATAATCAATTACGAATTAGAAATTATGAATTACGAGATTCATTTCGTAATTCATAATTCGTAATTTATAACTATGGATGAATTAATCGATATCTTAACGCCTGAAGGAAAATCAACAGGAAAAACAGCTTTAAAATCTGAAGCACATAAAAACGGTTGGTTTCATGCTACTGTGCATATTTGGTTATTTACTTTGGATAAAAAAATACTGCTTCAAAAAAGAGCATTGACAAAAAAAGTATTTCCTGGTTTGTGGGATATTTCTGTGGCAGGACATATTGCTGCAGGAGAAGACATTATTTCAGCTGCAAAAAGAGAAGTATTTGAAGAAATTGGTTTAAAATTAAAAGAAAATGACCTCATTAAAATAGGCACAAGAATTCATCAAGTTACTCACCCAAACGGAATTCAAGACAACGAACATCATCATGTTTTTATAGCGGAATTAAAAGTTCCTTTATCAACATTAACCATTCAAAAAGAAGAAGTTGATGACATCAAATTATTTGATGTATCCACTTTAAAAAACACAAAAAATCTAGATAATATTTTACTTTCTAGATTTCATGACTATTATTGTTCGGTTTATAATCAAATAGTAAAAAATATTTAAAATTCAAATCAACATGAAAAAAAATAAGGTTGTAAATTTATTTGGAGACAACAATAATCTTCAAAATACAGAAGTAAATTACTCTACATTATTAGAAAAATTTGTGCATCACTTTGATGATGAATTTAAAGATTATGAATATCACGAAGACGTTTATGGATTCGCGCAAAATACTTGGAACTTAGGAAATATGCGATCTATTTTAGATACATCTGAATTTAAAAACATTATTAAGTTAGCAAAAGAAGATGGCGAAGATTATCGATTATTAGAAAAAATGACCACCTATAAAGTCAAACATTTTAAAGAATTTACAGAATTTATAGTCGATTTTCATTTCTTTGAAAACAATGGTGCCCATAAATTAAATGTAACAACACAAACTGAAGACGACTACCTTTCTGAGATGTTACAAATGGATTTTCCTTATGAAGAGATCAATGATTTTGAAGAAAACTTTATTAATAGATCTGCAATTTCTATAAAACCGCTGCAACCCTTTGTAGATTGGCATAACACTATTTATCCAGATTCTAAGATTGATATAGCTACTTTTAATGACGTTAATATTTATCTCATTAACAATAGTAGTTTTGAGGATATTGAAGCGCATTTAAAAAAGAAGTTTGATAAATATTTTATGATGGAACTAGATGCTTGGCACACAAATAAAAAAGAATGGCCACAAAGACGTAATTACAAAATGTTTAAAACTTGGTTTCAGGTAAATATTTCTACAGCTGTTTACGATTTAGAAAAAACTCCGGTTAGCAAAAGTGAGGAATAAAAATAAAAAAACTAGAAAGTATTTTTACTTCCTAGTTTTTTTTAATTCTTATAACTTTTTTTATTTTAAAACTAGCATTATTATTTTTCCGTACAGGAACATAGAAATTATAATCTGTTTAGATAAGACTTAAAATCTAGACTGTTACTCTACCAATTTATTTCACTGGTTTTTCAAAAAATGAGTCACCTAATTTCTCTTTGCTTATTAAAGGTAATGTGAAGTCTACAATTTTTGTTGTGGGTGCATATTTACCTTCCTTATCTTTTGCATACCAAGTAATTTGTTTTGGCAAAACAAAACCATTTACATTTTCCCAAGAATTGTATCTAATCATTTTATAATTATCAACTGGAGCTTTAGATTTAAAAGTTACCGTATAAGCAAGCCATTCCATTTTATAGCTTTTAGAATTGTAATACACAATATAATTATCGTCTGGAGAAGTACCTATATTTGCCTTATATGATATTTTATAACCCGGATAATGTGTTCCTTCAAAGACCAAATCATCTACTTTTTCATACATAATTCCGTTATCTGCCAACACAAAAGGCATTGCATAAAAATAAAAATATAAGTTATAATAAAAAGACGGATCTCTTTTTAAACCTCCTTTTACTTCTTCTAAAGACCAAATTTCTTTGCCGTCAAAACCCATTGAGAATTTTGGAGAATTCACAACAATTTTACGAGAATTTAAATCTGAAGTATGTACTTCATCCCCTTTATTAAAAGAAAGCGTTTCTGCATTTCTCCACGCTTCTATTCCTCCGTGAGCTTCAAAAACTTTACCTAATTCTGCAGGAAAAACTTCTTTTTTAACCTCTACGGTTTTAGTTGGCGCATTCACCTTTTCTTTAGGTTCATTTTTACAAGCAACTGCCATGGCAATAATGAATAATAAAAATACTTTTTTCATAATTTTCTTGAACGATTTTTAAACTTTTTTAAGTTCAAATATACTTACTTAATTGGCTTTGAAAAAAATGAATCTGTTAAATTATTTTTATTTATGATTGCTTCTGTAAATACAGTTGCAGGTCTTGCAGGTTCTGTTGGCACACCATTTTCATCTTTTTTATACCAAGTAATTGCTGTTGGTAAAACTAATCCGTTTACATTGTTCCATTGACCATATTTAATAATATTAAAATTATCACTTGGCTTTTTAGACATAAACGTTGCAGTATACGCCAACCATTCCATTTGATAGGTTGTAGGATTGTAGTACAACTTGTAATTATCATCAGGAGAACTACCAATATTTGATTTAAAAGACATTTTATAACCCGGATAACTTACGCCTCCTACAGTTAAAGGTGCAATTTTTTCATAAGTAATTCCTTTATCTGCTAACACAAAAGGCATGGCATAAAAATAAAAGAATAGGTTGTGATAAAAAGCAGGATTTCCTTTAAAAGTTCCTTTTTCAACTTCGTCTAACCAAACATTTTCACCATCAAAACCCACCGAATAATTGGGCGCATTTATTACATTAATTCGAGATTGTAAATTTACAGTATGCACTTCATCCCCTTTTTTAAAGGATAAAATTTCTGCATTTCTCCAAGTATCAATTCCTCCGTGAGCTTCAAAAACTTTTCCTAATTCTTCCGGAAAAGATTCCTTTTTAACCACTTCTTTTTTAATAGACTCTTTTACCTCTTTTTTAGGTTCATTCTTACAAGAAATTGTAATGACTACAATTAACAATAAAAGTACTTTCTTCATTTTTTTTTGAGATTATTTTTGATTGAAGTCGGTTTTTTATTGAAACTTTACAAAATTAGCAAAAAATTGTTTGCATTCCCTTTTCCACTGGAATGACAGTTTTAATGGAAATTCTTATTTGTATTGAGTAAGCGCGTTAGGGATTGAAACGGCATCCTTTTTTTACTTTTTTAATAAGCCCATTACGAATGAGGAACGAATGAAGTAATCTTTCTATAAATAAGAGATTGCTTGCTAAACTAGCCATGACTTTTGATAAGGAACGAAAAAAAGATATAGTGGAAAGCCCGCTCGAACGCCCAAAAAAACAACATTCTTTAACTATATTTTAGATTGATAGGTGTACAAATCATAATACCTACCTTTTGCAGCAATCAACTCATCATGTGTACCTCTTTCTGCAATATTACCAGCTTCAATTACCAAAATTTGATCTGCTTGTTTAATAGTACTTAATCTGTGTGCAATTACAATTGTAGTTCTGTCTTTTACCAATTCTGACAAACTTTTCTGAATTAAAGACTCACTTTCGGTATCTAAACTAGAGGTTGCTTCATCTAAAATAATAATTTTAGGGTCTGCTAAAATAGCTCTTGCAATGGCTAATCTTTGACGCTGACCTCCAGAAAGTTTTACGCCTCTTTCTCCTATTAAGGTATCTAAACCATCATCAAAACGGTCTGTAAACTCATTTACATACGCAGCATTTACCGCATTTTGTAATTCTTCTTCCGTAGCATTTGGTCTTGGAAATAAAATATTTGCTCTAATAGTTCCTTCAAATAAAAACTCGTCTTGCAAAACAACGCCTAAATATTTACGATAACTAGACAATTTTACCTTAGACATGTCTTTATCATCAATGGTAATTGTACCCGATTTAGGATTTAAAAACGTAGCAGACAAACCTGCAATTGTAGATTTTCCAGAACCAGAACTGCCCACCAAGGCAGTAACAGAGCCAGAAGGAACTTTAAAATTAATATTATTCAACACTTGTTTTCCTTCTTCGTAAGAAAAAGAAACATCATCAAAAATAATCTCTCCTTTTACATCCTCTAAAACAATATCTCTATGTACATTATCTTCTTCAGCCGTCATATTCATCAACTCTTCCGTTCTGTCTAACCCTGCCAAAGCTTCTGTTAACTGACTACCAATATTACTCATTTGCACAATTGGCGCCACCATAAATGCCAATAAAAAAGTAAACTGAATAAAATCTCCAAAAGTCATGGTACCTTGCATCATATAATAACCGCCAATTCCCATAACACCTGTTGTTGCAACACCTATTAAGAAAGTAGAAGAACTTGTCATTAAAGCACTTGCTGTCATACTTTTTTTAACATTCTGAAAAATATTATCTACACCTTCCTCAAAAATTTTGCTTTCTTGTTCTTCGGCATTAAAGGCTTTTATTACTCTAATTCCGCCTAAAGTTTCTGTTAATCTTCCTTTAACTTCAGCATTAATTTTACCTCTTGCTCTAAAAATAGGACGAATATATTTAAACGATTTTAAAGCAATTATACCAAAAATAGTTAAAGGCACAAAGGTAAAAACGGTCATCCAAACATTCATTCTTAACAAAATAACTAAGGTAAGAATAGCAGTAAATGAACCTCCAATTAATTGCACCAAACCTGTACCAATTAAATTTCTTACACCTTCTACATCGCTCATAATTCTAGAAACCAAGGCGCCAGATTTTGTGTTATCAAAAAAACTAATGGGCAAAGACAGAACTTTTCTTTGTACCTGCGCTCTTAATTCTGAAATTAAATATTGCGCTTGAATACTTAATACCTTTGTCAATAAAAAAGAAGTTATGGCTTGCACTAAAATTGCTCCAATTACAATAAATATTAAGTTGTATAATTGACTGTAATCCTTATTAGGAATTACCTCATCCATTAAAACTTTACTTTGCATTGGCAACACAAAACCAGACAAACTTCTAATAATTATTAAAATTAACCCTAATAATACTAGCTTCCTTCTTGGCCAAATAATGGTTTTAAATGCTTTTTTTAAGGTTACTTTAGGTTTCGATTTGTCTTTTTTTGATTCTTTATAGTGTTGCATAATTGGTTTTAATAATATAGAAATAATCAACGGTCAATTAATGTGCCATTAAAAGGAAATCTGACATATTTACAAAATTACAGCACACAATAAGAAACTCATTTCTCAAGGTCTCAAATTATTTTCTGTATTATATAATTTTCTTTAGGGCGTTCCCAAAAGGGTCGGGCTATTCGCTAAATCTTTTTTACAAAAAAGTAAAAAAGGATACCGCTACTATCCCTAACGCAAAATAAATGCAATTTATATTTATTTGGAAGTAACTATATCAAATTAGCAACATTTACTTAACCACCTTAAAAAGAAACCTTTAAAAAACATATATTTACAATCATTAAATTCTGAAGAAGTGAAAAATTCCTACCAAGTAAAAGTTAACGATACTTTCGATTTTAAAATTGACGAACAAGCTGTAAAAAATCTAGATGCTTTACAAGTTTCAGATTCCGAATTTCACGTGCTACATCAAAATGTTTCGTATAAAACTGAAATTGTTAAAGCCAATTTTAATGAGAAATCTTATGCCGTAAAAGTGAATAATACCATTTATAATATCAATATACATAATGAACTAGATTCCCTAATTAAAGAAATGGGATTCCAAATTGGTAAAACAAAGGAAGTTAACGAAATTAAAGCGCCCATGCCTGGTTTAATTTTAGAAATTAATGTTCTAGTTGGTGCAGAAGTAAAAGAAAATGACACACTCTTAATTTTAGAAGCCATGAAAATGGAAAACGCTTTAACGTCTCCAAGAGCCGGAATTATAAAATCGATTTCTGTTACCAAAGGAGACACGGTAGACAAAAATCAACTTTTAATAGCATTTGAATAAACAGAAAAAATTCTAGTAAAGTTTTTAAAGTATTCTAAGTTTTTACAAATCCGATAACCAACTTCCGAAATAAAAAAATATAAATTTTATATGAAAAAAATTTTAATAGCAAACAGAGGAGAAATCGCCATTCGTGTTATGCAAACTGCAAAAAAAATGGGCATAAAAACAGTTGCCGTATATTCTACTGCAGATAGAAATGCACCTCATGTTCGGTTTGCAGACCAGGCTGTTTTAATTGGCGAAGCACCTTCAAATCAATCGTATTTATTGGGTAATAAAATTATTGAAGTTGCCAAAAATTTAAACGTAGATGCCATTCATCCTGGATATGGCTTTTTATCTGAAAATGCAGATTTTGCAGAATCCTGCGAAAAAAACAACCTCATTTTTATTGGCCCAAAATCGAAGGCTATTAAAATAATGGGAAGTAAATTGGCGGCAAAAGAAGCTGTAAAAAAATATAATATTCCGATGGTTCCTGGTACAGAAGAAGCCATTACGGATATTCCACAAGCAAAAGAAATAGCAAAAGAAATCGGGTTTCCTATTCTTATAAAAGCATCTGCTGGTGGCGGAGGAAAAGGAATGCGAGTAGTAGAAAATGAAGCCGAATTCGAATCTCAAATGCAAAGAGCCATCAGTGAAGCGCAAAATGCTTTTGGTGATGGAGCTGTTTTTATAGAAAAATATGTAACCTCACCAAGACATATAGAAATTCAAATTATGGCGGATACTCACGGAAATGTGGTTCATCTTTTTGAACGCGAATGCAGCATACAACGCCGTCATCAAAAAGTAATTGAAGAAGCACCTTCTGCTGTTTTAACTCCAGAATTACGTTCAAAGATGGGAGAAGCAGCTATTAAAGTCGCAAAATCTTGTGATTATGTTGGTGCTGGAACCGTTGAGTTTTTGTTAGATGACCATCATAATTTCTATTTTTTAGAAATGAATACACGTTTGCAAGTAGAGCATCCGGTAACGGAATTGATTACACATACAGATTTGGTAGAATTACAAATTTGTGTTGCGCGTGGCGAAGTATTACCTATCAATCAAGAAAATTTAAAAATAAATGGGCATGCTTTAGAATTACGTGTGTATGCAGAAGATCCTTTAAATGACTTTTTACCAAGTGTTGGAAATTTAGAAGTGTACAAATTACCAGAGGGCAAAAATATTCGTGTAGACAATGGTTTTGAACAAGGCATGGACATTCCTATTTATTATGACCCAATGTTATCGAAACTCATCACCTACGGAAAAACAAGAGAAGAAGCAATTGAATTAATGCTTACCGCTATTGATAATTATCAAATAGCAGGCATTGAAACTACCTTACCTTTCGGAACTTTTGTATGTGAACATGATGCTTTTCGTTCTGGAAATTTTAATACTCATTTTGTAAAAAAATATTATTCGCCCGAAGCTTTAATTAACAAGCAAAAAGAAGAAGCAAAAATTGCAGCACTTATTGCTGTAAAAAAGTATTTAGAAGACAAGAAAACACTTAGAATACCTGTTAATAGTGAGCAGAATTAAGTAATTAGTATTAAGTAATTAGTATTAAGTAATTAGTATTAAGTAATTAGTATTAAGTATTAAGTATTAAGTATTAAGTATTAAGTATTAAGAAATAAAATACATTTTTCATACAAAGAAGAAGATAAATGGAATCAAAAATAAAAATCCTTAACGAAAAACTGGCTCAAGCTTATTTAGGCGGCGGTCAAGACAAAATAGATAAGCAACATCAAAAGAAAAAATTAACTGCAAGAGAGCGTGTTTTATATTTATTAGATGTCGGTTCTTTTGAAGAAATTGGTGCATTGGTTACTCACAGAACAAAAGACTTTGGCATGGAATATCAGGTGTATTATGGTGATGGTGTTGTAACTGGTTACGGAACTATAAATGGAAGATTGACCTATGTTTTTGCGCAGGATTTTACTGTTTTTGGAGGGTCTTTATCAGAAACTCATGCAGAAAAAATCTGTAAAATTATGGATTTGGCACTTAAAGTTGGTGCTCCTTTAATTGGTTTAAATGATTCTGGTGGTGCTAGGATTCAAGAAGGGGTGCGTTCTTTGGGCGGTTATGCAGATATTTTTTACAAAAATGTACAATCATCTGGTATCATTCCGCAGTTATCTGCTATTATGGGACCTTGTGCTGGTGGCGCAGTATATTCACCTGCCATGACAGATTTTACCATTATGGTAGAAGACACAAGTTATATGTTTGTTACCGGACCAAATGTAGTTAAAACAGTTACAAATGAAGAAGTAACAAGCGAAGAACTGGGCGGAGCAAGTACACATGCTACAAAATCTGGTGTAGCACACAAAACATCTTCTAATGATGTAGCTTGTTTAGAAGATATTAAAAAACTTTTAAGTTATTTCCCACAAAATAATAAAGAAACTCCCACCTTACTTCCTTATAAATTAGAGGATGAAATTAGAGAAGAACTTTCTAACATTGTTCCGTTAGATTCCAACAAACCGTATGATATGCATAAAGTTATATCCGGAATTATAGATGCAGATTCTTTTTATGAAATCCATAAAGAGTATGCAGAAAATATTATTGTTGGTTTTGCAAGATTAGGCGGAAGAAGTATTGGTATTGTAGCCAATCAACCGCAGTTTTTAGCAGGTGTATTAGATGTAAATAGCTCTAAAAAAGGGGCTCGTTTTGTACGTTTTTGCGATGCTTTTAACATTCCGCTTTTAGTCTTAGAAGATGTGCCCGGTTTTTTACCAGGAACCGACCAAGAATGGAATGGTATTATTGTACACGGTGCAAAATTACTATACGCTTTTAGCGAAGCCACAGTACCAAGAGTTACCGTAATTACTAGAAAAGCGTATGGAGGTGCGTATGATGTTATGAACTCTAAACACATTGGTGCAGACATGAATTTTGCATGGCCAAGTGCAGAAATAGCAGTGATGGGAGCAAAAGGAGCTGTTGAGATTATTTTTAAACGAGAAATTAAATCCGCAGAAAAACCAGAAGAAAAATTAAAGGAAAAAGAAGCGGAATATGCAGCACTTTTTACCAATCCGTACAGCGCTGCACAACGTGGTTTTATAGACGAAGTTATTTTACCAAAAGATAGCCGACGTAAATTAATAAAAGCTTTTGCAATGCTAGAAAATAAAGAAATTGTAAAACCAGATCGTAAGCACGGAAACATTCCATTATAACCATAGTTATTGGCTTAAAATAGCTGATAACTGATTAAACAAATATCATTTTTTGTAAATTAGAACCATGAACACTATTGCAAAACGTATTTCTGATTTTTTAAAGGACTTCCCTCCTTTTAACATGTTGCCTAATGATGAATTATTGGCAATCTGTAAAGCTGTGGACATCCTCTATTTAGAAAAAAACTCCGATTTATTTGTTACAGGAACTCCTATAAAAAATCAATTTTATGTAGTAAAAGATGGCGCAATAGGTTTGTTTGAAGAAAAAACAAATCTTTTAGTTGATGAGTGTGATGAAGGTGATATTTTTGGGTTGCGCGCACTCATGCGCAAAGACAATTATAAACTAACAGCCAAAGCTCTTGAGGAAAGTATTGTATATAGTTTGTCTGCAGAATTATTTGAAAAATATATTACCACAAATCCTGAAGCAAGTAGTTTTTTAATGACAAGCTTTGTTTCTAACACACATTATTTAGAACCGAATCCTCAAAATCAATCTTCAGAAAAAATTCAAGATTTATTTGAAGAACAATCTATAGATTTTTCTAAAAATCCGATTCACTGTTCTCCAGAAACAAGCATAAAAGCCGCGGCAATTATTATGACGCACAAACGTGTTGGTTCTATTATAATTACAGAGAATAACAAACCTTTAGGTATTATTACTGATAAAGATTTACGTATTAAAATTGCTACAGGAATAGTTTCTATAGAAGAACCGGTTACTAAAATAATGTCGTCTCCGGTAATTACGTATCCAGAAAATATTACGGTTGCAGAAGCACAAATTGCCATGTTAAAATATAAGATTACGCATTTGTGTATTACCAAAGATGGCACACCAAATTCTAACTTAACAGGAATTTTATCTGAACATGATATTATTGTGGTAAGAGAAAATAACGCATCTGCATTGGTAAAAGAAGTAAAACGAACCTCAACACCAACACAATTACAACAGATTAGAAAACGCGCAGAACAACTTTTAAAACGGTATATAAAGCAGCAAATTCCCATTACGTTTGCGAGCAAAATACTTGCTGCTATTAACGAAAGTATTACGCAAAAAATTATTGATCAAGCTATAAAAGAAATGCCAACGCCACCACCCACTACTTTTGCGTGGTTAGCTATTGGGAGTCAAGGTAGAGAAGAACAATTATTACTTACAGACCAAGACAATGCCCTTGTTTTTAATAATGTTGATGAAAATAACTATGAGAAAACACAACAATACTTTTTATCACTTTCAAAAAAAATCAATCAAAAATTAGAAATTGTTGGTTTTGAATTGTGTCCTGCAAATATGATGGCAAGCAATCCTGCATGGTGTTTATCCGTTTCTCAATGGAAACATCAATTTAAAAAATGGATTACAACACCACATGAAGATAACTTAATGTTATGTACTATTTTCTTTGATTTTGAATTTGTGTATGGTGATAAAAGCTTGGTAACCTCTTTAGCTGAGAGTATATTTGAGTCGATTGCATCTCATGATATTTTTCTAAATTACTTAGGTTTAAACGCATTGAAGAATCCGCCACCATTAAGTTTTTTTAGACAATTTTTAGTAGAAAGAGACGGAGAACATAAAGACCAGTTTGATATTAAAGCGCGTGCAATGATGCCTTTAGTAGATGCTGCGCGTTTATTAATTCTATCAAAAAACATAAAAACACACAACAATACCATTGTTAGATATGAAAAAATGGTAGCATTAGAACCTCAAAATAAAGAGGTGTATTTGGCCTGTTTAGATGCATTTAAAAATTTACTTTATTTTAGAACACAACAAGGTTTACTGCACAACGATTCTGGTAGGTTTATAGATCTACAAACGTTAAGTAAAGCCAATCGTTTGGCACTTAAGAGTTGTTTTAAAGCAGTAAAAGATGTGCAAGATTTAATTCAGACGAGATTTAAACTCTCACAATTTTTATAGTATGTTTTGGTTCAAAAAAAAGAAGTATCCTCTATTTTGGAAATCCTATAAAGATTGTTTTAAAGAGAAACAAAGCGCTGAATTTGAAAACATTCGTTTTGTAATTTTTGACACAGAAACAACCGGTTTAGACATTAAGAAAGATAGAATATTATCTATTGGAACCATTGCTGTTATTGATAAAACAATAAAAGTGTCTGACAGTTTAGAATCTTATCTTACACAAGATTTATTCAATGTAGAAACGGTGAAAATTCATGGAATTTTAAAAAAAGGAAGCATACATAAAGTAACTGAAAAAGTGGCTATCATTCAATTTTTAGCACATGTTAAAAATGCCGTTTTGGTAGCACATCATGCCGCTTTTGATATTGCCATGATAAACCAAGCTTTAAAACGTTTGAATTTACCAAAACTAAAAAATAAGGTTTTAGATACTGGACATTTATTTGTAAAAACTAAATTAAACACAACTAAAAAGCATTTTAGTTTAGACCAATTATCACACCAATTTAACATACCTCAACACGATAGACATACGGCTTCTGGAGATGCTTTTATTACCGCTTTATTGTTTGTTAAACTTCTATGTATATTAAAGAAAAAAAACACTGTTATTTCTTTAGCTTATTTACAAAGAAGTAATGAACGCATTGGACTTTTGTAGAGAAAAACAACCTTTAGATGTAGTAAAAGTTACAATAACTATATTTCTTTTTTATACTAAAAAAAGCAGCTCCAAATCTAATCTGGAGCCACCTGCAAAAAAAAGTTACTTAACAATTGGTAAATTAGGTTCTATTATTTTTAAAGTTTTTATAACTGTTATAATGTTCTAAATATAAATTTCTGTTTTTTTTATGCTTTTTGTAAAAAAATAAATCACATTCTAAATCAATACATTCTGTAGGGTTATTTAAAACATTTTTATATTCTAAAAGAATGTTTTGTATTAACTTATTATTCTCCAAAATGTTAGATAACTCACTCATTAAATTCTTTTCTTTAAGGTTTTCTATTTCAATATCGTTACATTCTCTAGAAATTTCATTTAAATCTAACATCCAACTTTTTACTTCATTTAAACTTCTTTTTTGAATTATTTGACTTTCAGATTGCTCATTATTTACCTGCATAATTATTTTCTATTATCAATAATACTTTGTACAATTTCAGGATTTAATAAAGTACTTGTATCTCCTAAATTATCCATTTCATTACAAGCAATTTTTCGTAAAATACGTCTCATTATTTTTCCAGAACGTGTTTTTGGCAATCCTGCTGTAAATTGAATTTTATCTAATTTTGCAATTGGCCCAATTCTGTCTGTAATTAATTGATTAATTTCTTTTTCTAAATTATTATGATCTCTGTATTCTCCTGCATCTTTTAGGGTTATATATCCATATAAAGCACTTCCTTTTATATCATGAGGAAAACCAACAATGGCAGATTCTGCAATTGCAGGATGCTCATTAATCGCATCTTCAATTGGTGCAGTTCCTAAATTATGTCCAGAAACAATAATTACATCATCTACTCTACCGGTAATTCTGTAATAGCCAACTTCATCTCTTAAAGCGCCATCTCCTGTAAAATACATGTTTTTGTAAGCAGAAAAATAAGTCTCTTTATATCGTTGATGATCTCCCCAAATAGTTCGTGCAATACTTGGCCACGGATATTTTATACACAGTCTTCCTTCTACTTGATTTCCTTTTAATTCTCCTCCGTTTTCATCCATTACTGCAGGCTGAATTCCAATAAAAGGTAAGGTTGCATAGGTAGGTTTTGTTGGTGTTACATACGGAATTGGAGTAATCATAATTCCACCTGTTTCTGTTTGCCACCAAGAATCTATAATCGGACTTTTTCCTTTACCAACATTGTCATTATACCAGTGCCAAGCTTCTTCATTAATTGGTTCTCCTACAGAACCTAAAACTTTTAAAGATGATAAATCATATTTATCTAATAATTCTGTTCCGTGTTTTGCCAAAGCTCTAATAGCAGTTGGTGCTGTATAAAATTGATTGATTTTGTGTTTTTCTATAATATTCCAAAAACGCCCAAAATCTGGATAACTTGGTACCCCTTCAAACAAAACGGTAGTTGCTCCGTTTGCCAATGGACCATACACAATATAAGAATGCCCAGTAATCCAACCAATATCTGCAGTACACCAATAAACTTCATTTTCTCTATATTGAAATGCATTTTTAAAAGTATATGCTGTATACACCATATAACCAGCGGTAGTATGTACCATTCCTTTTGGTTTACCTGTAGAACCAGATGTATATAAAATAAATAACGGATCTTCTGCGTCCATTATTTCTGGCTTACATTCTATAGAAGCTTTGTCTAATAATGGTTGTAACCATTTATCTCTTCCTTCTTTCATATTAATATCTGCATGGGTTCTTTTTGCAACCAAAACATTATTAACTCCCGGGCAATTTTCTAAAGCCTCATCTACAATTCCTTTTAAATCTATTGATTTTTTTCCTCTAAAAGATCCATCTGCAGTAATTACCATTTTACAATCAGAATCGTTAATTCTTGTTGCCAAAGCTGTTGATGAAAAACCTGCGAAAACAACAGAGTGTATAGCGCCAATTCTTGCACAAGCCAATAAGGAAATTGCCAATTCTGGAATCATTGGAACATAAATACAAACTCTATCTCCTTTTTTAATTCCGTGTTCTAATAAAACATTTGCAAATTGATTAACTCTTTCAGCTAATTGTTTATAGGTAATATGCTCTGCGGGTTCATTAGGGTTATTAGGTTCAAACAATATAGCCGTTTTGTCTGCTTTTGTGGCTAAATGTCTATCTATACAATTTTCTGTGATATTTAATTTTGCCCCTTCAAACCATCTAATTTCTGGTTTTGAAAAATCCCAATCTAACACATTGTCCCATTTTTTTCTCCATAAAAAATGCTCTTCCGCTATTTCTTCCCAAAAAACTTCTGGTTCTCTTATAGATTTTCTATAGACTTTAAAGTATTCTTCTAAGTGTTTTATGTGGTAATTACTCATAATATTTTTATTTAATTTTTATAAGACATTTTTACAATAAATGTCAAGTGTAACAAGTTCGCTTTATATTTTTTTTATTTATGAATTCCAATATGGTTTTTCTGATAAACGCTTTTTATTTCGTTAATAATTGAAATATCATCTATTGTGGATGGTATATTATATTGAAGATCGTCTGCAATATTGCGTAACAATTTACGAAGAATTTTTCCACTTCGTGTTTTTGGCAATCTATTTATAATTAACACATCTCTAAAAGATGCTACTGCACCAATTTCATGACGTACATCTTGTATAATTTCTTTTTGTATTTCTGTTTCTTTAGAATTAACGCCAGATTTTAAAACAACTAACCCTAATGGTTTTTGTCCTTTAATATCACAATGTACACCAAAAACGGCACATTCTGCAACCGCTTTATGCGAAGCTACAACCTCTTCCATTTCTGCAGTAGACAATCTATGTCCGGCAACATTTATAATATCATCTACTCTACCTGTAATAAAAACATATCCATCTTCATCTTTGTAGCCGCCATCACCAGAAAAATAATATCCAGGAAAACGATTTAAATATCCCATTCTAAAACGTTCTGGATTGCCCCAAAGATTCATTAAAGTTCCTGGTGGTAAAGGCAATTTTATAGCAACAAATCCCTCTACACTAGACGCTACTTCTTCTCCATCTTCATTTAAAATTTGAATATCATAACCACAAACAGGAAAACTTGCAGATCCTGGTTTTACTTCTTGTAAAGCTACCCCAACCATATTTGCTACCATTGGCCAACCACTTTCTGTTTGCCACCAATGGTCTATAACTGGTACTTTTAAGTGTTCTTTTGTCCAAGTTAAAGTAGCTACATCACAACGCTCTCCTGCCAAAAACTGATACTTTAAACTAGATAAATCGTATTTTCGAATCATTCTTCCGTTAGGATCTTCTTTTTTTATTGCTCTAATAGCAGTTGGTGCCGTAAACATCACTTTAACTTTGTATTCACTAATTACTCGCCAAAAAGTAGACGCATCTGGTGTTTTAATTGGTTTTCCTTCAAAAAGTACGGTTGTATTTCTATTTAATAAAGGAGCGTACACAATATAACTGTGCCCAACAACCCAACCAACATCACTAGCTGCCCAAAAAACATCTCCTTTATCTACTCCGTAAATATATTTCATAGAAAATTTTAACGCGGTTGCATAACCACCTGTATCTCTAATAATTCCTTTTGGAGTTCCTGTAGTTCCGGAGGTATATAAAATATAAGAAGGATGTGTAGATGCTACAGAAACGGGTTCTATAGAAGGCGAATTTTCAACCAAATCCTTATAATCTACATCGTAACTTTTCTTTGGTACTTCTACTCCTAGTTCTCTATCGAAAACAACAACTTTTTCTGGTTTATTAACAGCTTTTTCTATAGCCTCATCTACATACGGTTTATACGGAATAATACGCTTTATTTCTACACCACTAGAAGCTGTAATGATTGCTTTTGGTTTACAATCATCTATTCTAATAGCCAACTCATGCGGTGCAAAACCACCAAATACAACAGAATGAATAACACCTATTCTAACACAAGCCAACATTGCATACAATGCCTGCGGAATCATAGGCATATAAATAATACAAGTATCTCCTTTCTTTAACCCTAATTCTTGTAAACCACCAGCAAGTTTAGATACTTGGTAATGTAATTGATGAAAAGTAATATGTTGTTTTGTATTGGTTACTGGCGAGTCATAAATAATAGCATTTTGATTTGCAAAGCCATCTTTAATATGTTTGTCTATACACAAGTAACTTAAATTAAGTTCTCCATCTTCAAACCATTGAAAATAGTTGTGATTGTCTTTTGATAAAATTGTTGTTGGTGTTTTATACCAATCTAATTTATTTGCTTGTTTACTCCAAAAACCTTGTGGATCTAGAATACTTTTTTGATAAAATTTTTGGTATTTCATGATTTTGCTTTTTTAGAATTAAACAAACCAAACCAATTAGGATTTAAGATTTTAAGTTTAATAAGTGCCCAAATAATGGACACAAAAGAAAGTCCTAAAACTACTGAAAGTATAGGGTCTATGTTTCCATTATTTTCAAACTTAAACCTAAAATACAGTGTACTGATTACATAAATACATATAAGTACATCTGATGTAAGCGCATTAAGTTGATATTTCATGTCTTTAAATTTTAATTAAACATTGTTTGTTTGCACACAAAATCAATATTTAATAGAGATAAAGACTATCTTTTACATAATAAGTTCCAATATTTCTGAAACTATTTTTTTTACTGAAAAAGGTTTTGTTAAATACTTATCAGCCCCAAGTTTTAAACCTTTTTCAATATCTGAAGCTTTATTTTTTGCCGTTAAAAAGACCACTTTGGTTTCTTTTAAACTTGCTGTATTTTTTAACTTTTGTAAGGTTTCATAACCATCTACATTTGGCATCATAATATCTAACAATACAACGTTAGGTATTTGATGTTTTAATATCTCTAAAGCTTCACTACCATCTCTTGCAATATACACTTCAAAATCTTTTTTTTTAAACGCGTATTCTAATGTCATTACAATATTTGGCTCGTCATCAACAATTAAAATTTTCTTCTTCATACTTTACGCAAACAATTTACTTAAAAGGGATGGTAAAAACAAATGTTGCACCATTTTTAACACCTTTTTTTGCCCAAATTTTTCCATTATGCTTTTCTACAATTTGCTTAGTAATTGCTAACCCCAATCCGCTACCTTGTGGTTTTCTGGTATTTTGATGTTTAGATTGATAAAATTTATCAAAAATAAACTCAAAATCTTCTTCCGGAATTCCTTTACCATTATCACTTACAGATATTTCTACCAAAGCATTTCCTAATCTATAATCTATTTCTATTTTACCTGTTTCTGGTTTACAGAACTTAATGGAATTAGAGATTAAATTGGTTAAAACTTGTAAAATTCTATCTTCATCATATTTTACTTTTATAGCATATAAATTTTTTACAACTATTTTAACTCCTTTTTTTGCCGCAATTTGGGCAGTACTACCAATTGCTTTAGAAATAGTTTTCTGAATGTCTAAATATTCTAAATCTAGATGCAATCTTCCTGTTTCTAACTTTTCGAAATCTAAAATATTATGAATTAAGCGTCCTAATCTTTCTGAATCTTGTAAAATATTTTTTAAAAATTGTGCCTTTATTTCTTTAGGCATATCATCTTCTTCATCCATTAATAATTCTGTAGCGGCACGAATCCCGGTAATTGGTGTTTTAAGCTCGTGCGCAACGGTATCTAAAAACTCGTCTTTTTGTTTGTCTTTACTAATCAATTCTTCATTGGCATCTTTTAACTTTGAAGATAATTGAGACAATTCATTTGATTTATCTAGCAAAACTTTATTATTAACGATATTCTCTTTAGATTCTTCTAAAATTTTTAATACCTCTACCAAACTAATTTGTTCTTCTTTTACAACACTTGCAATCAATATTTTGGCAGATGCAGAACCAATACTTCCTGTTAATAATTTTTCTGAAAAATTAATTAATCTTGCATCTCCTAATTGCGTGTCTGAAGGTAATTTATACTTGGTAAAAAATATTTTAAGAGCACGAGTAGCACGTTCATCACCTAAAAAACGAACTAAAACATTTTTAATATCCGAAACATAAGCTTCTCCTTTCCAAACAAATGCACTTTCTTGAAGTGAGGTAAAACTCTTGCTATTTACAAACATTTCTGCATAATTACGTTCTCTATAATTTCCTTTAGAAACTAATGAAAACACCAAATAACTCATTAAATTAAAAGTTAAACTCCAGAAAAATGCATGCGCTGGTGGACTTAAAAAATCGATACCAAATAAGGCATAAGGTTTAAAAACTGAGATACCAAACAATCCGTATTGTGTAAAATTATCTGTTCCGGTATATGCTTGTAAGGTAAACGGTAAAACCAAAGTATAAATAGCAACAAAAAATCCAATAATTACTCCGATTATAGCTGCTCTAGAAGTACCACGATTCCAAAATAGCCCAATAAAAAACGAAGGTGCTAATTGAGCAATGATTACAAAAGATATTAATCCTATTGAAAATAGCGATAGTTCTTTTGAAAACGATACATAAAAGAAATAAGCAAAAATAATAATGGTAAAAATAGAAATTCGACGAATATTTTTAATGTATTTAGAATTTCGTTCTGGTTGGTTTTTTATAAACTTATCTAAAAAACCATAAGGAATAATTAAGTTATTACTCACCATTGTAGATAATGCCAACGTAGAAACTACAACCATAGAAATAACTGCAGAAAAACCTCCTAAAAAAACAAGAGTAGCTAAAAATGATTTTCCATCTTCTAACGGAAGTAATAAAGGATAGTATTCTGCATTTTTAAGAGTGCCAAAAGTTATTTTACCTGCCCAAGCTATAAAAATTACGAAAACATTAAACAGCAATAAATACAATGGAAACAACCAAATAGCTTTTTTTAAATGTTTTTCTCTGTTATTTTCTAAAACCGAAACTTGAAACTGACGTGGTAATAAAAATATAGACATAAAAGATAAAGCAATCATAAAAAACCAATTAAAACCATCTTCTAATCCACTTATAGTAGTAAGTTCTTTAAAATTTTCTGTTTTTGAAATTTTGGTATAAATATCTGTAGTACCATCGAAAAGGTAGAATGTAATGTACACTCCAATAATAAAGAAAAACACCAATTTTAATACAGATTCAAAAGCTACTGTGGCAACAATTCCTTTATGTTTTTCTGATGCATCTGTGCTTTGAGTACCAAAAAAAGCAGCAAAAATAGCTAACAATAATGCTACGTAAAAAGTAGAGTCGTCTATAATTAAAGTAGAATTATAACTGGTTTCATCAGACATAATTTCAAATGTTTCAGAAACTGCTTTTAATTGTAGAGAGATATAAGGCAATGTTCCAAAAAGACAAACAATGGTTACTAAAGCACCTAAAAACCTGTTGTTTCCGTAGCGTAAAGAAATAAAATCTGCAATAGAAGAAATTTTATGTTGTTTAGAAATTCTAATAATTTTTCGAAGTACAATAATCCAAAGAGGTGCAGCAATAACAGGACCTAAATAAATAGGTAAAAAACTAATACCAGAAGTAGCAGCAATACCAACACTGCCATAATATGTCCAAGCAGAACAATATACTGCCAAAGACAACGTATAAACGTAAGGGTTATTTACCCATTTGCTTTGTCGTTTTTTTTCTGCAAAAAAAGCAATGTAAAACAACACTGCTAAATAAATAATTATAATAGCTGTTAACGTTAAACTATTCATAATGACGATTTAAAACGATATATGAAATTACAATTGATAATAGCCAAATAGAAAATATTGAAAAATAAAAAAAAGGAATCCCACAAATGGCCCCTTCAAAATTAAAAACAAGGACAAATGGGATATTAAAAATTAAAAACAACGCAATTGATAATACAATTAACTTCTGCTCATGTCTTTTTTTCATTGATTTAGTTTAATCCTTAAAAATAATAAAAAAATCAGCACTACAAATTGTAATACTGATTTCTAACTAACTTATTTATCTTAATTTATTTTATTTTAAAAAGAAGCTTTTAATTAACCTTAGTGACTAGAAGCTTCCCCTGCTCCAGAAGGAATTCTAATACTTTCTACCATTTCTTGTACATCTGCTGGTGGTGCTTGAGTTAATCTAGAAACAACTACAGAAATTACAACATTTACCAACATGGCAATTGTACCAAAACCCTCTGGAGAAGTACCAAACCACCAATCTTCTTGTGTACCACCACCAAACATGTCTAGTTTAAATTTCATCATATAGAAAAGCATCAATACAATACCTACTACCATTCCTGAAATTGCGCCTTCTTTGTTCATTTTTTTATCAAAAATCCCTAAAACAATTGCAGGAAAAAATGAAGCTGCTGCCAAACCAAAAGCCAATGCAACTACGGCAGCTACAAATCCTGGGGGATTAACACCAAAATAGCCGGCAATTAAAATTGCTACAAAAATAGATATTCTTGCGGCTGTTAATTCACCTTTATCAGAAATATCTGGTTTTAATTGTTTTTTAATTAAATCATGAGAAACAGAGGTTGAAATTACTAATAACAATCCTGCAGCTGTAGATAATGCTGCTGCTAATCCACCTGCAGCAACTAGCCCTATTACCCAGTTTGGTAATTGTGCTATTTCCGGATTTGCCAATACCATAATATCTCTATCTACATACAATTCGTTTTTAGCATCTAAATTTGCGTTTGAAATTAACCTTTCTCCAAACGTACCTCTATTTTCTGTGTACACTGGTTTTTTACCATCTAATGCGTTTCCTGCAACATATTGAATTTTACCATCTCCATTTTTATCCGTCCATGAAATTAATCCAGTATCTTCCCAATTTTTAAACCAAACAGGAATATCTGAATATTCTTTTTCGCTTACTGTTTCAATTAAATTAGTTCTAGAAAAGACTGCAATTGCTGGTGCTGTAGTATATAAAATAGCAATTAAAAGCAATGCATAACCAGCAGATTTACGTGCATCTTTTACCTTAGGTACTGTAAAAAAACGAACTATAACATGCGGTAAACCAGCTGTACCGGCCATTAAAGCCAAAGTAATTGCAAAAACATCCCAAGTAGATTTAGAGCCAGAAGTATATTCTTTAAAACCAAGTTGTGTATGCAAAGTATCTAATTTATCTAAAAGAAAAGTTCCATCTTCCACGGTTCCTCCCATTCCTATTTGAGGAATGATATTTCCTGTCATTTGAAGTGAGATAAAAAATGCTGGTACCATAAAAGCGAAAATTAATACACAATATTGCGCCACCTGTGTATAGGTAATACCTTTCATTCCTCCTAAAAGAGCAAAAACCAATACTACCGTCATACCTATTAAAACTCCAAACACAATATCTACTTGTAAAAATTGTGAAAAAACAATTCCTACACCTCTCATTTGTCCTGCTACATAGGTAAAAGACACAATTAAAGCACATATAACCGCTACTGTTCTTGCTGTGTTAGAGTAATATCTATCTCCAATAAAATCGGGTACCGTAAATTTACCAAACTTACGTAAATACGGAGCTAATAATAATGCCAACAGTACGTATCCGCCAGTCCATCCCATCAAATAAACAGAACCGTCATAACCTGCAAAAGAAATAATACCTGCCATACTAATAAAAGAAGCAGCACTCATCCAATCTGCAGCAGTTGCCATACCATTTGCCAAAGGCGAAACGCCTCCTCCAGCAACATAAAATTCTTTTGTAGAACCAGCTCTAGCCCAAATTGCTATTCCGAAATAAAGGGCAAAAGTAATCCCTACTAGTAACCAAGTCCAAGTTTGTACACTCATAATATTTTTTTTTAGTTTTTAGTTTTTAGTTTTAGTTAAGAATTACTCGTCGAAACCGTATTTTTTATCTAATTTATTCATTAATCTTATGTAGACGAAAATTAGGATTACGAACACATAAATAGATCCTTGTTGGGCAAACCAGAAACCTAGTTTAAATCCTCCAAGCCTTATTGTATCTAAGGCTTCTCGGAATAAAATTCCGCATCCGAAGGATACAACAAACCAAATTATAAGTAGTATTGTTAAATACTTAATATTCTCTTTCCAATACGCCGAAGCGTTTTTTTGTTTATCACTCATTTTGTTCGTTTTTATAAATAAATCATTGCTTGTAAGGTTACAGCACTTGTTGAAGTTCCGTAATCTTGATTTTTATACTCTAATGTTAATTTGGAATTATGCCCACTCATAAAAGCATTAATACCAACTCCTAAAATATTTCTATTGTTTGTACTGGCATCATAACTATTACTAGCATAAGAAAGATATGGTTGAAATCTTGTTTTTGTTTTATCTCCTGCAAACACATAACCTACATGAGAATACACCATATTTCCGGTTCCGTAAGCACTGTATAGATAATTTTCTCCGTAATTATTAGATTGATAGGTTGCATACGCGGTAAGTGCACTTCCATCATCTCCTAAAGGTGTATCATAAAAAACATCTATGGCAAAAATGGAAACATCTTCTCCTACCGGATTGCCACTTTCTAATTTTACAGCACCATTAGGATGTAAGAAAAAACCAGCTCCTATATTAAAAACTTTCTTTCCTCCAAGGTATGTACCCACTTTAAAAGGTAAAAAATTAGATTCTTCATCTAATAAATGATATTCAAAATATCCTGCAAAAGTTTTTCCAGCATCTTTAGTACCCAATAAATTTACGCCTCCATATACGGCTTGTTCGCTTACCGCAGTTCTAGCATCTAAACCGTTTGTAATGGCATCATTTATAGCGACTCTATATTGTAATTTACCAAATTTACCTTTCATAAAAAGACCAATATGCCTTGCAAATTGATCTGACAACCCAATAGTAGCCCAAGACTGACGATTATTATCGAGCGTCATCATGTTTAAAGTACTTTGGTTATTTAATCTAGAAATACCATTAAAATAATGCAAACCCGCACCAATTGTATGCGATTCATTTAAGCTATACTGCACCCAAGCATCGTGTAAAAAAAGCTGAGAACCATCTCCTTTACCTGTAGGTGAAATTGAACCTGCGTTTAAACTATTGAGACCAAAATGAGTTAAGATTAAAAATTTATCCGAAATTTGAGAGAATAGCATTACACGTGCTCTTCTTAAATTAAAACTTGTTTTACTTGATGTTGCAGAAGCATCGTTGTTATAAGATGCTTGTACTTGTGCCCAAGAAATTATACGAAGGTACTTTTTACCGTTTTCATTAAATTTCACCTTTAGACCTCCATTATAATCTGGAGAGCCTTGCGCAGTAAGAAACTGAAATGAAATAAGTAAAAATCCTAGTAATAGAAATTTTTGTTTTTTCATAAATTTAGTTGTTTAGCTAGTAAATAATTGATTTTGTGTGCACTGCTAAACTCGTAAAAACAATTAATTAACAAAAACATACTATATTTATTTGGTAATTAGATATACTAATCTTTAAAACGCTCCCATTTGATAAGCATAAACTTATCTCCTAACTCAGTAACTACAACGCCAGCACCCTTTATATTTTCTGAATTACTAAAATAAACACCTAGTTCTTTAGCATTTAAAATTTTATAAGTAGAATGGTATTTAGAATTATAAGGTCTTTTTATGTTGTATTTTTTTACCCAATTCATAATACTTACATGAGAGACTCCTAAAATACGCTCTATCTCTCTGTAGGTTAACCCTTCTAAATATAGCTGTAAAGATTTGTTTACATAATAATCATCTATCTTCTTACCAATCTTATTAACTGTAAAAAAGTAATTGCATTTTTTACATTTATAGCGCTGCCTATTATTAACAATACCACTTTTAATGTAAGTATCTGAACTGCAATTTGGACATAAATCTATAGTCATATATATTAATTTAGCATAAATATACTAATTTAGCAATAAATATTTAGTTAATTTGTTAAAAAATAAATAATTACCAATAAAAAAAGCTTTAAAAAAGTGAATAACACTAATATTTAAAGCTTAAATTATTAAAATAAAAATTATGGGCAAATTACACTAATCACCAAAAAAAATTGTTTCCTCTTTAGTAAACAACCTAGAATGAATAAAGAACCGAAGACCTAAAGGAATTTCTAGTGAGAAACTTGCACCTCTTCCTTCAGTAATATCTACAGTTAAATGAGTGTGTTTCCAATACTCAAATTGATCCTGATTCATATAGAAATTTACTTCGTTTAAGGTTCCTAAAAGAATGTCGCTTTCATCTAAATACATGTCTTCTTTTTCTAAAATCATAGGAGCAGAACCATCACAACAACCTCCACTTTGATGAAAAATTAATTCGCCATATTTTTCTTTTAATTGCTCTAAAATTTTAGATGCCTTTTCTGTAATTGCTACTCTTTCCATAATTTTTGGTATTAAAAAGACTGAATCAACTTAATAATTCAGTCTTTAAAGTTAATATCTGACTACTAAAAGAACCCTAATTTATTTTTATCATAAGAGATTAGCATATTTTTGGTTTGACGATAATAGTTTAACATCATCACATGGTTTTCTCTACCAAAACCAGACTTTTTATATCCACCGAAAGGTGCATGTGCAGGATAGGCATGATAACAATTTACCCAAACTCTCCCCGCTTTTATTGCACGCGGAATTTGATACAATTGATGTGCATCTCGCGTCCAAACACCAGCTCCAAGTCCATAAAGAGTATCATTTGCAATTTCTAAAGCTTCTGCTTCATCTTTAAACTTTGTAACACAAGCTACGGGTCCAAAAATTTCTTCTTGAAAGACTCGCATTTTATTATGTCCTTCTAATATTGTTGGTTGAATATAGAATCCATTCGCTAAATCTCCTTCTAATTTATTAACACCACCACCTGTTAAAACTTTTGCACCTTCGTCTGTGCCAATTTTAAAATACGATTGTATTTTTTGATATTGATCATTAGAAGCCTGTGCGCCAACCATGGTATTTACATCGTAAGGATTGTCTTGAATAATAGCATTTGTTCTCTCAACAACACGCTCCATAAATGCATCATAAATATCTTCTTGCACTAAAATTCTGGAAGGACACGTACAAACTTCTCCTTGATTAAATGCAAATAAAACGGCACCTTCAATAGCTTTATCTAAATAAGCATCATCTGCATCCATAACAGAATTAAAGAAAATATTTGGCGATTTACCACCCAATTCCATTGTAACAGGATTTAAGTTTTTAGAAGCATATTGCATAATTAACTGCCCTGTTGTGGTTTCTCCCGTAAAAGCAACTTTATCTACTTTTGCACTTGAAGCTAAAGGTTTTCCTGCTTCCGGACCAAAACCGTGCACAATATTTACAACTCCTGGAGGAAAAACATCTGCAATTTTTTCCATTAATAAAGTTGCCGAAGATGGTGTTTGTTCTGCAGGTTTTAAAACCACACAATTACCGGTTACCAAAGCCGGTGGCAATTTCCAAGACAACATTAACAACGGAAAGTTCCAAGGTATAATTTGACCTACAACCCCTAATGGTTCTTTAATATTCATAGATAAAGTATGCTGATCTAACTCTGTTGCACTTCCTTCTTCCGAACGAATACAAGCTGCAAAATAACGCCAATGATCTACAGCTAACGGAATGTCTGCATTTAACGTTTCTCTTATTGGTTTTCCATTATCACAGGTTTCTACCAAAGCAAATTCTTCTAAATTGGCTTCAATTATATCCGCTACTTTATTTAATAGGGTGGCTCTTTCTGTGGCAGAAGTATTTCCCCAAGCTTCTTTTGCTGCATTGGCTGCATCTAAAGCCAATTCTATATCTTCTTTTTGAGAACGTGGATATTTTGCTATAAAACTGTTATCTATTGGTGATGTATTATCAAAATACTGTCCTCCTATTGGAGCTACAAATTTTCCGTTGATAAAATTGGCATATTTTTCTTTAAACTTTGGCTTAGAATAACTCATAAATTAGTTGTTTTTGTATTGATTAAAACTATTAAATAAAATTATATAATTAAGATATCTTTAACATTTGACATGTTATAATATCTTATTATCATTTTTTGTAAAGTTATTTTATTATATTCACTATAAATTGAACATATTTATTATATTGTTGAACAATTCTATTATTCCTTTACAACTCTTACTTTATTTTTTTTATCGCTATAATTATGAGTCATTTATTAAATCAACATAAAAAACATAGAAAACTAACAACTTTAGTAGAAAATAGAACTACCTATAATGCAGATTATGCTGAATTGAATATCTATGAAACGCATCAATACGCAGAAAAGGTATCTTTAAAATTCGATTTTCCTATTATTGCAAGTATGCTTACGGGTAAAAAAATTATGTACATAGAAGGAATGCCTTCTTTTGATTTTTTTCCTGGAGAATCTGTAGTAATGCCAAGAAATAAAGAAATGATTATTGATTTTCCTTTGGCAAAAAAAAACAACCCAACACAATGTTTAGCCTTGGGTATAGATGGAACAAAAATTACTGAAGTTGTAGATAAATTCAACCATCATGTAGCCATTGAAAATAAAAACAACACTTGGACCTTAGATAAAAACTCTAACCATTTAACAAATAATAGCGATGTTAATCAACTTATAAAGCGTTTAACATACACGTTTACCAACAACAATACTTCTAAAGATGTTTTGTTAGATTTAATGATTCAAGAACTTATTGTAAGATTATTGCAAACCAAAGCAAAATTTATTTTATTAAATGACACCAATAAAATTTTTAGTGATACAAGAATAGGAATGGTTATTAAGTACATTAAAGAAAACTTAACAAACAAAGATATTAATGTAGATCTTTTGGCTAAAAAAGCACACATGAGTGCGTCTCATTTTCATAAAAAATTTAAAAACACTTTAGGCATTTCTCCTATTGATTTTTTAAATTCTGAAAAAATAAAATTTTCTAAGAAATTAATAAAAGAGTCTACAGATTTTAGAATGTCTGAAATTGCTTTTAAATCTGGTTTTAATAATACCAGTTACTTTAACAGACAATTTAAAAAAATGGAATTAATGACTCCTCAACAATTTAAGAAGTCTATAAATTCTTAATTTGTCATTAATATTTATGCTACCTTTATTTAATTTTATCGTAGTTAAAAAATGCTACCAAAATATTAAATTTACAACTTGCTCATAGATTCTTTTTTTACGTATTGGCACATTATAGTACTATTCTTTACAGTAGCAATTTTATATTCTTCTGTTGGTTTTGGTGGTGGCTCTAGCTATTTAGCTATTTTAGCTTTAACAGGTATCGTGTTTACACAAATAAGAGCAACTGCTTTATTGTGTAATATTGTTGTGGTATCCGGAAACGTGTTTTTGTTTTATCATCAAAAAAAAATTGATTGGAAAAAAGTAATTCCACTTATTTTATTTAGTATTCCGTTTGCTTTTTTAGGTGGAAAATTAAAAATAAGTCAGCATTTATTTTTTATTCTATTAGGGCTTACCTTATTATTTGCTGCAGTAACCATGTGGATTTCTAAAAAAATTATTGCTTCGGATGAAAAAAATAGTAATTCTAAACCTCTTAAAAATGCTAGTTTTGGTGGTATTATAGGCTTTATATCTGGAATGGTAGGCATTGGTGGTGGCATCTTTTTAGCGCCACTTCTGCATCTTACAAATTGGGACACGCCTAAAAAAATTGCAGCAACGGCTAGCTTTTTTATTCTGGTAAATTCTTTTGCTGGTTTATTAGGACAATATTCAAATCCTGATTTTATAATTGATTGGAATTTAACTTCTATTTTATTGGTTACCGTTTTTATTGGTGGGCAAATTGGTAGTAGAATGAGCAATACTTACTTTACGCCTATACAACTTAAAAAAGCAACAGCTGTTTTAATTGCCGTAGTTAGTATTCGAATTTTATGGAAATATCTTTTTATATAGCAATTCAATAAGCATAAAAAAACCTAAAACTTTGATAAATAATATTGTGTATTAGACTCAATCGAAATATCTTTGAAACAATCAATTAAAAAAAATAAAAAATGTTAGGAATTCTTTTTACCTTATTAATGTTAGTATTATTGCAAGCCGTTCTAGGTTTCGACAACTTATTATATATTTCTTTAGAATCAAAAAAAGCACCAGAAACTGCTCAAAAAAGAGTAAGAAAAGTAGGAATCTTAATTGCCATTGTATTAAGAATTATTTTACTTTTTGTTCTTGTTTCTATTATCGATTTTTTTCAAGAACCTT
Source organism: Polaribacter sp. (assembly GCF_051251875.1). Taxonomy (GTDB): domain Bacteria; phylum Bacteroidota; class Bacteroidia; order Flavobacteriales; family Flavobacteriaceae; genus Polaribacter. Next base: position 99,973 of record NZ_JBPOGL010000001.1, read on the forward strand.
TTTCTTTTTTATCCGGAGGAATAAAAGATGTAATTCATTTTGCTTTTAACGGTCATAGTATTATTGTATTGTTAGGTGGTGGATTTATTATTTATACCGCTATTAAAGAAATCTGGCACATGATTTCTACTAAAGGTCTTGAGGTTTCTGAAATGGCTACAGATAAAAGCACAAAATCTGCCAATGCCGTTATTACGAGTATTGTAATAATGAATTTGGTTTTCTCTTTTGATTCTATTTTAGCTGCAATTGGGCTTACAAGTGAAATAGAAAGTGCAACCACAGCGTTTATAGTGATGGCAATTGCAATTGTAATAAGTGGTATATTAATGCTTTTTATGGCTGATAAAATTTCAACTTTCTTATCAAAAAACAGAATGTATGAAGTGCTTGGTTTATTTATACTTTTTATTGTTGGAATTATGCTAGTGACAGAAGGCGGACATTTAGCACATTTAAAACTTTTTGGTGAAGAAATTGTACCAATGAGTAAAACAACCTTCTATTTTGTACTTGCAATTTTAATAATTGTTGATGTTGTACAAGGAAGATATCAAAAGAAATTGCTTTCTATAAAAAAATAATTTCACTAAAATATATAGTAATAAAAATAGCTTCATTTTACAGTAAAGCTATTTTTTTCAAATCTATAAATTTGTTTAATTATGGTTATCACTTATTAAACAAAATAAGTATATTTGCAATAATAGTTTCGGGGGAAACTATACCAGTGATTAAAAATCAGATATTGATACCATTTGATACACCAAGAAGGTATTTTGGTTGCTAAAAAAACCGTTGCTCTGTAGAGTAACGGTTTTTTATATTTCAGAAATACTATCTTTAATTCTTTGCGATGTAATTTGTAAAATTCTTCTATTAATTTCTGATGATTTATCACCATAAAAAGCAAATTCATCCATAGAAAACTGCCCAATGATAACACCCAAAATAAAATTTTTATAATTATTATCTGTTTTATAAACAGACGAAATTTTACTTCTCTTTTTCTTATCTGGCAACACAGAAAAATCAATTTTTCTTTTCTGAAGATAATTTTTAAACGAAGTAATTACCAATTGATGTTGCATTTTTATAACAGGCCGAAGCACTTCATTCTGAAATTTCTCCGTTTCTGAAGTTCCGGTATTTACTAAGTTTGATAAAACTGGTCTTTCTTTTTTAATCACCTAATAATTGATTTAATTCTAATTGATAATCGTATTGTAAATCTTCATGCAACGTTGCAATTGCTTTTTTTATTAAAAGAACTTGTCTATTAAAAGTTGCTAATAACCTAGGACTTTTATTTATGGAAGGTGTAAACTCTTTTAAACAAAAACAAAAATGTAATAATAAAGCCACTTCTGTTTCTTTCTTTTTAGAATAACGAATAAATTTTTTAGTTAGCGTTAAAATCTTGCGAACACTTTTTCTGATGTAAAAATAACTTTTTGTATTAATTTCTGAAAATAATATCTCGTTTTGATCTTTTACACTTTGTATATATTGTTCTTCATCATGAGATTCAAACATCAAATACGTTAATAATTCTTTGTTCTCTTTCTTAAATTTAGACAAGTGCAAACACAACTCTTGTAATTCATTTGCAGATTTATGAGAGAGTTCATCTTTTAATTGTTTTAAGGAAACGGCTTTCATTAACTTTATTTTTTTTTTACAAGGTAAAAAAACCTGATAGAAAATTAATTCTATCAGGTCTATTATTTATGTATAAACTACTTTATATTATAAAGAAGCAGCGTATTCTATTAAGTCTACAATCTTAGTTGAATAACCCATTTCGTTATCATACCAAGAAACAACTTTTACAAAGTTATCATTTAAAGCAATACCAGCTTTAGCATCAAAGATAGAAGTACGAGTATCTCCAACAAAGTCTTGAGAAACTACCATATCTTCAGTATATCCTAAAACACCTTTCATTGATCCACTTTCTGAAGCAGCTTTCATTGCAGCACAAATTTCATCATAAGTTGCTGGTTTTTCTAATTTAACAGTTAAATCTACAACAGAAACATCCATAGTAGGAATTCTAAATGCCATACCAGTTAATTTTCCGTTTAAAGCAGGAATTACTTTTCCTACTGCTTTTGCAGCACCTGTAGAAGAAGGAATTACGTTACCAATAGCAGAACGTCCACCTCTCCAGTCTTTCATAGAAGGACCATCAACAGTTTTTTGAGTTGCTGTTGCAGCGTGTACAGTTGTCATTAAACCTTCTGAAATACCCCAGTTATCATTTAATACTTTTGCAATAGGAGATAAACAGTTAGTAGTACAAGATGCATTAGAAAAAATCTTTTGATCTGCTTTTAATTCTGTATTGTTAACACCCATTACAAACATTGGTGTATGATCTTTAGAAGGTGCAGATAATACTACTTTTTTAGCTCCTGCTTCTAAGTGTTTTCCTGCAGTTTCTTCTGTTAAGAAAAATCCTGTAGATTCAATTACATATTCAGCACCAATTTCATCCCATTTTAAATCTGCTGGGTTTCTTTCTGCTGTAATTCTAATTTCGTTTCCGTTTACAATTAATTTACCGTCTTTTACATCAACAGTACCATCAAATGCTCCGTGCACTGAATCATATTTTAACATGTAAGCTAAATAATCTACATCTAATAAATCATTTATTCCAACTACTTGTACGTCTTTTCTATTTACTGTAGATCTGAATGCTAATCTTCCAATTCTTCCAAATCCGTTAATTCCTATTTTAATCATTTTTACTAATTTTTAATTAATTAATTAATTTATGTTGTTATAATATCAGAAATTCTTAAAAGCTCATGGTTTATAGTATGACCACCCGCTATTGCCTCTGCAATACTTGTACTAATTACTTCGTTATTTTTTAGACCTACCATTAAATTGGTTTTACCATCTAATAATAATTCTACTGATTTTACTCCTAATCTACTAGCCAAAACTCTATCGAAACAAGATGGAGAACCACCTCTTTGCATGTGCCCTAATATACAAACTCTTACGTCGTATTCTGGCAAGTTAGACTCTACATATTCTGCTAATTCGTAAACGTTTTTACCAGATTTATCACCTTCTGCTACTACAACAATACTAGAAGATTTACCTGCTCTTCTACTTTTCTGTAGAGACTCTAGTAATCTATCTAATCCTAAATCTTCTTCAGGAATTAAAATTTCTTCAGCACCTGCTCCTACTCCTGCGTTTAAAGCAATAAAACCTGCATCACGCCCCATTACTTCCACAAAAAATAATCTATTGTGAGAAGAAGCTGTGTCTCTAATTTTATCTATTGCTTCAACGGCTGTGTTTAAAGCTGTATCATAGCCCAAAGTATGCGTAGTTCCAAAAATATCATTATCTATGGTTCCTGGTATTCCAATTACAGGAAAACCAAATTCTTCATTAAAAGTAACAGCTCCTGTAAAAGAACCGTCTCCACCAATAACAACCATGGCATCTACTCCATGTTCTATTAAATTTTCATACGCTTTTTTTCTACCTTCTTTTGTTCTAAATTCTTTAGAACGAGCAGATTTTAAAATTGTTCCTCCTTTGTTAATAATATTATGAACACTTCTTGCATTTAATTCTACAAGATCGTTTTCAATTAAACCTTCATACCCTCTATAAATTCCTAAACAACCTACCCTGTAATAAGCACACGCTCTTACTACAGCTCTAATTGCCGCGTTCATTCCTGGTGCATCGCCCCCAGAAGTCATTACCGCTATTTTATTAATTTTCTTCATATAATTATGATGTAAATTTACTGTTTTTCTAGCATTCTAAACAAAAAAACTACGAAATCGTTTTAGGCTAATTTGTCCTTTCTAAGCTCGAAAAATAGTTTGTTTTTGGTACAAAATATGGTAAATTTTATTATTGTTTTGTTAATTTTTTCGATGACAAAATTAACACTTTAATAATATGTATAAAATGATATAAATCATTACTCGAAAAATGATTGGTATTGGTTTTAGTCTGTAGGTTTATAGTTGTTAAAATCTGAACCCCAGACATATCTTATACTTATTTTATGTTTTTCTTTATCTACTTGTAAATAAGTATCATAATAAAAAGATACAGCACTTTGTGCAAACTAAAAAAAAAACCTCATTAAATTTGTGTAATGGTAGGCAACATCATTTTACAGACCAAATTCATGAATTTTATTCACACATTTCTCTCTTTGGTACCAATCGTTGTAAACAAGTTCAAATTTATTTACTTTAAAATGTCCAAAATTGTAATCAATGGTTTTATCTAAAGCTTGTAAAAAATTTTCTTTTTGAGTTAATGCAGTTTTAAACCTTATAATTGTTGAGTGAGCTGTTTGTATGGCATATCTCTTATCTAAACTTTGTTTTAAATTAGAGTTTTTAAATTCTTTTCTCAATACATCTCGAATACTATTCAACTCGTTATTTTTTACAAACCCTTGAACCATAATTCCAGAAGTTGAGGCTGTAATTCCTCTCAAAGTAATATTTATATCTTTTTTAGCTACAAGACATTTTTCTATTAATTCAATATACTTTGCTAAATCAATTGTATTTATATCAAATCCGTCATAACAAGAAATGATAGACATCACCGTAATATGAATATCTGAATTTGGGTAATAATATTGATTTGGTTCAATTTTCTTAATTTCTTGAATATATTTCTGTATTCTTTCTTTTATTTCAATAGGAGGTCTTACCAAAAGTGTTATTCCAAATCTGTTATCGTTCTCAGACTCTATTAGGTTGTCAATTTCATAATTATCGGAAGAAATTTTACGCACCGATTCTTTGTAAAGGTTTTTATAATGATTTTCAAGATTCATTCATTGTAAATTTTACAATCTATTATGTTTACTTCTTAATGTAGCCTTTCTAATTTCCTTCAAAATTTATGAGACCTCTGGTTTCATTTACAACGCTATCTTTTTTTACAGGTTTTTTGTTCTTTATAGATTTCTTCTCTAACTTCTTTTTTAATCCTATTTTTCTAAATAAGCCAGAAAGGTTATTAAAATTTACTTGATAAGATAACCCAACACCTTGTGTATATCCTTCTTCTTCTGTTGAGTACTGAATTTCATTCTGACGATTAAAAATAACTCCTCTAAAATTGCCTTCTTTATTTAATAAAACTTCTACTTTTACTTCGCCAACTACACTAGATTGTGTTTTTGTGCCTACAGGAACTCCTACTTTACCATTAATTAAAACCCGATCGCTAAGTTGTGTGCTTACAGAAACATCAAATTGATTGTCTGTATTAAGGTAATCTACATTGTAATCATTTCCTTGTTGATATCCTAAACCTAATTTAAACTTACTATCCGGACTATTTAATAAGTTAGAGAAAGCGGCAGAAATTGCACTTGATGCCGTATTTGTTAACGTTGCATTTGCATCAAAATCTACTTTATCTGGATTGGTAAACGTGCCCAACGCCAATAAAGAAATAAACTGTGTTGTTTTTTGATTTACATTGTTATCATTTAACAAAAACTCTAGCTCACTTGCAATGGTAGGGTCTACATTTGATAATTGAATATCTAAATCTTGTTTAGAAGTAAATAAACCACCGGTAATTCTTGTTACTAAATCTACATCTATATTTCTATTAGAACTAAAATTATCTAATAATATACCAGGATTAGCTCTTGCCTTATAAACAGCAGTTACATCTAAATTGGCTTCAAACGGACTACCATTCCAGGAAACTGTTCCTCCATTTTGAATAAGAAAAGGTTTGTTTACAAAACCACCATATTTAAAATCATACACGCCATTATTAATCGTGTAATCTCCAAACATATTAAATTTACCACGCGTATTTATTTCTATTCTAAGGTTTCCTGAACCATTTCCTTTTAATTGACTTCCGCTAACTTCATCAATTACCACTTGCGCTGTCGCATCTTTTGTAACTTCTAAATCTATATTTAAAGACAATCCTTTTAAAGCATCTTCTGCAACTTTAATTTGCCTGTCTTTTATGGCACCTTCTTCAGATTTAAAATGAATTAACCTATAAGAATCTACTGTTTCTATATCTTTTAAAGGCACAACAAAAATTGTTCCTGGTTGTGTTTTTGCATTTGCATAAATGGTTAATCTGTCTGTAAGACCAGAAATATCTATAGAACCATCTACAAATGCTGTACCAAAATACAGAGATTCTTCTGTGTTTTTAGTATCTAAAACTAGTAGGTTTTTACTTTCTATTTCAATATTTAAAAACCATTGCTTAAAATTGGCATGGGTAATATCTCCTTGTAATTTACCTCTTGTAAAGTGTTTTGTGTCTTTTATTTTAAAATCATCAAATATAAAAGATTGTTGATCTAATGTTACACTAGATTCACCTTCAAAATCATAATCTACATTTAAATACGGAAATTTTAATCCGGCATCTTTAAGACGCAAAGTACCTTCCATATCAGGATTTCCTAGAAAACCTCTTAAGGTAAAATCTCCAGATGCGCTACCTCTAATAGATGACAAAACATCTTTACCTAAAGGACTAAAAGCGTTTAACCTAAAATCTTCTAAAAATACATCTAAATCTATAATGGGACTTTTAGAGGCAAAATCTATAGTACCCGTTGCAGCTATACTCTTTACTTTTTCATTATCGATAGATAAATCTACCTTATATTTTTCATAAGAATTATCTCCTTTTACACTTAAAGATAAATCTCCTTGTTTAAACTTATTTACTTCAAAATTTTTAATTTCTAAAATAGCTTCCGGACTATAAACTCCTCTTTTTTGAACAAATTCTACATTTCCAGAAAGCAATCCTTTTAAAGCCAAACTATCTATATTGGGCAAAAAACTTTGTAGTTTTACTTTGGTAAAATCTGCAAACAATGCCTTTTCATCCGTTCCTATTACAGTACCATTAAATTCAATTTTTTGTTCTTTAGAAACCAATTTAAACTGGCTAAAATTAAAATCATTGGTTTTTAAATCGAAGGTAATTTTGTCTGGGTTCTTTTTATCTGGATCAATATTCCAAATGTTTTCTTTAAATTGAAATGATGATTTTTCGAAACCTACAACAGACTTTCCTTCTGGGTTAAATGTATAAAAGAAATCGAGGTTAAATTCTTCATTTTTTTTAATACCTCCAGTAAAAACAGATTTAAAAAACAGTGTATCATTTTGGGTTCTGTTTAATAAATTTAATTTAGAGACTTGATAATACTTTGTGTTTACTTCTGAAGCTGTTAAATGCGAGTTATACAACGGATTCTGATTGTCTGTCCGCAATAAAACATCCTTTATTTCATTACTATTTATCTCTATTTTAGGCGATGAAATAGTAACTTTAAACAAATCTTTATCAGCATTTATTTTCCCTTTTATTTTCGTGTTGTCATCTATAGAAATATCAGGAAAAAATACGGTTACAATTTGATTGTAAATAGTAAAATTAAAGTCTAGAAATTGGTTAGGAGCAACTTTATACGGATTATAATTGGTATAAATACTACCTAGCGCATTTTGGGCAACTGGTAATAATTCTGAAAATGAAAATTTCCCTGTAAGAGAACCGCTTGCAATGTCTTTAGAAGTAACATCTATTGTTTTAATACTATCTTTAATAGAAGACGCTACATTAAATTCTTTAAAAACATACTCTTCTTTTTGATTGGTATATAAAACATTTTTAAAGGTTGCTTTACCGGTAATATCATCAAAGGTATTTCCTTGAATATCTAAAGCTATATTTCCTTTTAAAACAGCAATACTATCTCTAGTAAATAGATTTGTTTCTTTTAAATTTAAATAACTAATATCAGATTTAAAATCGAATTCATGCACAGCGGAAGATAAATCTGCCAAACCATTAAATTTCATTTTAAAATTAGGATCATCTATTGTTAGTTCTCCATCAAATTTGTTATTTTGATATTGCCCATTTGCCGCAATATTTTTATATGGATATTGTTTAAAATTTAGCTCAAAAACGTTTCCTATAAAAGAAGTACTAATATTATCTAATCGAAATCCGCTTCCGTTTACATCTCCTTTTAAAGATATTTTTCCAAACAAAGGATCGTTAAAAAATAAACCAATATCAAAATCTGTTAATTCTATTTGCCCATTATATTTAGCAAAATCAATATTGTTTATATTGGTTATTTGAAGATCAGAAACTGTAGACCCAATTTCTGAATGAACATTTACCATAGCACTCATTTGTTGAGGCGTAACTTTTACATGCCCTAACAACACAAATTTACCTAGTTTATCAAACTCAGATGGTAGTGTTTTTCCTAAAACGTTTGGCAACACATTTTTTAACTCCTTATAAGTAGCTGTTAAATTATTTAAATCTCCTTCAAAAATAAAACCTCTTTCGGAGTTTACGGCATTTACAAAATACAAATCGCCATTTACTTTAAGTCCTTTTTTAGAAGATAATTGAAAATTTTGCAAACCAAAATTATTCAATTTTCCTTTTAATTTACCAGAAAACCGAATCTTATCATCACCACTTAATTCATTATAATATCTTTTTAAATCTATAATTGATAAAGAACTTTTAACAAAATCTCCATTTATGGTAACTTTGTTATTAAAATCTGCCAAATCCTTTCTTGCATAAGAAAAATCTATGTCCGCAAAAATGTCTGAATTCTGAGTTTTTAATCTTGCATTTTTAAAAAACATTGCGGTTTTTGTGTATGTAAAATCTGTAGTAAGGTTTGTAACTTCTAAACCTCTATTATCTACAAAATACAGGCCTCTAATTTTTGTAGAAAAATCTGGCCCAACAATAGATAAATCTTGTAAATTACCACCCGTATTACTTGCAGAAAACTGAAGCGAATCTTTTTTATTGAGGTTGATTAATTTATAATTTAAATTATTTACATACACATTAGAACTTTGTAAAATAAAAGGATTTGCTAAAGAATCTTTTTCTTTATTATTAAAGCTTTCAATAAAAACAGCCAAATTATCATCTTCTTCATCTTTATACTTTTTCATAAAAAAATGAACGCCATCAAGAGAAATACTACCTAAATTTACCTGATTTTCAAGTACTTTTTTTGCATTTAAAAGTGAAGTACTTAGTGTTTTTGCAAAAATTAAAGTGTCTTTATGATGATCTCTAATTTCTATATCTTTTAAATTTACCTTTCCTAAAAGAGATAAATCTACTTTTTTAACAGTAATATTTACCTTATAATCTTCATTAATTTTTTCCGTAAGAAAACTTCCTAATTGGGTTTGTACATAAGGCAGCGAAAGCAAAATACTTATCAACAAGAAAAAGAGCAATAAATACCCGAGCCATTTTCCTATTATTTTACCTATCTTTTTGATGATTTTCTATTTTTTAAAGTAGTATACAATTACTTAATAGCAATCAAAAATATTGCCAATTAGTACAAAGAACGGTCAATTTTAAGAAAGATTTTAATTTCTATTCTTAAAAAAAGACTGCTACTATAAAAATATACTTAATTTTGCTTTTTATTAACAAAATCTTCATGGAAAAACCTACTTATATATTAGCAATAGAATCTTCTTGTGATGATACAAGTGCTGCTGTAATTTGCAACGCTAAAGTATTAAGCAATGTGGTAGCCAACCAAGATGTCCACTCTAAATATGGTGGCGTTGTTCCTGAATTGGCATCAAGAGCGCATCAACAAAACATTGTACCAGTTGTGCAACAAGCAATAGCACAAGCTAATATTACAAAAGAAAACCTATCTGCCATTGCGTTTACCCGAGGTCCGGGTTTAATGGGTTCTTTATTGGTAGGAACTTCATTTGCCAAATCTTTGGCTTTGGGATTACAAATTCCGTTGATTGATGTTAACCATATGCAAGCACATATTTTAGCGCATTTTATTGAAGAAGAAGGAAGTAAAATTCCAAGTTTTCCTTTTATTTGTTTAACCATTAGTGGTGGTCATACACAAATTGTTAAAGTTAGCAATCATTTTAAAATGGAAATTTTGGGCGAAACTATTGATGATGCCGTTGGAGAAGCTTTTGATAAATCGGCAAAAATTCTGGGTTTACCATATCCTGGCGGACCTTTAATTGATAAATATGCAAAATTAGGCAACCCAAAAGCGTATCCGTTTACCAAACCTAAAGTGGGCGATTTAGATTTTAGTTTTAGTGGATTAAAAACGGGTATTTTATATTTTATTCAAAAACAACAACGAATTAATCCTAATTTTATTGAAGAAAATTTACATGATATTTGTGCTTCTATACAATATACAATTGTAGAAATTTTGATGGAAAAACTGAAAAACGCTGTAAAAACAACAGGCATAAAACAGATTGCTATAGCTGGTGGCGTTTCTGCTAATTCTGAAATTAGAAAAAGATTACAATTGGCAGAAAAGCATTTTGGATGGACCACTTACATTCCAAAATTTGAATACACAACAGACAATGCAGCGATGATTGCCATCACAGGATATTTAAAATATTTAAATAACGAGTATGCAAACACATCTATCACCGCAAAAGCACGATTAAAAGTAACAGAATAAGTACAGAACTACCACTAATTAACGAATATAAAAATCTATTCTTTTTCCTAAATTTGCGATAAAAAAATTTGTTTTTTGTTATTTTAATTAATGAAAATCAACAATAATATTATTAATGAAATCACTTAAAAACAGACTTTTACTAAACATTTCTTATTTTCTATTATGGATTGGTTATTTTATTTTTGCTAGAACATTCTTTCTCCTTTTTTATGTTGATAAAACAAAAGAACTGAAATTCACAACCATTTTAAAATCCTTTTTATATGGATTGCGACTAGATATTTCTTTTGCTGCTTATTTGTCTTTCATTCCTTTTTTAATCATTATTTTTTCAGTTTTTATTCAACCAAAAAAAATAAGTTTTCTTATAAAATGGTATTCGATTATACTTTTAATTTTCCTTAATTTATTACTAATTATTGATGCCGGTTTGTACCAAGCTTGGGGCGTTCGTTTAGATACAACATTACTTACCTATTTAAATACGCCAGAAGTTATGATTGCTTCTGTTTCTACTTTTCAGTTAATTAGTGGTGGGCTTTTTTGGATTTTTATCACCTATGTTTTCATTCAATTATTTAAGAGAACCATCAACAAATACAGCAACAAAGTTGTTAAAGGAAATTGGTGGCAAGCTCCTGTTTTTTTACTGATTACCGCAGCTTTAATTATTCCTGTTAGAGGTGGCTTACAAACCATTCCCATCAACCAAAGTAATGTGTATTTTTCTGATAAAATGTTTGCAAACCACGCGGCCAATAATTTTATTTGGAACTTTTTTAATGTTTTAAATCACAGATCGAATGGTAAAAATCCGTATCAAAATTTTAATAATGAAACCGCTAAAAGTATTATTAATAAAAGAAGAAATCAACTTTTAACATCTAATACAGATAGCATTTTAAACACTCAAAAACCCAATGTAATTTTAATTATTTGGGAAAGTTTATCAGGAAAAGCTGTTGGAGCTCTAGGTGGTGAACCAACGGTTACAGAAAACCTAAACAGACTTTCTAAAGAAGGAATATTATTTACCAATTTTTATGCAAATGGCGATAGAACCGACAAAGGAATTCCTGCTATTTTAAGTGGTTATTATCCGCAACCTACGGTAAGCATTATGAAAATGCCTAACAAAACAAGAAGCTTGCCCATGTTGCCAAAAAAAATGGAAGAATTGGGCTACAAAACTTCTTTTCATTATGGTGGTGATTTAAATTTTGGAAATATGAATACCTATTTAAGAAATGCAGGTATCAAGCATTTTGTAGATGGTAATGATTTTGATAAAAAAGATTGGAACTCTAAATGGGGCGCACATGATCATATTTTTATGGATCGATTTGCAAAAGATATTAACGAAGAAAAACACCAACCCTTTTTTAAAATAGCCTTAACGCTTACTAGCCATGAACCTTATGAAATTTTAGGTGACTACAAATTTGGTAAAGATACTGAAGAAAACAAATTTAGAAGTGCGCATGCCTATACAGATAAAGTTCTTGGTGATTTTATAGAAAATGCAAAGAAACAATCTTGGTATAAAAACACCTTAATTGTTATTATGTCAGATCATGGGCATCGTTTTCCAGAACATAAAGGAGTCTTTAATTCTCCAAAGAAATTTAAAATACCAATGCTTTGGTTAGGTGGTGCTTTGCATAAAACAGGTATTAAAATTGACAATATAGGAAGTCAAGTAGATTTTTCTTACACGCTATTAAATCTTTTAAAAGGAGATACTTCTGAGTTTGTTTTCAGCAAAAACATGTTCAATAATTCTGATGAACAATATGCGCATTACATTTTTAACAAAGGTTTTGGTATCCTTTCTAAAAACGGTGTTTTTGTATTTGATTTTATGAACAACAAACCTATCTTAGAAACAGGAACAGCATCTATAAAATTAGATTCTTTAGGAAAAGCAATTACTCAAAATGCATTTCAAGATTTTCTAGATAGAAAATAAAAATTTTCGAAACACAGGTCAAAATCTGATAAAAATTTAATTTGAAAACAACAAAGCATCTTCAATTATAAATGCATCAGACCTATCTGATTTAAGACAAATAGGTCTGATGTTTATAAATTTATCACTACAATTAGTATTAATTTCTGTACTCTTTAGTGAGCTCAAAAACATGAGTTAAAATATTTTTATCTTTCTCATCTAACTCTAATTTTTTTCGTTTCATTACAACAGTGGCTACTTCAAATACTTTGGGTAAATTATAAGTTGTAAACCCAGAAGCGCCACCCCAACTAAATGAAGGAATAAAATTTCTAGGAAATCCGCTACCATAAATGTTTGCACTTACACCAACAACTGTACCTGTATTAAACATGGTATTAATACCACATTTAGAATGATCTCCCATCATTAAACCACAAAATTGGAGTCCTGTTTTTGCAAACCTTCCAGATTCATAATCCCATAATTTTACTTCTGCATAATTATTTTTTAGATTAGAATTATTAGTATCAGCGCCTAAATTACACCATTCTCCTAAGACTGAATTCCCCAAATAACCATCGTGACCTTTACTAGTATAGCCCATTAAAACGGAGTTATTTATTTCTCCTCCTACTTTACAATATGGACCTAAAGTTGTACCTCCAGAAATTTTTGAGCCCATTTTTACTACGGCATGATTGCACATTCCAAAAGGACCTCTAATTGCAGAGTTTTCCATAATTTCTGCATCTTTACCAATATAAATTGGTCCTGTAGACGCATTTAAAGTTGCAAAAGTAATGGCCGCTCCTTCTTCTATAAAGATATTTTCTTTATTTTTAAACCTTGTTCCTTCAGGTATTGGTTGCGAAGTTCTTCCTTCTGTTATTAAATCGAAATCTTCTTGAATAGCTTTCTCATTAAGTGAAAAAATATCCCAGGTATTTTTTATTTGAATAATATCTTCATCAAACTCAATTGCTGTATAGTCATCAAAATTTACGGCTTCTTGAGAATCTGTGGTAAAAAAAGCGATAACATCTTCTCCTTTAAAAATAGCTTCGTTTTTAGCTAATTTTTTCACTTTCTCTACCAAACTCTTTGTCGGACAAAAAGAAGCATTGATTAAAATGTTCTCTTCCAATTCTACCATTGGATACTTTTCTTCTAAATATTCTTCAGTAATTGTAGTAGTTGTTAGCCCTAAATATTTTTCCCATTTCTCTCTAATGGTTAAAATTCCAATTCTTATATCTGCAACTGGTTTTGTGTAGGTAAAGGGAAATAGCGACTTTCTTACATCACCATCAAATAAAATATAGTTCATAATTTTTTTTTACGCTTCAAATTTACTTCAAAAACGCCATATAAAAAATTATATTTGTATTTTTGAGCCATGGATAAAACAGATAAGAATTACAAACATAGTGCCGAATCTCAAGTTACAATTACCCAACTTATGTTACCATCGCACTCAAATTTCAGTGGAAAAATTCATGGAGGTCATATTTTAAACCTTATGGATCAAATTGCATTTGCTTGTGCCTCTAAACATTCTGGTAATTATTGTGTTACCGCTTCCGTAAATAAGGTAGATTTTTTAAGCCCAATTGAGGTAGGAGAATTAGTTACCTTAAAAGCCTCTGTAAATTTTACAGGTAGAACCTCTATGGTAGTTGGTTTGCGTGTAGATTCTGAAAATATTAGAACTGGCAAAACCAAACATTGCAACTCTTCTTATTTTACCATGGTTGCCAAAGATGAAAACGGAAAAAGCGCTCCGATACCTGGTCTTATCTTAACTTCTAAAGATGAAATAAGACGTTATGCTAGAAGTATAACTAGACAGAGTGAAGGTAAACATAGAACGTCTCGCTTTAATAGTAAAGTATTTAAAGTAGACGATTTTATTCATTTACTAGAAGAAAGTAATTCTAAAATTAACTTAACTGATAAATAAAGTTGTTTTTCCTATTTCCTATTTGACTAATAACATCACTTTTACGTATATAAAAAACTTAATTATTTAATTCAATTTCATAAAAAAGCATCCAATTCATTTATAGAATTGGATGCTTTTTTAATATTTAAAAAGAAACTTTTTATTTATTCAAATACATTTTACGTCTAGAATATAAATCGTAAAACTCATCGTCTTTTAAACTATCAATAAATAAAATACTTTCTCCAGTAGATTTCATTTCTGGTCCTAGTTTCTTATCTACATTAGGAAATTTATTAAAAGAAAATACAGGTTGTTTAATGGCAAAACCATCTAACTTAGGATTAAAATTAAAATCTGTTACTTTATTATGACCCAACATTACTTTGGTTGCATAATTTACATACGGTTCTTTGTACGCTTTTGCTATAAAAGGCACAGTTCTAGAGGCTCTTGGGTTTGCTTCAATAATATAAACAATATCATCTTTAATTGCAAACTGAATATTTATCAAACCAACAGTTTTTAGTTCTGTTGCAATGGTATGTGTGTGATCTTTAATCTGTTGCAATACAAATTCACCTAAATTAAAAGCTGGTAACGTTGCGTTAGAATCTCCAGAATGAATTCCACAAGGCTCAATATGCTCCATAATACCAATAATGTAAACATTACCATCAGCATCACAAATTGCATCTGCTTCTGCTTCAATAGCACCATCTAAGTAATGATCTAACAACAATTTATTACCAGGCATTCTACCTAATAAATCAACTACATGTTTTACCAATTCTTCTTTATTGATAACAATTTTCATTCCTTGTCCTCCTAGTACATAAGAAGGTCTTACCAAGATAGGAAAATCTAATTTGTCTGCTAAAGTTAAAGCTTCATCCGCAGTTTCTGCGATACCATATTCTGGAAAAGGAATTTTATTATCTTTTAACATTGTTGAAAATCTTCCTCTATCTTCTGCGATATCTAGCGCTTCAAAAGAAGTTCCAATAATTTTAATTCCGTATTTAGTTAACTTCTCTGCTAACTTTAAAGCCGTTTGCCCACCTAATTGTACTATAACTCCTTCTGGTTTTTCATGACGAATAATATCATAAATATGTTCCCAAAAAACGGGTTCAAAGTATAATTTATCTGCGGTGTCAAAATCTGTAGAAACCGTTTCTGGATTACAGTTAATCATAATAGTTTCGTAACCACATTCTGCAGCGGCTAATACACCATGTACACAACAGTAGTCAAACTCAATTCCTTGACCAATTCTATTGGGTCCAGAACCTAAAACAATTATTTTCTTTTTATCAGTTACAATACTTTCGTTTGCAATTGTAATTTGCCCGTCTGCAGTTTCAATTTCGTTTTCGAAAGTTGAATAATAATAAGGAGTTTTTGCCTTAAATTCTGCGGCACAAGTATCTACTAATTTAAAAACACGTTGTACTTTTAATTCTTCTCTCTTAGTGTATACTTGACTTTCTAAACAATCTAGCATGTGTGCTATTTGTCTATCTCCATATCCTTTTTGCTTTGCTTCTAACAACAAATCTCTTTGAATAGTTTCTATGGTATATTTAGAAATTTCTTTTTGAAGTTGAAATAACTCTTCATATTGCTTTAAATACCACATGTCAATTTTTGTGATATCATGAATCTGACTTAGAGGAATTCCGATAGCAATTGCATCGTAAATAGCAAAAACACGGTCCCAACTTGCATTGGTTAATTTATCTATAATTTGGTTATAATTAGTGTAGCCTTTTCCATCTGCACCTAAACCATTTCTTTTAATTTCTAATGATTGCGTTGCTTTGTGTAATGCTTCTTGAAAAGAACGTCCAATACCCATTACCTCGCCAACAGACTTCATTTGCAAACCTAAAGTTCTGTCTGAACCTTCAAATTTATCAAAATTCCAACGCGGTATTTTTACAATTACATAATCTAAAGTTGGCTCAAATAAAGCTGATGTAGATTTTGTAATTCCGTTTTCTAATTCATCTAAGGTATAACCAATGGCTAATTTAGTAGCAACTTTTGCAATAGGATATCCTGTTGCTTTAGACGCTAACGCGGATGAACGAGAAACACGTGGATTAATTTCAATGGCAATAATATCTTCTTTTTCGTCTGGCGAAACTGCAAACTGCACATTACAACCGCCTTCAAAATCTCCAATAGAACGCATCATGTGAATTGCCATATCACGCATTTTCTGAAAAGTAGTATCAGAAAGTGTCATGGCAGGTGCTACAGTTAAAGAATCTCCGGTATGAATTCCCATCGGATCCATATTTTCGATAGAACAAATAATAACCACATTGTCATTTTTATCACGTAATAATTCTAATTCGTATTCTTTCCAGCCCATCATCGCTTTATCAATCATCACTTCATGTATAGGTGATGCTTCTAAACCTCTGCTTAATAATTCGTCAAAATCTTTTGGATCATATACTATAGAAGCACCAGCGCCACCTAAAGTATATGAAGAACGAATTACTAATGGAAAACCAAATTCTTGAGCAATTTCTTTTCCTTTTAAGAAAGAAGTAGCTGTTGCTTGAGGCGCCATAGGCACATCAATCTTTATCATTAACTCTCTAAATTGTTCTCTATCTTCTGTTATATTAATGGCATCTATATCTACACCAATTAATTTTACATTAAAATCTTCCCAAATTCCTTTGTCATCTGCTTCAATACAAAGATTTAATGCAGTTTGCCCACCCATTGTTGGTAAAACAGCATCAATTTGCGGATGTTCTTTTAAAATTTGAATGATTGATTTTGTTGTTAAAGGCAACAGATAAATATGATCAGCCATAGAAGGGTCTGTCATAATTGTTGCAGGATTAGAATTGATTAATATCGTTTCTATTCCATCTTCTCTTAAAGAACGTAAGGATTGTGAACCAGAATAGTCAAATTCACATGCTTGTCCAATAACAATTGGTCCAGATCCGATAATTAAAACTGATTTGAGGTCTTTTCTTTTTGGCATTGTAACTTGTTGTATTTTATGAGTTTGTAATAATAATTGGGACTTAGATATAAAAAAAGGTGTTACTAAAAATTAGTAACACCTTAATTATTAACAAAATGTTAATCATTATCTTTTATGTCTTGATTCTGAAGATACAGAAACTTTCTTTCTTCCTTTAGCTCTTCTTCTAGCCAACACTTTTCTTCCATTAGCAGAAGCCATTCTTTCCATGAAACCGTGTTTGTTTCTTCTCTTTCTCTTTGATGGTTGGTACGTTCTTTTTGGCATTATTCTGTATTTTTAAATGTCTTCTTTATTATTTTGTTTTTTTTAACAATTTTTACCTCGTTAAAAGCGTGGGCAAATATACAACTGTTTTTATTTATAGCAAATACTATTTATAAAAAAAATGAAAATATTTTAACCGAAGGCAAAAGTAAACATTTTTTAATTATTTTATACTTTTTTTATTTGCAATAAAATCTAGTATTAGTACTTTTGCGCAAACCTAAAAACACCATGCACAATACTAAATACGTTTTTGTAACAGGAGGCGTAACTTCATCACTAGGAAAGGGAATAATAGCGGCATCTTTAGCTAAATTACTACAAGAAAGAGGGTTTTCTGTAACCATCCAAAAACTAGACCCATACATTAATATAGACCCAGGAACATTAAACCCATACGAGCATGGAGAATGTTATGTTACGGATGATGGTGCCGAAACCGATTTAGATTTAGGGCATTATGAGCGTTATTTAAACATTCCTACTAGTCAAGCGAACAATGTAACTACAGGTAGAATTTATCAATCTGTAATTAATAAGGAGCGTAAAGGAGAGTTTTTAGGAAAAACGGTTCAAGTAATTCCGCATATTACTGATGAAATTAAACGTAGAATTC
This sequence comes from Polaribacter sp., assembly GCF_051251875.1. Taxonomy (GTDB): domain Bacteria; phylum Bacteroidota; class Bacteroidia; order Flavobacteriales; family Flavobacteriaceae; genus Polaribacter. The sequence continues at coordinate 118,320 of NZ_JBPOGL010000001.1, forward strand.
AAATTTTAGGTGAAACTGGTGATTATGATATTGTAATTACAGAAATAGGCGGCACCGTTGGTGATATAGAATCTTTGCCTTATGTAGAGTCTGTGCGTCAAATGTTATGGGAAAAAGGAAATGAAAACGCAATTGTTATTCATTTAACATTGGTACCTTTTTTAGCAGCGGCAGGTGAATTAAAAACAAAACCTACACAGCATTCTGTAAAAATGTTAATGCAAAGTGGTGTAAGCCCAGATATTTTAGTGTGTAGAACAGAACATGAAATTTCAGATGATATTAAACGTAAATTAGCATTGTTCTGTAATGTTAAAAAAGAAGACGTTATACAATCTATAGATGCAGAAACTATTTATGATGTTCCTAATTTAATGTTAGAACAAGGTTTAGATACTGTTGTTTTAAATAAATTAAAACTTTCTTCTAAGGGAGAACCTGAATTAAAAGTTTGGAACAACTTCTTACAAAAACATAAAAACCCAAAACACGAAGTAGAAATTGCTTTAATTGGTAAATATATAGAACTACAAGATTCTTATAAATCTATTACAGAAGCTTTTATTCATGCAGGTTCTACGCATGAAACAAAAGTAAAAGTACGTTGGGTACATTCAGAAAGTTTAACTCCTAAAAATGCTGAGAAAAAACTATTAGGTGTTCATGGTATATTGGTAGCTCCTGGTTTTGGAGATAGAGGAATTGAAGGTAAAATTAGAGCTGTAAAATATGCTAGAGAAAACAACATTCCTTTTTTCGGAATTTGTTTAGGTATGCAAATGGCTGTTATTGAATTTGCAAGAAATGTGCTAAATTTAGAAAATGCCAGTTCTACTGAAATGAACAAAAGCACTAAAAATCCGGTTATTAATTTAATGGAAAGTCAAAAAAATGTTACCGATAAAGGTGGTACCATGCGTTTGGGAGCTTGGGATTGTGAACTAAAAAAAGGTTCTAAAGTGTTTAAAGCATACAATTCTGAATTGATAAGCGAACGTCACAGACACCGTTTTGAATTTAATAATGATTATTTAGCGCAAATTGAAAGCGCAGGAATGAAAGCAACAGGTTTTAACCCAAAAACAGGATTGGTAGAAGTTGTAGAAGTTTCTTCGCACCCATGGTTTGTAGGTGTACAATATCACCCAGAATATAAAAGTACCGTGCTAAAACCACATCCATTGTTTGTAGATTTTATAAAAGCAGCACTGAAATATTCAAAATTAAAAGTTTAATAATCAAGAATGAAAGCGGAATACTATTTGAACTAGTATAAGCTATTATATTAATCGCGGTAAAATCAATATTAAAACTGCTTTTTAACTACATTTGTCGCTTTTTTATCAAGGATTATTCTTGATATTATGACAAATTGACATTTAACAAACATGGAACAAAAAAAATTCGATTACAATACTTTTATTGGAATGATTTTATTAGGAGGACTTCTATTATACTGGATGAACACCAATAAACCAGATGAAGTAATCTCAGATACAGCTACAAATGAAATAGTTGTAGACTCTACAAAAAACATAAACACAGCTAATGCTATTAAAACTGCAACTCCAGATTTTGCTAATGATTCACTAAAACAAGTTGCTTTTACCAATAAATTAGGCATTCTTGGTTATAGTGCAATGCACGGTAAAGAAGGCGTTTCTGTTTTAGAAAATAATTTAGTAAAATTAACTATTGATAATAAAGGAGGTCAAATTATTGAAGCCTTAATTAAGAATTATAAAACGCATGATTCTTTACCTTTATATATGATAAAAGACAAGAACTCTTCTTTTAACATTAATTTTGGAACAACAGACAACCGCATTTTAAACACCACAGATTTACTTTTTGAACCAACCTTAACTAAGAATGGGGAAAACCAAGTATTGTCTATGAAATTAAAAGCTTCTGAAACAAAATACTTAGAATATAGATATGAAATTAAACCAAATAACTATATGGTTGGTTTTACTGTTAAATCGCAAGGTTATAACAACATTATCAATTCTTCTAACCCTATTAATTTAGATTGGACTTTAGACGGTTATAGACATGAAAAAAGTCTAAAAACCGAAAACACCATGTATACGCATTACTATTACAAAGCAGATGGTGATGTAGATTATATAAATGCTGGTAAGTCTGATATTGTAAATAAGGTTGATTGGGTTTCTTATAAACAACAATTCTTTTCATCTATTTTATTAACAGATACTCCTTTTGACAACGCTACCATTGCTGCTACAGATTTAGTGAAGAATGAAGAAATTGATAGTATATATACCAAGAAATTTGAGTTAAAAACACCTTTAGCTTTAGCAAACGGAGAATTAAATTATAATATGAAATGGTTTTACGGACCAAGTGATTATAATTTATTAAAAACCTTTAAAGAAACAGATTTAGACGAAACGGCAGATTTAGGTTGGGGAATATTCGGTTTCTTAAACAGAACTGTTTTTTATCCTGTTTTTAATTTCTTAAAAGGATTTTTATCTAACTACGGATTAATTATTATTTTAATGACCATTGTTGTTAGAATTATCATGTCTCCGTTAGTGTATAAATCTTATTTATCTAGTGCAAAAATGAAGGTTATTAGACCTGAATTAACTGCTTTAAATGATAAATATCCAGGAAAAGAAAATGCAATGAAGCGCCAGCAAGAAACCATGGCAATTCAGCGAAAAGCTGGAGTTAGCATGATGTCTGGTTGTATACCTGCTTTATTACAAATGCCTGTTTTCTTTGCATTGTTTAAATTTTTTCCAACAAACATTGCATTAAGACAAGAAAGTTTTTTATGGGCGCCAGATTTATCTTCTTATGATACTATATTTACATTGCCTTTTAAAATTCCTTTTTATGGAGATCATGTAAGTTTATTTCCAATTTTGGCTTCTGTTGCCATTTTCTTTTATATGAAAATGAACCAAAGTCAACAAGCAAATATGCAGCCACCAACGCAAGAAGGAATGCCAGATATGGGAAAAATGATGAAGTATATGATTTACTTCTCTCCTATTATGATGTTATTTTTCTTCAACAACTATGCAAGTAGTTTAAGTTTGTATTACTTTATTTCTAACTTATTAACCATTGCAATAATGTTGGTTATTAAAAATTATGTGATTGATGAAGATAAAATTCATGCACAAATAGAAGAAAACAAAAAGAAACCAGAAAAAGCAAAAAGTAAATTCAGACAAAGAATTGACACTGCAATGAAGCAAGCGCAAGAACAACAAGCGCAACAAGCAAAACAAAAGAAAAGCAAATAACTAGTTAAATTTGTATTGAATTACTATTTTAATTTAAAAACCGAAACTTAATTGTTTCGGTTTTTAAATTATGAAGATTTATTATGTTTTTTTATAAGTCCTTTTTAAAAATTAAAATGAATCCCTACCATTGGTTCTACTGCGCCAGCACCACCAGAGCCATATTTTACTTGTGCAAGTAAACCAAAACTTTCGCCTAGCTCATAAATTAATCCTCCACCAACATTAAAACCGGTATCGCTTACGGCGCCAAAACCGGTTACTTTTGTTGATAAAAAAGAAACTCCAGCCAATCCAAAATACTTTAAACTTTCATCTCCACCTAAATAATAACGTGCATCAAGATTTATAGCTGTTGAAGTAAAACCGCTTGGTGTAAAATAATAAGAAAAGCTAGGTGCTGCTGCCAAAGCTTCTGTAAATAGATACACTACACCTGCATTTGCCCCAATATCTGAGCCAGAAACAAGCGGATACGTTACACCTACAAAGCCTGAAAAATCTCCTTTTTCTTGTGCTAAAACAATACAAGAAAATAATAATGTAATTCCCAATACTAATTTTTTAAGTTTCATAATTTTATGTTTTTGGTTAATAAGGTATAATATTAACGTAAAAATGAAACAAAAAAAATACGGCGATTGCCGTATTTCTATCAATTTAAAATTTTATGCTTATTATTTTTTTACCGGAGTTCCATACAAATCATAATCTCCAGCTTCATGAATTTCTACCTCTATAAATTCTCCTATTTTTATATAATGTTCTTTTGCATCTACCAAAACATCATTATCTACGTCTGGTGAATCAGATTCTGTTCTTCCATAGAAATATTCTCCATCTTTTCTATCAAACAAACATGTAAACGTTTTTCCTATTTTTTGTTGATTCAATTCCCAAGAAATTTGAGATTGAACTTCCATAATTTCATTTACACGTTTAAATTTAACATCCGCAGGAACATCATCTTCTAAAACATACGCGCCAGTATTTTCTTCATGAGAATACTCAAATGCACCCAAACGTTCAAAACGCATTTCTTCTACCCAATCTTTTAATTCTTGAAACATTTCTTCTGTTTCTCCTGGATAACCCACAATTAACGTAGTTCTAATGGCCATTTCTGGAACTGCTTCTCTAAACTTATGAATTAATGCTGTTGTTTTTTCGTGTGTTGTACCTCGTTTCATAGATTTTAACAACTCAGTATTAATGTGCTGCAACGGAATATCTAAATAATTACACACTTTTGGCTCACGTTTCATTACATCTAAAACATCCATCGGAAAACCTGTAGGAAAAGCATAATGCATTCTAATCCATTCTATTCCTTCTACTTTTGCTAAGGCTTCTAATAATTGAGCTAATGCGCGTTTTTTATAAATATCTAATCCATAATAGGTTAAATCTTGTGCAATTAACATGATTTCTTTAATGCCTTTTTCTGCTAATTTAGTAGCTTCTGTTACAATATCTTCAATAGGCGTAGAAATATGTTTACCTCTCATTAAAGGTATGGCACAAAAAGAACAAGGTCTGTCGCAACCTTCTGCAATTTTTAAATATGCATAATGTTTTGGCGTAGTTGTTAAGCGTTCTCCTATTAACTCGTGCTTGTAATCTGCTTCTAAAACTTTTAATAAATTAGGCAAATCATGTGTACCAAAATACTGATCTACATTCGGAATTTCATTTTCTAAATCTGGCTTATAACGTTCACTTAAACAACCAGAAACAAAAACTTTGTCAATTTCACCAGCTTCTTTACGTTGTGCATAATGCAAAATAGTATCAATAGATTCTTCTTTGGCTTTTCCTATAAATCCACAGGTGTTTATGACAACAATGTTACCATCATCTTCAGGATCTTCATGTACCACATTTTTACCATTGGCTTTTAATTGTCCCATTAACACTTCACTGTCGTAAATATTTTTAGAACATCCTAAAGTAACAACGTTAATCTTATTTTTTTTGATGGTTTTTGTACGCATATTTATAGCTTTTCGCCTTTAGCGAATTCGCTTATGGCTGTAAATCTTGATTAATGTATGTTTCAATTTAATAAAATCAAAACGAGTGCAAAAATAACCTTTTCATTATTATTCTATCAATTTCTTTACTGATATTTTTTTTATTGTATTTTTACTTTAAACAATTGATTTTCAAATAGAATTTTTTAAACTTTTTGTGAAAAATGGGGTCTAACATTACAAATATCTTATCAATGAATTCATCCAAAGTATATTCGTTATTACTTTTATTTTTCTTAATATTTTCTTTTTGTTCAAAAAAAGATAATGAAGAAGAAATTATAGTAGTAGAGCCAACAGAAAAAATCTACTTTCCCTCTATAACAACCAATACTTGGGAAACAATTACTCCTGAAGATTTACAGTGGAACCTGAACAAAATTGAAGATTTAAAAACTTTTTTATCAGAAAAAAACACCAAAAGTTTTATAGTACTTTACAACGGAAAAATTGTGATAGAAGAATATTTTAACAATCACACCTCTACTTCTAATTGGTATTGGGCAAGTGCTGGCAAAACATTAACTTCTACCCTTTCCGGAATTGCACAAGACGAAAATCTTTTAAATATACATGATAAAGTTTCTGATTATTTAGGAACTGGTTGGACAAGCGCTACTTTGGAAAAAGAAAACTTAATTACCTGCAAAAACCTACTCTCTATGACTGCTGGTTTAGATGATTCTTTAGGTGATGATGTTTCTGCTGATAACTTAAAATACGTTGCTGATGCGGGCACACGTTGGGCATATCATAATGTGTATGTAAAAATGCAAGAGGTTGTTGCAAAAGCAAGCAATACAACTTGGACAAACTACTTCAACACCAAATTACGAGATAAAATTGGCATGAATGGCGTTTGGACAGATATAGGAAGTTTAAATGTTTATTGGAGTACAACAAGATCTATGGCGCGTTTTGGATTGCTAATTTCTGCCAACGGAAAATGGGAAAATACACAAATTGTTTCTGAAAACTTCATAAATGAAGCCACAAATACGTCTCAAAACATTAATAATTCGTATGGTTATTTTTGGTGGCTAAACGGAAAACCGAATTATCATTTACCACAAAGTCAGGCTCAATTTAATGGAGAATTAATACCAAATGCTCCGGCAGATCTTTTTTGTGCTTTGGGTAAAAATGACCAGAAAATATATGTTGTTCCCAGTAAAAAAATAGTAATAATTAGAATGGGAGAAGCAGCAGAAAACGTAAATTTTGCCTTGTCTAATTTTGATAACGATTTATGGGAAAAGATGAATGATGTGATTGAATAGAATTCTTTTTAAGTAAAACATTAAAACACCGTATAAACATTGGCTTTAGTTTACAAAAAGTATAAAAAGTAAACTAAAGTCTTTACTTTTTATACTTTTTGTAAACATATACCATTACTTTTAATTATATTTGTAAACACATACGTTTACAAATATTTTTTTTGTAAACAAAAAAGTTTACAAAAAAATGAGAAATAAGCAAAAACTTGTAATTGAGCAATTGGACAAAAAACTTCAACCATATTTTGAAACTAGAAAAGTACTAATTCCAGAACGTGGATGGGTAAGTACAATACGGACAGCACTAAATATGACAATGGCCCAACTTGGCGACAAATTAAATATAACAAGACAAGGTGTAAAAAAAATTGAGGAAAGCGAAGCTAATGGAAGGATAACACTCAATTCATTAAAAGATGTAGCTCATGCAATGGACTTAAAATTAGTATATGGATTAGTGCCAAAAGAAGGAACAATCAACGATTTAATACAAAGTAAAGCAGAGAAACTAGCTAGAAAAATTGTTTTAAGAACCCATCAAAATATGAAATTAGAGAATCAAGGAATTGGAGATGAAAAGATAGCTGAAACAATTAAAGAACTTGCTTATGAAATAAAAAGAGAAATGAAAAAATCATTATGGGATTAAAATTCGATTATAAAATTGGACAAACACCTTTAGATGAGAATGAAAAAGAAGGCCTTAAAATAAGTTCAATTTCTACTCAAGGAGAACTAGATGAATTTGAACAATTAAATATAGAAAAAGCAGTAGAATGGACTATTCATACAAGATTGAAACTTGAAAAAATTTTAACGGAAAAGTTTATAAAGGACTTGCATAAAAAAATGTATGGTGATGTTTGGAAATGGGCTGGCAAATTCCGAAACACTGAAAAAAACATTGGAATTCCAAGGATACAGATTGGAATTGAATTAAAAAACTTACTAGAAGACACCAAATATTGGATAGAAAATATAACTTTTTCTCATGAAGAAATAGCTATAAGATTTAAACATCGCCTAGTATCCATTCATTGTTTTCCCAATGGAAATGGAAGACACTCTAGAATAATGGCAGACATTATAATGGAATCAATATTTAAAAATGAAATATTTTCTTGGCATCAATCAAATATGGTTAAAGCTAACGAAACCAGAAGACAATATATAAAAGCCTTAAAAGAAGCTGATAATGGTAATTATACAACACTAATTGAATTTGCAAAAAACTAGTAATGATTAGAATTAGAGAAGCAGCAGAAAACGTAAATTTTGCCTTATCTAATTTTGATAACGATTTATGGGCTAAAATAAATGCGGTTATGGAATAGGAATATTCCAAAACGACACCCTCATAATACGAAAGAATCATATAGTTTTAATAAAACCACAAGAAATATTTATAATAATTAAAAATAGTTTTCTAAAAACATTACGTAAATTTAGGGAAGAGTAAGTATTTTTTAGAGCAACATAAAAAACTTATATTACAACAAACTCTGTGCAAAATCTTTTGAACTTTTTAACGGGTCTTTAAAATTAATAGTAAATTTTTCATCCAGAGGTTTTCCTGCAAAAGTACCTTTCATGCGCACTAAAATAGCACCTCCGTGTGCTGCATTTAATTTAGCTTCAAAATGTGCATAAGTAATATTCACAACACTTGTGGGACCGTTTTCTACAATCCATTTTGCAGCACCTAAAGTACCAACACCAACTATTTTTGCACCCTCAAGAATTCCTTTACCCGCAATCATTGCTGCATTAGCTGTTTCTTTAGAACCTATTAAAGCTACAATTCTAGGATCTGCATCTATTGGAGTTTTACTTCCTAAAGTATGCACTAAACCAACACTTTCTTCTGCAGCTTTTAAAGCAACTTTTGCTACTTCTCTATAACCTTGTTGCGTTACTTTAGCAGTTTCTTGAGTTGAAATAATAAAAGCTTGCTCTGTAAAATAAGGAGTGTATTTTAAAGCTAGCGCGGGCTTTTCAAAAACATTGGCGTTTGCAATTTCTTTCTTTTTTTTGGCTATTCCTGCATGAGCAGCATTTACTTTACGATTTATGCTATTAATATTATTAACAATATCATTAAAATGTTTTCTTTTTTCATTCACAACACTTTGTCTTGCGTTTTTAATATTATCCAAATCTCTTTTACGTTCTGCTTTAACCGTATTACGCATATTCGCAATATTGGTGTTTAAACTATTAAGTTTTAACTGCGCGTTAGAAATTTTATTTTGAGCTGTAGTAATATCTTGTTGTGTTTTTTTTGTAGCCTTATCAATTTCATCTGATGCGTGTTTTGTTAAATACTTCATAAAATCCTGCTCCATAGTAGCAGCAATTCTAAAACTTCCACCATCTTTAACTCTACTTCCCGTAACTTCTAATTTCGCATTAAAGACATTAAAGATTTTACCATTCATATACAAATCAAAACCTTTATCATTTAAGAGTAAATCGGTTTCAGAATTCAAGCCTAATAAAGTAGCAGAACCAGAAATTACCACTTTAGATTCAGTACTAGCTTTTGCTAAAATTCTAATAATTGGATCTTCTTTACCACGAGCTCCTTTAAGTTCAAAGAAAGGTAAGTGGCTTATTTTTTTAATGCCTGCTGTGGCATCAATACCTTCATAACCCACCTGAACATCTAATTTAGCACCTGCTATTTCACCAATATTAGCAGTTCCTTTTATTCTAAAACCAGGATCAAAATCTTTTTCCATAATTGTTAAAGGTCTTGCTGCAATTGTTAATCTTGCGTCTTCTAGATTCACATCTAAAATTGTTTTTCTAATATCTGAAGGAATTTTTCTTAATGTTTGTTGATCACAAAATTCTTCTAAAATTGCTTTTAAACTCACTCTATTAAAACCAGCATCAATAGCACTTTCTGATGGATTATTGGCATTTAAATAAACCAACAGATCTCCATTAAATTCTTTTATTTGTAATTCTCCTTTAATACCAATTTCTGGTAGCGGAATTGGTGTGGTTCTAAAACTTACCCCTAAAGTTGCCCCTAAATTTGCGATAGCGACTCCTTTTGCTCCAAAAGGGTCATTCCATTTTCCGTTCATTAAACCAGTTATAAAAATTGCTTGATCTGTGATGTCAACACCCATTTCTGCACTAAAAGCTAATACATCTTTATCTACTTTTACTTCAAGTACACCTCCCATAGAAATTTTAAAATTTGTTGGAGAGGGTTTTACTCTAAATAATACTTTTTTAAAAGTAGCAGATTTTCCTAAATTAATATTTGTATTTAATGCGCCTTCTAATAATAAATCAGATAATTTATTACTAACAACGGCCCTGATCATAACGGATTCTAAACCAATTAAATCGTCTAAGTTTGTTGGTTTTAAATCAAAGGCACCAATAAAATTAAAACCTCTACCAATACTACTTTCTCCTCCTAATTTCTTAAAAACATCTAAGTTCCCTTTAGATGATGAATAAGAAGATAAAACCAGTCCAAAATTTGTGATTTTTAAATCATCCAAAATTTTTAAATTAGGATCTATGTTTGCCATTTTAAAGTCAGAACTGGGACTAATTCCCACCATAAAACCTAATTTAGAACCTTGTTCAGGAGCAATTTTTAGTTGAAGTTCTCCTATTTTAGTTCCAGAAACAGCACCAATTCCTGTTAATGAAAATGATTTTTTTGAAGGTATAACAGTAAACGAAGAATTATTTATGTTTATATCAATCACTTTATCCGGCATTGGTAAAGTCCCAATGGAACCAACTACAGATTTTAAAACATTTGTAAGACTTAAATTTTCTAATTCACCTTTAAAAGCCCAATCTTCTGAAGAACTACCAACCGATGCAGTAGATTTTACAACTGTTGGTCCAATATTAAATTCACCCGTTAATGAAGCAGAAACCTTTGCACCACTTACAGGATTTTTAGTAGTAACTGTACCTATTATATTGTTAAAATTTAAAGGACTATTTTCTATAATTTTAAATCCATTAACAGTTGCAATACTGACTGAAATTTCTGAAGGTTTTTTACTATTTTCATCAAAAGAAATCGCAAAATTATCGAATGTAATATTCTTTTTCATCACTTTTGGAAACCAATTTTCTAAATCAGAATTTCCTTTTGTTAGTTTCTTAAACTGTCTAGAAGTGAACCCTTTTGAAGGGTTTAATAATCGTCCAGTAAGTGATTTAAGTTCTTTATTGGTATCAAAAATAACTTCTAATTTAATTTTAACCCTGTAAAGTACAAAGGTTCCAGTAAATAAAATTTCGTCGTTACTTTTAGTAGCATTAAAATCTTTAAAGTCTATTTTATTGCTTTTATAAATTGACGCTAACGATGTTTTTAATTTTTGAAGTAATTCATCATCTAAACTTATTTCTGAAGAAGGAATAGTGTGTTTAATAGTTGAAGTATCATGAAAAGCGAGAACATTTTTATTGTTTAAAAATAAAGTCAATAAAAAAAGTAGAATGTATTTTTGAGTCATTTTAAAAGTGTTTGATTTAGAGCAGGTTAGTACCAAAGCTAACATTAATTATTTAATAAATAAAAAAATGTAAAAAAAAAACTCCTTTTACAAGAGCGTAAAAGGAGTTTATATTTTGAAAAATTAAATAGTATTACTTAAAAAAAGAATCTACAAATTCGTATTTGTTAAAAACTTGTAAATCGTCTATGCCTTCTCCCACACCAATATATTTTACGGGTATTTTAAACTGATCTGAAATACCAATAACAACGCCGCCTTTGGCTGTACCGTCTAATTTTGTAACTGCTAATGAAGTAACTTCTGTTGCTAAGGTAAATTGTTTTGCTTGCTCAAAAGCATTTTGTCCTGTAGAACCGTCTAAAACTAACAAAACATCGTGTGGAGAATTGTCTACAACTTTTTGCATTACACGTTTTATTTTTGTCAACTCATTCATTAAATTAACCTTGTTATGCAATCTACCAGCGGTATCTATAATTACAACATCTGCATTTTGAGTTACCGCAGATTTTAAGGTATCAAACGCAACGGAAGCAGGATCAGAACCCATTTCTTGACGCACAATTGGTACATCAACTCTGTCTGCCCAAACTTGTAATTGATCTATTGCTGCTGCTCTAAAGGTATCTGCGGCACCTAAAACAACTTTTAATCCTTGTTTTTTAAATTGTGCTGCCAACTTACCAATGGTAGTTGTTTTTCCAACTCCGTTTACACCTACAACCATTAAAACATACGGCGTTTTATTTCCATTTTTATCAGCTGGTAAGTCTGGTATTGTAAATTCAGTTTCATTGCCAACATTGGTTTCAGAAAGTAAACCTGCAATTTCTTCTCTAAGAATTCTATTTAATTCATCTGTACCCACATATTTGTCTTTGGCAACTCTGGCTTCAATTCTATCAATAACTTTAAGAGTTGTATTTACACCAACGTCTGAAGCTACTAAAACTTCTTCTAAATTGTCTAAAACAGCATCATCTACTTTAGATTTTCCTGCAACGGCTTTAGAAAGCTTGTCAAAGAAATTAGTTTTTGTCTTTTCTAATCCTTTGTCTAAGGTTTCTTTTTTATCTTTTGAAAATATTTTTTTAAAAAAACTCATTTTTATATTTTATACTAAATAACAGTACGCTAAAAAACGTGCCATTGTTTGGGTTTGGTCAAATTGTCATTAAAGTTGCCCGCGTTAGGGATTGAAATGGCATCCTTTTTTGTTTTTTTTACAAAAAAGATACAATGGAAAGCCCGACCTTTAGGTAACGCCCAAAAATACATAATTCTACGTTCATAGAAAAGTGCCGTTAAAAGTACAAATTACACCTGGTTACGCTCTTAAAACAATAAGGTTTTCTCCATCAATTTTTAAAATAGTAGATGATTTTGTAGCAATTGTATCTTCTTCTAAATTTACCACATAATGTACGCCTTTTAAAATAATATCACTAATTTCTGAGAAAGATTTTGGCGTGGGCGTTTCACTAACATTTGCCGATGTAGAAACAATAGGTTTGCCAAATTTTTTAATTAATTTTCTACAAAAATCATGTTGTACAATTCGTATTGCAATGGTATGATCTTCTGCAATGGTGTTTTTTGCAAATCCCTTTGGATTCTTGTAAATTATGGTGGTGGGTTGGTTTGATGATTTTAAAATATCTAAAGCTTTTTTAGGTACGGAAACATATTTTTTTAACATATGTACAGAACTTACCAAAACTATTAAACTCTTACTTTCTACTCTGTTTTTTAATTTAAAAATTGATGAAACTGCGTCATAATTTGTGGCATCGCAACCCAAACCCCATACAGTATCTGTAGGATATAAAATAGTTTTTCCGTCCTTTAAATATTGATTTGCTTTTGCAATTTCTGAACCTATTTTTGTTTTCAAAAGGTTGAATTTAGAATTAGTACAACAATTATTTGTATTTTTACAACTTGTGGTGTGTGGCCAAAATATGGTTAAATTGAAACTATTTATTTTTTACTAAAATTAGCCTATTTTAAACCAAACACTAAGTGCAAAAATAGTATTTTCAAAAAGAATAAACCTATAATGATTGTTGTTAGAATTCTTGGTGGCTTGGGAAACCAAATGTTTCAATATGCTTATGCAAAAGCGTTGTCTAAAAAAGGTTATGAGGTACAATTAGATATTTCTGCTTTTAAGAAATATAAATTACATGGTGGTTATCAGCTAGATAAATATAAAATAAATTTAGAAACTGCGAATCCATTGGCTATTTTTTTAGGCAAAATTGGGCTTAAAAAGAATCTAAAAGAAAAAAGTTTACTTTTTGATAAAAAAATGACTTCCTTAAAAGGAAATGAATATACCAAAGGTTATTTTCAGACAGAAAAGTATTTTAAAAAAATAAGGGCAATTTTATTAACTGAATTTGTTTTAAAAAATGAGCTAGCTACTTCTACAAAAGAAATTTCTAAAGAGATTTTATCCTTAGAAAACACCTGTTCTTTACATATTAGAAGGGGTGATTATGTTTCTGATAAAAAAGCAAATAGTGTACACGGAACTTGCGATTTAACATATTATAAAAAAGCCATTGAAACCATTAATAAAAAATACAATAACACTCATTTTTATATTTTTTCTGATGATATTTCTTGGACTAAAGAAAATTTAACTATTGAAAATGCAACTTTTATAGACCATAAAACCATACCACATGAAGACATGTATTTAATGAGTTTATGCAAAAACAATATTACCGCAAATAGCAGTTTTTCTTGGTGGGGCGCATGGTTAAATAACAACAAAAACAAAACAGTAATTGCGCCAAAAACTTGGTTTGTAGAAAAAGAAAATGAAATTGTTGCTGCTAATTGGATACAACTATGAGTTCTTACAAAGTATATTATATAAACCTAGACAAAAGTACTGATAGAAAAGACTTTATGGAGAATCAATTTAAAAAATTGAATATTCCTATTGAAAGAATTAGCGCTATTTATGGCAAAGAATTAGATGCAGAAATCTTAAGAAAAGAGAAAAAAAAGCACAATGTTTTTGCCCATTTTCCGTTGCCTAATAATGGTGAAATAGGCATTTGCCTAACACACTTTAAACTTTGGGATTACCTTGCCAAACAACCTGAAGATTTTTCTATTATTTTAGAAGATGATGCTTTAGTACATGAAGATTTTTTTAAAGATTTAGATTATTTGCTAGCACAAATTACTGTGGATGATTTTTTAGATATTTCTGGTAAAAAAGGATTTTTTACATTCGAAAAAAAAGAACTTATTACCACTTATGTAATTCCGCCTGTGTTAATGATTGGACAAATTATTGGTAAAAATGCTGCTAAAAAATTATCCGACAATTTAAGTGATTATTATGCGCCAATTGATGTTATGAAACAGGATGTTTACAAACATAAAGTAAAGCTGTTTTCTACCAATAAGCAGTATGTAAAAAGCATTGATAAACAAATGGGAGGTAGTACAATTCAGCAAAACAACATGATTATTTGGAAAAAAGTGGCCCGAGAAATTATGCGTCCTTTTTGGCAAATAATTACGCTCTTTACGTTTAAATTACACCGATGTATAAAGAATTATGTTTTTTACAAAAACTAATTTTCATTAATTCCTTTATTTAACAACCACAGTTTTATATATCTTGTATACACGCCATAAGCTTGGGTTTTTGCAAAAATATATCCTGGAAAGCCATCTAAAAAACCTAGTCTAATAAAATAATGAATTATAAATCTTGCCGGTGGTTTTACTAAGATGTGAAATAAATTTACTTTTTTCCCTTTGGCAAAATATTCTTTCCCTCTTAAAGCACCATAATGATTCATTTTAGAAATATAATGATCATAGTTTTTGTAAGAATAATGTTCAATTTTATTTTTAAAAAAGCCTAATTTACCTTTTGTAGCAATTGTTTCATGCACCAAACCTGCATATCTACAATGTTCTTTTAAAAATAAACGTACCACTTTATCTCTTTGGCAACCGCCATAATTAATCTTTTTACCACAAAAATAAAAGCTTCTTCTTACATAAAACCCAACAAAATCTTTTGGATTTTTAACTGCCTCTAAAATTTCTTGTTTCACTTCTGGAGTTACCCGCTCATCAGCATCTAAAATATAAATCCAATTATGGGTTGCTAAATCAATGGCAAAGTTTTTTTGAGAAGAAAAATCATCAAACCTACGTTTGATGATTTTTACTTGTAACTTCTCTGCAATCTTTAATGTTTTATCTTTACTGTAAGAATCTATTACAATAATTTCATCTGCAAAACTTACAGACTTTATAGCATCAGCAATATGAATCTCTTCATTTAAAGTTGGTATTATTGCAGTAATTTTGGTCATAAAGTTATTTTCTCTAAACAGCTACATCATATTCACGCAAAGCATCGTTTAAAGATGTTTTTTTGTTGGTACTTTCTTTTCTTTTTCCAATGATTAACGCACAAGGTACATTGTACTCTCCAGCTGCAAATTTTTTGGTATAACTACCAGGAATTACTACAGATCTTGCAGGAACTATACCTTTCATTTCTATAGGTTCATCACCAGTAACATCAATAATTTTAGTACTCATTGTTAAGACAACGTTTGCGCCTAAAACTGCTTCTTTTTCTACTCTTACACCTTCTACAACAATACATCTAGAGCCAATAAAAGCGCCATCTTCTATAATTACCGGCGCCGCTTGTAACGGTTCTAAAACACCACCAATACCAACACCACCAGAAAGGTGTACGTTTTTACCAATTTGTGCACAAGAACCCACTGTTGCCCAAGTATCTACCATTGTTCCTTCATCTACATAAGCACCAATATTTACATAACTTGGCATTAAAATAGTACCCGGAGAAAGATAAGATCCTTTACGAGCAGATGCACCAGGCACTACACGAACTCCTTGTGCAGCATAATCTGTTTTTAAAGGCATTTTATCATGATATTCAAAAATACCAGCTTCTAAAGTTACCATTTTCTGAATAGGAAAATACAAAACAACTGCTTTTTTTACCCATTCATTTACTTGCCAACCACCTTCAATTGGTTCTGCAACTCTTAATTCTCCTTTGTCTAATAAATCTATAACTTCTCTAATGGTCTTTATTGTAGTTTCTTCTTTCAATAATTCACGATTATCCCAAGCAGATTCAATAATTTTTCTAATATCTTTCATTCTAAAATTTAATTTCAGCAAATATAAATCTATCTATAAAAACTAAAGCGAATATACATTTTTTAAACATATTATCTATACTTGTTTAAATTCTTAAAACATCCTATAATTACAATTCAATCACTCTTTTAACTTATTGATATTATTTAAGTTAATACTTCATTATTAAAATTTAACCCTTATTTTTGCAAACAAATTAATAATTTTGGGAAGAATTTTAGCAATTGATTACGGTAAAAAAAGAACAGGAATAGCTGTTTCAGACGAAATGAAAATTATTGCTTCTGGTTTAACAACGGTTCTAACAGATGATTTATTACTTTTTTTGAAAGAATATATTTCAAAAGAAAATGTAGAATTATTTTTGATAGGACAACCAAAACAAATGAATAATACCGATAGTGAAAGCGAAGTACTTATTCTTACTTTTATGAAAAAATTATCGAAAGAAATTCCTCAAATTCCAATACAAAGAGTTGACGAGCGTTTTACCTCCAAAATGGCTTTTCAAACAATGATTGATAGCGGCATAAAAAAGAAAAAACGCAGAAACAAAGAATTGGTTGATGAAATAAGTGCCACCATAATTTTGCAATCTTATTTATATAACTAAATTAAAAACGTGCAATAAAAAGCACTTATAGTTACTTTAAACACCTAAAAAAAGAAAACTTTACATAAATATTGCATACTTAATTATATCGCGTATTTTAAAATAATAGAATTTTTTAATTGCTTTTTTTATTTTCAAAAATAAGTCATTGAAAAAGTTATATCTCTAAAATATTTATAAGAATGCTACCTAAAGTTTTTTTTAAAATAGTAGTAACATAATTTTTATTGAAAAATTAACAATAAAATTACCAAATCTAATTTTATCCTTTTTAATTAAAATCAGTACTTTTGCAAAACTTAAAAATAAAGAAATGATATTACCAATTGTAGCTTACGGCGATCCTGTTTTACGCAAAGTTTGCAAAAAGATAGATGCAGATTTCCCTAAATTAGATTTGCTAATTGCAAACATGAGAGAAACCATGTACAACGCGTCTGGTGTTGGTTTAGCAGCGCCACAAATTGGCAAACCTATTCGTTTATTTATCATAGACGCTTCGCCTTTTGGAGAAGATGAAGATTTTTCGGAAGAAGATAGAGAAATCTTAAAAAACTTTAATAGAGTTTTTATTAACGCACAAATTCTTACAGAAGAAGGAGATGAATGGGTTTTTAATGAAGGTTGTTTAAGTATTCCTGATATTAGAGAGGATGTTTTTAGACAAGAAAAAGTGCACATTGAATATGAAGATGAAAATTTCGAAAAACATACTGAAGTGCTAACAGGAATTGCTGCCAGAGTTTTTCAACATGAATATGACCATATTGAAGGAATATTATTTACAGACAAATTGTCTACTTTGAAAAAAAGAATTCTCAAAAAAAAATTAGAAAACATTTCTAAAGGGAAAATAAATGCAGATTATAGAATGCGTTTTCCTAAATTAAAAAATAAAAAATAAGTATTTAAAAAAACATATGGAATTTAACAAAATAATTGCCGTTACCGGTAAACCAGGTTTATACCAAGTAGTGTCTCAATCTAAAAACGCTATCATTGTAGAAGCTTTAGCAGACAAAAAAAGATTAGCTATAAACACTACACAAAATGTAAGTTTACTAGAAAACATTGCTATTTACACTTATGAAGAAGAAGTGCCTTTATTAAAAGTTTTTAAAATTATTGCAGATAAAACAGCAGGTAAAGAGGCTCTTTCTCACAAAGAAAATGGTAAAAAACTAGAAACTTTCTTTACGGAAATATTACCAGATTATGATGAAGAAAGAGTGTACACTTCTAATATTAAAAAAGTTATTCAATGGTTTAACATTTTAATAAAAGCTGGTTTAGACTTTTCTAAAATAGAAGCAACAGCTACTGAAAAGATTGAAGAAGAAGTTGAAAGTGAAAATAAATAGTTTTAAATAACCACGTTTAACTTGAAAACTTTGTAAGTCTGAAACTGAGAAATTTTGAAACTCAATAAAAAATGAATACTAGAAAAGATCAGTTAGCTGCTTTTAACCGTTTGTTAGATATTATGGATGAACTTCGAGAGAAGTGTCCGTGGGATAAAAAACAAACACTAGAAAGTTTGCGCCATTTAACCATAGAAGAAACCTATGAATTGGCTGATGCTATTTTAGATAATGACTTACAAGAAATAAAAAAAGAATTAGGCGATGTGCTTTTGCACATCGTTTTTTATGCTAAAATTGGAAGTGAGAAAAAAGCTTTTGATATTGCAGATGTTGCCAATGCTATTTCCGACAAATTAATAGACAGACATCCTCATATTTATGGCGATGTAAAAGTTAAAAATGAAGAAGATGTTAAACGTAATTGGGAACAATTAAAACTAAAAGAAGGAAATAATTCTGTCTTAGAAGGCGTTCCTAAAGGTTTACCTGCTTTGGTAAAAGCAAATAGAATTCAAGATAAAGTTGCTGGAGTTGGTTTTGATTGGGAAAAACCAGAACACGTTTGGGAAAAAGTACAAGAAGAACTTACAGAACTTAACGAAGAAATTAAAAAAGGCAATAAAGAAAACACCGAAAAAGAGTTTGGCGATGTCCTTTTTTCTATGATTAATTACGCTCGTTTTATTGATGTAAATCCAGAAAATGCATTAGAAAAAACGAATAGAAAATTTATAAATCGCTTTCAATATTTAGAAACAGCTGCTAAAAAAGAAGGCAAAGAACTTTCTGAAATGACGCTTGCTGAAATGGATGTTTATTGGGAAAATTCTAAAAAATTTTTTAAATAAACCTTTAGTTACCAGAATTCAAAAGAGTTTTTTTTTATTATTCCCATCCTATTTTTTATGTAGTAAAGTATGTAAAAATTCTTATGCACTATCAAGATTTGAAACTTAAAAAGAAAGTAAATCATCATGAATAAAAGTATAACCTAAATGCTCTTGTATTTTTTTAGAGCTAATAATTTTCCATTCATAAACCTCATTAGTTTCAAATTCAGGAATTTCAAAATCGCTACTTAATTTTGCTAGCGTATAAAATTCTCTTCTTGTTGGATGATGATTAGAACAAGCATTAAAAGTTTCATTCCAACAATTTTGATTGATGACTTCATGAATAATTTCTATACAATCTTCTTTGTGAATCATATTTACAAATCCTTTTGGCTGTGGAATTTTTCGTCCGTTTTTAAACCAATTTGCAGGTTGTCTAACATCTCCAAACAAACCAGCAAAACGAATTATTGTGGTTTCAAAAAAAGTATTCTCTCTAAATAAATTTTCAATTTCTGTTAAAGGAGTTTTTAACACTTCATCTTCTTCTGTCATTACTTTATTTAACCTACCATACACAGAAGTAGAACTAATAAAAATTACTTTTTGAATCTCAGAGTTTTCGATTTGAGAAATTAAGTTTTCAAATCCGTCTACATCTTTAGAAGTAATTGCAATAATTAAAATATCAGCATACAAGAAGTCATCATATTCTTCAAAATCAGAAATATTAACAAGATAGGGCGCTATAGTATTCATTTCCAACAGTTCTAATTTTTCTTCACTTGTAGTAGATCCTTTTACAGCAAAGCCTTCATCCAAAAGAGAAATTGCCAAAGATTTTCCTAACCAACCACAACCTAAAATACTTACATTTTTCATTTAAAACTTGTCTTAATTTCAACAAAGATACAATCCATTAATTTAAGATTTTGTTAACAATTCTCATTTTTTGAAATCGTAAATTTATCAAAAATAAAACCATAAAAACATGAAAAATTTATTACTAAGCTTATTTGTAGTTGCCATCTCTTTCTCTACAACTGCGCAAAAAAAAATACCTGCAAGTCCGTCTCAAAAAGTTGAACAAACTGTAGGTTTATCAACAATAACTGTAGAATATTCTAGACCAGGAGTAAAAGACAGAACCATTTTTGGAGATTTAGTTCCTTTTGGAAAAGTTTGGAGAACGGGTGCAAATCAAAATACAAAAATAACTTTTAGCTCAGATGTAACTGTTGCAGATGTTACATTAAAAGCGGGAACTTATGCGATATACACAATACCAAACAAAGAATCTTGGGATGTTATTTTTTATACAGACGCTACAAATTGGGGAAATCCGAAAGAATGGGATGAAGCTAAAGTTGCAGTAAAAGTTTCTGCGGAAGTATACCCAGTTCCTGACACTATTGAAACATTTACAATTTTATTTGATGACTTAAAAAATACAAGTGCAGTTTTAGGTTTCCTTTGGGAAAGCACGTATGTTGGTGTACAAATTAATGTGACTAACTAAATTACAAAATATATAGTATTTAAAAATCTCAAGTGAAAGCTTGAGATTTTTTTGTTTAAATAAGAGATGTTTTTAATTTATTTATGAAATAAAAAACACAAACTGCTAAACTCAAAATATTCTTAAATTAAACAATTTAAGAATACTCTAAACCAATAATACATCTTACTTTATCTAAGGTTTTCATCAAGTTTTTAGAGAACTCAAAAGTCATAATATCACTTTCTTTTTTATCTTCTCTTAAAAGATTATTAAAGTGTTCAGTTTCAAAATTATAACCAATGGTTTTGTAACCGAAATCGATAATTTCTTCTTTACCATTTTCAAAAACTGTTACTGTTGAAGGCGCATGAAATTGTTTGTTTATTTTTACTGTTGCTTTTTCAAAAATATAAACAGCTTCTGTTGGAGTTTCTGATAACAAGCTACTTTTTAAGACCGCTTTTGCATTCTTATAATTAAAAACCATGTTGCATTCAGCATCTGCTCCGTTTTCAAAAAAAGTTGCATTTGCTTCTATATTTTCTGGATTTCCTAAAGTAGCCAAAGCAGCAAAAATTGGATAAATTCCAATGTCTAATAAACTTCCTCCTCCAACTTCTTTTTTAAAAACTCTGCTATTTTCATCATATAAAGGATAAAAACCAAAATCTGCTTCCAAGCTTTTAATTTTTCCAAATTTTTCACTTTTAACAAGCTCTAAAACGTAGTTAAAATGTGGCAAAAAAAACGTCCATAAAGCTTCCATTAACAAGACATTATTTTCTTTTGCAACTGTTATCATTTCGGTAACCTCTTTCAAATTCATTGCAAAAGGTTTTTCACATAAAACTGCTTTTTTATGTTGCAAACAAAGAATAGTATGTTCTTTATGAAAACTATGTGGAGTTGCAATATAAACAGCATCTACATCAGCATCTTTTGCCAAAGCTTCATAAGAATTATATGCTTTTTTCGACTTGAATTTCTTTGCAAATTCATCAGCATTCTTTTGACTTCTAGAAGCAACAGCAACTAATTCTGTGTTTTCTATAGTGGCTAAATCTGTTGCAAATTTGTTGGCAATTTTTCCAAGACCAATAATTCCCCAACGTATGTTTTTCTTTTTCATAATTTACTCAATTCCTATTGTTTTTAAATTTTCACTCGTATTGTCATTTGAAGGAATAAAAAACTGCAATATAATTGCGATTCCCATCACCAAAGCACATCCTAATAAGTTCAGCCATAAATACGGCAACCAATCAAGTAAAAATACGATAATAATTAAGGCTTGAGTTATTAATGCTGCTACAAAAACTGCATTTCCTGTAACAAATTTAACAAAAAACGCCAACAAGAAAATACCTAAAACATTTCCGTAGAAAATAGACCCAATAATGTTTACCAACTGAATTAAATTATCAAATAAATTAGCTACACAGGCCACAGAAATAGCAATAATTCCCCAAGCAAGCGTAAACCATTTAGATGCTTTTACATAATGCTCTTCACTTTTATCATCCTTCACATTGCGCTTGTATAAATCAATGGCAGTGGTACTTGCCAAAGCATTTAATTCTGACGCTGTAGAAGACATTGCTGCCGATAAAATTACCGCCAACAAAAGACCTATTAATCCTCTTGGCAAATTGTTTAAAATAAAATGAATAAACACATAATCTTTATCATTAGATTCTATTTTTTTTATCGATTTTTCATTCACTTTTTGAATGATTTCTTTTGCGGATTCTTTTAAAGCTAAATCTCTTTTGTTTAATTCCTGAATTCGTTCTTTTTCTTCAACTTGAAATCCATCAGAAAACAACAATCTTTTATCATTTTCTATAATTGTATGTTCTTTTTCTAATTCTTGATAAGCTGCCACAAATTCAGAATTCTGAACAGCATCATTTGCTGTAGGATTAAAATTTAAAGGCGATGCATTAAACTGATAAAAAACAAACACCATTACCCCTATTAATAGAATAAAAAACTGCATTGGCACTTTTAACAATCCGTTAAAAATTAACCCCAACTGACTTTCTCTAACAGATTTTCCAGACAAATAACGTTGCACCTGACTTTGGTCTGTACCAAAATAGGATAACATTAAAAATGTACCACCTAAAATACCTGTCCAAACGGTGTATCTATTACTTAAATCGAAAGAAAAATCTAGCACTTTCATTTTATCACTTGCTCCTGCAATTTCTAATGCATTGGTAAAAGTAATATTTTCTGGAAGTTGACTCATAATCATAAAAAATGCGATGAGCATTCCTATAAAAATAATTATCATTTGTTGTTTCTGAGTTACGTTTACCGCCTTTGTTCCTCCAGAAACTGTATAAATAATCACCAAAAAACCAATGATAATATTTAACGTTAGTAAATCCCAATCTAACACCGCGCTTAGAATAATTGCTGGCGCAAAAATGGTAATTCCTGCCGCCAAGCCACGTTGAATTAAAAATAAAATTGCCGCTAAACTTCTTGTTTTTAAATCGAATCTTCCTTCTAAAAACTCGTACGCTGTGTATACTTTTAATTTGTGATAAATGGGGATAAAAACCACGCAAATAATAATCATTGCAATGGGCAAACCGAAATAAAATTGCACAAACCCCATTCCGCTATGAAACGCTTGTCCTGGTGTTGATAAAAAGGTAATTGCACTGGCCTGAGTTGCCATTACAGACAAACCAATAGTCCACCATTTAGAGTCATTTCCTCCTTTAATATAATCGGTAACATTGTCGTTTTTTCTGGTTACATACGTACCATAGGCAACAATAAAAATAAGGGTTATAGATAGAATAATCCAATCTATATAATGTAATTTACTTGCAATTTCCATGGCTTAAACAGTAAAATAATTTGTAATAAAATAAAACGCAATTATGTAAATAACATTTGCTATTAAAACCAATGAATATTCTTTTTTCCAACTATATTTTTGTCCTTTCAAATTCTCTTTTTTTTTGAAGCTATTTCCTGCTTTCCACTATATCTTTTTTCTTCTGTTCTCGATGAAAATTTGCAAAAAAGCAAATTCACTCGAACTGACAGAAAAAAGGATGCCGTTTCAATCAGGGCTATAACTGTTTGCTAACTCAATATTATCACGTAAAATAAAGCAATCTTTACCATTGGCTATGAGATTGCTTTGTTCTTAGTAATGACAAAATTTGTTATTCTGAAACTTTGTTACTTTCTTTTCCTACAGACAACATATTTGCAAATAATTTATACGCTCCAGAAACTCCAGCCGGCAATTCTCTAAAGAAACTTAAACCTGTATAAATATAATTTCCTTGTCCATACTTTGCTATTAACAAACTACCATTTTTAGCAGATTCTCCTTTATCATGCATAGATAAAACTGGGGTAAACGCTTTATCCCAAGAATTTGGAAAATACAAACCACGTTCTTGTACCCAACCTTTAAAATCTTCATCAGTAATTTTATTAGGGAAATTTAAAAGCGAATGCTCTGCTTCTAAAACAGTAACCTCTGCAAATTCATCTGTAACTCTATCTCTAGAAAGATTTAAAGAAAAAGGTGCGGCAACATCTACACCTCTATTGGTATTGTATTGCACAATCATATTACCTCCTTTTTCTACATATTCTAGTAAAAATTTTTGTTTAAATTTTAATTCATCAACCACATTATAAGCCCTAATTCCTAAAACAATGGCGTCATATTTTAATAAATTTTTACCATTAATTTCTAAGGGATTTATATTCTCTACGGTATAACCAATCTGTCGTAAACTTTCTGGAACAACATCTCCTGCGCCTTTAATATATCCAATTTTATTACCTACTTTTTTAATATTTAAACGCACAATTTTTGCTTCAGAATTTAACAAAACAGATTGTTTAGGAATGTGATTGTAATGAATCTCTACCAATTCTTTGGTATAGCTTTTTCCACTAGAAATTGCTAGAACTTCTAACTTTCCTTCTGATGGATTTTTTGGTGGAGTTACTAAAAATGTTACCGTTTGTTTATCCTTTTTCTGAGCAATATTAAACGGAATTTCTTTAGGCGTTACCGTCCAATTTTCAGGAACCTTTAAACTCACTTTTCCATTCACATAACTTGCTCCTGCCCTAATTTCTACAAAAATACTTTTAGGGATGCTATCTGAAAAAATAAGTACTTTGTTTTTTATTTTTGTTGTTATTTGTGGCAACACTTCAAAAGGTTCATAAATTTCTCCTTGATCTCTTTCTGCATATCTCATTACAACGTTCTTTGAAATGGTAATAGGCAAGTAATTTACAACAAGGTTAAAATCTATTTTTACCGTTCTTGGGGTTTCTGGTTTCCCAATTAATTCTTGATTATCTACAGTATACATTCCTAAAGAAGGTTCTTTTTTTAACCAATAAGGATCTGTAAATTCATCTGTTTTTAGTAAAATAGTTTCTTTGAAGTTCAATTTTTTATTCGGTTTTAATTCAAAACCTTTAAAGATGGTGTTTTTATCAAGCGTAGTTGTTATTGAAGTCAACATCATTTGATAATCACTTCTATTTAGTACTTCAAAATTTACAGCAATATTAGAATTTGGTGTTCCGGAAGCACTTATTGCAGAAACTTCTATATACAAACCTATACAGGCTTCAATAATTTCTTTTATTTGTTTTGTTTTTATTGTTCGCCAATGAACATCTTCTAAATCTTTAATTAATTGATAGGCATTCATTAATTTTGGCAAATGCTTAAACGGGTTTACAAAATCGAAATTCTGCTCTATTTCATATAAAATATCACCAATTTCGCCTCCATTTTCTAAACGATTCCAGGTAGTATTTATTCCAGAAAAAATATCATTTTTATCTTTAGGCTCGTCTCCTTTTAAAAACTCAACATATTCCATTTCCTCTCCTCTTGTAGACAATCTACCAAAACCTTGACATAAATGTTGGCTACTTGCCAAAGAAGCCAATTCATTATTAGAAACTCCTTTTAGCGGATAATAGACACCAATATCAAATTTTGTAAAATTTTTAGTAGCTTCTTTAAACGCCGTCTCTCTACCTCTAAAAAACCAAGAAGACGTATTCTGAAAAAGTCTTTTTGGCGCCCATGTTGCTGTATATTCTAGTTGCGTTGCATACTTTGTAGAATCTTTAGCCAAATCAAAAGCGGCTACACTTAAAATTGCAGAAGCGGTATGATGCCCGTGTGTTGTACCTGGAGTTCTATGATCAAATCTATTGATAATTACATCTGGTTTAAAGGTTCTAATAGCCCAAACAACATCACTTAAAACTTCTTCTTTATTCCAAATTTCTAAGGTTTCATCTGGATGTTTAGAATATCCAAAATCATTAGCTCTTGTAAATAGTTGCTCTCCTCCATCTACGCTTCTTGCCGCTAATAATTCTTGAGTTCTAATTACGCCTAACAATTCTCTAATTTCCGGACCTATTAAATTCTGACCTCCGTCTCCTCTTGTTAATGACAAATAACCTGTTCTAGCTTTTACATGGTTTGCTAAATAAGCAATTAATCTAGTGTTTTCATCATCCGGATGCGCTGCTATATACAATGCTGTTCCTAAGAAATTTAGCTTTTGAATTTTCTCATAAATCTGATTAGAGGTTAATTTTTGAGGTTTTTGAGCGAATACTGAAACAGACATCAATAAAAACGTTGCAGTAGCAAGTAAAAATTTCTTCATATATATAAATTAATCAAATCTTGTTAGGCTGAACGCAGTCTAAACCTTGTATAAACCTCTCGACTGCGCCCGAGGATACAATCTTTAACAAAAATAGAGATTGATATAAAAACAAATGTAGTTTTTTATCAGGTTCCTTATAGATTGTTAACATAATTATAACGTTTTAAAACTCATCAACAAAATGCTTATAACCTGTTAATAAATTAATTTTTAAAGTCACTTATTTAGAATATATTTGTAAAACAAACTAAGAAAAAATATTACATGAAATTTATTGTATCTAGTTCGCAATTATTAAAACAATTACAAGTTTTAGGAGGCGTTATAAATAGCAACAACACATTACCAATTTTAGATAACTTTTTGTTTGAATTATCTGAAAATCAACTAAAAGTTTCAGCATCAGATTTAGAGACAACAATGAGTTCTGTAGTAGATGTAGAAAGTGATAGTTCTGGTTCTATTGCTGTGTCTGCACGTTTATTATTAGATACTTTAAAAACGTTTCCAGACCAACCTTTAACCTTTAAAACAGAAGGTGACAACGCTATAGAAATTAGTTCTAATCAAGGAAAATATGACATGGCTTATTTTGGTGGAGATGAATTTCCGAAAGCGGTTTCTTTACCATCACCAAGCAAAACTATTGTACCTGCAGGTATTTTAGGAACTGCTATTTCTAAAACAATTTTTGCTGCCGGAAACGACGATTTGCGCCCAGTAATGAGCGGTGTGTTTTTTCAATTTAGTTCACAAAATTTAACTTTTGTTGCAACAGATGCGCATAAATTAGTAAAATATTCTAGAACAGATGTTACTGCAGATCAAACGGCAGAATTTATTATGCCAAAAAAACCTTTAAATTTATTAAAAGGAATTTTAGGGGGTTCTGATAGCGAAGTTACTATTGAATATAATGACGCAAATGCAAAGTTTACATTTGATAATATTGTTTTAGTTTGTCGTTTAATTGATGGAAAATATCCTAATTACGAAGCTGTTATTCCTAAAGAAAATCCTAATAAATTAACTGTTGATAGAGCTTCTTTCTTAAACTCTGTAAGACGTGTTTCTATTTTCTCTAGTAAAACAACGCATCAAATTCGTTTAAAAATGGCAGGAACAGAATTAAACATTTCTGCAGAAGATATAGATTTCTCTAACAAAGCAGACGAACGTTTGAGTTGTGATTATCAAGGTGATGATATGCAAATTGGTTTTAACTCTCGTTTTTTAAGCGAAATGTTAAACAACCTAAGCTCTAACGAAGTTTTAATTGAAATGTCTTTGCCAAATAGAGCAGGAATTTTAACACCTATTGATGGTACCGATGAAGGAGAACAAGTTACCATGTTAGTAATGCCTGTAATGTTAAATAGTTAATACACGCAGTATAAAGTAACTATTAAAATTCTATACCTTTCTTGTAATATCAAGAATTTATCATATTTAAAAAACCACAATTGGTTCTAGAGCAATTCTAGAATTAATTGTGGTTTTTTGTTTACATTTACTCATACAAATTTCAACACTTCTTTATGAATTAAAGAAATACACCAATTGTATATTGCATGAAAAAAATCACTCTTTTTTGTTTGCTATATTCAGCAACTTTTTTTTCACAAAATGTGACAAATAAAGAAGCTTTTATATGGTTAGACTCCATGATAGGTAAACATAACTTACCCATAAATAATGGCGTAATTTATATAGAACAGTACAGAACTCTTAAAGACAATCATCATTTTTTAATAGACCATAATTTTCATAATGGAGACGTTGAATATGACGGACAAACGTATTACAATATTCCTATAAAATATGATGTTTTTGAGGATAATCTTATTGTAAAGATACCTTCGGTAAATGAAAATTATCCGTTGGTTTTAGCCAAAGAAAAAATTAGTGCATTCTATTTAAATAGTAATTCTTTCATAAATACTAAGGAAAACGGTTTTATGAGTCAACTCTCTAAATACAAAGACTTTATTCTTTATAAAAAATATTTTAAAAAAAGGTTGAGCAAAACTTCTACGAGGTTTTCTTATCATAAATTTATACCAGAAAACACGTATTTTATAGGTAAGAACGATGTCTATACCAATATCAATAAGAAAAAATATTGGTTGCAATTATTCCCAAATAAAAAAAACATCATACGGGGTTATTTTAAAGAAAACGCTCAGAAACTAGAACATAAGCCAGATGCTTTTATGATTGAATTGCTAAAAAAATGCATGAACTAATGAAGAAAATAATACTACTTATCTTTCTCTTTTTAAGTGTCAAATTTTATGCTCAAGAAAAAGAAAAAATCACTATAAAGTTTAACAACTTAACCCAATTAGAAGCTATTAAATTCATAGAAAATACTACAAAGTATAGATTCTTTTTTATTGATAAATGGGTAGATAAAAAGACTACTATCAATTTTAATTTTACAGACAGTTCTATCTCTAAAATTTTAGATACTCTTTTTGAAAACACCAATCTAAATTATTATATCATAAACAATGTAGACATCATTTTAACACAAAATAGCTTGATTTATGAGAGCGTTTATCAAGAAAATTTAGACACTATTACTACTAATAAAAATAATTTTGATGATAAAAAAACTGTTCCTTTACTTTTATCAACAAATACACCTAACAATGCTACTGATACAAAAACAGTTAAAATTGGTAAAGAAAACCATCATGCTAAGCAAAAAAATTACACACTTTCTGGTACCGTAAAAAATGGGATTACCTCAGAAACAATTCCAAATTTAGTTTTATTTGTTAGAGATAAAAACCTACATACTACTACAGATAAAAATGGTAAATTTACATTTAGCCTCCCTTATGGCGCCAATAGTATAGAAACTATTTTATCTGGAATACAAAAAACGAAAACCAAGGTAATTATGTACGGAAACGGTACATATAACTTTATAGTAAATGAAGTTGCTGAACAATTAGAAGGCATTGAAATAGCCTCTAACGCTAGAAAAAATATTACAAGTACAGAAACTGGTATTACACAAATTAAGGCAGAAGACATAAAAACAATTCCGCAAGTTCTTGGAGAAAGAGATATTTTAAAAATAGCAACTACTTTACCAGGTATACAAAGTGCTGGTGAAGGTGTAGACGGTGTAAACGTTAGGGGCGGAAAGTCTGATCAGAATTTATTTCTTTTAGATAAAAGTGTATTGTACAATCCCACCCATTTTTTAGGGTTATTTTCTGCTGTAAACCCTTTTACTACGGATAATTTAAAAGTTTACAAAGGCAATATTCCCGCTGAATTTGGTGGCAGAATATCTTCCGTTTTTGATATTACTACCAAAGACAATGATGCTAAAAAGTTTACCGGAGAAGCCTCTATTGGGCCAGTAACTAGCAATCTTAGTATAGAAACACCCGTTATAAAAGAAAAATCTACTTTGTTATTTGCTGTAAGAAACACGTATTCTAACTGGTTGTTAAAAGCATTAAATGATAAAAATCTAAAAAATAGTAGTGCTTCTTTTTTTGACTTGAATGCCAAATACAAACATCATATCAACAAAAATAATATTGTTAGAATTTCTGGTTATTATAGTAAAGATAAATACAGTATTGCTTCAGACACAACAAACGCTTATGGTAATAAAATTTTAGCCATAGATTGGGCTCATACATTTAATAACAAAAGTTCTGGAAATCTGCTGCTGTCTAACAGTAACTATTCCTTTAATATCGATTTAGACGGAGATGCCAATAATAATTTTACCTTAAAATATGTTATTGATGAAGTTAATTTAAAGTTGAAAATGAAATACCTATATTCTAAAGAGCATAAATTAGATTATGGTATTGCTTCTAAATTATACAATGTAAAACCAGGAAGTAAAAATCCGAAAGGAAATAATTCTATTATTACCCCGTTTAGCGTACAAAAAGAAAGAGCTATAGAAAATGCTATATTTATTACAGATAATTACACTATTTCTAAAAAATTAGCCATCAGTTTAGGCGCACGTTATACGCTCTTTTCTGCTTTAGGCAACTCTACACAAAGAACTTATGCTGCCAATAATCCTAAAAGTGATGCTACTGTAATTAGCATTCAAGAATATGAAAATAATGAAATTTATAAAACCTATAACGGATTAAGTTTTCGATTTTCTTCTAGATATTCTATTAATGAAGACTTGTCTGTAAAAGCAAGTTTTAACAACTCATATCAATTTATTCATCGTCTTACCAACAACACTTCTGCTTCACCCACAGATACCTGGAAACTGTCTGATTTAAACATTAAACCACAAGAATCTGTACAAGCATCTATCGGAATTTATAAAAACATCAATGAAAATAATTATGAATTTAGTGTAGAAAGCTATTACAAAACTTATAAAAATATTCTTGATTATAAAGTGGGAGCAGCTTTTTTATTAAATGAATATATAGAAACGGAAGTGCTTCAAGGTCCAGGAAAATCTTATGGAATTGAATTGTTAGCAAGAAAAAACAAAGGAAATTTAAACGGTTGGATAAGTTATAGCTACTCTAGGTCTTTTTTAAAACTAGACAGTAATTTTTTAGAAGAAAGAGTAAATAATGGCAACTATTTTCCTACCAGTTATGACAAACCACATGATTTTAACCTTATTACAAATTACAAGTTAACAAAAAGATTTAGTCTTTCTGCTAATTTTGCTTACCAAACAGGAAGGCCAATTACTTACCCAACCGGAAAATATATTTTACAAGGAAATGAGTATTTACTTTATAGTGATAGAAATAAATTTAGAATTCCAGATTATTATAGATTGGATGTAGGTTTAAATATAGAAGGAAATCATAAAATAAAAAAAGTTGGTCACAGTTTTTGGAACATTTCGGTTTACAATCTCTTGGGTAGAAACAACCCAAATGCTATCTTTTTTGTTACAGAAAACGGCAAAGTACAAGCCTACCAAAGTAGCATATTTTCAAAACCAATTCCAACCATTACGTATAACTTCAAATTTTAAAGAAACTTATGAAAACAATAAAATTACTTTTCTTTTTAATCATTCTTACAGGAGTAAACAGTTGTGTAGAACCCATTGAAATTAATAACATTACCTACGAAAACTTTTTAGTTGTTGAAGGCAATCTTACCAATGAATTAAAAAACCATACGATAAAACTATCTAGAACTTTTTCTATAGAAGAAACCCAAACAAATCCAGAAACAAACGCTTCTGTACTAGTAAAAGATAACAATGGCAGTACATTTATATATTCAGAAACTACACCTGGCGTGTATACATCTACACTACTTTTTAAAGCCGAAGTTGAAAAATTATATACTTTAGAAATTACCACTAAAAACGGAAATACCTACCACTCTACGCCACAAAAAATTGTAGGTTTTAGTGAAATTGAATCTGTTGAGTCTAAAAAAATAACAAAACCAAATGGAGATGAAGGAATTGGAATTTTTGTAAAAAGCAACAATTCTACTGATGGCGCCAATTATTATAGATACACGTATGAAGAAACCTATAAAATTATTGCCCCAGAATGGTCTCCTTTAAAATTAGAAATTGTTTCTAACACGCCAAGATATAAAGTTAAAACAGTTTTAAAAAACAATACAGATGGTCAAGTTTGTTACAAAACAATTAATGGTACCAATATTGTACAAACAGAAACTTTTTCTCTTTCGGAAAACAAAGTAGATTTAAATGTGAGATTTCTAGATAAAAATGATTTTATTATTTCTCATAGATACAGCATGTTATTAACACAACACGTAGCATCTTTTGAAGCCTATTCTTACTATAAAACTCTTGATAAAATATCTACTTCACAGGGTACATTTACTCAAAATCAACCGGGTCTTTTGTCTGGAAATATTATTTCAGACACCAATATTAACGATAAAGTTTTAGGTTATTTTGATGTAACAACTGTTTCTAAAAAAAGAATGTTTTTTAATTATGCAGACTATTTTCCGAACAATGTTGTTGATTATATTGAAGAATGCGTGTTTATAAATCCTTTGCTAGAAGACCCAAATGATCCTTTTGAAGGCACATCTCCACTAATAGATGAAATAAATAGAGGCAATTATCTCTATAACCAAATATATGAGCCACCACCGCTTACCATTAGACCTTTTGGTCCATACTTATTGGTTGCAAAAGTATGTGGAGATTGTAGAGTTTTGGGAGATGGAAATAAACCACCTTTTTGGGTAGATTAAAAAAAGAATTATGAAATTTAAAACAATTGTCTTTTTTGCTTTTTTGATGTGTTGCAAATCCTTTTTAGGTCAAATCAAAATATCTGATCAAGCGTACAATGTATATCAAAATATAGCTCAAGAAAAAATATACATTCACACCAATTCTAATTTTTTGTTAACAGGAGAAACTTTAACCTATAAAGTATATTGTTTAAAGTATGACTCAAATTTATTTAGTAATTTTAGTAAAATAGCCTATTTAGAACTGATCAATTCTGATAAACAAAGTGTTTTAAAACAAAAAATTAATTTAGAGAAAAGTGTTGGTTTTGGCGATGCTTTTATTCCTACAAACTTGGCATCCGGCAACTATAAATTAATTGCCTATACAACTTGGATGAAAAATAAAAATTATTTTTTTGAAGAATCTATCAACATTATAAATCCATTTATTGATAAAATAATTGCAGAAACCAGTAAAAACACAAAAAATACTGAGTCAGATTCGAAAAAAAACATACCTACTTACACCGCTAACAATGGCCTTTTAAAAACAAACAAAACACAATATTCTAAAAGAGAACAAGTACATATTAAGGTTAGTGAAAATTTTAAAAATAGCATTTCTGGTGACTTTTCACTATCTGTTCGAAAAATAATGCCCAACTTCTCCACTAAAAAAACAAATCCCTTAAATTTTAATCAACCAAAAAACAATCAAAATACAGCGAATCAGAACACTGAAAATAACGTCTTTTTCCCGGAATTAAGAGGAGAACTCATACAAGGAAAAATTGTTGCACTTACTAATTACATCTCACTAGAAAACATACCAATAAGTTTATCAATCATTCAAAAAAACGGTATTTACAAAATAGTAAACACCAATAAAAAAGGTGAATTCTACTTTAATCTTCCTGAAGAATATTCATCAAACAAAGCCATTATTCAAATTTTGAATAAGCATAAAAATAGCTTTAAAATAATTATTTCAGAGCCCAATCCCGTAAATTTAGATGCTTTAAAATTTACAGCTATTCATACAAATCAAGAAATAAATAAAAGCATTAAAGAACGTGCTATTTATGTGCAAATAGAAAATGGATACAACGAATTAAACAAAGACACTATTCTACCTAGCAGACATGTAGTTTCACCATTCAAAAACCACTTAATAATCTATAATTTAAACGATTACACACGTTTTAAAACCGTAAAAGAAACTATTGTAGAAGTTGTTAAAAACACATGGATAACAAAAGAAGCAGACAACTATACATTTCATGTAAGAGATATTGATTTACTTACCAATTATGATAATAAACCCCTTGTTTTAATTGATGGTTATACTGTTTACAATCACAACGAATTGGTAAATCTTAATCCAAAAAAAATAAAACAAATTGCTATTGTTAGAAATAAATACAAACACAACACCAACATTTATCAAGGTGTTATTTCAGTAAAAACCTTTGAAGGAAATTTTACTCCAGACCCCAATGAAAACTCAGTATCTGTTGCTCTTGAAAAACCTTTACCAAGAAAAAAATATTTTTTAAAAAATTATAATCAAAGCAATTTTAAAAGAATTCCAGATTATAGAACGCAACTTTATTGGAATCCAACCATCAACCTAAAAGAGGAAAATATTTCTTTTTTCACTTCAGATGTTACAGGAAATTTTGAAATAGTTTTAGAAGGTTTTTCTGAGAATGGAAATCCTATGTATGAGAAAATATTTTTTACAGTACAATAAAGTAAATTGCAATTAGGTTTTTTGTTTACTTTTACCTTCATGAATTTTCTAGCTCATTTATATTTATCACAAAACAATAAAAATATTATGATTGGTAATTTTATTGCAGATCATATAAGAGGTAATAATTACGAAAGGTTTTCTAAAGAAATTCAGCAAGGTATTTTCTTACATAGAGAAATAGATACATTTACAGATGCTCATCAAATTGTAAGAAAAAGTAAAAGACGATTACACGAACGCTACCGGCATTATGATGGCGTTATTATTGATATTTTTTACGATTATTTCTTAGCAAAAAACTGGGCAAACTATTCTACAATTCCCTTGGATGTTTACGCAAATTCCGTTTATAATTTATTTGATGAAATTAAAATGGAATTGCCAATAAAATCTCAAAACTTTATCAAATACATGATTGAGTATAATATTCTTTTCAATTACAAATACAAAGATGGTATTGAAAAAGTTTTAAATGGGATGAATCATAGAACAAAAGGAAAATCTCAAATGAATTTAGCAATTGAAGATTTGCGCAATTTAGAGGTTGAGTTTCAAGAAGATTTTACACTCTTTTTTGATGATTTAAAAGCGTTTACAAATAAAAAGTTAGCAGAAATGCGTCATTAAATTAACTTTTATGTACACAAAAGATATTTTTATGAGTTTTACTTTCATCCACATAAAAACAGACAATTCTACCTACAATTAAGATACATTTCATAAATGAATACCATTTTTTTTCCTGATTGCTAATAGTAAGAATGCTTCCTAGATTTTTATTTTTGATTTTTATAATTTGTATATTACTCCCTACTACTATAAAAACCAAACTCAATGAAAAAATTATGTACCCTACTTTTTTTGTGTGCTACTTCCCTACTCTTTTCGCAAGAGTTTTCTATGGACATCTTAAAAAACATGAAACCAAGAAATATTGGTCCAGGAGGAATGTCTGGACGAGTAACTGCAATTGATGTTGTAGAAACAAATACTGCAATAATGTATGTTGGTACTGCTTCTGGTGGTATTTGGAAATCTACTTCTGGCGGAATTACTTGGTCTCCAATTTTCGAAAAAGAACTAACAGCTTCTATTGGCGCTGTGGCCATACAACAATCTAACCCAAGTGTTATTTGGGCAGGAACAGGAGAAGGAAACCCAAGAAATAGTTTAAACGGAGGTTTCGGAATTTACAAATCTTTAGATGCTGGTAAAACTTGGAAATCTATGGGATTGGAAAAAACAAGACATATACACAGAGTTATTATACACCCTACAAACCCAGAAATTGTGTATGTTGGTGCCATTGGTTCTCCTTGGGGAGAGCACAAAGAACGTGGCGTTTATAAAACAATGGATGGTGGAAAATCTTGGAAACAAATTTTATTTACCAACATAAAATCTGGAGCTGCAGATTTAATTATGGATCCAACAAATCCTAATAAAATAATTGCCACCATGTGGGAACACAAACGAGACCCTTGGTTTTTTAAATCTGGAGGAAAAGGAAGTGGTCTTTACATAACGCATGATGGAGGCGAAAATTGGAAACAAATTACAGAAAAAGAAGGTTTTCCAAAAGGTGAATTGGGTAGAATTGGCGTTGCAATTGCGCCTAATAATCCAGCTATAATGTATGCCTTGGTGGAAGCCAAGAAAAATGCATTGTATAAAAGTGAAGATGGTGGTTTTAATTGGAAAAAAATAAACGACAAACCCGGAATTGGAAATAGACCATTTTATTATTCAGAAATTTATGTAGATCCTGAGAATGAAAATAGAATTTACACGGTGTTCACCTATATAAATGTATCGGAAGATGGTGGTAAAAACTTCAAACAATTAATGCCTGCTTACGGCGTAGATAATGGTGTTCATCCAGATCATCATGCTTGGTGGATTCATCCTAAAAACGGTAAATTTATGATTGATGGTAATGATGGAGGATTAAATATTACCAAAGACGGAGGAAAATCTTGGCGCTTTATTGGCAACTTACCGGTGGCTCAATTTTATCACATAAATGTGGATCATGAATTTCCATACAATGTGTATGGAGGCATGCAAGATAATGGTTCTTGGAGAGGTCCCGCCTATGTTTGGAAAGCACAGGGAATTAGAAATTCTTATTGGCAAGAAATTAGTTTTGGTGATGGTTTTGATGTGGTTCCCGATAAAGAAAACTCTCGTTACGGTTGGTCTATGAGTCAACAAGGTTCTGTGAGTAGATATGATTGGAAAACTGGAAATAATTATGGTGTAAAACCTACACATAAAGATGCCTCTATAAAATTACGTTTTAACTGGAATGCCGCTATCAACATAGACCCTTTTAATTCTTCTACACTATATTTTGGTAGTCAATTTGTTCATAAATCAACAGATAAAGGGTTAACATGGCATGTAATTTCTCCTGATTTATCTACCAACAATCCAGAAAAATTAAAACAAGCAGAAAGTGGTGGTTTAACTATGGATGCAACAGGTGCAGAAAATCATTGTACAATTTTAGTGATAGAACCTACCGTTTTAGAAAAAGTTGTTTTGTGGGCGGCAACTGATGACGGACAAGTACACATTACAAAAAATGGAGGAACAAGCTGGACAAATGTTGCAAAAAACATAAAAGATTTACCAGAAAATAGTTGGATTACACAAATAAAAGCATCCAACAAAAACAAAGGAGAAGCCTTATTAGTGGCCAATGATTATAGACGATTTAATTATACGCCGTATGCTTATAGAACTAAAAATTATGGTAAAACCTGGCAAAGAATTGTAAATGAAAATAATGTACAAAGTTATGCTTTGTGTATAATTGAAGACCCAATAAATAGCAACTTATTGTTTTTAGGAACAGATGATGGTTTGTACATTTCTATAAATGCAGGACAAACTTGGACAAAATGGACACAAGGTTTTCCTACAGTTCCTGTTAAAGATTTGGTTATTCATCCAAGAGAACACGATTTAATAATTGGAACCTTTGGACGAGCTGCTTGGGTTTTAGATGATATTAGACCTTTAAGAGACATTGCAAACGGAAATATTACAGCAAAAAAATTACATCTGTTTGAACCTCCTACAGCCTATCAAAGTGCATATCAACAACCAACAGGAAGTAGATTTGGTGCTGATGCCATGTATCAAGGAGAGAATAGAAAAAGCGGTGCAATTATTTCTTACTATATACAAACGCCTCTTAGTGATAAAAAAGAAGAAAAAAATGATGATGAAAATGATGAAACGCTAAAAAAAGTAAAGAATAATGCTAAAAAAAGTGATTCTATAAAACTTGAAATATTTGATGGAAAAAGACTCATTAGAACCTTAAAATTCAAAACCCCAAAAGAGAACGGAATACATAAAACAACATGGCATTTAAGAGAAAAAGGAGTTGCAAGGCCATCAAGAAAGAGTACAAAATCTAACAAAGAACCTTCTGGAATTTTAGTAAAACCTGGCATTTACACTCTAAAAATGACTTTTGATAAAGTTATTTCCGAACAAAAAATAAAAGTAGCATTTGATCCAAGATTAGAAATTTCTGATGAAGCTATCAATCAAAAATATGAAGCCAGTAAAGAATTAGAAAAGTATCAAGAGAAAATTACCGCTATTGTAAAACAATTGGTAGAAAGTAAAAATACTGCAGAAATTATTAAAACGCAATTAACAAAAGAAGACCAGAAAAAATACACATCAGAAATAAAAGCGTCATCAGAAATCATTAAAAAAATTGATACTTTAATTGCAATTTATTTAGGCAAGGTTGATAAAAGACAAGGAATAACAAGAAACCCAGAAGTTACCGTAACCCAACGTTTTCGCTAGCACAACGCTATGTTAATTCTAGATTTGGAACGCAAACAGCCACAGAAACTCAATTAACAAATCAGTTTAAAAATGCATTTCATAAGGCCGTTTCTGAGACAAATTTATTTTTCAGTAAAAATTGGTTAACTTACAAAGCAACTACAGAGAATATACAAATATCTCATTTCAAAGAAATTAACCAGTTTTAAACTAAAAAAAGCTATGAAAAAACTACTAGTATTACTCTCAATTTCCTTATTGATAATTGGCTGTAAATCAGAAAAAAAAAATGCTAAAGAAATTTCAAGTACCCTCAAAGAATATTCCATTGAACAAATAATGGACAATGAAAGTGTTTTTGGTGGAAGTTTTTCTTTTGATAAGTCTAAATTATTAGTAACAAGTAACCGTTCTGGAA
Source organism: Polaribacter sp. (assembly GCF_051251875.1). Classification (GTDB taxonomy): domain Bacteria; phylum Bacteroidota; class Bacteroidia; order Flavobacteriales; family Flavobacteriaceae; genus Polaribacter. The sequence goes on from NZ_JBPOGL010000001.1 coordinate 156,822, forward strand.
TTTATAATATGTATACTGTTTCTACTTCAGACGGAACTTTTACACCTGTTACAGCGTCTGATAGCACTTCTGTTTGGGCAACTTCATTTTTCCCTAATGATAACAGAATATTGTTTAACAAAGACAATAATGGCGATGAAATTGACCATCTTTTTGTAAAAAACACAGATGGTAGTATCAAAGAATTAACGCCAGATAAAGGTGCTAAAGCTGGTTTTTATGGTTGGTCTAAAGATCAAAAAAGCTTTTATTATGCATCCAACAAAAGAGACAAACGTTTTATGGATATTTATGAAATGGAAATAGAAAACTTTACCTCTAAAGTAATTTATGAAAATAAAGAAGGTTATGATGTTTCTGCAATTTCTAACAACAAAAACATTTTAGCATTAAGCAAAGTTATTAATACAAATGATTCCGATCTATTTTTGTTTAACAGAACTACTAAAAAAACTACAAAAATAAATAAAACACAAAGTAGTAATTCTGGTTCAAGTTTTTCTATGAACGACAAAGAATTCTATTATACCACGGATGCAGATGGTGAATTTAACACTTTAATGAAGTATCATATTCAGTCTGAAAACATAGAAAAAGTACTGCAAAAAAAATGGGATGTTACTGGATGTAATTTTACAGAGAATGGAAAATACAGAGTTACCTACATAAATGAAGATGCAAAAAATGCAATTGAAGTTTATGATATTGCAGCAGGTAAAAACATAGAATTACCAAATGTTGAAGGCAAAAGTATTACCAACGTAGGTTTTTCTAGAGATGAAACAATGATGCGTTTTTATGCAGGTGGTTCTCATACGCCATCAAACTTGTATGTATATGATTTAGAATCTAAAAAACAAACACAATTATCTGATGTTTTAAATAATGAAATTGATCCTTCTCACATGGTAAATGCAGAAGTAATTCGTTTCCCTTCTTTCGATGGAGTTATCATTCCTGCAATTTATTATGTACCACATCAAGCAGCTGCAAATAATAAAGTTCCTGCATTGGTTTGGGTTCATGGTGGTCCTGGAGGTCAAACTAGACAAAATTTTTCATCAACAATTCAATATTTAGTAAATCATGGTTATGCCGTTTTAGCTGTAAACAACAGAGGTAGTAGTGGTTATGGAAAAACTTTTTTTCAAATGGACGATTTAAACCACGGAGAAAAAGATTTACAAGATTGTATTGAAGGCAAAAATTGGTTAGCAAAACAACCAAATATTGATAGTGAAAAAATAGGAATTATTGGTGGTTCTTATGGTGGTTATATGACCATGGCCGCCCTAACTTTTGCTCCAGAAGAATTTGCTGTTGGTGTAAATCTATTTGGAGTTACTAATTGGATGCGTACTTTAAAAAGCATTCCTCCTTATTGGGAATCTTTCAGAGAAGCTTTATACAAAGAATTAGGAGATCCTTTTTCTGCAGATTCTGTTCGTTTAAAAGAGATTTCGCCTTTATTTCATACTGATAAAGTAACCAAACCCTTAATTGTTTTACAAGGCACAAAAGACCCTAGAGTTTTACAAATAGAATCTGATGAAATTGTTGCCGGAGTTAAAAAAAATGGGGTTCCTGTAGAATATGTTTTATTTGAAGATGAAGGTCATGGTTTTGTAAAAAAGGAAAATCAAATTGAATCTAACAGCAGAATTTTAAAATTTTTAGATAAATATTTAAAGAAAGAAGTACCTTTAAAAAAAGGTGATTTATAATAAGTACAAGAATCATAAACTTAAAAAATCCTTTGTAAAGATTACAAAGGATTTTTTATTTTAATACTTTAGCACAAATAATATATTTAGTATGCAAAAAATAAGTTTGCTTTTGTGTTTTTGTCTATTTTACTTAAATATTCAAGCGCAAAAAGCCGCAAAAGATCAATTAGGAACTTGGTATATGTACAATGCATCTCATAAAATCTCTAATAAATTTGCCTTAAAAACAATGGCGCATTTTAGATATTATGAAATTGCAAGCGAGTTTCAACAAGAAATATATAGACTTGGTGTAAATTACACCTTTAACCCAAAAACAAATTTAACGGTAGGAACTAGTTATTCTACTGGCGATTTAGAATATGATGCTTCTTCTGTAGGTTTGTATGAATATCGATTTTATGAAGATTTGAATTTAAAAACTACGTGGGGCAAGTTTAAGGCAAGTCATCGTATTCGGTTAGAACATCGTTTTATTCATAAAGATATTACTATTGATCAAACAAGAAATTGGGTACGTTATAATTTGAATGTTAATTATCCGCTTTCAAAAAAGTGGAGCGCTTACATCTTTAACGAATTATTTATAAATCTAGACAGAGCCAAAAGGTTTGCTCAAAACTGGACAGGAACTGGTTTTCTGTGTAAATTGAATAAAAACATCAAACTAAAAATGGGCTATTTTCAAATAAAATCTTCAACAGTAGTGCTTAAAAGACTGCAATTAGGTGCAATAATACATACAGACTTTACTAAAAAAACTTTTTAAATATGAATGAACCAATTTTTACAAACGATGCTATTGTTTTTGGAATTTTAATGCTTTCCTTAGGATTTGTATTTTACACAGAAAATATAAAATCTGGTTTTTGGCCTAAATTTTATAAAATTATTCCAGGTTTATTTATGGCATATTTTATACCTGCAATTTTTACAACTTCTGGCATTATTTCCCCAGAATGGGAAACCACAAACTCCTTAGGAGAAGTTGTGAGCGGAAACTCTCAATTGTATTATGTATCTAGTCGTTTTTTATTACCAGCAGCATTAGTTTTAATGACCTTAAGCATTGATTTAAAAGCAATTTTTAACCTAGGTTCTAAAGCATTAATTATGTTTTTTACCGGAACTGTAGGAATTATAATTGGAGGACCCATTGCCATTTTATTAATCTCAATTTTCTCTCCAGATACGGTTGGCGGCGCAGATTTTGATGCCGTTTGGCGTGGACTTTCTACCTTAGCAGGAAGTTGGATTGGCGGTGGTGCAAACCAAACGGCCATGTTAGAAATATACCAATACAATCCGCAAAAATATGGAGGAATGGTTTTTGTTGATATTGTAGTTGCCAATGTTTGGATGGCAATTTTATTAATAGGAATTGGTAAAAAAGATAAGATAGATAAATGGCTTGGTGCAGATACTTCTGCCATTGAAGATTTAAAAAAGAAAGTATCAGAATTTTCTCAAAAAGTAAAAAGAAATCCTACCCTATCAGATTTAATGATAATGTTGGCTATTGCTTTTGGAACCGTTGGTTTTGGACATTTTGCTTCTGGTTTTTTAAGTACTTTTTTTAGTAATTTAGTTACAAAAATTGAATCTGAAACTTGGAGAAACATCTTTACGTTTTTAGGTTCTAGTTTCTTCTGGTTGATAAGTATTTCTACAATTATTGCTATTATTTTATCCTTTACAAAAGCAAAAAATTACGAAGGAGCGGGCGCCAGTAAATTAGGTAGTGTTTTTATTTACATCTTAGTAGCTTCTATAGGAATGAAAATGGATTTGGCTATGATTTTTGACAACTTAGGTTTAATTGCTATAGGCTTTGTATGGATGTCTATTCATGCAGGGTTGTTAATTTTAGTTGCAAAGTTAATTAAAGCACCCTATTTCTTTTTGGCAGTTGGTAGTCAAGCAAATGTTGGTGGTGCAGCTTCTGCCCCAATTGTAGCACAAGCTTTTCATCCTTCATTAGCCACAGTAGGAGTTTTATTGGCTGTTTTTGGGTATGCAATTGGTACGGTTGGTGCAATTTTGTGTACTATTTTAATGGAAATATCATCAAAAATTTAAATAAAAAATAGCATATTTGCACAAAAAATATAGATTTATGAAAAAAATCATAACCCTTTTAGTACTCTCAATTTTAATTGCCGCATGTTCTTCTAAAAAGGAAGGAAACATGATTGTAAATGGGCAAATTAAAGGCCTTAAAAAAGGGACTTTATACCTACAAAAAATGAAAGACACCTTATTAGTGTCTGTAGATTCTGTTGCTTTATTAGGAAATGATACATTTGTTTTAACGGATAATGTAGATTCACCTGTGTTGTATTATTTAACTTTTGATGGAAATACAACCAACAAAAGAATACTCTTTTTTGGTGAACAAGGTAGCATTACCATTAATGATAAAGTAGAACAATTTGGTTTTAATCCTGAAATTATTGGTTCTAAAAATCAAGAAATTTTAGACAATTATAAAGAATATAGTCAAAGATTTCAAAATGAACGTCTAGAGTTTATGAAAAAAGATTTTGATGCAAAAAAAGCGAAAGATCTAGAATTGGTAAAACAATTAGAATTAGACTACCAAAAACTAGCGAGAAGAAGAGTGCTATTTACTACGAACTATGCTATTAATAATGCAGGATTTGAAGCTTCGCCATATATTGCACTTACAGAAATGTATGATGCTAGTTTAAAAATGTTAGATACCGTAAACAATTCTTTTACAGCAGACATTAAAAAATCTGAATACGGTATACGTTTTCAAGAATATCTTGATAATATTAAAAAGAATGAAGAAAAATAATTTTCCGTTTTTCTTAAACGATACTAAACCATTGTAAAAGCAATGGTTTTTTTGTATCCTAAAGTTTTTCTACAGACAAAATAAGGTATTTAAAATGAATACTTTTTTTTGTATCTTGCTATTCAGCTATGATACAATTTATACTCAATAACACCCAGATAACTACTTCTGAAAATGCAGGCATAACGTTGTTAGATTTTATTAGAGAGCAACAACAACTTAAAGGTACAAAAATTGGCTGTAGAGAAGGAGATTGTGGTGCTTGTACTGTATTGGTTGGAGAATTAAACGGAAACACCATACAGTACCAAAGTATTACTTCGTGTATTTCTCCTTTAGGCAATGCACATGGCAAACATATTGTTAGTATTGAAGGAATCAACCTGTCAAAAAAATTAACCACTGTACAAAATGCAATGGCTCATAATTTTGCAACGCAATGTGGTTTTTGCACACCTGGTTTTGTGGTTTCCATGACAGGTTTTTCGCTTGAAACTTCAAAGGAGTTTCAAGGTGATAAAAAAGTATGTAATGATGCTATAAGCGGTAATATTTGCAGATGTACAGGTTATAAATCTATTGAAAAAGCAGGATTAGAAATTGAAGAAAAACTAACAAAAATAGATCAGGAAAATGCGATACAATGGTTAATTTCTGAAGGATTTATTCCCGATTATTTTGAAACTATTCCTGAAAAATTATTAGAACTTAAAAATAAAAATACTACATCTAAGAATAAAAAAGGAACTATTGTTGCCAACGGAACAGACTTGTATGTTAGACACGCAGACAGCTTATCTGAAAAAAAAGTACACTTAATTGCAGATAAAGATTTCTTAAAAGGAATTCATTTTAAAAATGAAACTTTTACAATTGGTGCTAACACAACGGTTACAGAATTATTAGAAAACACAGCACTAAGAAAGAATATTCCTAATTTAAAAGCCTTCATAAAACTAATTTCTTCTGAACAAATTAGAAACATGGGTACTTTGGGCGGTAATTTTGTAAACGCCTCTCCTATTGGAGATATGTCTATTTTCTTTTTAGCCTTAAATTCTAGTGTTACAATTCAGCATAAAAACGGGTCAGAAAGAACAATTCCTTTTCAAGAATTTCATCAAGATTATAAAAAATATGATTTGCAAAAAAAAGAAATTTTAAAATCGATTTCTTTTCAAAAATTGAATAAAAACACATTCTTTAACTTTGAGAAAGTGTGTAAAAGAACTCATTTAGATATTGCAAGCGTAAATTCTGCCGGAAAAATTGAAGTTGAAAATAACATAATTTTACAAGCACATTTTTCTTTAGGAGGCGTTGCTGCAATTCCTAAATACGTATCTAAAACCTGTGCTTTTTTAATAGGAAAAAGCGTAAATTCTGAAACTGTAAAAAATGCTGTAGCAATTTTACAATCAGAAATTTCACCCATTAGTGATGTTAGAGGAACAGAAACCTATAAACGTTTGCTTGCCAAACAATTGTTTTGGGCACATTTTATAGTTTGGTTTCCTCAGAAGATTAAGATTAAAGATTTGATAGTTTCAGTATAAATATTTTAATAATAAAAAATATTCTTTTTTTACTTTAACTGAAAATGAATATGATCATCATGTCTGACGGCTTTACAACCGTGAAACCTTACTTTTTGATGTTGAATATTCATTCTCGTTTTTAAATGAGGTTCTATAAATAATTTACCTATACTTTTTTGTTTCAAAATACTATTTACCAAATCTCTTGTTGCTGATTTTGAAAACCGAAGGTTTTTATTGCTTCCTAGCGTAATGTATTTGGTAAAATCGTATTGCCAGTTTCCTCGGTTTTTACAGACTTCACTTTGATTGTATTCCTTTTTTGTGGCCTCGGTAAAAACACCATATCCACTAACGGATGGCTTTTTATTGGTTATTTCTCCGTTGGAATTTTCATAAATTAGAGAAACATCAATTTTTTTGCCATCATTATGACTTATATGTGGTAAAAGTGGGAAATTATTAATGAATGGAAAATTAGCATCGAGATATACCAGTGTAATTCCGGGGTGTTGCTTTGCAAATTCTGTTGAAATTTGTTTCAGTGCTTTTTGAAGTTCTGGTTGTACATAGTTTCTGTTTGCTACTGTATAAAAGAAAGAATGTGCTTTTAAAAATGGGCTATCTTGTATTTTTTCTCGACCAAAAAAAGGTGCAACATACGGAAGAATTAAAAAAGTGGAAAAAAGATATAGACTGATAAAAACGAAACTCCTTTTTAATACTTTTTTTTTGGTTTTTTTATGAATCAACAAAAGTGATAGTACATATACAATGCCGCCCACTTGGGTTGTTATTGTTAAGAGAATGATTATAAAAATATGACTCAGTATTTTCAAAGGTGTTGTAGATAATTACGTAGGTAAATATAAGAAATACCTATCAAAAAAAGTTTAGCCCGGATTGAAATGGCATCCTTTTTATGGCTTACTGGTTTCAATAGCGTACGTAAATACTAAAAAAATGATAGGTAAAACAGCTGCTTACCTATATATTGCCCCATAAAAAGATATAATGGAAAGCCGGAAATAGCTTCTAAAAAACAATAGAATTAAGTAACTACCGAAAATATTGAGCATAAAAAAAAGCGTCCCGTTTCAGGGAAGCTTTCCATTGGTTAACAAAACCAAGACACTTTTACGAAAGTGCCAAAACAACACAACTAATACTGCTCTAACAAAAAGCAGTCTGCAAATATACAACGATTTCGTAAATCTGCAATCATTTCTTTTTATTTTATTAAAATCTGTAATTGTTTAGTAATTTTATTGATTGTATCTTTGCGCTCTTTATAAAAATCATCAATAATACTGTAGAAAATGCAATTATCAGAACAAGAAGTTGTACGTAGAGAAAAGTTAGGCAAATTACGTGCTTTGGGCATCAATCCTTATCCGGCAGATTTATATCCTGTAGATACGAATTCTAAGGAAATAAAAAAGGATTTTTCTGAAGGAAAAAGGGTAATTATTGCGGGTAGATTAATGTCTATAAATATTCAAGGAAAGGCTTCTTTTGCACAATTACAAGATGGAGAAGGTAGAATACAAGTGTATTTTAATAGAGATGAAATTTGCGCAGGCGAAGATAAAACCTTGTACAATGATGTTTTTAAAAAATTACTAGATTTAGGTGATTTTGTAGGAATTGAAGGCGAATTATTTACCACGAAAGTGGGTGAAAAAACAGTGCGTGTTAAAAACTTTACCTTGTTAAGTAAGTCTTTAAAACCATTGCCATTGCCTAAAGAAAAAGATGGTAAAATTTATGATGCTTTTACAGATCCTGAATTAAGATATAGACAACGTTATGCAGATTTAGTTGTAAATCCGCATGTGAAAGAAGTGTTTATTAAAAGAACAAAATTGTTTAATGCAATGCGTTCTTTCTTTAATGATGCTGGTTATTTTGAGGTTGAAACTCCGGTTTTACAACCCATTCCTGGTGGCGCTGCGGCAAGACCTTTTATTACACATCACAATTCTTTAGACATTCCGTTATACATGAGAATTGCAAATGAATTGTACTTAAAAAGACTAATTGTTGGTGGTTTTGATGGTGTGTATGAATTCTCTAAAAACTTTAGAAATGAAGGAATGGATAGAACGCATAATCCTGAATTTACAGCCATGGAAATCTATGTTTCTTACAAAGATTACAACTGGATGATGGATTTTGCAGAGCAACTTTTAGAACATTGTGCAATTGCTGTTAACGGAACTTCGGAAGCTACTTTTGGAGAACACAAAATAGACTTTAAAGCGCCTTATGCTAGAGTTACAATGGCAGATTCTATTAAACATTTTACTGGTTTTGATATTACTGGTAAAACAGAAGATGAAATTAGAACGGCTGCAAAAGGTATGAATATTCCTGTGGATGAAACTATGGGTAAAGGGAAATTAATTGATGAAATTTTTGGTGAAAAATGTGAAGGAAATTACATTCAGCCAACTTTTATTACAGATTATCCGAAAGAAATGTCTCCACTTTGTAAAGAACACAGAGACAACCCAGAATTAACAGAGCGTTTTGAGTTAATGGTTTGTGGTAAAGAAATTGCGAACGCATATTCTGAATTGAATGACCCAATTGACCAACGAGAGCGTTTTGAACACCAACTTAAATTGGCTCAAAAAGGTGATGATGAAGCTACTGAATTTATAGATGAAGATTTCTTAAGAGCATTAGAATACGGAATGCCGCCAACGTCTGGAATGGGAATTGGAATGGATCGTTTAATTATGTTTTTAACCAACAACCAATCTATACAAGAAGTTCTTTTCTTCCCTCAAATGAGACCAGAGAAAAAAGCCACAGCTGTTGAATTGAATGCTGATGAAAAAGCTGTTTTGGCAATTATAACCAAAGCTGAAAAGATAGATTTAAACGACTTAAAAATAAAGGCTGGTTTGTCTAACAAAAAATGGGATAAAACTATTAAAGGCTTAACAAAACATAAAGTTGCCAAAGTTTCTAAAACAGACGAAGGTTTGTTTGTAGAGCTTGTTTAAAATAAACTTGTTATTCTGAACTTGTTACAGAATTTTATTTAGAAATTATTAGAAAAGGAATTACAGCAATGTAGTTCCTTTTTTTTATGATGACTTTTAAATAACAAAATGAAAAATCAAGTAATATAGTATTCTGAAAAACTATTCTATTTAATGGATAAAAGAGTTAGGCTTTTTATTAGGATAGTATCTACTATTGATTAAATAAATTTAATAATAACATTATGTATTCTAGCTTAGAATATACCTGCACCTGCTAAAACCAATAAACAATTGTTTATGCATGCAACCCGCATACACACCCCAAAACAACTGCCATGTTATTAGCTAAATCATAAAAACCATAAAATATTTTGGCATTCCAATAAAAAAAGTACTTTTGCTAACAAAAAAACTTATGAAACTTAAAATCAATATTATAATTGTATTTTATCTTTTAATATTTAGCGCTCATGCTTCCGAAATTACTAAAAAATCAACATTTTTAGCATTTTCTTCTGTTAGTTCTGGAGTACTAGAAAGTCCTAATTTTACCAAATTTGAAACCATAAAAAGAGATACAACAGTAAAAAAATCTTTTTTAAAAAAAGTTTGGGGAAACACTTTAAAGTCTTCTATCACTTTTATGCCAGTTGCCACACACACTAAAGACCCAGACATATTTGGTGCTTGGTATACTGCGTATAATTATAAAAGTATTGAAGTTGCCGCATTTTCAAATTCTTATAGAGAATTAACTTTTGCTATCATATACAAAAGAATTATACCTATCTCTGAAAAATTTTCAATTTTATATGGCCTTGGAGCTATGTATGGATATCATGGTAGATTGAAAGATGTTGGAAATATACCCTTTAGAAACTCGTTTTTAATGACTGGAGAAATTAACCCAATTGCTGGCATTGAGTTAGATTATAAAATTTCAAAAAGATTTTCTTTACATTCTAATGTTACCCATGCTGTACTAGTTTATGGTGTGAGATATTTACTGTAAGTAAAAAGCTATTATTTTCTGAATTGCATGTTATTAAAAATTAAAATTATTTGTTGATGAAAGCTTATTTAAGTGAAACTACTACCCTTTTGTCTGAAGAAACCAATATGGAGAATTATAAAAAAATAATTAATGACATTTATTTAGAGATAAAAAACATTGATGATATTGGTAAAGTCGCTAGGTACATTCCAGAATTGGCAACGGTGTCTCCTGATAATTTTGGGGTATATATTACAACCATTCAAAAAGATTCTTTTGGAGTTGGAGATTGCGATAAAAAGTTTTCTATACAAAGTATTTCTAAGGTTTTATCACTAACATTGGCCTACCGATTTGAAGGAATAAAACTATGGGACCGTGTAGATGTAGAACCTTCTGGAAACCCTTTTAATTCTTTATTGCAATTAGAAGCAGATCTTGGAAAACCTAGAAATCCGTTTATAAATTCTGGAGCCATTGTAGTGTGTGATGTTTTGGTAAGTCACCTTAAAAATCCGAAAAAAGATTTTTTAGACTTCTGTAGAGAAATTGCCAACAATCCTACTCTAAATTACAATGAGAAAGTAGCAGAATCGGAAAAAATTACGGGTTATAGAAATATTGCACTCTGTAATTTTATAAAGTCATTTGGAAATATTAAAAATAACGTAGAAGATGTTTTAGATTTTTATTTTCATATCTGCTCTTTAGAAATGAGTTGTAAAGAGCTCTCTGAAATAGCACTTTTTTTAGCGAATGATAATTTTACCACCCATAAGGGTAACAAAGTACTTACCAATAGCCAAGCAAAAAGAGTAAATGCAATTTTACTTACTTGTGGTTTCTATGATGAATCTGGCGAATTTGCTTTCCGAGTTGGTTTGCCTGGAAAAAGTGGTGTTGGCGGCGGTATTTTAGCTATTCATCCTGATAAATATTGTATTGTAGTTTGGAGTCCGAAATTAAACCTAAAAGGAAACTCTTATAAAGGAATGTTATTTTTAGAAAAGTTTACAACAAAAACAACCTCTTCAATTTTTTAATACATGAATCAATTAGCCCTTTTATTTGGTGCTTTCTTTGGATTAACAGCAGTTATTTTTGGCGCTTTTGGAGCTCATTTTTTAAAGAAAAAATTATCCGCAGAACAATTAATTAGTTTTGAAACAGGTGTTAAATACCAAATGTATCATGCCATTGTATTGCTTCTTTTGGGTTTTCAATTACATCAGCAACTTACACTAGATAACTATATCATTTACGCGTTTATAATTGGTATTTTTTTATTTTCATTTTCTATTTATGGTTTGGTTATTTCATCTGCACAAAATAAAAAGATTAAAATTTTGGGCCCAATTACACCATTAGGAGGTTTATTTTTAATTATAGGTTGGGGCTTATTACTCTACAAGTATATAAATCTCTAGAATTGTTTTTTCTAGAGATTTATGTAAGATTAAAAGAAATTAATTATAACAATACCTAAAACACTATATATTATTAGCAACAATAGTTCTAGCCGATATTCTTGTAAATATTTCATATTAAAAAATTCATTAGATCACATTATACCTTAATCCATCATTTTAGATAATTTAAGTGTTTTTCCACAATGCTTAGATTCAATTTTAAAAATTACTTTGCCTTTTTTTCCTTTGTTTGCCCAACGTACTTCTTTCCCTAAATTACAACCAACACTTGTACTAGAACCTTTATTTAATGATACAAAACCAGTACCGGTATAAATACTAACTTTGTCTTTGGTATCGTTTATCAATTTAAAACTACTACCAATTACAACTTCTACTTTTGGTGAAATTTCTTCTGAAACATGCTCCTTTTCAGCAAAAAACAACAAAGAAAACAAACTGAATGCTACAATTACTACTTTCATAATTTTTATATTTTATGTGTTATATACCCTAAATATAAAATTAATGAATAACATATAAATCACCTAATTTCTGAAATGTGCTTTTGAACTTCTAAAAAAAATCTCGTAAGTTATTTACTTACGAGATTTCATAAAACTACTAAATTCACCCTTTCATAAAATTATTGATGCTATTGAATAATTACTTTCTTAGTTATTTTACCTTTTGAAGTTTCTAAGTCTACACTATAAATACTTCCCTTCGTAAACTTTATTGTAGAAATTTCATACATATTTTTATCAGTAAATCGATCTTTCAAAATTACTCTACCCAAAAGGTCATATACAGTAATATTTGTTTCTCCTAAAGAAATTCCTTTTACCTGAATACTGTTTTTGACACTATAAATTAACACCTTAGTTAAGCTAGTAACATCTGTAGTTAAAACAGCTTTAGTAGTATGTAAATAGAAACGCCCTACTCCATTTGCACTGCAAATAGTTGTATAATTAACTCCATTATCTACTTGTGTAAACGTATTTAATTCCCTGTCTTCTAAGTAAAGCATATAACCTTCAGGCAAGTCTTTATGGTTAAAATTAAACGTTATTTCTGTGTTTGTTGGAGCGTTTACTCCTAAAGGAATTGTCATATTTTCATTTCCTAAGGTTGGTAATGTTTGCGTATAAAAATCTTCGGTTGCATAAGAACCATCTACCAAATTAGAATAAAGATTAAGGTCATAATCAGTAAATACAATTGCATCATTATTATCCATTCCTTTAGCACCACTTTCATGAAAATATACATTGGATTTTCTAGTAAGAGTACCATCTGTAATACTCATTTCAATTCTGGTTATTTTAGAAGAATTTCTACTTAAAGCACCTCCTGTTTGATGACTTTGCAAAGATTCTGGTATTGAAATTGTACCGCCATTAGCATCTGTTCTTATTAAAAATCCTTGCCCAGGTACTAAATAGGTGTCTAGCGATAAATCTGAAACTCCAACATAAACACCAGTACCATCAAAATTATAAATATAAACTACTTTATGCCCTGGTAATAAAGCACTGTCATTTAACGTTAAAAAATTAGTACCAGCTACATTTAAATCCATAAAAGATGAATAAGGATTACCTAAACTTCTATAACCTAAAGAAGTACCCGTTGCAGGAGTTACTGTTGCACTGACATCTACATCTCTATATTTACCTGTAAACGCTACGGTTCCTGCCACATCTCTTTTTAAACTATACCCTATAGCTTCACCAAAATCTCCGGCAGCAACAATGTCTGAAGAAGAATAATATATCCAACTATTTGCCCCTTGAGCGTAAGTACCTAATGCATATTTGGTATCAGTACTTCCAGCAGGAATATAATTAGTTATCTTATTTGCTGCATTTGTAACAAAATCATTTAAACTTTGGTCTGTAACCATTGATGAAATAATATGCCAAATACTAGTTACATATCTATTATATGTTATGTCACCTATAGCGCTACCTTTTACAATGCAAGAACCACTTGCAGAAGCATCAGAGTTTATGGTTAAAGTACCACTTTGAGTTAAATTACCTTCTATTGTTAATTTTTGCTCTGGTAAAATACTTAACAAACCTCCAGACTGAATTTCTAAATCTTTTGTAATAAATAATTGTGAACTCATTGTAGGATAAAAAGGAATTGGAATAATTGCATTTAATGATGCAGTAGGTATTCCGTTGCTCCAATTTGCAGATAAATGCCATTCATTATTTGTGGTACCTAACCACGTTGTACTTGTTAAATTAGTACATTGTTGTTGAGTAGTTACATAATGCATTTGTGCATCTTTCTGTGTCCAGTTTTGAGTAGAAGTGGTTGCATTGTCTACAAATACACAAACTAAATTTGGGTTACCCGTAATATCAAAAATATTAGCATCTATTTGTGGGTTGTTACCATTGCGTAAGTCTAATGCATTTAAATTATTCTGACTTAAATCTACAGCAACAAGATTTGTGTATGTGGAAAAATCAATATTTTGAAAGTTATTTCCACTTAAATAAACATTTTCAATACAAGAAGCAGGAAATACAATAGATGCTAACGCAGGATTGTTTTCTATGCGAACAGAAGACAACGCAATTTTTGTACTAAGATTGATACTTGAAAAATTATTATTGCTAGCTTCTAACCCCGTTATCAAAGGAAAGTTAATAAGAACTTTTAAATCTGTTAATCCAAGATTGTCTAGGTTTAAGGTGCCTGTAAAATTTTTAGCTTCGTTTTCCTCAATAATTCCATCTCCATTGGTATTTAATAATGAGTTACTTAATAAATGTGTTTTAACAGCTGCCGAATAATAGGTAATTTCTGGAGAGCTTATAGTATTATTGTAAAATTGAATTTTACCTGCATTATTACCATTGGTGTCATCATCTCTCTCGCTAACCGCTAAAATACTTCCAGTTGCATTCATAGACATTCCTAACCCCGCGTAATTCTCTGGAGCAGCGCCAATAACAGGCAAGCCATTTTGTTGATATCCAGAAGGTTTTCTTGTTAACGAGTAAAAGCTTCCATAATCTGCACCACAACCAACATCGCGCCCTTGTGCGCTAATAGCAATGAGTGATCCGTCATCATTTGTTGCTGTATTAAATCCTAATTGATCTTCTGCATTTTCACCTTTTATGTTATGTACTAATGAAAAACTACTGCCAGAATTTTCATAAATATAAGTAGCTCCAGCATTATTGAATCCATTTGCATTTTCTAACGGCGCTCCTACAATTAGTGTACTACCATCACCACTAAAATTAACATGACGACCAAACCTGCCTCCTGATACCGAACCATTTATAGTTTGTAAAATTGCTGTTGCGCCAGTAGATTTATTAAAACTAAACAAACGAACAAGCCCTGTAGTACCATTATAATCAGGTGCTCCTACAGCAAACATATCTCCTGCACTATTGCAGGAAACAGCATAACCAAAAGCTGAATTATTTGCTAAATTACGTAAAGCTCTTAAGGTCCAAGTACTTCCTGACCTTGTATAGAATTTTGCTTCAGGCCCCCAACCTTGAGTAGAAGTTGGCGCACCTGCGATAACTACATCCCCAAGGCCATTCATATCTAAACTTATTCCCAATCTACCATTTGAGGATCCAGTATCTGTAAATCTCAAGACCCAATCGTTATTTACAAACTCATATAAATACAATCTACCTCTATTACTTGTACCTTGCTGAAAAGCTGATGCACCAACAGCTAAATGATTACCATCATTGCTAATTGCCACTGAAATACCAAAAATCATTTGGTTTGCAGAACTTGATCCAGATCCTAATAAAATACTACCTTTAGCAACCCATGAACCACCAATTTTCTCTAAAACTCTAACGCGTCCTTTATTGTTTGAAAAATTAGGGCTCCCGATGGCAATTATTGTTCCTGTATCATTTAAATCTACCACCCTTTCTCTATCATCTGCATTTAATCCTAAAATATGTTCTGTTGGCGTTTGACCGTGACAAACTAACGTCATCACAATTAATAACTGTGTTATAATATATTTTTTCATAAGGTATATCGTTTATTTCTTAATAAATCTTTTAGAAGAAGAAACTCCATCTTTAGATTGAATTTTAATAATTAAATCAGATAATACTGAGTTTGGATACACTATTACTTCATTTTCTAGTAGGCTAAAAACCTCAGTATCTAAAGGCGGCCCATCAAACTCATAAGATCCCATATCTACTGTCGTATTAAAAAATCGAATGTTTCCTTCTAAATCTTTAGTTTTACATGTTGGAATTTTAGAATTATCTCAAGTATCAATTGCTAGTGAACCAAGAGCCAAAGTAAAATTGTTATTTGCAACATCTGTGAAACTTCCTCCTGTAAATTCATACATTGCTTGTAAACCTGAAGTAGGTATTTGTGCAAAAGAGATACAACTTACTAAAAGGAGTATTAAATATATTTTTGTTTTCATAATAAAAGTTTTTAGTTAATTTTATGAAACAAAGATGATAAAGAAGTAAAGTTTTTTATGGAGTCAATTTCTGAAACAAGCATTTCAACTTCTAAAGTACATACTTCATGTAAATCTAAAAGCTAAAAAATTAAGGTGAAACTTTAAGGATCGGAATTTTTAATAATACTCTAGTACCCAAAACATTTTTATCATTATCTAGAATATCTATGATATGAACACCAATTTTATTTTCGCTTCCGTAATTTAATAAATCTAATCTTTCTGTAGTTGCTTTTAGGGCAAATGACTTATGGTTTTCTGCTCTTTTTTTATTAATCTCGTTCGATTTTTTCCTGCCTACACCGTTATCTTCTACAATACATTGTAAAGAATCTTTAGAGATTCTAGTCATTGAAATGAAAAGTTTTCTATTATCTTTTTTATGAAATAAACCATGTTTTAACGCATTTTCTATATAAGGTTGAATAAGCATTGTTGGTATTCCTATAGTTTCTGTATTTTTAATATGAACCTCTAAAGTATATTCTAAAGTATCTTCAAAACGAAGTTTTTCTAACTCTAAATACATGTTTAAACTATTTATTTCTTCTTCTAAAGTAATGCTACTTTTTGTACTTTGCGCCAGATAAGTTCGTATTAAATCTGCAAATTTCCCTAAATAATCTCCTGCTAAATCTTTTTGATTGCTAATAATATAATCTTGAATAGAATTTAATGCATTGAACACAAAATGCGGATTCATTTGTGATCGTAAATTCTCTAACTTTAACGCTGTTAATTCTTTATCAAAAAAAAGTTGTTTTATTTCTCGTTGTTTTGACTTTTCTTTTCTTCTTAATTTCCTATTGTAATAAAACATAATAAACCCAACAAGTAACAAGCTATACACCATTACAAACCACCATTGTTTCCAAAAAGGTAATTGAATAGTTAGGGCTATGTTTTTAATAATACTTTCTTGATTAGGCTTTATTTGAAAAGTGTAATTTCCGGCAGGTAAACTATTATATTTTATATGGTTTACACCCAAATCTGTAGTAACCCAATTATTATCATACCCCAACAAACGATATTGATAGGTTTTATTTTGATTGTACAAAATACCGTTCACATTAAACCCAAATTGTATGGAGTTTTGATTGTAATCTAAATGATAATTCGTTCCAATTTCTACTGATTTTTCGTTAATTTTTATATCATTAAAATAGATTTTTGGCGGATATATGGTTTTAAATACGTTGTTTTTATCGAAAGAAAAAATACCTTTATTAGAAGATAAAACTACCCGATTCTGTAAAATTTCTATTCCAGAAATCTTGTACGATAATATTCCTTCTGTTTTTGTTAAACTTTTAAAGATTTTTGATGCTGTATTTAACACCTGTAAACCTTTTGATGTTGCCACCCAAAGTTGGTTTTTATCCCCTTTTAAATATCTAGTTTCATTAGAAAGCAAACCATTTTCCGTAGTATATTGTGCAACTACTTTATTATTTTTTATTGCTAAAATTCCGTTTTTAAAAGTACCAATCCAAATAGTGCCATCTTTAGTTTCGGTAATAGAAGTTGCAGATATTTCTTTACCATCAAACGTAATATTAGTTGCTTTTAATTGACTATCTAAAACCACTAAACCATCTACATACGCAACATAAATCAATTTGTTTGCACTACTACAGTGCGTTGTGTAAACACGTTTAGTATTAGAATATTTATTAAATAAATTAGTAACTTCATTTAAAAAAGTTAATTGAATATACGTGCCAAATAGTAGTGTATTTTTATCTATACGCGAAAAACTTTTTACGCCTTGTAAGTTACTTTTACGGGTTGTTTTTAATGTATTATTATCTACTATATAAGATTCTTTATCTGTACTTACATAACTATATTTCTTATGAGTATTATATTGAATTGCAGATACCTTACTCTTTAATTGTTTAGATGTAGAATAACGGGCTGTATTGATATTAAAAAAACCCACTTTTCCTTTTTTTGTTCCAAAAAAGAGAATTGAATCATTTACTTTATTAATGGCTGTAATATCATTAATATCTTTAGGCAATGCATAATTAACTACGGCTATATTAGGAATTAAATAAATACCATTGGTAAGCGTTGTTGCCCAATAATTTTCATCTTTATCAATGATAACTTTAGTCACAATTTCATCCTTTAAAATATGCTTTTTAAAGTGAAATTTATTTTGATTGTTTTCAAAAACATAAATTCCTGTATAGGTTAACACCCATAAGTTATCATTAAAAATTGTGATACTAATAATTCTTTTCTCCTTTAAATTTTCTAAGCCTTTTGTTTCATTTATCTCTTGGGTATCAAAATCTATTTTCTTAAATATATTCTCATTGTTAAATTGTTGAGTGATAAAAAAAGAATTATTTATTTTGAATACATGAGTTGCGCCTTGTAAGGTAGATTTCCCTAATTTAGTTTTAATATGAATATTATTTTTAAACTGTCTTGTTTTTTCCAGATGTTTATTAAAGATAATTGTTTTGTCAAAGCCAACAAAAGTTACTGTATTATTAAAGGTTACCACATTACTTAAACCTGCTTCTGAACTTATTATTTTTGTAACTTTTTTTGTAGTTAAATCCGTAGAATAAACAGCATAATGACCGTTAATTAAAAGATAGTTTTCATGCACCGTAAAACTAGCCAGCTGGCCTTTTAACGCTTCTTGTAAATCTATAAATGTATTAAGTTTATTGTTTTCTATATAAAAAAACTGTCCAGAAATATTAGTACACCAAATACGTCCTAATGAGTCTTCTACCAACCCAAAAACAGACAGACCTCTTTTTTCTTTATTGGTATATTGAATGTATGTTTTACCATCATACCTATAAAAACCACTATCAGAAGCCAACCAAATAAAACCTTTACTATCTTCTAAAACATCATAAAACTCTATATCTGGTAAGCCGTCTTTTTCTGTTAAATGAATAGAAACTGGTTCTTGAGCAAACACAAATTGTAAGCCAATTAAAAAAAACAATATGTTTAAAAAAGACGTTTTCAATAGAAAGTAATTATCTAATAAATTTATACAATTAAATTAACCTATGTTGCTTACAATGGTTAAAAACTCTTCCTTTTTATCATTAGATACAGAAATTGTTTTATTATTTTCCATTACAATATAACCACCATCTTTCTTTATATACTCTTTTATATATGCAAGGTTTATAAGATAAGAACGATGTGGACGATAAAAAGTTTTTCTTTTTTGAAGAATTTCTACAAAGAATTTTAAAGGTTTACTTACTAAAATTGTACCATCGTTAATTGTAGAAACATTAGCGTACATTCCGTCTGCTTCTAAC
Source organism: Polaribacter sp. (assembly GCF_051251875.1). Classification (GTDB taxonomy): domain Bacteria; phylum Bacteroidota; class Bacteroidia; order Flavobacteriales; family Flavobacteriaceae; genus Polaribacter. The sequence continues at coordinate 176,113 of NZ_JBPOGL010000001.1, forward strand.
ATAATAATATCTTGTATGTTTACAAACTTAATACCATCTGCATTTGGCAATCCTATTTTTTTAAAATTAGAATCTTGTAAACTAGTTTTTAATTCTGCTAAACGTTTATGAATTTGAGAATTCCCTAAAAAAGAAAGCGCCTTATTTACAGCGTCCTTTATTTGGCTGGGTCTTACTGGTTTTAATAAATAATCTATGGCAGAAAGCTGAAATGCCTGAATGGCATATTCACTATACGCAGTGGTAAAAATAATTTCGAAATTATAGACTTCTTTTTCAATAAAATTTAAAATTTCTAAGCCAGAGTGTTCTGGCATTTCAATATCTAAAAACACAATACTTGGTTGTTCTTGCTTTATAATTTCTACACCAGAAAGCAAATTGTCTGCTTCTAATATTTTGGTAATTTTAGAACAATTTTCTTCTACTAAAATATGAAGTACTTGTCTTGCTTTTTTTTCATCATCTATAATAAGTGCTTTCATATTCTATTTTTTTATTATTGGTATTTTTAAAATTACTTTTGTTCCTGTAGCTTTGTTTTGATCATATAAATCTATAATTTCTACACCTATTTTTTTCTCTCGACCATAATTTAATAAATCTAAGCGCTCTGTGGTTGCTTTTAAAGCGAAAGATTTGTGCTGACCTTCTCTTTTTTTATTAATTTCTTTAGATTTTTCTCTACCAATACCATTATCTTCTATACTACATTCTATAATTTTATCGGAAGCTTTAGTAATAGAAATTTGTAATTTTCTATTGTCTTTTTTATGCAGTAAACCATGTTTTAAAGCATTTTCTACATAAGGCTGAATAAGCATTGTTGGTATATTTATGGTATCTGAATTTGCTTGTGTATCAACTTTAAAGCTATAGTGTAATTGTTCTTCAAAACGTAACTTTTCTAATTCTAAATACAAGTTTAGATTATGAACTTCTTCTGATACAGAAATAAATCCTGTATCGCTAAAATGAAGATAATTTCTAATTAAATCTGCAAATTTTCCTAAATAATCGCTGGCTAAATTTTTCTTATTCAACACAATATAATCTTGTATAGAATTTAAGGCATTAAAAATAAAATGAGGATTCATCTGGGCTTTTAAAGCTTTCAGTTCAGAATCTCTATACTGTTTTTCTATGGCCAACCTTTTTTGAGTTTCTTTCAATTCTATCTTAATGAATTCTGCTTTCCTTTTTGCTTTTAATCTACTAAAATAAATTAATGACAATAGCAGTAGTAAACCTGTAATAATTAAAGTTCCTAAAAACAAATTCTTGTTTTTCTGACTTTCTAATTGGCTTATTGCTACTTGTTTTTCGGCAAGTTCTTTTTCGCGTTGTGTTTTTTCTGTTTCATATTTAACCTCAAAATCTTTAATGGCTTTTTGTTTTTCAATACCCGATAAAGAATCATTTAATTCGCGTTCTTTTTTATAATACTCTAAGGCTTTTTTATAATTCTTTTTTACATAATATAATTCTGATAAACCTTGATAGCTTTTTTGTTTTGTAATTACTTCTTGGCTATTTTCTATACCTTTATTCGCCATTAAAAAATACTTCTCTGCCTCATTGTATTTGCCCCATTCTAATAAATTATACGCCATATTATGATTAGTAGTAAATACACCGTCTTCTAAATTATTGCTTTTATAAATAGCGGCTACCTCTTTATAATAACGGTGAGCTTTTTCATGTTCTTTTTTATCGGAATAAATATTTGCAAGACTCCTTTTTACATTGGCCAAACTTCTAGGCCTTGTTTCTATTTTTTCAGATTCTAAAGCATATTTTAAGGCTTCATCTAGTTGTTTTTTGTTTTTATATCCTAATGATAAATTGATACAAATACTACTTAACAATCTAGGGTTCTTTTTAGTTACAAGATTGTTATAAACCTCTAAATTTATCGCAATAGATTTATCATATTCGTTAATATCGCTATAAAGTCCGCCAATATTCATTTTTGTAAATAAAACATTTAGTTCTTTGTCTGGACCTAAAGATTCTAAATAACTAATTACTTCTTTATAATACTTAATGGCATTTAAGTAATCTCCTTGATTGTTAAGAATATTTGCTTTGTCATTTTTGGCAATACAAACGGCATACGCATCATTATTTTTTGCATAAAGTGCTATTGCCTGATTACAAATAATTAGAGCAGAATCTAATTTTTTTATTCCTCCATAATAAATAGACAACTCTCTAATTGCGTCTGCTTTGTAAATTTCGTCATCAACTATATTACTGGTTTTAATAGCTTTATCTATAAAGTATTTCTGAATTTTAGAATTTCCCCTCCTATAATTTTTAGAGATTTTAATAAGTTCAAGGTTTTTTAAACTATCATTAGTTATTTTAGAAATTTGCAGTTCTAAACTATCTATTTCTCTTTGTTGAGAAAAATAAGTTTGAATAAAAAATAGGAAATATAATAAGGAAATTACCTTTTTCATACAGGTGGTTTATCCCCTAAAATTAAAAATAAAGTTACTATAAACAGCATATAAATTGCTGAAATACACTTTTGAGTTTTTAAAACAGCAAATGTGCACTAAAAAATACCTTTAATTTCTAATTGCTTGTACAAAAACTAAAAAAAAAGAATTACTTAAACGAAGAAGAATTATAATTTAATTCATACAAAAAACCACCTATTCCATGTGCTTTTTCATCTGTAATTAGTAGTGTTTTATCATCTTTAAAAGTAATTCCTTCTTTTTGAGAGAAATGTTTTAGTTCTATTTTCTCTACTTTTCCAGAAAAAAAATCATCTTCTTTAAAATCAGAAAAGAATACTATATTTTTTTGAGAAAGTAAAATTACAGTGTTTCCATCCGAAGAAATATCTGCAGAAGTAATCCAACTTTTATTAGAATCACCGTTGTCATATTCACCTATAAATTCGGCAACATAAGTACCTTCTTTTGCAGGAATTTTATACAAAGAAGTTTTACCATACTTATTTTTTACTCTACTTTTTGTAAAAAGATATAAGTAGTTTTGATGATAAAAAACAGCTTCACAATCAAAATATAATTGTTTCTTTTTAGGTGGATATTTTGTTTGATTTGGGTATGTAAACTTAATTTTAAGTACTTCAGCGTTCTTTTTTTGCAATTCTGCTGGCGTAATTTTAAGAATTACTAAGTTTTTTCTTTTACTTTGATTGTTCCCAAAATCACCTATATAGACATTCCCTTTTTCATCAGATGTTAAATCTTCCCAATCATGGTTTTTAGTCTGAATATATATTTCTTTTTCTATCTGTCCTTTTAGATTTACACCATATAATTTAGGCGAATTTCCGCTGTCATTCAGCATCCATAAAATTTCAGAATTTTTATCTTTTTCTACTCCAGAAACTTCATCTAACTTTTTTGGTAAATCTGCCAGCACTTTTAACTGTCCAAAATCTTGACAACTAATTTGCAATGAAATACATAAAAGTAAAAGAAGTTTTTTCATATTTAATTTGAAATAAAATAATAGCTTCACAAGAATTAAGAGTACTTTAAATGGTGTTTTTTTGAAGATTATATTACAGTAACAAAAGACAAATTAAATACTATTTTTACCAACTACCACCAGCGCCACCACCACTAAAGCCACCGCCGCCAAAACCTCCGCCAAAGCCTCCGCCAGAAGATGAACCTCCGCCAAAACTACCACCACCAAAACTTCCGCCGCCTCTACCAGCATTGCTTAAAATAATGGTTTCTAAAATGCTTCCGGCAATATCTCGTTTTCTGTAACCTCCACCTCTATTGTTTTTATTTCCTCTAGAAATTAGAATAAAAAAGATAATGACAATCAGGATAAAAAAGATAATCCCAGGGTCAAAACTTTCTGCGTTTTCTTTACGAGTTCCTTTGTATTCTCCATTCAGCAATTGAAAAATAGCATCAGAACCTTTGTCTAAACCTGCATAAAAATCTCCTTTTTTAAATTCTGGAATAATAACATTTCTGGTAATTTCTCCTGTGATACCTGCACTTAAAATATGCTCGATTCCATACCCTGGAGCAATCCAAATTTTTCTATCTTTTTCTGCTAAAAGTATTAAAATTCCGTTGTCTTCTTTTGCCTGTCCTATGCCCCAATCTTGGGCCCATCTAGGCGTAAGAATACCAATACTTTCATTTTTTGTTGTTTCTATAATAATAACAACAATTTGTGTTGATGTAGAATCTGAATAGTGAATAAGTTTGTTTTCTAAACTTGTTTTTTGCGTACTAGATAATAGATTTACATAATCGTAAACACTAGTTTGTTCTTTGGGCTTCTCTGGAATTGTAAATTGACAAAAAACGGTTTGAATTGAAAAAAATCCAACGAAGAAAAATAAAAATTTAAGTGATTTTATAAAATTCATTAACCTTTAGATATGTCATTTGTTAATTCATTGGTATCATCAACTGCCCAAGGAAAATGAACTTGTAATTCTTTTCCAGCCTTTAAGATACCTTGTACTATTCCTTCTTTAAAATTGCCTTTTACAAACTCCTTTTGAATAATTTCTTTTGTTGAATTCCAGAAATCCTTAGGAACCACTTTATTTATTCCGGCATCACCACAAATAACAAATTTTTTATCATCAACAGCAACGTACACTAAAACGGCATTTGCATCTTTTGTATTGTTCATTTTAAGAAGATAAAATACTTCTAACGCACGCTCATAATGGTCTTTTTCTGTGGAAGACTCAATATGAACACGTATTTCGCCAGAAGTATTTTTCTCTGCAATTCTTATAGCAGAAATAATTTCTTGCTCTTCTTCTTTGGTAAGAAACGCTTCTACTTTAGACATCTTTTTCTATTTAGTAAAATCAACTTTTACAGGTTTCTCTGCTCCTGGTTCTGCTTGAAAATAAGGTTTACCTTCAAAATTAAACCAACCCGCTAAGATGGAGTTTGGAAAGGTTTTAACGTGATTATTATACGGTTTTGTTTGTTCATTAAACCTTGTTCTTGCTGTTAAAATTTGATTTTCTGTACTTGCCAACTCATCTTGTAACTTTAAAAAATTCTCATTTGCTTTTAACTCAGGATATCTTTCTACAGTTACCAAAAGGCTTTTTAATGCACCGCTTAAACCTCCTTGTACTTGATTAAATTGTGCCAATTGTTCTGGTGTAATGTTAGAAGGATCTATGTTTACAGAAGTAGCTTTTGCTCTTGCTTCAATTACAGCAACCAAGGTTCCTTTTTCAAAATCTGTTGCTCCTTTTACAGTATTTACCAAATTATCTATTAAATCATTTCTTCTTTGATAAGACGTTTCTACATTTGCCCAAGATTCTGAAACATTTTCAGTTAATTTTACTGCAGTATTATTAAACCCTACTGCCCAACTATATAAAGCATACCCTATTACCGCGATAATTATTACCGGAATTAACCATTTTTTCATAATTTCTAAATTTAATTTTTGATTTGATTTCTTGTAATACAAAAATACCTTTTTTTCTTGACATTTTAAAGCAATGTATTACCAACTATAGTTATTGTTTACATGCATATTTATATTACATTATTTCTCCTGTTATTTTTTAATGTATGTCAGATTAATTCGTAAAATTCTTTGTTTTTAATATGTATTGTTTTCATTTTAAGGAATTTCTACCACGCTAATTCCGTTACTTTTTTTAGTAATTTTTATTTGGGTAGGAATCCGTTCTTTTAAATTTTCTACGTGAGAAATTATTCCTATCAACTTTCCTTGAGATTGCAGCGTTTCTAAAGTAGAAATCACCGTTTCTAGCGTATGATTGTCTAAAGTTCCAAAACCTTCATCAATAAACAAGGAATCTATTTTTACATTTTTACTTGCCAAATCAGACAATCCTAAGGCCAAAGCCAAACTAATAATAAACTTTTCTCCTCCACTAGAAGTGTCTACCAATCTCATTTGATCTGTTTGATAATGGTCTATCAAATTAAAATTAAGTTCTTCTTTTGGCTTGTAGGTATCTTCCATTTTTAAGGAATAACGCTTGTTTAATTTAAATAAATGAACGTTTGCAAGATCTAACAAATGCTTTAAAGTTAATCTTTGTACATACACATTAAATGCGTCTTTTGAGTTTCCTATAACGGTGTATAGCTCTTTCCAAACATTACAAATTTCTAATTGAGCATCTATTTTTTTATACACTTCTTGGTTACGATCTCTTATTTCTTTATCTTTTCTAAAAGCCTGAATAATTTCTCCTTTTTCTGATATTAATGCTTTGTTTTTTAGCTTTAAAGATTCTAATGCTAATTTGCTTTCTTCTTCAGAAATCTCAAAATTTTTGGCTTTAAGCAAATCTTCTTTTGCCTTTAAATTTGATTCTTTTAATGTTTTTATTTTAACCTCGTTCTCTTTTATTCGGTCTTTATTTTTCTTGAATTTTAAAACATCTTCAACAGATAATAAAGCATTTTCAATGGATGCCCTATTGTTAAAATCACTTGTTTTTAATTGAGCATCTAAAGTTAAGTTTAAAGATGCTAACGTTTCTATTAACGCTTTTAGATTTGCAATATTATCAACTTTTAAGGTCTCTTTTTTATTTTTCTCATCAAGTAATTTCTGCAAGGCTATTTTACCCAATCTCGCTTTTTCTACCAGTTTATTCTTTACAGACTGCAAACTATTTCTCTTGATTTCTACTGTAATTTCCATAGGTAAAATGGCAATTCTTTGTGTTTTTAATTCTGCTATTTTTAGTTCTGAATCTTCCTTAGATTTAATAAATGCCGTTTGAGTTTTTAAATGATTTACAAGTTGTTTTGTCTGATTATCTACATTGGTTTCTATTACTTTGGTAGTTGCTTTTAAATCATCTAAGTTCTTTTGAACTTTATTAAAGTTTGTAATTTTTTCTTCAACTTCTTTAATAAATATATTGGTTTTCTCCGGCAATGGCAACGTATAATTAAATTTAGAAAGTTTAATTTTTAAATCCTCTTCTAAATCAGTACAAATACTAGTTAAAGTATCTATAGCCTTTTGTTGCTCCGCAATATCATCAATAGTATTTTTATTTTTTTCTTCAAGGGTTGCAACCGTTGTTTTTAAAATATGAACAGCGCTATTTTGTGCTTCAATATCTTTTGACAATGTATTTACTTCAGTTTGTAATTGTTGCGCAATTAACAAACTCTTATTTACTATTTTTAGTTGTTCTGTAAACCCATTTAACTCAATATCAATTTTAGATACATTGTTTATTTCACATGAAACAGGCAACTGTTTTGCATTGAATGCTATAGTTTGTAACTCTGGAGTAATAGAATTTAATTGCTTAGTAACACTTTCAATATTTGTATTTAATTGGACTTCAATTTTATCTAATCTGTTTTTATCATTGATGAATTCTTGTAATTTTTCCTTACGTTTCTTTAATTCTAATTCAGATTTTGACACATTTATAGAAATTAAATTCTCTGCAAACGGATGCTCTTTTGAGCCACACAATCCACAAGGTTCTCCCGCAATTAAATGATGACGATCACTTTCATATTTAGCAACACTTCTTTCTAGGTCTAAAATTTTAGAAGCATCAAGAACCAATTTTTCTTGCACTTCACATTCTTTATTTACGGTTAAAATTTCTTTCTGAACCTTCTCTAAATCTGTAGTTAAAGACTTTTGATTTGCTTCTAAAACAATTTTTGATTTTTCAGATTTCGCATGTTGTTCTGCCAGATTTTTAAACTGTTTCCACTGTGCTTCACTTGATAAAAAGGTCTCTTTTTTAGCTAATAAATCAGTAATATTATTTTTACCTAATTCCTTAGTAACATTCGCAATTTCCTTTTCAATTTTTGCCGCTTCAACTATTTTTTGCTGTAGTTTTTCTTTATTTGTTTTTAAACTTTCGGTAGTTATTCTTTTTGCCTCTTTTTTCTGAACAACAGACAAAGAAGTTAGTTTTAAAGTTTCTTTATTACCTTTTAAGGTGGTTAAACTTGTTGCCCAATTAGAGATTTCTAAGGCAACTTCTTTTAAAAATCCATTTTCAGAAATAAAGGTTTCATCTATCTTAATTTTTCTTACTGTTTCGCTTAACTCTTTTGTTAAATTTTGTTGCTCAAGCTTTATTGCATTTATTTGTAAGGTTAATTCGGCTAAGTTTTCTTGTAATTTTTGTTGTGCTGCAAGTTCATTTTTCAGCTCACCATCTAATTTTGTAATCGAATCAAACTTTGGCAACCAAGCAGAAAATTCTTTCTCAGAAGCTGCTAAATTTAGATCTTCTTGTTTGGTAGTTTTATCTAAAATTTCAATTTTTGGGGCTAAAATTGACAATTCTTTTTCAAGAGCATTCAATTGATTTTCTTTAGCAATTTGCTCTTTTTCCGTGCTTTTTAAATTCTGAATAAGCTCCTTAAAAGGTTCTGCTTTTTCATTAAACGCTAACAAATCTAATTCTGGTTTATGCTTCTGAATAAAATTCTCTAAAGCTTTAGAATTTTGGTTTAACGCTTCTGCCGCCACCTCTAATTCCTTACATTGAACATACCAATTCACAATTAATTGTGCTGCTGTAAGCTCTTTTTCAGCGGTAAGTATGTCTAAATCTAAGGCTTTATCCTTCCGCTTTAGTTCCTTTTTTATTTCTTCAGATAAAATATCATCTGCATTAATTTTAGATTGAATCTCTTTTAAAAAATTTTCTTCCCTAGATTTTCTATCTAAAACACCCAGACCAATTTTTTTATAGATTTCTTCGCCTGTAATTTGTTCTAATAGCTTTCCTTTTTCCGGACCTTTTGCGGTTAAAAAAGAAGCAAATTCTCCTTGAGCTAATAGTACTGATCTTAAAAACTGATTGTAATCTAATTGGGTAACTCTAATAATTTCATCTTTTAAATTGGTTTTTTGAGTTGCCAAAGTAACATCTGTAGTAAGGTTTTTTAAACTTACTTCTTCTTGCGGATTCATTAGTAATTTACCCGATTTAGATGCTAATCTAATTCCCCAAAAGGCTTCATAAATTACTTGGTCATTTTCAAAAACCACCCGTGAAAAAGCTTCAAATGCACCATGACTAACCACGTCTATTAATGCACCTTTTGAGTTGTTAAAACGCGGCACATTATTGTACAATGCAATTGTAATGGCGTCTAAAATGGTGGTTTTTCCTGCACCTGTAGAACCTGTAATGGCAAACAAACCAACGTCTTTAAATTGTTCTTTTTCAAAATCGATAATTATAGGAGTATCTGATTTTAATGAATTTATATTCTGTAATTCTATTTTTAATATTTTCATAAAAAACTTCTTTTACTGATTTTTAACAGCTTGTAAAATTTCATTAAAAGCATCCCAAACTGCTGGTTTTTCGTCTAAATTATAGCCCATTTCTTCGCATTTTAGTTTAAAAACTTCAGTTGGTAATAATTCTTTAATCGATTTTGTATTTTCTAATAGTTCTTCAATTCCTATATTTTTTCGTTGATTTTTTAATGATATTTTTAAAATTTCAAACGGATACTTTTCTGCCAATTCTTTTAATTCATCTGTATTTACAGTATGGTTTTCTTTCAAAATAAATTCTACCCAAGGCGTTAATCCGTATAAATTAGAAACCAAATTTGGAAATGCACTCATACATTCTTCCAAAGTTCCTGTTAACCTATAAAACTCTCTAAAACAAGGAATCACATCAGCTTTAATCTCCGTAATTTTATTTTCATCAACCGTTAAAACAAGTACTTTTTTATCATAATTTACTTCACTAAAACTCAAAATATTTGGCGAACCAGAATATCTTACCTTTTCATTGCCGCCAATTATTTGCGGTCTGTGTAAATGGCCCAGCGCTATATAATCAAAATACGTCGGAAAATCTTCAGCGCCAATATGTCCTAAAGTTCCAACATAAATATTTTGTTCGCTATCGGAAATAGAACCTCCTATTGCAAATAAATGCCCCATTGCAATTACCGGTACATTATGTGTATTTATCAACTGGCTTTGTTTCGCTGCAACTTGATAATGTTTTATTAAAGCAGTTTTGTATTTATCTGTTAATTCGTCAAAAGATTCACCTGCAACAGCTCGTCTAATATCACCATCGCGCAAATAAGGAACTGCAGCAATAATTACTTTTTCATTCTTTACTTCAATTTCAAAAACTTCATCTTCAATATTTTCTGTAGCCTTGCCAACAACTTGTATAGAAAGTGCTTCTAATAATTGTTTTGGCGCATTTAGCGTACCTGCAGAATCATGATTTCCTCCGGTAATTATTATGGAAGAACAGCTTGTTGATTTTAACTTCATTAAAAAGTTATAGTACATTTTCATGCTTTGATTTGATGGCGAACCAGAATCAAAAACATCACCAGAAATTAAAAGTACATCTATATTTTCTGCTTTAATATAGTTTTCTATCCAATTTAAAAACAACATTTGTTCTTCAAATTGCGATTGTTCATGCAACCTATGTCCTAAATGCCAATCTGCTGTGTGAAGTATTTTCATATAATTTTTAATATTTTAAGCATCCTGTTAATTCTTTCCTTTACCTATACGTTCCTTTTTTAGAAACACAAATCACCCTAAACTTAGGATGATTTTATCAGTTTAACAAAAGAATAGACTGGTAATTTTAATACTATTTTTAACGTTGTAAAGTTCGTAAATAGAAATCATTTTTAATATCAGAACACCTGTTATTTGTCATACTTTTAAAAGGTATTTGAGTATCTGAGAAATCATAAGAATACAATACTAGACACAAATTCACGTCATAAGTTAGCATTTTATTTCAAATACTGTTCAAAATATTCATTAACTATTTTTTTGTTGAATTTATCTTCACCTCTCCAATATTCAACAAAAGCCCAATCGTGTCTTCCAGTTGTTGGTCTATCATAACTTTTAGGTTCCAAAATTTCACAGCATCCAAGAATTTCCATTATTGTATGGCGCTCATTTTTACTTCCTTTCATAACTTCCTTTAATCGGTCTCTTAATTTTCCTGGATATTCTCCAATCTCTGAATCATTTATAGATTTTAGAATATTTTTAAAAGTCTGAATGTCCAATTCTTTTGGTTCAGAAATATTTTCTTTTTCAAACAACTTTAAATCAAGATAATTGTATAATAAATCTGAATGTCTAACTCCGCTCCATTTAATTCGCTCAAAATTCAGAACATTTAAGTCTTCATTTTTATATTCAAAAATTTCAGGTCGATAAAACTCTCTTTTTCCTTCAAGTATTAATTTGGCATTAAAGTAACTAGCAATAGCAGAACGCCAATCAAGTCTTTTATTAGTCAAACTTGATAAAAATCCGTCAGTTATTTTTTTCGTACTTATTTGGTTTAATAAATTTTTCAAGTCCGCTTTAACCTCTTTCATTGACATTGAAACAGGTTCGAACATCAATCCTTTTGATTTAGCATACTCAAAATCTATTGGGTCAGTTTCAAATTCACGTTTCCAACCTTGAGTATTCCAATAAGTTTTAAATAAAATTGATTTCGCCTTTTTATCCATAGTGTTTCTCAAATGCACGCCTACAGCGTATAAAACAACTTTTTTTTTGTGCCTACATAAAAATGTTAAAACCTATAAAATATATTCTTTGTCTTTTTTGATGGTTACCTCTTCATTGTTCATTAAAGATTCTGACAATGCATTGGTTTTTGGAACTTCGTATTTAAAATAGAATTTCATGGTATGTATTTTACTTTCATAAAAGGTCTCTGAGTACTTTTTATCCCCATTTTTTAATGCATTTTTAGCATCAACAGCCATTTCTAACCACAACCAACCTAGCACTACAATACTCATATATTCCATAAATAAGTTTGCGTCTGCTAAAAAACGTTCGTAATTTCCTTTCTTCGCTATTGGCAATAAATGCCCCAGCACTTTTTGCGAAAGTTTTAATTTATCACCTAAAATAGTTGCATAGGTTTTTAAATCAATATCATTTGAAGCTGCTGCAATGGTTTTTAAAATTTCTGCGGATAATAATTCTAATCCTTTACCATTTTGCATGGTTACTTTTCTTCCCAATAAATCTTGAGATTGAATACCAGTTGTACCTTCGTACACCGCAAAAATTCTAATATCTCTATAATATTGTTGAAGTACAAAATCTGTGCAAAACCCATAACCTCCTAATACTTGTAACCCGTTATCTACAGACTCTGCCCCTGCTTCTGAAGGATACGTTTTTACAATAGGAATTATCATTTCTAACAATAAATGGTACTTTTCTTTTTCTTCTTTTGAAGTTGCCGTTGTTTCAAAATCATGATATTTAGAAGCCAACAACACCAAACATAAAGAACCTTCTGAAATTGCTTTTTGCAACAATAACATTCTTCTTACATCTGGATGTACTATAATTAAACTTTGTTTTTCTGACGGATTTTTTTTCCCTGTACTTGTTAGTTTCCTTCCTTGAGGTCTTTCATTTGCATATTGCAAAGAAGCTCTAAACGCCGCCATAGAAATAGCCGCTGCACCTCTACCAACTGCAATTCTTGCTCCATTCATCATTAAAAACATTTGTTTTAATCCTGCATGTTCTTCACCTACTAACCATCCTCTACAATCATCAGAATCTCCAAAACCTAAATGTGTAGTACAATACCCTCGTTGGCCCATTTTTTGAAAATCGGCAACGGTCATTACATCATTATACTCTAAAGTTCCGTCTGATTTTGGTCTGTTTTTAGGTACTACAAACAAAGAAATTCCTTTGGTTCCTTTTGGTGCTCCTTCAATTCTTGCCAAGACTAAATGCACAAAATTTTCAGAATATTGATGATCTCCACCAGAAATAAATATTTTTTGTCCACTAATTTTATAAAAACCTTGATTGGTTGGTGTTGCTTTTGTTACGATATCAGACAACGAACTTCCTGCTTGTGGTTCTGTTAAACACATAGTTCCTGCCCATTTTCCGGAAAGCATATTTGGCACAAACGTATCTATTAATTCTTTGGTACCAAATTCTACAATTAATTCTGCAGAACCACCTGTTAAACCCGCATAACCCGGTAAATTATTATTGGCAGATTCCATGATATAAAGTGCGGCCTGTAATATAATAAATGGAAGTTGTAAACCACCAATATCATAATTAAAACAAGCTGCAATAATGCCCATCTCTCCAGATTGTTGCATTACTTTTTCTACTTGTTTGTGAACTAATACTGTTCCATCTTTATGATACGCCGGCGTTGTATCCATTTCTTTAAAATACGGATACAACTCTCTATCTGAAAACTCCTTAACTGAGTCTAAAAATAAATTTAACGATTCCATATCATGATCTTGAAATCGTTCTCTAGCAAGTGAATTTTTTAATTTATGAATATCATAAAGTATGTATTTAAGTGTTTCTATGTCTACATACTTTTTTGGCATCTGATAAGATTTAGAGTTGATTTTTTATTTTGAGCAATGCTGCTTTCACTGCTTCTAATCTACTAATAATTTCGATATTATTTACAATTCCTTCCGGATTTTTCTTGAGTTTCTGTTTTGCTCCTTCTAATGTAAACCCTCTTTCCTTTACCAAACTAAAAATTAACTTGAAATTAGAAATATCTTCAGGAGTAAATAATCGATTACCTTTTGCGTTTTTTTTCGGTTTAATAACATCAAACTCTTTTTCCCAAAAACGTATTAATGAAGTATTTACAGAGAATGCTTTGGCAACTTCTCCTATTTTATAATATCTTTTTTCGGGTAAATCTATGTGCATTTTATTCAGTGGTTAGTGGTTAGTGGTCAGTGTTCCGTGTTCCGTGTTCCGTGTTCCGTGTTCCGTGTTCCGTGTTCAAAGCTAAAAAGACTAAGACATTTATAGCCAAAAAATTACTAAAACTTATGAACCATAACTTAATTCTTAATACTTACTTCTTAATACTTAATACTTTTTACTTTTTACTTAATACTTACTTCTTAATCATAAGATTGTCCTTCTTCTTCAGAAGCTTTCTGCATAGCTGCAAATTCTTCTGGAGTTAGATCTCCATAATAAAAACTCATAGGATTCACAGCTCTATCATTTTTGTGCACTTCATAATGTAAGTGCGAAGCCATTGAAAGTCCTGTATTACCCACATAACCAATTAAATCTCCCCTATTCACACTTTGTCCTCTTCTAGCTTTTATTTTACTCATATGCGCATAAATGGTTTTATAGCCATACCCGTGATCTATAAAAACAACATTACCAAAAGTAGCACTTCTTTCTGCTCTAATTATTTTTCCATTACCAGAGGCATAAATTGGTGTGCCAACAGGTGCTGTAAAATCCATTCCTTTATGAAACTTTCTAATTTTTAAAATAGGATGCATTCTATACTTAAAACCAGAAGCCATTCTTGTTAAATCTACTAATTTAACGGGTAAAATAGCAGGAATAGACGCTAACATTTTTTCTTTTTCTTTTGCCAAAACAACAATCTCATCTAAAGATCTAGATTGCACTGCCACTTGTAACGAAAGAATATCTAAATCTTTTGTGAGTTTTTTAATCATTGTAGAATTATCAAAACCGTCTAAGGCTTCATATCTATCTACACCACCAAAACCTGCTTTTCTTTGTTCTTCCGGAATAGGGTTTGCTTCAAAATAAATTCTGTAGATATTATTATCTCTTTCTTGTAGCTCTCCTAAAATAGTAGAACTCTCTTCTAATCTTTTTGATAAAACTTGATAGTGAAGTTTTAAATTCTCTAGTTCTCTTTTTTGAGCACGCTCATTAGGAGACATAAGAAATTGACTCAATACAATAAAGCCTATAAAAGCAATTAATAATACCGCAAAAAAAACAAAAACCGATTTCCTATAATAATCTCCCTTTTTTATATCAATTTTTCGATAAGAAAGTGTATCCGCATCGTAATAATATTTTACTTTTGCCATATTGCTAATTGTACTATTTTTGTGTATTTAAAACAAATTTTGAATTAAATTCATTTTTTGAATGTTAACAAATCTACAAAATGTTTTACAATTGTTATTTTAAAGTTGTTTTTTTAAAGTTTTATTAACAAAATCCTATATTGGAAATTTCCTTTTTTTTATGAAAGCTCAAGATATTCGTGCTACCTTTTTAAATTTTTTCAAAGAAAAATCTCACTTAATTGTGCCTTCTGCCCCAATGGTTACAAAAGATGACCCCACTTTGATGTTTGTAAACTCTGGTATGGCGCCTTTTAAAGAATACTTTTTAGGAAATGGAACTCCTAAAAAAAATAGAATTGCCGATTCTCAAAAATGTTTGCGTGTTTCTGGTAAACATAACGATTTAGGTGAAGTAGGTTATGACACCTATCATCATACGTTATTTGAAATGTTGGGAAATTGGTCTTTTGGAGATTACTTTAAAAAAGAAGCAATTGCCTGGGCTTGGGAATTATTAACCGAAGTTTATAAAATTGACAAAGACATTTTATATGTAACCGTATTTGAGGGTTCTGAAGATGCTGATCAACTAAAAATGGACACAGAAGCTTATGACATTTGGAAACAATTTATAGCTGAAGATAGAATTTTAAAAGGAAATAAAAAAGACAATTTCTGGGAAATGGGAGAGCAAGGTCCTTGTGGTCCGTGTTCTGAAATTCATGTAGACTTGCGTTCTGCTGAAGAAAAAGCAAAGGTAGACGGTAAAAGTTTGGTGAATGAAGACCATCCGCATGTTGTAGAAATATGGAATTTGGTTTTTATGCAATACAATAGAAGAGCTTCAGGCGAATTGGAAGAATTACCAAACAAGCACATAGATACAGGTATGGGGTTTGAACGTTTATGCATGGTGTTGCAAAACGTAAAATCTAATTATGATACAGATGTTTTTACACCAATTATTAGAGAAATTGAAACCATAACCAATACAAAATATGGGAATGATGAACAACAAGACATTGCTATTCGTGTAATTTCTGATCATGTAAGAGCAGTTGCTTTTTCTATTGCAGACGGACAATTGCCTAGCAATACTGGCGCAGGTTATGTTATTAGAAGAATACTTAGAAGAGCTGTCCGTTACGGATTTACATTTTTAGATAAAAAAGAACCTTTTATTTATAGATTGGTAGAAGTTTTAAGCAAAAAAATGAGCGTTGCTTTTCCTGAATTAAAAGCACAAAAACAATTAATTGAAAATGTAATAAAAGAAGAAGAAACTTCCTTTTTAAGAACTTTAGATCAAGGTTTATTGCTTTTAGATAGAATTATTGAAAGCGAAAAATCTAAAGAAATCTCTGGAGAAAAAGCATTTGAATTGTATGACACCTATGGTTTTCCAATAGATTTAACGGCTTTAATACTTTCTGAAAAAGGGTTAACTTTAGATGAAAAAGGTTTTGAAGAAGCTCTTCAAAAACAAAAAAGCAGATCACGTGCAGCAAGTGAAATGTCTACAGATGATTGGACCATTTTATATGAAGATGCCGAAGAAGAATTTGTAGGTTATGACACCTTAGAAACTTCAATAAAAATTACCAGATACAGAAAAGTTACTTCTAAAAAAGATGGTGAAATGTATCAACTTGTATTTAATTTAACACCTTTTTATCCAGAAGGTGGCGGACAAGTTGGAGACAAAGGATATTTAGAGGATTCTAGAGGCGATGTTGTTTATATTTTAGATACAAAAAAAGAAAATAACGTAATTATTCACTTCACAAAAAATCTTCCTAAAGAAATTCATGGTGTTTATAAAGCGGTTGTTGATGAAAAACAACGTTATAGAACTGAATGTAACCATACAGCAACACACTTATTACACCAAGCTTTAAGAGCTGTTTTAGGAACACATGTAACCCAAAAAGGTTCTGCTGTACACTCTAAACATTTACGTTTCGATTTTTCTCATTTTTCTAAATTAACAGTAGAAGAGTTACGCGATATAGAAAATTTTGTAAATGCTAGAATTGAAGGAAAATTACCTTTAGAAGAAAGCAGAAACATACCAATGGAAACGGCAATTGCTAATGGAGCAATGGCTTTATTTGGTGAAAAATATGGCGATTCTGTGCGCGCTATCAAGTTTGGAAAATCTATAGAACTTTGTGGTGGAACACATGTAAAAAACACCGGTGATATTTGGCATTTTAAAATAAAATCTGAAGGTGCAGTTGCTTCTGGTATTAGAAGAATTGAAGCAATTACAAACGATAGTGTTAAAGAATTTTATTTTGATAATAATAGAACTTTATTTGAAATTAAAGATTTATTAAACAACAGTAAAAACCCTGTAAAAGCCGTTGAGAAGTTACAAGAAGACAATGCTCTTTTACAAAAACAAATAGAACAATTATTAAAAGAAAAAGCACAAAATGTAACTGGCGAAATTAAAAACCAATTACAAGAAATTAATGGCGTACAGTTTTTGGCAACAAAAATAGATTTAGACCAAAACGGCATTAAAAACCTAGCTTTTTCTTTGGGTAAAGACAGTAAAAATTTATTTTTATTATTTGCTTCTTCCGCAGCAAAAGACAAAGCCATGCTAACCTGTTATATTTCTAAAGAATTAGCAAATGAACGTGGTTACGATGCCGGAAAAGTAGTGAGAGAATTAGGAAAATTAATTCACGGTGGTGGTGGCGGACAAAATTTCTTTGCGACTGCCGGAGGTAAAAACCCTGGTGGAATTCCTAAAGTATTAGAAAGAGCAATAGATTATTTAGTTTAAAAAAATCTAAAATAAAGTAAGAAAGGTTCAAAGTTTTATTTTGAACCTTTTTTATTTTACCTTTAACCTATGCAACTTCAAACTATAATTTCGTTAAAAAAAGAGACTAAAAACCTCATAGATTACAATGCTAAAATAGTATTGTTTGGTTCTTGTTTTTCCGAGAATATTGGTAACAAATTGGCATATTATAAGTTTCGTTCAAATCAAAATCCATTCGGAATTTTATTTCATCCAAAAGCCATAGAACACCTAATTTCAAACGCACTTTCTAAAAAAGAATACACAGCAGCTGATGTTATCTTACAAAATGAACGTTGGCATTGTTTAGACGCTCATTCCGCTTTAAGTTCTTCCGATAAAAATGAACTTTTAAACAATTTAAATTCCGCAAGTTCCTCTACCAATAAAAATGTAAAAGAAGCTTCACACATCATTATTACCTTGGGCACTTCTTGGGTTTATCGTTTTATTGAAACAAATAAAATTGTGGCAAATTGTCATAAAATTCCACAGAAAAATTTTTTAAAAGAGTTGCTTTCTGTTGATGAGATTACTGCAAGTTTAAAACAAATTATCTCGTTAATACAAAGTGTAAATGCAACAGCTACAATTATTTTTACCGTTTCTCCTGTAAGACATTTAAAAGATGGTTTTATAGAAAACACACAAAGCAAAGCACATTTAATTACCGCAATTCACAACATACTTAATAATAAAGCTGTGTCTTACTTTCCTTCTTATGAAATTATGATGGATGAATTACGCGACTATCGGTTTTATGCAGAAGATATGGTACATCCAAATAAAACAGCCATTAATTATATTTGGGAAAGATTTTCTGAGACTTGGTTTTCTGAAGATTCAAAAAAAACCATGTTACAAGTTGAAGCAATTCAAAAAGGAATTGTACACAGACCTTTTAACAAAAATTCTGAACAACATCAGCAATTTTTAAAAAACTTAGAATTGAAAAAACAAAAACTACAAAACTTGTTTCCTTTTATCAATTTTTAAAAAAATACGTCATTTGCCTTATTTTCAGTTGTAAAAAATTATTGGTACTTTACCTTTTAAAACAAAAAGGTTAAAATGCTAAAAAAAATATTATATCCAACTCCTGAAAATGCTTTTATCTGGTTAAGTTCTATCTACCTTTTATTTTTACTTTATATAGGTAAAGCTACCGCCATGTCTATACTTTTTGCTTATTTTTTAGAAACCATTATTATAGGTATTTTTAATGCATTAAAAATGTTAGGTAGCCTTTCCTACGGAAAATCAAAAAACATAAAATCAGAAAATTACGGTTTAGTTCTTTTTTTCTTAATACATTATGGTTTTTTTATTGCCATACAATCTATTTTTGGTTTTTCTCTTTTTGGCATAGAAGGCAACGGTATTATAAAAGAACCTTTTAATATTATAGAAAATTATACTGCAATTTTAAATTTAGAAGAAATACAATATGCGCTACCGGCAATAGTTTTTACACATTTAGGTAAATTTATTGTAGATTATATTAAAAACGAAAAATACAAAGTTTTTACTGCCACCGAAATAATGTTTAAGCCTTATGTGCGCATATTTATTCAACAATTTGTTGTAATACTTTCTTTCTTTTTTATTGTCTTTGGTGAAGCTGGTATTATTGCCGCTATTTTACTTATTCTTTTTAGATTAATTATAGATTTATCTTTAGAATCTATTAAAGAAAATTCAGCAACATTAAATTATATATCTAAAAAACTATCCAACGAAAAAGTTTCTGAAGAAGAAATAAAAAAACAACTTATTATTTTTACTGAATAAACAAAAAATGACGTAATATGAAAAATTTCCACTACTTAGTAATTGTCTTTTTAGCAAGTATTTTATTACTATCAAATTCTGCACAACCAGGTGTTTGGAATGCTGGTGGTAGTGGCTCTTTTACTCTATTATATCCTGAAGACACTATTGCTTACAAAAAAATTCAGATGAAATCTGAAACTATTTTTATGCAACTTTACAAAGGGTTTGCAACAGTAAAAGGAAACTATTACTTTAAAAATACCAGTACAGATACTTTAAAAATAAAAGTTGGCTACCCAATTAATAATGTTTTTAAACATGTTGAACAACAGGGTAAATTAAATCAGGTTAACGTAGATGGTTTATATAAAATTAAAGGTTTGGTAAACGGAAATGAAGCACCTATCTTTAAAGGACCAAATGCAGAAAACGATAATTGGTACGTTTGGGAAATTGTTTTTCCACCTAATAAAATAACAAAATTTACTGTCTTTTTCTTAGTAAACACCAACAATGCTAGAATTACAGCAGGATATAATGCAGCTAATAAAAATGCTTTTATTTATTTAATTGAAACGGGCTCTTTATGGAAATCACCTATAGAAAAAGGAGATTTTTATACACAAATAATGGATCATATTTCTTTGGATAACATAAATACCAGCACGCCAACACCGTTATTTTTTAACAAAGAAAATAACATTTTAAAATTCTCCATATCAGATTATGGGTACAATCCAGACCCTAATTTTGTGATAACCTACAGCGAGAAAATAGAAAACTTCAATTTTAAAGAAATTACAACAAAAAGTGAGTCTTATTTTAAAGCTATAGATACATTTTCTGAAGATAACATGCACAATACTATTTTTAAACCCATAGAGTTTAAAAGTGCTTACGAAGTAGGTGGCATGGGCAATGGCATAATTGGAGGTATTTTTTACCTTGCTATTTACGGAATTCCTATTCTTATCACTGTTATAACTCTAATTATCCTAATATTTATCTATAAAAAGTTCATTAAAAAATAAATATACGATAAATGCCGTATTGTAAACCTCTTAAGTATTCAAGATTTTTGGTATATAATTAAAAACCAAATATTATGAAAAATTTAAAAAACTTACTACTACTTACTTTTGTTACCATGTTGTTTTCTTGCAGTAATGCATCCGATGAAGACTTAGGGTTATCCGGCGAAGGAACTTTATCTGCTAAAGTTGAAGGAACTGATTGGACATCATTAAAAGCTACCGTTGGTGCAACAGTAACTACAGATGTTGCTGCCATACAAGGATCAACTTCTGACGGAGAATATATACGAATTAATATTTTTAATTATGCTGGTGTTGGTACGTATGTAACAGGCAATGCTTTAACCAATTCAAGTTCAATTTCATACGGAACCATTAATCCTATTGCTGCATGGATGTCTACCTTTGATTTTGGTAACGGAACAATAAAAATTACAGAAGATACTGCAACTACCATCTCTGGAACTTTTTCTTTCACAGGCATAAATGCTAGTGCCGGAAATTCTACTAAAGCTGTAACGGAAGGTAAATTTAGTGCTCCTAAAAACTAAAAAAAATTATGAAAAGGAGAAAAATACGACATCTGTCGTATTTTTTTTGACCCTAATTTTATAGACATTTGAAAAAGAATCTTAAAACTCATATTATGAAAACTTCTGTAAAAATTATAACACTATTTCTAATTTCATTTTTAATCTTTAGTTGTTCTAGTAGCGACAATAGTATGGATGGCAACTGCGCCACTGTTTGCGCATTTACTTTAGCGTCTGGAGACACCGCAGGAACCGCGGCCGCATCTATAGAAGGAACTTATAATTTAACCATGCATTTTCCGGATGCTGCCTCACCTTATAAAGAAGGTACAAAAGGCACTTTTACCCTTATGAATAACATTTTAACGGTAGAAATAGATGGTAAAGAATGTATTACTATTAAAAACCCAAGATTAACCACGGCGGGCTCTACAGAAATTCAATTTAGAGATACTTGTAGAGATAAAATTTCTTATGATGTTTCTATGACAGCTTCCAGAAGTTTGAATGAAATTAATATTTCATCCACAGAAAACAACAAATGGTTAGGACAGTTTAATGATCAATAAAAAAATAACTATTGTTTTTTAAAGGAGATGATTGATACTTTTTCAAAAGGATTTAATCATCTCCTTTAAAAAATCATGTTTTATCAACTAAATTAGTGCTCATTTTTAATATTTATGCCTACAAACCTACATTATCAAATTGCCTTAATTACGCTTATTTTATCAGGTATTTTAATATTTTATTTCACTTTTAATTATAAAAAAATGAAAGAAACAACACAACATAAACTATCTGTAATTTATAATGAATTAGAAATTGAGAAAAAAAATTCTGTACAACTTAAATCGGTTCAAAAAAAGGTAAAAAGACTAGAACAAAAAACCTTTCAGAAACTGGTAAAAATTAAAGTTGATATTTTAAATATTGATTTTACTTTAGGAGAAATTTTTAATAATATTTAAAAAAACCAACTCCTTCAATTCTTCCATTCCCAAAGAATGAAAAAATTCTGTAAATTAGTAACTTATAGATGATCGGTAATATCAATTTAATTATGATTTTTAAAAGACATTTTTTCTTTACCTCCTTTTTCATTTTTTTTTCATTAGTAGTGAACTCTCAAAACAAGAGATTAGACAGTCTTTTACATGAATCAAAAAACGCCAAAGACACTGTTTTAATAACCTACTTAAATGAGATTTCTTGGGAATACAAAAACTCTAATCTAGATACTGCTTTGTATTTTGGAAAAAAAGCACTCAGAATTTCTAAGGCAATAAAAAACAAAAAATCTATTGCAACCTCTTACAACAGTATTGGTAGTGTTTTTCAGGCAAAATCTAATAAAGATAGTGCGCTATATTATCACACAAAAAGTTTAGAATTAAAAAAGATAATACATGATTCTATTGGTATTGCAGATTCTTACACAAATTTAGGAATTATTTTTGATGAAAGCGGAGATTATTTAGAAGCGTTAAAAAACTATTTTATTGCCCTAAAAATATACGAAGAAAAGTCTACTAAATTTGATCAAGTTCCTGCAGTTTTAGTAAATATTGGCATTGTGTATAAAAAACAAAAAAAATATGCCAAAGTCTTAGAATATTATAACAAAGCACTAAAAATTTATGAAGAAAATGATTTTAAAATTGGCATTGTAATTACAACCGGAAATATTGGTGCAGTGCTTCTTAAATTGGGTGAAAATAAAGAAGCAATAACATATAGTAAAAATGCAAGAAAAATATATTCAGATTTGGGCTATAAGAGATATGTTCCTTATATGAATGCAAATATTGCAGAAGCAGAATATAATTTAAAAGAATATGCTACATCTATTAAACGCTATTTACAAGTTATAAAAGAATTTAATGTAGATAGAAATTTGTATGAACTCGCCAGCGCTAAAATTGGTATTTCAAAACCTTATATTTCAACAAAACAATATTATAAAGCAAAAACACAATTGCATGAAGCCCTAAATATTTGCACAACAAATAAGTATAAAGAATTTGAAGTTGATGCTTTAAAATACTTATCTGAAGTACATTTTAAATCTAGCAATTATAAAGTAGCTTATGAATATGAACAAGAATACAACCTTAAAAAAGATAGTCTTTTCGAAAAAACAAAAATAAAAGATATTAATGAGCTTTTAGTGAAGTATGAAACTTCTAAAAAAGAAAAAGAAATTGCCATTCAAAAAGAACAATTATTACAACATAAACTGGCTATAAAAAACAGAAATTTATACACACTTCTACTAACTTCTGCCTTACTTATTTTAGGAATTATCTTTTTTGCTATTTATAAAAAAAATCAATTTAAAAGAAAACAATTACAGAAAGAAATTTACTTAAAAGACGCTTTATCAACCATAAAAACCCAAAACAGGTTGCAAGAACAACGACTTAAAATTTCTAGAGATTTACATGATAATATTGGCTCTCAACTTACATTTATTATTTCTTCTATTAATAATTTAAAATTTATTACCAAAGATTCGAGCGCAACTTTAAAGAATAAATTATCTAGTATTAGCTCTTTTACTTCAGAAACTATTCATCATTTAAGAGATACTATTTGGGCAATGAATAAAAGCGAAATTTCTATGGAAGATTTACATGCCAGAATTTTATCTTTTGTTGAAAAAGCAAAAATTGCCACCGAAAATATCGCATTTGAAATTCATCAAAATGTTGATGAAAAAATTACGTTTTCTTCTATTGAAGGCATGAATGTTTTTAGAGTAATTCAAGAAGCGCTAAATAATGCTATAAAATATGCTGATGCTTCTAAAGTTACCATTACCATGAGCAAAGATCATGAGAATTTACATATTTTAATTGCTGATAATGGCAATGGATTTGATATGAATTCTATTGAATTAGGCAACGGTTTAAGCAACATGGAAAAACGAATGGCGGAAATAAATGGCACTGTAAAAATTAGTTCCCAACTAAAAAAAGGTACTAAAATAGCACTTCAAACACCAGTTAAAAATACGTCAAATGACGTATAACTGTTTTCTTAAGAATTTGTAAATTAGAGAATAAATTAAGAAACTACTATGAACTTAAAAATAAGCATTGCAGAAGACAACTATTTTCTTTTTAAAGCCATTAAAGAAAAACTTTCTTTTTTTGAAAATATTAGCATAAAATTTCATGCCAATAATGGTGCAGAATTAATTGGTAAATTAGAAGACAATCATAATATAGATGTTATTTTAATGGACATACAAATGCCAGAAATGAATGGCATTAGAGCTACAGAACTTGTAAAAAATAAATACCCACAAATTAAAATAATAATGCTTACTGTGGTAGATGATGATGATTGTATTTTTAAAGCGATAAAAGCTGGTGCAAATGGGTATTTATTAAAAGAAATAGATGCAGAAAACCTGTATAAAAGCATTATTGAAGTAACAAAAGGTGGCGCACCAATGACGCCAAGTATTGCTTTAAAAACGTTAAATTTGTTAAGAAACCCTAGTTTATTAGATACCATACCAGAGGAACAAGAAAACATAAAATTGACTAAAAGAGAAACTGAAATTTTAGTGCAGTTAAGCAAAGGGTTAAGCTACAATAGCATTTCAGATAATTTAATAATTTCTCCGGCAACTGTAAGAAAACATATAGAAAACATCTATAAAAAATTACAAGTACACAGTAAAATTGAAGCTGTTATAAAAGCCCAAAAACAGAATCTAATTTAGACAAGCATTGTCTAAATAAAGAAAAAAATATTGCTTTTTTATAGAAAAAAAGCATAAAACTTAGAAACCTTACTTTTCTTCTACAAACTGAGCTACATTTTGCCAAGGCCCACCGTTTATAACATCTACTCCGTTCTGTGCTAAAAACTGTGCTGCTTGCCCGCTTCTACTTCCACTTCTACATACTGCAATAATAGGTTTCTCCCAAGATTTAATTTGTTCTATTTCTAACGGAATTAAATTTAAAACAATGTGTTTAGAAGTACCAATATGGCCTTCATTCCACTCTTCTTGAGTTCTAACGTCTAAAACGATAGCGTCATTTTCTAAATAATCTTTAATTTCACTTTCTTTGTCATTATGACTAAATATACCGAATAATCCCATTTTTTTTTATTTTTAAGACTGCAATTTATTTGTTTGTAATAAATCTAATCCGTTCGCAATTAATTTTTTATAACCATCATGTTTCTTTAATTTCAATAGATATGATAAAATTTTATTTTGAATAGGAAACTGATGTTGCAAAGCTACTTCATATAATTCTAATGGCAATAACCAATCTAAAGGAAATTTAATTTTTAACTGATTCAAAATTTCTGTTATTTTTTTTTCAGTAGTTTGCTCAGCCTCACGCATTTCCCGAACTACATTATACAACACATATAACTTTTTCTCTGTCTCTGTGTAGTGTATTTTATGTGTTTTAGTTTCAGAAACTTTGTTTGTATTTTTAAAAGAATTAGCATCTGCCGCACCTGAATATGCAGAAACAACTTCTTTACCAATGGCCATATCATAAATTCCCCATGTTGGTTTAAACAAAACTCTATCTTCAAAAGTAACGGTACATTCTGTCAAGGAAATTAAAAGAATTTTTCCTCTTAAATCTCTAGTTCCTGTAATTGCCTTTCCTACTACTTTTACACCACTTTCAAATTCTAATGTTAAGCGTTCTCCTTCATAAATTCCGTATGCTTTTAAATCTCTAGGACTCATGTTTTCAATAGGTAAATTAATTCCTTTTAGCTTGCCAATCGGACAGCCAAAACCATCTTTATGTGCTGCTGTTTCA
The DNA here is from genome assembly GCF_051251875.1 of Polaribacter sp. Classification (GTDB taxonomy): domain Bacteria; phylum Bacteroidota; class Bacteroidia; order Flavobacteriales; family Flavobacteriaceae; genus Polaribacter. Next base: position 201,973 of record NZ_JBPOGL010000001.1, read on the forward strand.
TGACCAATTAACTCCTTATCCCTACTAGAAAGTGCTGTTTTTCCCTGAGTTTGTATATAGGCTATTTTTCCTTTTTTACATACAATTACTTCCTTAAAAAGACCAGAAATTTGTATTCCCGTACTTAATTCTACGGTTCCTAAATTATTTGAAGTAATTAGTTTTTCTACACTTTTTAAACCTCCTGTTCTTATTGCCATTGTTTCTGCAAATTCTTCTAAAACCAAACTTAAATAAGCAAAATCTGGCGTTACAAAAAGTTGCGGTTGCGGTTTTGTAATATCAAAATTAACATTTGCAGCTTCAATAGAATACGGTAATTTTTTCACCTCTTTTTGCATACACCATTTACTTTCTCCAATAGAAGACAACAAACCAGCTCCAAATATTTTGGGTTTTGTTAAAGTGTCAATTAACCCGTATTCAACGGTCCACCAATGTAAATTACGTATTTGAGCCATTTCAGACAATTCGCCCATATTTTCTTGTAAAAACGCTACTTTATTTTGAGCTTCAGAAATTTCCGATTCAGAAGAATTTGGGTCTTCTTTTAAAATGGATAAAAGCCTAATAGCTTCATACATTTCATAATCTTTAGCAGAAGAAATTGCCTTACTACCTATCTCTCCAAACCTTCTTAAATATTCTGCATATTCAGGATTTGCAATAATAGGTGCATGACCGGCAGCTTCATGAATAATATCTGGCGCTGGTGTGTATGCTATATGATTAATAGTTCTCATATCAGAAGCAATTACCAAAACATTGTACGCTTGAAATTCCATAAAAGCATTTGGAGGAATAAACCCATCTACAGAAACTGCCGCCCAACCAATTTCTTTTAAAATTCGATTCATGCCATCCATATAAGGAATTTTATCAATAGAAATTCCTGTTTTTTTCAAACCTTCTACGTATGATTTATGTGCAACTTTACTCAGATAATCAACATTCATTCTCATTACATAGCGCCAAACTGCCTGGTTTTGAGCTGTATATTCTTCATAAGGTTGTTGTACCACAAATTTATGCAAATGCTTTGGCAGTTTTTTTGTAACACTATTAATTGGAAAATGGTTTTTCATGTAAATGAATTGAATTATCCTTACAAAATTACATATTAAAATAGTGATTTAATATTTTTCACAAATAAAAGTTCTGTTTTTGTATCTTTATCGCAATTAATAAAAAACAAAAACTATTTTTTTAATAATGAGAAAAGGGAACTTTAAAATACGCATGTTACTTGTAGTTGCAATTGTCTCTTTTATTTACATCAGAAAATGTAGTCATAATGAAGTTAATCCCTACACAGAAAGAACACAAACAATTGGTCTTTCGCCTGCGCAAGAAATAGCCATTGGCGTACAACTTGCACCTACATTGGCTCAATTACATGAAGGATTACATGCTAGTAAACCAGCCAATGATTTGATAAATGCTGTAGGAAAAAAATTGATTGATAGTACTTTTGCTAAAAAATCTGATTATACATTTGAGTTTCATTTACTGCGTGATGAAAGAGAAATAAATGCATTTGCATTGCCTGGCGGACAAATTTTTATTACATACGCCTTGTTTTCAAAATTGAAAAATGAAGATCAATTAGCTGGCGTTCTCGGACATGAAATTGGTCATGTTTTAGCAAAACATACCAATGAAAGAATTACAAAAGAAAATTTTTGGAAACTAGTAACCATGGGCGATGATTTAGGGGATGATTTAGATAAACTTGCAACCGGCATAGAACAATCAACCTTTCTAACAAATGATCATGAAGATGAACTTGAATGTGATGAACTTGCTGTAAGATTAATGATTGATGCTGATTATAATCCGGAACATTTAATTAGTGTCATAAAAATTTTAAAAGCAAATGCAGTTCCAAACCGGATTCCAGAAATTAAAAGTTCTCACCCTATTCCAGAAGATAGAATAGAAAAAATAAAAGCAGCCATAAGAAAATACAGAAAGTAATTCATTCCTATACTTAAAACTACATAGCTGTAAAGTGTGAGATTTTAAATGCATTAAATTTGCCGTTTTTTTTTACAAATCATCTAGGCTTAACTTCCTATTTTAAACCCTTAAAACCCTAAATAAAATAAGGCTTATGTAAATAACACCGCTAAAGGTGATGAATACCATTTTCTAAATTTTAATTACTTAGTAGTTATCTTATTAAAATAAAAAAAATAGACCGCCTTTTTAAAAGACAGTCTATATTCAATTTGTATTTTTTAAGAACTTTTTAAAGCGCCTCTTTCAACACTTTTATGGCATCTGTTGCTTTAGATCTCTTTGCTATTTCCAACGCAGTCATTTTTGCTCTATCTGACTTTGTTTTAATTTTAGCTCCATTATCAATTAAAAGTTGCACAATTTTTGCTTTGTTATGTCTTGCAGCAAACATTAAAGGCGTTAATCCGTTAGATTTTTTGTTGACATTTTCTCCTGCTTCAATTAAAGATTTTACCGCTTCATAATTTCCCATTTGTATTAATTTACAAAAGGTATTTACATTGGTTGCATACGCATTTAACTCTACAGAAGTTTTAGAACTAGCATTTTTTAAAGAATTTGCATTTACTGAAGAAAATGCCATTAAACATACGAACATTGATAAGATTAATTTTTTCATAATATTGGGTTTTGGTTAAATTAAAAATTTGATTGTTATATAGAGAAGACTACCAAAAAAGAAAAACGTTTCAGTTAAACCCCCCAATTAACAAGGGTTTAACAAATGAGCTCTAATTTTAACAATATTTATGAGAAAACTTTTAAAGAAAAAACAATTAAAATTTTCTACATAAATATCTAAAAAACTGAACAAAAATTTACGCTATCGGTTTCGTAAAAAATTTATAAAATCAATAAAAACGGTAAAATATTTCTTAATTTTACTGTTCAATTTTAAGACAATGAACAAGAAAGTTATCCTTATGATTTTGGATGGTTGGGGAATTACACAAGACCCAAAAGTATCCGCAATTTACAATGCAAAAACACCTTTTATTAATGGTTTATATGACAAATATCCGAATGCACAATTAAGAACAGATGGAGAACATGTTGGCTTGCCAGAAGGACAAATGGGGAATTCTGAAGTAGGACACATGAATTTAGGTGCTGGTAGAATCGTGTATCAAAATTTAGCGCGTATAAATAAAGCTGTAAGAGAAAAAACTTTGGGTAAAGAAGAGGTTTTATTAGACACTTTTAAATATGCCAAAGAAAACAATAAAGATGTTCATCTATTAGGATTAGTTTCTAATGGTGGTATTCATGCACACATAGATCACTTAAAAGGTTTATTAGATGTTGCTAAAGAAAACAATGTAAATAATGTGTACTTACATGCATTTACAGACGGACGTGATTGTGACCCAAAATCTGGAACTTATTTTATTAAGGATGTGCAAGATTATATGAAAGAAAACGGAGGTGAAATAGCTTCTGTTACTGGACGATATTATGCCATGGATAGAGACAATAGATGGGAACGTGTGAAAGAAGCTTATGACGGACTTGTAAATGGTATTGGTACTAAAACTACCGATGTTATTGCAACTATGAATAAGAATTATGAAGACGGAATTACAGATGAATTTCATAAATCTATCATTGTAACCAATGAAGATGGCTCTCCAAAAACAAAGATAAAAGAAGGTGATGTTGTACTTTTCTTTAATTACAGAACAGATAGAGGAAGAGAATTAACAAATGCGTTGTCTCAAAATGATTTTCCTGAATTTGAAATGAAAAAATTAGATTTATATTATACTACAATTACATTGTATGATGAATCTTTTAAAGGAATAAATGTTATTTACAACACAGATAATATTAAAAATACTTTAGGCGAAGTATTATCTGCTGCAGGAAAAAAACAAATTAGAATTGCAGAAACAGAAAAATATCCTCACGTAACTTTCTTCTTTTCTGGAGGTCAAGAAGCACCTTTTGAAGGGGAATCTAGAATTTTAAGAAATTCACCAAAAGTAGCAACTTATGATTTAAAACCAGAAATGTCTGCGTATGAATTAAAAGATGCTTTGTGTGAAGATTTAAAGAAAGGAGAAGCAGATTTTGTTTGTTTAAACTTTGCCAATGGAGATATGGTTGGTCATACAGGTATGATGGACGCTGCTATTAAAGCATGTGAAGCCGTAGATATTTGTGCAAAAGAAGTTATAGAAACTGGTTTAGATAATGGGTATTCTATTTTATTAATTGCAGATCACGGTAATTGCGAAACTATGATGAATCCTGATGGTTCTCCTCATACTGCGCACACTACTAATCCGGTACCTTTTATTTTAATAGACAAAGAAATAAAATCTATAAAAAGTGGAGTTCTAGGAGATGTAGCACCAACAATATTAGATTTAATGGGCGTTGCACAACCTAAAGAAATGACACAACATTCACTTTTATAATCTAATTTTTATATGAAAAAAATCCTTTTAAGCCTTTTTATGGTTGTTTTAACTGCTTGTACAGTGCAACAAAAAGCAACTGCAGACAAAAATAAAAGCGGAGATTTAGTTGGTTACGCCAATAAAGAATCTTTTTCTCAAGAACCTTATAAAACATGGTTTCAAGAAAAATTTAATACTTATCAGCTAGACCAATCAACAATAACCCAATTAGAACCTGCTTTAAAAGGAATTAAAATTAAAGGATTTATGGGTACTTGGTGTGGAGATAGTAAAAGAGAAACACCACACTTTTATAAAATATTAGAAAACAGCAATTTTGACTTAAAAGGTTTAGAATTGATTACTGTAAACAGAAGTAAAAAAACTCCTGATAATTTGCAGAAAGGATTTAATATAAAAAGAGTACCCACTTTTATTTTTTATAAAGACGGTAAAGAAATTGGCAGATATGTAGAATATGCACGTGAATCTTTAGAAAAAGACATGCTAAAAATTGTTTCTGGCCAACATTATAAACACTCTTATGATAAAAGCAAATAAAAGATTTCAATACTAAAAATTTAACATAGTAAGCCCTTTCAGATGTACAAAACCTGAAAGGGCTTATTTTTTGTTTAAAAGACTTCATACCTTCTTAAAATTTGAGTTTCTTTTTTATAAATATACTTCTTCAAATCATGATAAAACTTCTAAAATCCTATAAAATACAGTAACTTTGCGTTTCAATTTTTTACGATGATTATAATTAAAACCAAAGAAGAAATAGAACTTATGCGCGAAAGCGCTTTAATAGTTTCAAAAACATTAGGGATGCTTGCTAAAGAAGTAAAACCAGGTGTTACAACATTATATTTAGACAAACTTGCTGAAGATTTTATAAGAGCAGAAGGTGCTGTACCTGGTTTCTTAGGCTTATATGATTTTCCAAACTCACTTTGTATGAGTCCTAATTCTCAGGTAGTACACGGTATTCCAAATAAAACTCCTTTAGTTGAAGGTGATATAATTTCTATAGATTGTGGTGCATATAAAAATGGTTTTCATGGAGATCATGCCTATACGTTTGCAGTTGGAGAAATTGCAGCAGAAACAAAAAAACTTTTAGACATTACTAGAGAAAGTTTATACGTAGGTATTAGAGAATTTAAAGCAGGTAATAGAGTTGGTGATGTAGGTTATGCAATTCAGAAATTTACAGAAGATCATGGGTATGGTGTGGTTAGAGAATTAGTTGGACATGGTTTAGGAAGAGAAATGCACGAAGATCCTGAAATGCCAAACTACGGAAAACGCGGTCGAGGTAAAAAATTTATTGAAGGTATGGTTGTTGCCATAGAACCAATGACAAATTTGGGAACTCATAAAATTAGACAACATGCTGATGGTTGGACCATTACTACTTTAGACAACAAACCTTCTGCACATTTTGAGCATGACGTTGCTATCGTAAACGGAAAACCAGAATTGTTATCAACCTTTAAATATGTTCATGAAGCTTTAGGTATTGTTACCGATGAAGAAGATGAATTTAGACAGTAGTTTTTACGCTGAGATTCACGGAGTTTATTTTATTATGATGTAAAAGAGTTTCACAGAGAAATTGTTTATATTATAAAACCATTTCATAAATAAACTATGGATAATAAAATAACAGAAAAGATTATTGGTGCAGCCATTGAAGTTCATAAAACTCTTGGACCAGGTTTATTAGAATCTGCTTATCAAGAATGTTTATTCTTTGAATTAAAAAATCTAAATTTAAAAGTAAAAAAGGAAGTTTCACTACCAATAATTTATAAAGATTTAAAACTAGATCACGGTTATAGAATTGATTTATTGGTGGAAGATAAAATAGTTTTAGAACTAAAAACTGTGGAGACTTTCACTGATGTTCATTCTGCTCAAATTTTAACATATATGAAATTAGGCAATTACCCATTAGGATTATTAATTAATTTCCACACAAAATTATTAAAAAACGGATTAAAACGTTTTATAAACACAATTTAAAAATCTGTGATTCTCTGTGAAAATACTCTGCGAATCTCTGTGGCACAATAACCATGAAAATCTTCAAGTCCATCTTAAATACAGTACCAAGACCTTGGCTAATTAAAGTCAGTTATTTAGTGCGCCCAATAATTTCTTTTTATTTAAAAGGCAATACATTTACAGATCCAATAGATGGTAAAAGTTTTCGAAAATTTTTGCCTTATGGATATGGTAAACAACGAGAAAATGCACTTTCTCCCTCTACATTATCTTTAGAAAGACACAGATTGTTATGGTTATTTTTACAAAATGAAACCACATTCTTTACTTCTGAAGAAAAAATAAAAGTATTACATATAGCCCCAGAACAATGTTTTTTAGATATTTTTAGACAACAGAAAAATCTAGATTATATTACGTCTGATTTAGAATCTCCTATTGCAGATGTAAAAGCAGATATTTGTAATTTACCTTTTGATGACAAGGCTTTTGATGTTGTTTTTTGTAATCATGTATTAGAACATATTACAGATGATACCAAGGCAATGCAAGAACTTTTTAGAGTGTTAAAACCAAAAGGAATGGGCATATTCCAGATTCCGCAGGACTTATCTAGAGAAAAAACTTTTGAAGACAATACCATAACAGATAGAAAAGAACGCACACAAATCTTCGGACAATATGATCATGTTCGTGTCTACGGAAAAGATTATTTTAACAAACTACGCACCATTGGTTTTACGGTTGATGAAGTAAATTATACTGAGAAATTTTCAGCAGAAAAATTAGCAAAATACTGCTTAATGAAGCATGAAATACTACCCGTTTGTTATAAAAAATAACTTATTGTAGACGCTGACTTTTAATATATTCATCCATTGTTTCTAGTTTTTTTTCTCCTAAAACAATTATATTGTCTTTAATTATATGAAAACCAGACTCTAATTCAACAACTTTAGCAGATCCTTTATAATCTCCATACTCATCTATTGGCGCTCTTACTTTTTTACCTTTATTATTAAGCCAAATGGTTTTATTTCTAAAAATTGCCTGAATAGCATTGTTATAAAAAGCCCCTAAATATTGGTAAATTGGTACTGTTTTTAAAACTTTACCCGATGCAGAAAATAAGAAAGAATCTACATGATGACTTTTTATAGTGTACAATGTATAAATACCACCTCCTAAAGAACCTCCAAAATCATACCATTTGTTATTTTTCTCAACTTTACCATTAATAGAATAATCCTGAATAATTTTTTTACTTTGCAAGTCATTATAAAAACCTACTTTCTCATCTGATTTTATAATTTTTTTCTGATTCAAATCATAAATCATGGTTTCATAAGATTTATTAGGATACATTACCAATAAACCATTTGCTCTTGGCAACATTACCCTGCCATAATGTGTAGATACTGTATTAAAAGCAGTTACTTTAGGCAATAGAAAGCCATCTTTTGTAACCGTATTATAACAAAATATTTTAGTAGGATTTAATGGTTTGTTTAAAAAAAGAATAAAACCATCAAATTTCATTGCACTTTTATACTCATCAGCCGTAATAACAATGTTGCCATCATCATTTAAAATTCCAAAATAAGAATCCTTTAAAAAAAGCGCTACTTTATTTTTATTAAACGGATATATTTTATCAACTTTTAAAACTAGTTCCTTAGATTTTTCTTTCCAAACAGACTTTAAAGATTCTATTTTATTTAAGTCTCTAGACCTACCAAAGATTGCGGTATAACCTTTAGATTTTTGGTAACCGGTATTTTTAATCAAATTCCCGTTTGAATCCTTATTATTTAATTGATTATCAATAAGCGTTTTAAAAGCCAGTAAATTTTCATATTCTTCAGAACTATCTTGGCTTTTTAATGAAAAATAAATATTCACAAACTCTTTGGCTTTCTTATATTGCTCATTTTCATAATAAATTAAAGCCCCCAATTGCGCAACATCAGTAGATGTAACTCTAGACATGTGTGTTAAGGCTTTATTAAAACTTACCAAAGCTTGTTTAAAATCTATTCTATCTTGAATTATATTATTTGCTTCATTAATATAGAGATCGGCAATAGTTTTTTTTATTTGTCCGTTTTGTGTAAAACTAATAAGCACACAAAATAATAAAGGAAGTAATTTTTTCAAACTATATTTTTCTTTTTTATTAATAATAATAACGCAAAATTATAAAAATAATTGCTCTATAAAAGTGAGCAATTACTTATTTATACACATAAAACAACAGCTACTTGTTAACATCAACAACTATTCCACTTTGTTTATAGGTAGAAAACTCTTCTAAAACACCATTAGAGTTTGCGTAAATTAAAATTACGTCTAAATTACTATGATTTTGTAAAAATTCTTTTGTTTTTTCTAATCCCATTGCCATAAAAGCAGTTGCATAAGCATCTACATTTGCACAATCTAAACCAGCTATAACAGAAGCACTTAACAAATTACTTTCTGTAGCCAAACCTGTTTTTGGATTTATAGTATGCACAAATTTTTTCCCATCTTGTGTAATTCTAAATTTTCTATAATTACCAGATGTTGCCATAGATTTGTTAGACAAGTTTAATTTTTTATACCCTTTTTCCGAACCAATTTTTACAGGATTTACTAATTTAATAATCCAAGGATGGTTGTTTTTCTTTGCTCCTTTAGCTCTTATTTCTCCACCAATTTCTATAAGGTAATTGTTTATTTTTTTATCGTCAAAAAAACGAGCAACCACATCAATACCAAAACCCTTTGCAATAGAATTAAAATCGATATAAATGTGATCATCTTCTTTAATTACTTTTTTATTGATGATTTTTACTTTGTTTAAACCTACCCACTGCATTTGTTCTTTTAGCACATTTTCTTCTAAAACAATGTTCCCTTTCTCAGGACCAAAACCATAAGCATTTACCAAGTTGCCAACGGTTGGATCAAAAAAACCATCTGTTTCTTTATAAATTTGTGTCGATTTTTGAAAAACTTCTAAAAATAAATCATCAACAACAATGGTAGAATCTCCTTTATTAATTTTAGAAATATCTGAAGTTGGAATATAAGTAGACAACGATTTATTCACTAAAAAGAAAATACTATCTAAAGATTTTTGATAGTTTTTAGCACCATTTAAGTAGGTAATCTTATAAGAAGTACCAAAAACCATTCCTTTTAAAGTAAAGTCTTTGAATACAGGTTTCTTTGTACATCCTATTAAAACAAAAAATAAAAATAAAAAAACAAGTAAACTTTTAGGTTTCATCCAAAAATAAATTAAGGCACAAAAATAGAGCATAAAATTTTCATAAAATATAGTTAATCCCATTTTTTTGTGAATCCATTTTATTAAGTTTGTAGTCATAAATTTAATTAAGAAATAATGAGAAAAATATCAGTCATTTTATTTTCAATCGTATTATTAAGTTCTTGTGCTAGTAAAAAAGAATTTAACGCATTACAAGCAAAGCATGACCAAGCAAGAACAGAGTTGGTAAATGTAAAAGCAAGTTTGCAAAAGTGCTTAATAGAAAAAGATAAGGATGATGCAAAAACAACTAGTTTGCAAGAGCAAATAGATTATTTAAAAGAAGACAAAAAAAATGCGTTAAAACAAGTTGAAAACTTAACTGTGTTAACACAATCTTCTACAGAAGGTATTAATAATGTGATTGCCCAATTAAGTGAAAAAGATAAATATATTAACGGAATTAGAAGTGCAATGACACAGAAAGATTCTATTAATTTGGCTATAAAATATCATTTAACAAAAAACCTAACAGATGGTATACAGGATGAAGATATTGAAGTAAACGTTGAAAAAACGGTTGTTTTTATCTCTATTTCTGACAAACTTTTATTTAAAAGCGGAAGTTATTCTATAAACGACAAAGCGTATACGGTATTAGAAAAAATAGCAAAAGTAATTAACGATCAGCCAGAAATGGAAGTTATGATTGAAGGTCATACAGATTCTAAATCTATAAAAACTCAGTTTTTACAAGATAACTGGGATTTATCTGCAATGCGTGCTACTTCTATAACTAGAATTTTACAATACAAATATGGTGTACAACCTGCAAGATTAATTGCAGCTGCAAGAAGCCAATATGTACCTTTAGTAGAAAATGATTCTCCTGCTAATATGGCAAAAAACAGAAGAACAAAAATTATAATCATGCCTAGATTAAATCAATTTTTTGATTTATTAGAGCAAGATGCTAAATAGTTTTAGCAAATAGTTTTTTAAAATATCTTAAACCATCTGAAAATTCAGATGGTTTTTTTTGTAAATAAATAGAAATGCAACAATTCTTATAACCAACATAATTAAGTGCTAACAAACCCTATGTTTTAGAGCTTGCAGAAAAGATTACTTCCCCTGTTTTTTTCTAATCATTATATTTTATCGAATACACCTTCCCATTCATAAAATAAAGAATACATATATTGATAAAAATTGTACTTTAGAAAATAATATGGAAACACTAAAACTACCTTTTACTTTTAATGTTGAATTGATAAAAAAAGAACTCGCTCAATTTAGTAAAGAAGATTATTACAATATTTACAATCCGTCTGTAGAAGCAGATACACTTTGGGCCATGCATTTCATAGAACCCATAAATGGAAAAAATGGTTTGCCTGAGTTTGTTCCTAATAAAGCATTACAAAAGTGTCCTTATTTGCTAAAAATATTACAGACTTTTAAATGTAAGAAAGAGACCTTTAGAGTGCATATTTTAGATGCAAATGCCGCCATAAGACCTCACAGAGATATTGGTTATAGAATAGAAGATGGAAAAGTTAGAATTCATATTCCGGTAGAAACAAATTCTGAAGTACAACTGCTAGTTAATAATACTATTGTAAAAATGAGCGAAGGCGAATGTTGGTATTGTAATTTTCATATCAAACACCAAGTTTATAATAATAGTAATGTGCCTAGAAAGCATTTAATTTTAGATTGTATGGCTAACGAATGGTTAGAAAACCTATTTACAGAAAACTCTAAAAATACGTCCCTTTTTAAAGTTTAACAAGACCTTAAAACCTGAAACTTGACTTTCACATAAAAATGGACTAACTTCGTTTACATTCTGATATAAATAACTTTAAACACTCTTAATGCATTAAAAAAAAAGCATGTTATATCAGTAGAAACCATACATAAGTTAAACTTAATATACATAAAAACTAAAAAAAATGAGTACTATTAGATTAGGAGATGAAGCTCCAAACTTTACAGCACAAACTTCAGAAGGAGAAATTAATTTTCATGAATGGCTTGGAGATAGTTGGGCCATTTTATTTTCTCACCCAGCAGATTACACACCTGTGTGTACAACAGAATTAGGAACTGTAGCTAAATACAAAGCAGAATTTGACAAAAGAAATGTAAAAGTGGTAGCGTTAAGTGTTGATGGTGTTGAATCTCATAAAGGTTGGATTAAAGACATTAACGAAACACAAAATACAACGGTTAATTTTCCCATTATTGCAGATGAAGATAGAAAAGTATCTGAACTTTATGATATGATTCATCCGAATGCAGATAGCAAACTTACCGTACGCTCTGTATTTGTGATTGATAATCATAAAAAAATAAAACTAATTATTGTCTACCCAGCATCAACAGGAAGAAATTTTGATGAATTATTAAGAGTTATAGATTCTTTACAATTAACAGCATACCATAAAGTAGCAACACCTGCCAACTGGCAAAATGGAGATGATTGTGTGGTTGTACCTGCGGTTGCAACTGCAGATATTCCTGCTATTTTTCCGAAAGGATTTACAGAAGTAAAACCTTATTTACGATTAACACCACAACCCAACTTAAAATAATTACTTTCCACATAAGGTAAATAAAAGCTCAAAATTATTAATTTTTATAATTTTGAGCTTTTTCATAAGCAAACTATTTTCTGTAAAAACTTCCACTTGACTTTATCAAAAAAAACGACTAACTTCGTTTCTACACCAACGTAAACCTCTAAGAACAAACCTATTTACACTATAATTCTTATAGTTTTTCTAGTGCAACACGTTTCCGATTAAATGAATTCTATGTAATTAAAAACAAAAACGATGAACAGATGGTACTTTAAATCTCAAGAAAATTATAATTCATACGAAGAATTAATAGAAAAAAGTGAACTGTCTGAATCTCAAAAAATTCTGTTTAGAATCAGTTGGTTAAACTATTTAAAATATTTAGATAAGCTAGCCATAAAGGATAGTTTGTTCTTTAATATTCTGCAGTTATTGGTGCTTATTATTGGTATATTAATTCCTGTAATTGAACAAACTGATTTAAATTCGAAAATAGGAATGTCATCCATTACTATCATCAGTATATTAGGTCTTACCATTGCAATATCTACCGCATTAAACAGACATTTTAGATTTGAAGAAAGATGGAAACATTATAGAAAAAATGCAGAAATCATTAGAAATGAAGGCGAAGATTTTTTTGGACAAACAGGAAATTATGAAGATGCTGAAAATGCAAATGATGCGTTTAAAAAGTTTATAGAAAACATCACCATCATCAAAAGACAAGAGGTTGATACCTTTATTATTAAAGTTAGAAAAAAGGAGTAAAATACGCACAGATTCTATGAATCCTTTTACGTATGACCATTATATAAGGCTTTAAAAACAACAACAATAAAGTTGACGACGTTTTAATACCTTCTTTTTTTCAAATCACCTATTTGATTTTTCCTTAATTTGATTTTCTCAATAAAAACAACTAAATTCGTTACCCTTCTGATAAAATGAATTAAAACTCACCTACCTATATTATTAGTTTTCATCGTTGGAAGAACTTTTATTAATTTAAAAACCAATTTGTAAAATTACCTATTTCTAGGTATAGCTTTGATTATAAATATAAGTCATTTTTGTATAAATATAAATCTTATAATTATGAAAAATTTAGCTATCGCTATTTTAATAGTAGCAAGTTCATCAATTTTAATGGCATTTACACTGCATAAAAAAGAAAACAAATTAATTACAAGTGAGAATAATATCTCCGTTGAAAATAAAATATTAAATTTAGATTGTTGGTGGGATGAAACATTTAAAAGAAATTTTAGAGGAAAAAGAGATGCCGCTTGCGGTTCTCGAACTTCCTTAAAAATATGGTATACCAACCCATATTCTTATCCAATTAGAGTTGCTTTTTATTTAAGAGATGCAAGTGGGAATTTAAATTCAAGAGGTCCTTATGTAATTAACGTAAAGCCAGGAAAAACAGTATATCACCATACATGCTACTCAAACGGTAGATACACAATTTTAGCTGCAAAATCAGGTTCTTATTGTTCTTTTCCTAAATTAAAATAGTATTTTTATTTCAATATTTCAATCTGAATTTTATTTGAATAATTAAGAAAATTAAAACCACGAAATAGCAACACCGTATAAAAAAATTGCTGGTAAATGTTAATTTATGAAAGTCCTTAGGGACTTTCTATTTGTTATTTATTTATTTATTTATTAACTTTCGTACTTAAACCCACAAAAAATACATACAAACACTTTGTAGCCAATTAAAAAAAACAATGTCAATAACAAAAGAAGAAGAATTAATAGGAATGAAAAAAATTAGTGAAGTGGTTGGAACTACACTAAAGTTAATGAGAGAATACGCTAAAGTTGGCATGTCAACCAAAGAATTAGATAATTATGGAGGAGAAATTTTAAAGAGTTATGGCGCCAAATCTGCACCGTATGAAACTTATGGATTTCCTGGCTATTCTTGTATAAGTTTAAATAATGAAGCGGCTCACGGAATACCATCAGAGAAAAAAATATTAAAAGAAGGAGATTTAATTAACATTGATGTTTCTGCAGAACTAAATGGTTTTTGGTCTGATAACGGAGGCTCTTTTGTACTTGGAACAGACATTCATAATCATCAACCTCTTGTAGATGCTTCTAAAAACATTTTACGTAAAGCAATAAATACTATTAAAGGTGGTGTAAAAATTTCTGAAATCGGATATTTAATTGAAACGGAAGCTAAAAAATCAGGCTTTAAAGTCATTAAAAACTTAGCTGGTCATGGAGTTGGCAGAAGTTTACACGAAGAACCTGAAAATATTTTAAATTATAAAGTTAAAAGTAACAGAGAACGCTATAAAAAAAACACCACTGTAGCAATAGAAACTTTCATTTCAACAAAATCTACAGTAGCTGTTGAATTAAATGATGGTTGGACTTTAGTAGGAAATAAAGGTGGATATGTTACCCAACACGAACAAACAATACTTATAACCGATAATTCTCCAATTATTTTAACAGCATCTAATGAAATCTGGAACTAAAACATTGTGTAGAAAGAGTTGCCAAATTAGTGCTTCACACAATGAGTCACATTTTTGTAAATGGCTATTTTTCTATAGAAAAATAGCCGTTTACTTTAAACCTAACTTTCTATTCAAAACATCGTAATCTCATCTTAAATATAAATATTCCTTCTTTTCTTATCAAAAAATAAACTTTTTGAAAAATCACGGGTCATAGAAGCAAAATATTTAAAATGATAAAGCACTTCCTTATACTACTCGTTTTTTTAGCAACACCATTATTCTCTCAAGAAAAAGGTGTATCCAATATAATTTCTAGCCCAAATATTAATCTCATAAAACAATCAAAGCAACAAGAAGCAACACCTATAAATTACATCAGTCAGTATGCTAATGTGCCTGAAGGAGGTGTAGCAACAAGTGGCAAATTACCAGATTTAAATGCTTATTACGAGAATGGAGATCCATTAAAACTAAGAGAGTTGATCAAAGGTAAATATACAGTATTGGCTATGGGGTGTTTAACTTGTCCGGAGTTTCATAAAGCATACACAGGTATTGAGGCTTTAAATGTAGATTATGCGCCCAAAGATGTGCAATTCTTTTTTGTGTACAAGAGTCTGCGTCACCCAGAATTAGAAGGATATGTTGAAGCACAAAATATATCGGAAAGATTACGAATGATTAAAGAAGTAAAAAAGAAGTTGGGTACAAAAGTTCCGTGGATTGCAGATGCCATGGATGATAATATTCGAATTGCTTTAAATGCTGGTTCTCAATCTGTATATTTAATATCTCCAAACGGTGAGATTGTTAAAGGATGGGGCAAATTAAAAGAACAGGAGTTGCGCCAAAAGTTAAGCGATAAAGTTGGAGCAGCAAGTACGCAAACTACTGTAAAGGATCTTGACTTGCCTGTTATTAAGCGCTATAAAAAACGCTCAAATGATGCCACAAACATTACAATACACAGACCAGAAGGTTTGAATATTTTATCTATTGAACCTAAAAATCCGGAAGACATCTACTATGTAAAATTACGTGCAGAAGCAGATAGAGATCTACTTGAAACAGGAAATGGTAAATTAGGGTTAGGATTTTTTCCAGATCCAATTTATGATGCACATTGGAACAATCTAACGCCACCAATGAAATATGTACTTGAATTGCCCGAAGGAGTTACCGCTTCTCCTCAAGAGGCAAATGCTGAAAAAGGTCCTGGAGAAAGTGATACAAAACCCCGACAATTTTGGGTAGACATAACAGGAGCTAACCCTTCTGATAAGATAGAATTAACCTTCCATTATTATGGATGCACACCAACAATGTGCAAAGCATTTACGCATAAATACACCATTAATATAACGCCAGAAAACAATGGCGCAAGAACCTTTGGTTTTAATAAAGGTCAACGAAAAAAAAATAATCAAGGAGTAAAAAACAGCAGCAACTCTTTTGGAAAAACGCTAGAGAATATGGATGCTAATGCGGATGGAAAAATTTCTAAGTCGGAAGCAAAAGGTAAATTGAAAGAAAACTTTAACAAACGTGATAAAAACAAAGACGGTTATATTACAGAAGATGAATTGGCAAGAAGAAATCGATAAAAACAGGGTACAATAATGTTACTAAATTACTAGTAAATGCCAATTTACAAAGGTAATCACTGACTTTCTATCTATAATTTATCTGCCATTTTATTGCCGAAACAACACCACCAATCCTATGCAAACCTGTTAAAAGAACTCCTTTAACACCCTTACAATTCAACAAAAAAAACATATTAGGACTAAACTTTCTGTTATACAAACAAGTAAATAAGAAGCTAATCTTAAATGCAATAATTACATCGTGGTTTTTATCTTAACTTGATTTTCTCAATAAAAACAACTAAATTCGTTACCCTTCTGATAAAATGAATTAAAATTCTCTTTATTATATTGTTGTAAGTAATGCAAAAAAAATAGAAACCGAGTGAAAAAGACAATATTTGAGATTACCAAAATGGACTGTCCTTCAGAGGAAAATCTAATCCGAATAAAATTGGACGGCATTTCAAGTATCGCAAATTTAGACTTTGATATTCCGAATCGAAAATTGACTGTTTTTCACAGCGGAGAAATCGAGCAAATAGAAAAGTCTGTTAGCGAACTGAATTTAGGCGGAAAGAAAATCTCGACTGAACAAACCAATCAAACGGAATTTGAAGAAAATAAAAACCAAAAAAGACTACTTTGGTCTGTCCTTATAATCAATTTCGCCTTTTTCATTATCGAAATAACAACAGGAATTATCTCAAAATCTATGGGACTTGTTGCCGATAGTTTGGATATGCTTGCGGACAGTTTTGTTTACGGAATTAGTTTGTTTGCGGTTGGAGGAACTTTGATTATGAAAAATCGGGTTGCAAAACTTGCTGGATATTTTCAAATTACGCTTGCGATTATCGGATTTGTGGAAGTTTTAAGGAGGTTTTTAGGAGACGAGAAACTTCCCATTTTTTCGACAATGATTATCGTTTCGGTTTTTGCACTTATTGCAAACGGAATTTGTCTTTACATTTTACAAAAGTCAAAAAGTAAAGAAGAGGCACATATGAAAGCGAGTATGATTTTCACCTCAAATGATGTGATTATCAATTTGGGAGTAATAATCGCAGGAATTTTAGTAAATTGGTTTAGTTCAAGCAAACCTGATTTGATTATTGGAACAATCGTTTTTGTTTTGGTAATTCAAGGAGCATTTAGAATATTAAAATTAAGTAAGTGAAAGAAAAAAGCATTACTTACAACACATATATAATTTATTGCTGGTTTCTTGCCTATCCCTTCGACAAGCTCAGGACAGGCCCTTCGACAACCTCAAGACATGCTTACATAAGTCCTCACGGACTTTCTTTCTCCTTAATTATTTACAAAATTAGTTGCTTAAATACGCAAAGAAATCATACACAAAACTGTTAAAAGAACTCCTTTAACACCCTTACAATTCAACAAAAAAAAACATATTAGGACTAAACTTTCTGTTTTACAAACAAGTAAATAAGAAGCTAATCTTAAATGCCATAATTACATCGTGGTTTTTATCTTAGCTTGATTTTATCATTAAAAACAACTAAATTCGTTACACTACTGATAAAGTGAATTAAAACACTCTTTATCATATTGTTGTATCCGATTAAAAAAATTAAGTTGTTAAAAAAATCAATCCAAATAATAATCACAATAATTATTCTTACAATTGTAATAATACAATTTCCTAGACTTTTTATTGATAAGCAATATGAATATCGTGTATTCAAAATTTACTCTAATGATAGCATTGAATTAAACGAAGACGTTAATAATATTTTGGATTCAGTATTCATAAACTTGACACGAAGTGATTTTTACAATGACCAAGATGTATTTGAATTATACTTTGTGAAAGACACCTTTTATGAAAAATTAATTGGCGTTTTCGGAATGAATAATATAGCATCTTCAAAATACAATAAGCATATATATATCGGATCTCCTGATTTTAGAAAGAATACCTTAACAAAAGAGAAAAATGAGTATGAATGGTTAAATTTAGTCCAAGTAGTAACTCATGAAGCAGTACATAGTCAAATGTATAGAGATTATTCAAAATTAGGCTTTATGGTAACACCAAGTTGGATAAATGAAGGTTATGCCGAATATATTTCTTATTATAAGACAAGTAGGCAACATAACTATCCATTATCGAAACTTTTTGAAAGATATCAGAAATCGAATCATAATTGGGTAAAAACCGAAATCGGATCATTAACTCCTAAACAATACTTAAGAGACAGAATATTAATAGCATATTTAATTGATGAAAAAAACATGAGTATTGATGACATCATAAAGGATGAATATTTAAAACCATCAGAAATTCTTGAAGAAATTAAAGAAAAGTATTTAGAAAACTAAAACTGGCCATAATAACACCTTGTATACTTTCTTGCTTCTTCTCTCCCATCCCATAAATTCCTGTGGAATTCAATGTTTGTGAGTACTTGTAATTTTATTACTAGGTTTACCCAACTGGTCATAGTCATACCTTACTTGCTTTCCTATAAGTAAATAAAAAGTGACAACTATATTTGATTTTTTCTTAGCTTGACTTTCTCAATAAAAACAGCTAACTTCGTTTAACCTCTGATAAAATGAATTAAAACTTGTATTATCATATCGTTAGGCACAATAAAAAACCGAAATCCTGAATGACAATAATTAAGGCTACAAATACAAAAACTGACAAACAAAAATGGTTGGTTTATATCGTACTTGGAATTTGTGCTTTAACATACATTATTAGATATTCTGAATGGCATTTTATTCTTAAATTTATTTTTTCATTTCCTTTGGTAATAAATCTATTATTCGATTTTTATTATCTAAAAAAGACAAAACCCAGTATAACGAATATTGAGCTGTCTGAATCGTCTTTAATTATTAATAGAAAAAATAAAAAAGGAAGGAAAATAAAATTATCGAATTTAAAGTACTCAATTAGAAAACGGAAATTTGACAAACAAAAAACAGCGATAGAGTTAAAAGAGAAAAAAGGATTAACTTTTAAAACATCTGAAAGATTACACATAAAAAATTGGGACGAAATATTTAAAATTGAGAAAGAACTTGAAAACAAGAAAATCCCAAGAGTTGAATGGAAACCTAAAACTATTTGGGGAAAATATTGGGGAATCTTAATAGATTTATTCTTTATGACAACTATAGATGGAGATATTGGAATGATAGATTACCAAAAAAAAGCAATAGATGGAAACACTGAAAATCCGATAAAAAAAAATAAAAGTAACTAAAACCATATAAACTTTATTGCTAATTATAGCTCACTTGGGAAATTCCTCTGGAATTTCGCTGTTCGTGCTTTATTTAATAAATTCACTGATTAAACACGCAACAAAGCTTATACTACAACGTTAGACGAACTACTCCAATTTCTCAATAAAAACAGCTAACTTCGTTTAACCTCTGATAAAATGAATGAAAACTCACATAATCATATCGTTGGCAAACATTTGAGAAAAATCACGTTCATATTAGTATTTTCAACCTTTATGAGTTGCATTATAGAAGAACAAAAAGTCTTCTATTACCCAAGTTATTCAGAAAATTCCGAAAATAAATTTGAAACAATCAATTTAGATAAAACTAGTTTGAATTTTAAAGAAATTGTAAATAAAATTGACCAAAATTCAAACGAAACATTCATTGAATTTAATGACGGAAAAAATATCAAAAAAATTAAAGCTTTTGTTCATAATGGAGGTTTTATAAAAAGGAAAAATGTACTGCAAATTAGTACAGATTCTGTTTTAATAGACAATGGTTATTTACTTTCAGACTTAAAAAATTTAATGAAAAGACATTTTCTGAATAAAGGGAAAATTAAATATTATTCAGATTCTGTAGAGAAAGCAATTATTGAAATTTCTATAAATCCAAATAAAAATGCTAATGAATTGAAAGAAACTTTAAAAAAATTAACACTTGAATTTGATAATCTTAAAAAAGAAATTAATGAAAGAATTGAGTTGTTTGCTTTTTTTAGTTATTTTAGGTTTGAAAAAATTAATATTCCTCCTCCTCCAATGGAATTGGAATAAAAAAAATTTGCCCACAGCATATATAATTTATTACTTGGTTCTAGCCTATCCCTTCGACAAGCTCAAGACAAGCCTTTCGACAAGCTCAAGACAGGCTTACAAAAACCCTCGCGGATTTTCTATATGTGATTTATTTGCTGAATTTAGTGATTAAAACACGCAACTAATCTTATACAAACACGTTAATCGAACTACTCCAATATCCTCACAAACTCTTCAAAAGCCACATAATATAGTTGGCTTTTAAAAACAAAAGCTATACATTACTTGCTTTCCTATAAGTAAATAAAAAGTGACAACTATATTTGATTTTTTCTTAGCTTGACTTTCTCAATAAAAACAACTAACTTCGCTTAACCTCTGATAAAATGAATGAAAACTCACCTTATTATATAGTTGTGCTTCATTATGAAAAATATACTAATACTAATTACTTTTATAGTAGTTATTTCTTGTAAATCTAAACAAATAGTAACTATTAATAATAACATTCGATTTATTCCAAATAGCAAAACTTTAAAGTTTAAATTGACTGAAAAACAAAAAATGCCATACGCTGCATATGATTTTGGTGCTGAAATTTACGAAGGAAAAATTTACTCATTTTTTGAAGTTCTTACAAAAAAGAGTAGTGGTTTAAGTTACTATAGCCATGGAGAAGTATGGACTTATGATGTTGATAATGATTCTTGGGAATTAATTAATAAAATACCAATGAGACAGTCCTCACCAACTTCTATATTAGTTAACAATAAAATATACTTAATAGGGTCATATGATGATAAAGCAAGAAATTTAGTTCAAGTATATAATATAAGTAACAATGAATGGGAGAAATCATTTAAAATTCCTGTCGGACTATATTGGACATCGGTTGAAAAATTTAAAGATAAGTTTTATGTAATGGGAGGATACAGTGGGTATAACAAGAATATTCCTGGAGGGTCAACTTTTTACAATCTTTTACAAATATATGATACTAAATCTGAAAAATGGAGCGTTGGAAAAGCAGCACCTCAAAGAATGCACTCTCCAAATTCTTTAGAATTTAATAATATGTTTTATGTTTGGGATAATTATAATAATGTGTTTTTTAAATACAATCCTATAGAAAATAAGTGGAGTAATTTAGATAAATTAAAACCTTTTGTTAAGGGCTCTCAAGAAGGAATAAAGTATAAAGATAAATTATTATTTGTCTCTGGAACAAATAACAGTAGTAAAAATACAAAAGCTCGAAAAAAAATATTTTCTTACGATTTGAAAACAAGAGAATATGTTGAGTCTTTTAATAATTTATCTATTGGTAGACACTATGGCTATGGAGTTTTTGAACATAAAAATAAAATTTATATTCTAGGAGGAAGAGAAGAAATTAACTGGAATTCAATAGATAAAGTCATTGAGCTAAATGTAAATAACTAATTACAACAGAGTAAATAATTTATAGCTAAAACACGCAACTAATCTTATACAAACACGTTGGCAACAAGCAAATAAAAAATCCGTTTCATCACATCCTATTAGTTAAATGATTGTATCTTTGATAGTATCAAATGATAGTATTAAAAATGAAACCACCTTACGAAATAACATCTTCTATTTTAAAATTAATAACTTCTATTTCGGAGAAAATTGGAGAATTAAATGCTCATTTATTAAACAAACCTTCGCCTAAATTAAGAAAACAGCATAGAATCAAAACTATTCATTCTTCATTAAAAATAGAAGGAAACACACTTACCGAAGAACAAATAACGGCACTTTTAGAAAACAAAAAAGTTATTGGCCCCAAAAAAGATGTTTTAGAAGTTTTAAATGCAATTAATATTTATGAAAATTTAGATCAATATAATCCTTCTAATGAGAAGTCTTTTTTTAAAGCACATAAAAACTTAATGGAAGGTCTAATTGAAAATTCTGGAAAATACAGAAACCAAAGTGTCGGAATTGTAAAAGGTTCAAAAGTTGAGCATTTAGCACCACCTTTTAGAAATGTTCCTTATTTAATGAAAGACCTTTTTGAATACCTGCAAAAGTCAGACGAAATTGAATTAATTAAGAGTTGTGTTTTTCATTATGAAATGGAATTTATACATCCATTTTTGGATGGAAATGGTAGAATGGGAAGATTATGGCTAACTCTAATTTTAATGGAAAAATATCCAATATTTGAGTTTTTACCTTTTGAAACTTTAATTAGTATAGGACAAGAAGAATATTACAAAGCTTTGGCAGAAAGTGATAATTCAGGAAAATCAACAAAATTTATTGAATATATGTTAAACGTAATTGATGTTTCAATAAGTGAGTTATTGAATTTCAATAATAGAACATTAAATGAAAAAGATAGGTTAGAATATTTTGTTTCTTTAAATAAAACTGAATTTACGAGAAAAGATTATATGGATATTTTTAAAGATATTTCTTCATCGACAGCAAGTAGAGATTTAAAAAAAGGTGCTGAATTAAATTTATTTAAAAAAATAGGCGAAAAAAATAAAACAATTTACCTTTTAAAATAACTGGGCACAATAACTTACAAAATTAATTGCTAGTTATAGCCTATTCCTTCGACAAGCTCAGGACAAGCCTTTCGACAAGCTCAAGACAAGCCTTCCGACAAGCTCAAGACAGGCCCTTCGACAATCTCAAGACAGGCTTACAAACATCCTCGCGGATTTTCTATTCGGTTTGTATTTGCTAAATTAGGTGCTTAAACCACGTAATTTTCTTTACACAAAACCGTAAAATGAACTACTCCAATATCCTCACAAATTTTTCAAAAGCCACATAATAGGGTTGGTTTTTAAAAACAATAACCATAAATTACTTGCTTACCTATAAGTAAATAAGAAGTAACTTCTATCTTTGATTTTTTCTTAGCTTGACTTTCTCAATAAAAACAACTAACTTCGTTTAACCACTGATAAAATGAATTAAAACTCACTTTATCATTTCGTTGGGTGTAATTTGAAAATCGTGATAATTTTGGATAATTTACCAAAAATTGGTAAATTTGGATAAATTTATTAATTATGAAAAATACATCAATATCACTTGGAAATTATTTTGACCAATTTGTGAGTTCACAAGTTTCTGTTGGCAGATATAAAAATGTGAGCGAAGTAATTCGTGCTGGACTTCGTCTTTTGGAAAATGAGGAAAATAAAGTGGTTGCTTTAAAAAACGCTATCCAAGAAGGACTAAATAGCCCAATAGTTGAAAACTTTGACTTCGAAGAAAATCTGAAAAAATTAAAATCTGAAAAACGAAAGAATGATTAAAATTTCTTTCAGGCAAAAAGCCAACAATGATTTAAATAATATCTGGGATTATACTTATGAAAACTGGTCTGAAAATCAAGCAGATAAATATTATGCAACAATTAAATTTGCCTGCCAAGAAATTGGAATAAATCCAGAATTAGGAAAAGTATATAGTGAAATTAGTCAGAATTTGCTCGGATTAAAATCTGGAAAACATATTATATTTTACACTATGATTTCTGAAAATGAAATTGAAGTTGTTAGAATATTACACGAAAGAATGGATTTGAAATATAAAATAACCGAATAAAAACTACACCCAACACCCTATAAAGTTAATTGCTAGTTATAGCCTATTCCTTCGACAAGATCAGGACAAGCTTACAAAAATCCACGCGGATTTTCTATTCGGTTTGTATTAGCTAAATTAGGTGCTTAAACCACGTAACTTTCTTTACACAAACCCATTAAACGAACTACTCCAATATCCTCACAAATTCTTCAAAAGCCACATAATAGGGTTGGTTTTTAAAAACAATAACCATAAATTACTTGCTTACCTATAAGTAAATAAGAAGTAACTTCTATCTTTGATTTTTTCTTAGCTTGACTTTCTCAATAAAAACAACTAACTTCGTTTAACCACTGATAAAATGAATTAAAACTCACTTTATCATATCGTTACCTGCAAGCTGAAAAGCCAACGCACAGTCAAGCACATTTTATTTTTCTCGTGCCTCAAAAAACAAAAAGAGCTTGCCTTTTCCCACCACCATCCGAATAAAAATTATCAAAACTTGATAGTAAATTAGCAAAACATTTATATATTTGCGAATTAAGGGTCAAACCTATTAATGTAAATATCTAATAATGGCAAGTTTCGGAGATTTCATAAAAATTGAAAGAGAAAAGCGAGAATGGACTCAAACTGATTTTGGTGCAAAAATCGGAGTTAATTCGAGTGCGGTTAGTCGCATAGAAAATGGTTCTCAAACATTCAGTAAAAATAAGCTTGATTTACTAGCTAACTTATTTGATAAAGAAAAACAAAACGTTACCGACCTATATTTTGCAGATAAATTTGCACGAGAAGCTACAAAATACAAATGTTCTGAAACTATATTTTCTGTAGCCGAAGAGACTGCTTCGTACATACGAAACAAAAATGTTAAACAAGGAAAATTAGAATTAGAATGAAAAAATATACTCTCATAGATGTATTTTCTGGAATTGGAGGATTTCATAACGGATTTTTAAACACAGAACGTTTTGAAATGTTACTGGCTGCTGATTACAATCAAGATTGTGAATCTTTTCATAGAAAAAACCATCCTGAATTACCTTTTGAAAAGGTGGATTTATCAAAAATTGACGAAAAAATATTTTGGAAGGAAAAAGGAATATCAGAAGTTGATGTTCTTATTGGAGGACCACCTTGTCAGGGCTTTTCAACTATTGGTAGTCGAGCATCTTCAAATGTTCAAAGACGAGAAAAATATGATATCCGAAATAACTTAATTGGACATTTTATAAATCACGTAAGAGTTTTGCAGCCTAAATATTTTATAATGGAAAATGTTAGAGGCTTAACTACTTATAAAAAAGGCAATTTCTTTGAAGATGTTTTAGAAGAATTTAATTCAATCCCAGGATATAAAATAGATTACAAAATATTGAATGCTGCTGATTATGGAGTACCTCAAGTAAGACAAAGAACTTTTGTTTTCGGTAATCGAATTGGTTTTGAAGAAAATACATATCCTGAACCTGACCATTTTGAGAACGGAGTTAATGGTTCCAAATGGACAACTGTTGGTAAAGCTATCAACGACTTAATTGGCAAAGAAAATGAAATTGATAATCATAGCCCATTAAATCATAGACCAAAAAATATTGCGAGATATCAATTAATCCCTGAAGGAGGAAGAATGCCTGAAGATAAATTACCACCTGAACTTTACAGGAAAAATTTTGGTAGTACATTCAAAAGATTGCACAGAGAAAAACCTTCTTTGACAATGGTACCTGGTCATAATGCGTTTCCAATTCATCCAATACTAGACAGAAGTTTAACAGTTAGAGAAGCTGCAAGAATTCAAACATTTTCTGATGATTTAATTTTCACAGGAAATAGACAATCACAATGTATTCAAGTTGGTAATGCAGTTCCACCATTATTTGCCGAAAAATGGGCAAGTCACGTTATTAATATTTTAGATAAATATGGAGAATAATTTAACATTTATTGACTTGTTCTCTGGAGCAGGTGGTTTTTTGAGAGGTTTCATAAATCAAGGTTTCGAGCCAGTATTTTCGGTTGAGAATTGGAAACCTGCTATCGAAACTCATAAATTGAACTATCCAGAAGTTCCTATTATTTCACAAGATATTCGAGAAGTAACTAACGAAAAACTAATTGAATATACAAAAGGTAAAAAAATCAATGTTGTTGTTGGTGGACCACCTTGCCAAGGTTTTTCGACAATTGGAAATCGAAATCCAGAAGACGCGAGAAATAACTTGATTTTGGAATTTTTAAGAGTTGTTGATACTGTGAAACCAGATTACTTCATTATGGAAAACGTAAGAGGTTTAGTTTCTTCGAAAAATGGTTATTTTAAAGATATTCTACTTCAAAAATTTAAGGACATTGGATATGAAAATGTTCAATGCAAAATAGTTTGTGCAACAGATTATGGTGTTCCACAAAAACGATATAGAGTTCTTTTTATGGGTTCATTAGACGGTTCTAAAATTGAATTTCCAGAGCATACGAACTCTAAAGAAAATCCAGAAACTTTAAGAAAGCATATTATGGATTTGGTTGGAAAAGAAAATAAAATTCCGAATCATATTCCCACAAATCACAATCCAATTGTAAAAGAACGTATCAGTTTTATTAAAGAAGGTGGTGGAATTGACTCTGATATTCCTGAACACCTTTTAAAGGGTTCTAGAAGTGATTATAAGGACAATAAACTCAAAAATTTTAGTCACGTTTACAAGAGATTACACAGAGATAAACCTGCAACAACAATGGTTCCAGGTCATAATGCTTTTCCACTTCATCCAACAGAGAATAGAAGCTTGACAGTTAGAGAAGCTGCAAGAATTCAGACTTTCCCAGATGATGTAGTGTTTGAAGGAACAAGACAAGACCAATGTATTCAAGTAGGTAACGCAGTACCAGTAAAATTATCTGAAGTATTTGCAAAACATTTAAAAGAAAAACTAGTAGAACAATGGGAGCAAATCACGACTTATTAGCAGACAAAGCAGGAAGAGCTATAATTTCTAAAATTGTTAACCGAGTTGACGATTGGGGTCAAATATTCTCTGACAACATAAATAAAGCTGGAGATTTTGGTTGGCCAAGACCAGACTATGTTTGTTATGATTATGATTTAGACCAAAGTATTGCGTTTGAGTTTAAACCACCAAATCACCAAAAGCGGGAGTATTTAACTGGTTTAGGTCAGACTTTATCTTATTTGGAAAAACACCATTATTCAGGATTAATTCTTCCAACTGTAGTTGAAGGTTTTGAAATTGCACAGCATATTTCTAATATACTTTCTTTGGACGTTTTTGCTAGACACCACATAGCAGTAATTGGATATAACGAAAGAACACTAGAATCTGACCCTTTAAATTCAATACAATTATTAAAAAGCGTAGCAGATGAAAGAACAGGCGAGATTGTTACAAACGATTTAAGCCAAACATATTGGTGTTGGTGGCGTGACATTAGCCACTACGAAATTTCTACTTTATTAAATATTCTCGACAAACATTCCGACAAGACTGGAGATATTTATAGCCAACACGCTTGGCCAGAATTTTGGGCAATGATGGTAGCTGGTCAGACTAGAACTTGGGAAGGACAAGGAAGGAGAAAAACTGACAATCCTAGAAATAGAGCTAGTGAAAAGCAGAATTATAAAATTCCATTGTTCCAACTTGGTTTGATTGAACCTTCTGAAGGTAGATTAACTGTTGAAGGTTATAAATTAATTTCTGTGGGTAAAATTTATGGATTAGATAGTAGCCTTTATCTCGACTACTTGACAAAATTAGTTTTAATAGAGGGAAAACATTTAATCTTAATTCAAGATTTAGAAGAATTTAAAAACATTGCTGCTGCACCAAGTCTTGCGAGTCAAGACCAATTCAGAATTGACTTTGAACAATACTTGAATGACAATAATTCGATTGGTAGGAGAAAACCTGGTCGTACGACTACAGGTAACAAAGTGAGTTATATTCGAGATGAATTTAAGCTATGGAATAAATTAGGATTACTTAAAACTGTAGGAACAAGAAATTATTTCGTTAATGGTCGTGGAATTGAATTTAATTGGTCCAGAATTACCGAGATTTTAACAAAAGATTTTCTTTACTAAACCAAACGGAAAAGCCAACGCATAAAGCCATACACATTTGCAATTCGCACCAGCCGACACACAAGCCAAAAATCACAAAAGAGTATGTCTTTGCCAACGCTAGCAAGTTTGCGGAAAGAAAAAGCCAGTTTACAACAACGTATATAAAACATAGCTATTACAGGCTTTACGAGAGGTTTTTGCTTATTTATTAAGTCCGCCAAATTTTTATTTTTGTATATTTAGAAATTAAAAGATAAACATAAAAAATAAAAATTCGGCTCGTGTATAATCCGAAAAGTTAGCGTCTTTTTACACGCTACGTTTCATACACAAGACCGTTAAACGAACTACTCCAATATCCTCACAAATTCTTCAAAAGCCACATAATAGGGTTGGTTTTTAAAAACAGGATTATCAACACTTTCCGCATTGGCAATACCAACACCTGCAAACCAAACTTTGGCATTTTGTTTTTTGGCATGTTCTTTAAAAGTTTCCATCCAAAGCACATCATATTCATCTGGGTTTTGAATATTATTACTTGCTTTTACCAATACAAAAATAGTAGGCTCACCTTTTTTAAACAAGACAAACTGCGGATGTCTTTTTAGCTTGCTGTTAATTGCCTGAAACTCATACCCCATTTTTTGAAGCTTCTCTCCTACTATGTTCATTGCTAAATTATGCAATTCTTGTTTCGTTAAAACTTGCATTTGTACTATTATTTTTTCTTGTTTCTTTTGTTGTAATTCTTGTCTCCTCTTGTTTTTGGCTTCTTGTATTTTGCCGCAATCTCTCTTCGGTAAGAACCTCCTTGATTGGTTTTACTGTTTTTCTCGCTCTTTTCATGAAATGCAGGCCCAGGAACGTATTCTAAAGAAGTTCTATTTTTAGAAATTCCTTGATCTTCTCTTGGACGCTCATCTTCTGTTAATAAGGTAGAGATTTCTACATCTTCTGGTAATTCTAAAACCGGAATCTCATAATTCATTAACGCCTGAATACTTGTCTTTGATTCTTGCTCTTTTGGCGTAGAAAAAAGAAGGGTTTTTCCGGCTTTTTCTGCACGACCTGTTCTACCAATTCTATGCATATAATTTTCTGGAAACTCTGGTGTATCAAAATTGATAACATGAGAAATTTTATCAAAATCTAAACCACGCGCCATGACATCTGTAGCTAATAAAATACGGTTTTTACCTTCATCAAATTGTCTTATAGATCTTATTCTATAATTCTGAGTCTTATTAGAGTGTATTACACACATTTCTTCATTAAACGCTTCTTGCAAATGTTTAAATAACAAATCTGCCGTTCTTTTAAAACCAACAAAAATTAATACTTTATGATACGTTTCTTTGTCTGCCAAAAGCTCGTGTAATAAGTTCACTTTGGTAAAAAAGTTGGGCACATTATAAGAAACTTGTTCTATGTTGTCTAATGGCGTTCCACTAACAGCCACAGATATTTTTTCAGGATTTTTAAAGAAATCATAAATCAACGCATCTACATCTTCTGTCATGGTTGCAGAAAACAATACGTTTTGTCTTCTTTCCGGAATTACATCAAAGATGTTCATCAACTGAAAACGAAATCCTAAATCTAACATTACATCTACTTCATCAATGACTAATTTCTGAATAGATTTTAACTTTAATGCATTGCTCAACGCCAAATCATATAAACGACCAGGAGTGGCAACAATAATATCTTGCCCTTGCAAAATAGCTTGTTTTTGGGTATTGATGTTTGTACCACCATAAACTCCTAAAACACGTGTATTTATGTAACTAGATAATTTTTCTATTTCATCTACAACTTGCAAAACCAGCTCACGTGTTGGTACCAATACCAAAACTCTAGGGTGTTGTTGTTTAGAAAACTTTAAATCTTGCAAAATAGGCAACATGTACGCAAAGGTTTTTCCGGTTCCTGTTTGCGCAATTCCTACTACATCTTTCCCTGATCTTACTACAGAAAATGCTTGTTCTTGTATTGGCGTTGGGTTTACAAAACCTAAATCGTCAATGGCATATTGTAATTGATTAGAGATTCCTAAATCTTGAAAAGTCATTCTTAATATTTTCTGCAAAGGTACGTTTTATAAAACGCTAAACAATAGCCGTATTCACTAAGAATAATTTGTAATTTTGCACCAGAAAATTTACCGTAAATGATTACAGATACGCATACACACTTATATTCTAGTCAGTTTAACGAAGACCAAGCTGCCATGATACAACGCGCCAAAGACGCCGGGGTTACTCGTTTTTTTATTCCAGCCATAGATTCTACCTATACAGATAAAATGTTACAGTTAGAAAAAGACTATCCAAATGATGTTTTTTTGATGATGGGTTTGCATCCAACGGCTGTGAAAGAAAATTATTTAGAAGAATTGGCCCAAGTTAAAAAATGGATAGACAAAAGAGATTTTTACGCCATTGGCGAAATTGGTATCGATCTATATTGGGATAAAACATTGTTAACGCAACAACAAAATGCATTCAGAACTCAAATACAATGGGCAAAAGAGAAAAAAATGCCTATTAACATTCATTGTAGAAATGCCTTTGATGAAGTTTTTGAAGTTTTAGAATCTGAGAAAAGTGATGATTTAAGAGGGATTTTTCATTGTTTTACAGGAACTTTAGAACAAGCAAAACAAGCTATTTCTTACAATATGAAATTAGGAATTGGTGGCGTTGCTACGTTTAAAAATGGTAAAATTGATAAATTTTTACATGAAATTGATTTAAAACACATTGTTTTAGAAACAGATGCTCCTTATTTAGCGCCAACTCCATACAGAGGAAAAAGAAATGAAAGTGCTTATTTAACCAATGTAGTTGATAAATTAGTTGACATTTATGGTCTTTCTTTTAATGAAATTGCAGAAATTACCACACAGAATTCTAAAGATGTTTTTAAAATTTAATATGATGAAAAGAATTATTACTTTTTTATTTTTGATTGTTTTTTCGATTAACTCATATTCTCAGAACGGAGAATTATTAAAAAGAAATACTTTTAAAAGTAATCCGACTAAAAAACAGAAAACTTACGCAGAAAAATTAAACTTAGGTTTTAATTTTGGAGCTGTTTTTTCAACTTATGGAAAAGAATTTGATAAAACATTTGACAATAGTCTAGGTCTTCACATTGGTATTGATTTATATTATAAAAAACTATTACTTGGGTTTAACATGCTATTTTCAAGCAGTAAACTAAATC
Source organism: Polaribacter sp. (assembly GCF_051251875.1). GTDB lineage: Bacteria > Bacteroidota > Bacteroidia > Flavobacteriales > Flavobacteriaceae > Polaribacter. The sequence continues at coordinate 233,269 of NZ_JBPOGL010000001.1, forward strand.
AAAATTTAATAATTGATGATTTTTTTCTGGAAACAGGAAAGAGAAGTATGATTAATAATGGAAATTTAACTTTTGGATATTCCATTTATGAAACTAATCGATTTAGAATATTACCTTTTATAGGTTATGGTGGATTTGGATTTCTTGAGACTTCCGGCAACAACTCAGATGAAAGCGCATTTGTAAAGAGTGTAGCATTTGGACTAAATTTTGATTTAAAGAGTAATAAAAAAACTAGTTCCAAACCAAATATAATTGGTTATTATGAGCGAACCAATTTCTTTTTGAGAGCAAAAATTTTTATGAGTAATAGTATTGGCGAATCATCATTTGAAGGGCACTCAATCAATATGGGCTTAATTATTGGTTTACAAGGAGCAATGTTAAAATCTATTAAATGATTTTGTTTTCCACATATTACAAAACACCAATTGGTACTGCAAAAATTGTAGGAGATGAAAACGGAATTCAATCTGTTTCTGTTTTAGATGAAGACATTGATACATCTAAAGAAATTCCTGATTGTTTACAAGATTGTGTAACGCAATTAAATGATTATTTTAAAGGTAATAGGACCAATTTCAATCTTAAATTAAATCCGCAAGGAACCGATTTTCAGAAAAAAGTTTGGACAGAATTATTGCAGATTCCTTATAATAAAACCAGAACGTATTTAGAACAAAGCAAAGCGTTGGGAGATGTAAAAGCCATAAGAGCAGTTGCATCTGCAAACGGTAAAAACCCAATTTGGATTATTATTCCTTGTCATAGAGTTATTGGTTCTGATGGTTCTTTAACCGGTTATGCTGGCGGAATTTGGCGTAAAAAATGGTTATTAGCACATGAAAACCCCATAAAACAACAAACATTATTTTAATTCAAAAAAAATAGATAAGCCTAGTACTTCACTTTAATTGATTCAAAAAAAATCTTTTTTTTATTCTTCATACATTAAAAAACTATTTTTACGTTATGATGTAAAGATTATATATGCAGCAAAAAATTCTTTTTTTATTCTTATTGTTTCTTGGATTTACAGTCCAATCACAAACAGTATCCAAAGAATTTAGGGTGCAAAAATTACGGATTCAAAAAGACAGCATACAATTAGATTCTGTTGCTCTAAATCCAACAAAGTTTAAAGTTAAAAATGGGTTCTTAAAGGTAATTCCATCATCAGAATATACCATTAATTTTAATGAAGCACTTTTAATTATCAATTCAAAAAAATACCCAGAAATTACAGTAGAGTATTTTAGATTCCCCACATTTATCACTAAAATTTACACACCTTTTAATGAAGGTCTTATTTTTCCAAACGGCACAAGTAACAATCAATTATATAGTGCTACAAGCAAAAAAAAAGCATCAGAAATTAAATTATTTGAAGGTTTACAAACCAAAGGTTTTATCACAAGAGGTCTTACTAGCGGTAACAATCAAAATGCAGTTACAAACTCTGCATTAGATTTAGAAATTTCTGGTAAACTGTCTAAAAATGTTACGCTAAAGGCAAATATTTTTGATACCAATATTCCGTTACAAGAAAATGGTTACTCGCAAAACATTACTGATTTCGACCGTATTTTTGTAGAAATGTTTAGTGATCATTGGCGTGTAAAAGCAGGAGATATTTCTATTCAAAATAATGAAAGTTATTTTTTAAACTTTAACAAACAAGTAGCTGGTTTGCAAGTAGAAGCAAACCTTAATGATCGTACAAAAGTTGCTGCTTCTGGCGCTGTGGTTAGAGGTTTATTTAGCACCTATAAAATTGTAGGTTCAGACGGCAATCAAGGCCCTTATAAAATTTATGGAACCAATAATCAATCTGCAATTGTTATTATTGCTGGCAGTGAAAAAGTGTATATTAACGGCATTCAAATATCACGCGGAGAAGATAAAGATTATACCATAGATTATAATTTAGGCGAAATAGAATTTAACACTACTTTCCCTATTACTAATGACATGAGAATTTCTATTGATTTTCAATATTCCGATAGAAATTACACGCGTTTTGTGACCTATGAAGAGGCTTCTTATAAAAGTGAAAAACTGAATATTAGCGGTTATTTTTATTCTGAAAATGATGCAAAAAATCAACCTTTACAACAAAATCTTACAGACAATCAAAAAGAAATTTTAGCAAATGCTGGTAATAATACCGATTTAATGTTTTCAGAAAGTGCGTATGTAGACAGTTTTAGTGAGAACAAAATTCTCTATAAAAAAACGCTAAGTGGCGCTACAGAAATTTTTGAATATTCTACCAATTCTACAGATGAATTATACAATGTAACCTTTACAAATGTTGGTGATAATAAAGGTAATTACATCATAGATAAAAGTATTGCCATTGGTACAATTTTTAAGTTTGCAGGAATAAATTTAGGGAATTATCAGCCAATTACGCGTTTAGTTCCTCCTACAAAAGCACAATTTTTTGTACTTAAAACAGCTTACAACTCAACAAAAAAAACACAGTTTAATTCAGAAATTGCTTTTAGTAATAATGACGCTAACTTATTTTCTTCGTTAGATAATCATCAAAATACGGCACTTGCAGCAAAAATAGGTTGGCAACAACTTTTAATTGATAAAAAATGGAAACTAAAAAGCAATATAAACCATGAATTTGTTCAAGAAAATTTTAAAACAATACAACGCTGGGAAACTGTAGAGTTTAATAGAGATTGGAATATTTTAACCAATAATGCTACAAAAAACTATTTTCAATCGGAATTTACCTTGCAAAACAACAAAAACGATTTTATTTTGTATCGATTTAACAACCTACACTATAAAGATATTTTTAAAGGGATAAAACATGAAGTGTTATCTAAAATTCAACTAAAAAATACTACTTTTTTTATTGATGGTAGCTTGCTAGAAAACACTTCTACAGAAGAAGACAATTCCTTTTTTAGAGCCAAAGGAAAAGCAGAACAAAATTTTAATAAAAAATGGTTGGGAGCTTTTATCAATTTTGAAACCAATACAAGAAAGAATATTACTACTCAAGATTTTATCAATACAAGTCATCGTTTTAAAGAATATGAAACCTATTTTGGTATTGGAGATTCTACCAACGTTTATGCAAAAGTTGGCGTTAATTTTAGAAATAATGACAGTATAAAATCAAACATATTTACAGAAATTAACAACCGTAAAACATTGTATATTCAGAGTAAAGTACTTGACAATAAAACAAGCAACCTAAGTGTTTTTGCCAATTATAGACTCACTAAAAACAATTTTACAGAAGATACAAAATCATTAAACTCAAAATTGGTATTTAACCAACGTTTATTTGGTAATTTTTTAAATAGTGCCACCGTTTATGAAACCTCTTCTGGTAATGTTGCCAGACAAGATTATGTATATATAAAAACAGAACCAGGTTTGGGTTTTTATACCTGGATTGATTATAATAACGATGGTGTTCAAGACTTTAATGAATTTGAAGTTGCTCAGTTTCAAGACCAAGCTAACTATTTAAGAGTTCCAAAACCAAATTTGGTATTTATTGCCACTCAAAAAGCAAAAATAAACCAAACGTTAACCATTAATTTTACTTCGTGGAACACCAAAAAAGGACTTAAAAAAGCAATTTCTCATTTGTACAATCAAAGTTTTTTATCTGTTGAAAACGAACAAGAACGCATAGGTAATTCTTTTAATTTTAATCCTTTTAAGGTTGATGATAATAAAACAATTGCACTTAACTTTAGTTTTAGAAACAGTCTCTATTTTAATAAAAACCTACAAAAATATAGTACTACATACACCTATGGAAGCCTACAAAGCAAACAACAGTATTTTATTGGAAATCAAGAAAATAACACAAAATTACATCAAATAGATTTTGCTCATAAGTTTAAAACATTTTGGTTGTTTGATTTTATGGGAAAAACATCAAATAACAATTTAGAAACAGAAAATTTTACCAATAGAAATTATCAGATAAATACAAATGAAGTGCAACCTAAAATTAGTTTTTTATACAATGACAACAATCGGTTTACCGCATTTTATCATTTAAAAAACAAAGCAAACCAACTTGCTGATTTTGAAGAATTGCAACAACAAAAATTCGGAATAGAATATTTTTATATCAGCAAGAAAAAGAACCAAATTTCTGCAAGTATTAATATGTTTTTGAATAATTTTACTGGTGATACCAATACGCCTGTTGCCTATCAAATGTTAGAAGGTTTACAAGCAGGTAAAAATTATACTTGGAACTTGTTATTCAATAGAAAATTAAATTCTTTTTTAAATTTAAACTTGAATTATCTGGGTAGAAAAAGTGAAAACTCAAAAACCATTCATACCGGAAGTGTACAATTAAGAGCTATTTTTTAGAGACTTCTTAATTCCTCGAAGCGACACGATTGTGAGGTTCTTTACCCAGTTTTGTCATTTCGAATTTTTGGCAGAAATCTCATAAAGTTTGGTCAGTATGGAGGTATCACTGTTATGAGATTTCTCAATACTTCGAAATGACAATTTTAAAGGTTGCTTTTGCCTCTATCAACTAAATTATTAAAATGTTAATTTTTTTCTTATGTAACATTTATTTCATTATTTATTAAAATAAAATGGTTAATTTGCAGTGTAACTATGAAATTTACGACACTTATATTATCAACTTTAATTCTCATGCAGAGTTTAAATATTGATTTAGAATCTTTTTCTAAAATCAATGTCTTAATAAAACATGCCCAATTTCATCAAGAAACATACGGAGATTCTTTTCTAGATTTTTTAAATGAACATTATGGAGATGAAAAAAATGCTTCAAAAAATCACAAAGAACATGGCAATTTACCTTTTAAAAAAGACTGTGTAAACCACAACCACATCCCTACTGTTTTTACGCTAAACACACAAATTTTTGAATTGAAACAAACCTTAGCAATTCAAATTCCACAAAATTATTTTTACAAAGAATCTTATTCTTTGGTTGAAAAATCTTCTATTTTTCAACCCCCCAAATACGCATAATTCATTCAAGATTTTTAATCCTGTTTTTAGAACAGGTAGTTATTTATTTCTTAATTTTTATGAATTATGTTAGAAAACATTATAAAATTTAGCTTAAAAAACAAGCTAATTATTTTCCTTTTCACACTATTTATCATTGGTTCCGGAATTTATTCTTTAACCAAAATCCCTATTGGGGCAGTACCAGATATTACCAACAATCAAGTACAAGTTATTACCACATCTCGTAATTTATCTACCCAAGATGTAGAGCAATTTATTACCTATCCTATAGAGCTAGAAATGGCAAATTTACCAGGAGTTTTAGAAATTAGATCGGTTTCTAAATTTGGCTTGTCTGTGGTTACTATTGTTTTTGAAGACAATTTAGGCACTTATTTACCGCGGCAATTGTTGGCAGAAAAAATAAAATCGGCTTCAGAAAAAATTCCGGCAGGATTTGGAACACCAGAAATGGGACCAATTACTACAGGTTTGGGTGAAATTTATCAATATATACTAGATGTAAAACCAGGATATGAAGACCAATATTCTCCCACAGAATTAAGAACCATTCAAGATTGGATTGTAAAGCGTCAGCTCTCCGGAATACCAGGTGTTGTGGAAATAAATACTTGGGGAGGATTTTTAAAACAGTATGAAGTTGCCATTAACCCAAACAAGTTAAATGCCATGAATATTTCTGTTTCTGAAATTTATAATGCCTTAGAAAACAACAATAGTGTTGCCGGTGGTGGTTATATTGAAAAAAACAATCAAGCTTTTTTTATTCGTGGAGAAGGTTTGGTAAAATCTCTTGATGATATTGCAAATATTGTTGTTAAAAATGAAGGAACACCCATCTTTATAAAAGATGTTGCTAAAGTGGGGTTTGGTAGTGCAACGCGTTTTGGCGCTATTACAGGAAATGGGCAAGGAGAAAAAGTATTGGGTCAAATTATGATGCTTAAAGACGGAAATTCTAAAGCCATTATTGATGCTGTAAAACAACGTGTAGCTGACATACAAGGTAGTTTGCCAGAAGGTGTTTACATCAACGGTTTTTTAGAACGAAGTGAATTGATAGACAAAACGACCTTTACAGTATCTGAAAACTTAATTTTAGGATCGCTCATTGTTATTTTTGTTGTGGTTTTATTATTAGGAAATTTACGTTCTGGTTTGGTGGTTGCCTCCATTATTCCACTAAGTTTACTATTTGCTATTTCTTTGATGAACCTCTTTGGTGTTGATGCTAATTTAATGAGTCTTGGTGCTATAGATTTCGGAATTATTATTGACGGAGCCGTAATTATTGTTGAATTTATTGCTTTTAGAATTATTACGCAAAGCGATCAGCTAAAACTTCTTTCAACACAAGATAAACAAAAACAAATTGATGCAATTACCCTAAAAAGTGCTTCAAAAATGATGAATTCTGCCATATTCGGTCAATTAATTATTCTCATCGTTTTTATACCTATTTTATCTTTAAGTGGCGTAGAAGGAAAAATGTTTAAACCCATGGCATTAACGTTTAGTTTTGCTTTAATAGGAGCTATGTTGTTTTGTTTAACCTACGTTCCAGTGGTTTCTTCCTTGTTTTTAAAACCTCAGAAACCTAGCGAAAAAAATATTTCTGTTAGGTTAATGAAGCTGTTAAACTATTGGTACAATCCATCCATACATTGGGCGTTACAACATAAAAAAATAGTTGTTGGTTTGTCTGTTGCTTTATTAGTTGCCAGCGCATTTTTATTCAGCAGAATGGGTGGCGAATTTGTACCTACTTTAGATGAAGGAGATTTTGTTATTCAACCTGTATTAAAAACGGGAACTTCCTTGGGAAAAACCATTGAAATAACAACTAAAATTGAGCAAATTCTATTAGATAATTTCCCAGAAGTAGCACAAGTAGTTAGTAGAATTGGTGCGGCAGAAGTACCAACAGACCCAATGTCTATGGAAGAAAGTGATGTAATTATTAAATTAAAGCCTAAAAAAGAATGGGTTTCTGCTAAAAACAAGGATGAATTAGCCGATAAATTTAAGCAAGCTTTGTCTATAATTCCAGGAATGGAAGTAGAATTTACACAACCTATAGAAATGCGTTTTAATGAATTAATTACTGGCGTTAGAGCAGATGTTGCCATCAAAATTTTTGGTGAAGATTTATCGGTTCTAGCCAACAAAGCAGAAAAAGTAAAAACACTTATTGCCAACGTAGAAGGTGCTTCTGACATTATTATTGAAAAAGTAGAAGGACTGCCGCAAATGAGTGTTCATTTTAACCGAAATAAAATTGCACGATATGGTTTAAACATTTCCGAAGTAAATCAATTAATTTCTATGGGTTTTGCCGGAGGAACAGTTGGCAACATATTTGAAGGCGAAAAACAATTCGATTTGGTGATTCGATTAGATGAAAACAATCGAAAAAACTTGGCAAGTCTACAAAATTTATATGTAGATACACCTAGTGGAACAAAAATTCCGTTGAGCGAATTGGCAGAAATAAAATACTCAACAGGACCCGCAAAAATATCTAGAGACAATACCAAACGTAGAATAGTAATTGGTATTAATGTAAGAAATCGCGATTTGCAATCTGTAGTAAATGATATTAGCGCCATCGTAGAAAAAGACCTTAAACTACCCGTTGGTTATACCATTACTTATGGCGGTCAATTTGAAAACCTACAAAGTGCAAAAGCTCGTTTAATGGTGGCTGTGCCCATTGCCCTAGCGCTAATATTTCTATTACTTTATTTTGCCTTTGGCTCTATAAAAGAAGCTTTAATGGTCTATTCAGCCATTCCCCTTTCCGCAGTAGGTGGTGTTTTATTATTATGGTTAAGAGATTTGCCTTTTAGTATTTCTGCAGGTGTTGGTTTTATTGCTCTTTTTGGTATTGCCGTACTTAATGGAATTGTACTTATAGAACATTTTAAGGAATTAAAAGAAGAAGGCGTTACCAATATTGAAGAATTGATAAAACGAGGAACAGCAGAAAGATTAAGACCCGTTTTATTAACAGCCGCAGCCGCCGCTTTAGGCTTTTTACCCATGGCAGTTTCTACCAATGCTGGCGCAGAAGTACAACGGCCATTGGCAACTGTAGTTATTGGAGGCCTGGTTACGGCAACCATTTTAACTTTAATTGTATTACCGGTTTTATACGCCTGGTTTGAAGAGAAAAAAACTTTTAAAATGAATAAAAAAAACATATTCACTGGTATTGCTGTTTTGTTGATGCTACAAGTAAATGCTCAAGCAAAATTATCAGTTGATGAAACATTTGATTTGGCTATAGAAAACAATGCCGATTTAAAAGCTTCTCACCTAAAGGTTGATAAAAGTAACGCCCTAATTGCAAGTGCTTTTAGCTTTGATAAAACAAGCATTTATTATAATTATGACGAAAACAATTTAGCAACCAATAACCTACCTTTAAAAGTATTTGGTATTGCACAAGATTTTAAATTTCCTACTGTTTATTTTGCAGACAAAAACCTAAATCATGCTAAGTTTTTAGTAGAAAAAACAAACTACAACATTAAATATCTGCAAGTTAAAAAAGAAGTGTATCGTAATTATTACCAACTAGTATACACTAAAAACAAAGCGAAAACCTATTTATTTTTAGACAGTTTGTACCAAGATTTTTCAAAAAAAGCAGCCCGTAGATTTGACTTAGGTGAAACCAATTATTTAGAAATGATTACCGCAAAATCGAAACAAAAACAACTAGAAATTTTATACAAACAAGCATTACAAGAAGTAGTATTAACAAGAGAAAACCTAATAGCTATTGTGCAAATAGATAGTTTACAAATAGTAGACAAACCTTTAGAAATGCTTACCATACAAAACATTACTACAAAAGGTAATTTGGGCTTGCAATATTTTGAAGACATTAACAACCTTGAAAAGGCACAGTTTAAAAAAGAAAAACAACGTTTATTGCCAGATATTAGTTTAACCTATTTTCAGGGCTCAGATAATTTACTTAATACCAATGTTAAAGGGTATCAAATTGGATTAAAAATTCCCTTATTGTTTTCAGGAAATGCTTCAAAAATTAAAGCAGCAAAAATTACTCAAGATATAATTTCTGAACAACAACAAAATTATAAAATAAAATTAGAGTCTAAATACAATTCGCTTTTAGCAACTTTAAATCAATACCAACAAGCTATAAATTATTATGAAAAAGAAGGGGAAATCCTTAAAAATGAAATTCTAAAAACAGCTAACAGAACATTTAAAGAAGGAGAAATAGACTTTTTCCAATACCTACAAAGTATAGAAACGGCTAAGGAAATAGAGTTGTCTTATTTAGATAATTTAAATGCCTACAACCAAACTGTTATCAACATTAATCATCTTATTTTAAATACTTTTTAAAAATGAAAAATTTATATATGCTTTTATTTTCTGTGGTAATTTTAGCCTGCGGAAACAAAGAAAACACCACGGAAACCGCCATAGAAAATGCACTTAATAGCAATCAAATTGAAATTAGTAAACAATAATTTGAAAGCGAAAAAATGCAACTTGGACAACTAACAACTCAATCTTTTAATACTGTTATAAAAGTAAATGGCATGATAGATGTACCGCCAGAAAATAAATTTAGCGTGAGTACTTTTATGGGTGGTTACATTACCAATATACCACTTTTAGTAGGTGATAAAGTAAAAAAAAGCCAGTTAGTAGCCAGTTTAAAAAACACGGAATTTGTAGACATTCAGCAACATTATTTAGAAGTTTCTGCGCAACTTAATTTTTTAAAAAATGAATACAACCGACAAAAAAGTTTATTTGAAGAAAAAATAACCTCACAAAAAAATTATTTAAAAGCAGAAAGCACTTATTTAAGTAGTTTGGCAACTTATAAAGGATTACGTCAAAAACTACAAATGATACACATAAGTCCTGCTGCAGTAGAACAGGGAAAATTAACATCTACCATTAATTTATATGCCCCAATTAACGGGTATGTAACAAAAGTAAATATTAACAATGGCTCCTATGTTTCTTCTGCAAGTGAATTGTTAGAAATTATAAATACAGATCATATACATTTAGAATTAAATGTTTTTGAAAAAGATATTTTAAATATTAAAAAAGGTCAAAAAATAACATTTAAAATTCCAGAAACATCTGATAAAGTTTATGAAGCAGAAGTTCATTTGGTAGGTACATCCATCGAAAAAAACAGAACCATAAAAGTACATGGACATATTAAAGATGAAGCAAATACCAATTTTATTTCAGGCATGTTTGTGGAAGCTGAAATTATTACCGAATCAAAAAAAGAAATGGCACTTCCAAAAACTGCACTTTCTAAAAATGCAGATAAATTTATGGTCTTAGCTTTCCATAAAGAAATAAACAACACGTATATTTTTGACAAAGTATATGTAAATACAGGTTTAGAAAACGAAGACTATGCAGCCATAATGAACCATACATCTTTACAGGATAAAAAAATTCTTACAAAAGGGAATTATATGTTGGTAAATGAAGAGTAAATCTGTGCTAAGAAAACAAATAGTTTGTTATGTTTGTACTCAAAAAAACAACATGAAAAAAGCAACCTTATTAGCGCTATTATTTTTTACTGTAATTTCAATTGCACAAGAAAAAGAAAAAACATATCCACAAGACATTAACAAAAAGCACGAAGTAAAAATGAATGCCTTTGGTTTATTAGCTTTTGAATGGTTAGATGTTTCTTACGAGTATTTAATTAATGAAGAATCTTCATACGGAATAGGTGCTTTAATTGGTTTTAATAATGATAATGATTTAGATAATTACAGAAAATTCTCTTTAACGCCCTTTTATAGAAGGTATTTTTCTAGCAAATTTGCAAGAGGTTTTTTTATTGAAGGCTTTGGAATGTTACACACCTATGAAGACGATAATTATTTTTATGACGGAAATAATACTGTAAATATTTCAGAAGATAAAACAGAATTTGCCGTTGGAATTTCTGTAGGTGGTAAATTTATATCTAAAAGAGGGTTTACAACAGAAATATATTTAGGTTTAGGAAGAAATTTAGGAGGAGACGATAATTCTATAGAAGCTGTTGGTAGAGGAGGAATTTCTTTAGGTTACAGATTCTAATTGTAGGTTTAATTTAGTATGTTTGTAGTATATTTTAGTTAAAATATCCTAAATTTATAAACTATGAAAAAGTTATTATTGTTATTTACATTACTATTGAGCACTTTAAGTTATGCTCAGCAAGAAGCTAAGTTAGATCTGGCAGACGCTTTAATTTTTAGAAGTTTAGGGTTGTCTTATGAAAACTATATTAATAATGAATCATCATTAGGGTTGTCTTTACTGGTTAATTTTGCCAAGAGAACAGAAGATTTAAGATTCAATGAAGACCTAATGATTACTCCTTATTTTCGTCATTATTTTTCCAACAATCATAAATGGAATCTTTTTGGTGAAGCTTTTATTGGGATAAATTCCGGAAAATATATAGACGCAAATTCAAGTGGAAGCAATATTATTTATGAAAAATATACAGATACTGCCTTAGGTGTTGTTGTGGGTACAAAATATATTTCTAGAGAAGGTTTTGTTCTTGATATTTTTGCTGGTTTGGGTAGAAATTTCTTTGGCACAGATTCTCCAAACCTTGTACCCAGAATTGGCTTAAATGTTGGATGGAGGTTTTAAGGTTTAAAGTTTAAAGTTTAAGGTTTAAGGTTTAAAAAAAAATCCGTTTGAAAATATTTTCAAACGGATTTTTTTATGTACTAATAATGCAAAAATATTTTTTACATCTTTTGTAACCAAGTTTTAACATCAACAGCTGCTTTGATAATTTCTTTTAAATCAGAAATAGCAACACGTTCTTGTTCCATAGAATCTCTATGTCTTATGGTTACTGTTTTATCTTCTAAAGTAGCATGATCTACCGTAATACAAAATGGCGTTCCTGCGGCATCTTGTCTTCTATAACGTTTACCAACGGCATCTTTTTCGTCATAAAAAACGTTGAAATCCCATTTTAAATCGTCCATAATTTCACGGGCAACTTCTGGCAAACCATCTTTCTTAACCAAGGGTAAAATAGCTGCTTTAAATGGTGCTAAAACTGATGGTAATTTTAATACAGTTCTAGACGTTCCGTTTTCTAAAGCTTCTTCTTGTAATGAATTAGAAAAAACTGCTAAAAACATTCTATCTAAACCTATAGAAGTTTCTACAACATAAGGTGTATAACTTTTATTTTCTTCGTGATCAAAATATTGTAATTTCTTCCCAGAGAACTTTTCGTGGGCTTTTAAATCAAAATCTGTTCTAGAATGAATTCCTTCTAATTCTTTAAAACCAAACGGAAAATTAAACTCAATATCTGCTGCAGCATCTGCATAATGTGCTAATTTATCATGATCGTGAAAACGATAATTATCTGCGCCCATTCCTAACGATAAATGCCATTTTAAACGGGTTTCTTTCCATTGTTCATACCATTCTTTTTGAGTTCCTGGTTTTACAAAAAATTGCATTTCCATTTGCTCAAATTCACGCATTCTAAAAATAAACTGTCTTGCAACAATCTCATTTCTAAAGGCTTTACCTGTTTGTGCAATTCCAAAAGGTATTTTCATACGTCCTGTTTTTTGCACATTTAAAAAGTTTACAAAAATACCTTGGGCCGTTTCCGGACGTAAATATACTTTTGTAGAACTCTCTTCAGAAGCCCCTATTTGCGTACCAAACATTAAATTAAATTGCTTTACGTCTGTCCAGTTTCTAGAACCTGTTAACGGATCTGCAATTTCTAATTCTTCAATTAGCAATTTAACATCTGCCAAATCTTCATTTTCTAAAGATTTACCCATTCTTGCCAAAATGGAATTTATTTTTTCTTGATAACCAACAACTCTGCCGTTTGTAGAAAGAAATTCTTCTTTATTAAAAGCATCTCCAAAACGTTTTGCAGCTTTGGCAACTTCTTTATTAATTTTTCCTTCAATTTTAGCACAATAATCTTCTATTAAAACATCTGCACGATATCTTTTTTTAGAATCTTTGTTATCAATTAAAGGGTCATTAAACGCATCTACATGCCCAGAAGCTTTCCATGTTGTTGGATGCATTAAAATTGCAGCATCTATACCAACAATGTTTTCGTGCATTTGCACCATTGCTTTCCACCAATAATCTCTTATATTTTTCTTTAATTCTACGCCATTTTGAGCGTAATCGTACACAGCACTTAATCCGTCATATATTTCACTAGATTGAAATACATAACCGTATTCTTTTGCGTGGGAAAGTACTTTTTTAAATTGATCTTCTTGTTTTGCCATAATGAGCGCAAAGATACACGTTTATAGAAATTTTAAAAGAAAAATTTAAACGACTTTTTTACAACTATAAACAAATGCTGGAGGGAAGTTTAATGGCTCAAATTCTAAAGAAATAGATTCTTTAAATACTGATTTCAATTTTTTATAATATGTTAAACTATATTGATATTGAGTAAAAGTTCCTTCATTTTCTAAAAATTTATACGAAACATCAAGTATATTTTTTGCAACAATATCTGGTAACATGGTAAATGGTAAACTAGAAATAATATGCTTGGTATTGTAAATACCCAATTTATTTAATTCTTCTATCATTCTTTCTGCAGAAGCCTTAATAACAACCAATTGCGGATTATTTATTTGTAGTAACTGATGGTAAAAACTATCATTAATTTCAAAACAAATTAAAGTGGCATTAGGTGGTAATTGTTCTAAAATATATTTAGTAATTGCACCGGTTCCGGGACCTAATTCTATGATAACTTCTACGGTAGCAAAGTTTATATTTTTTAACATTCTATTTGCTAAAAAACGAGAGCTAGGTGTAACTGTGCCCGATGTTTTTAGGTTTTTAATGGCTTCCTTGAAAAATTTTATTCTGCTAGTCAATAGTTATATTGTAATTATTATTCTTTATCTTTCTAAAAAAAATGTGAGTAAAGATGCAATTTTTAAAAGACTTTTTCAGTATTTTTTATCCTAAATTATGTGCAAATTGCGAAAATCAATTGGTTTATAATGAAATGGTTTTATGTACTTTTTGCAGACATGATTTGCCTTTGACCAATTTTACTGATTATAAGAACAATAAAATTACCCAAACTTTTTTTGGAAGAATTCCTGTAGAAAAGGGTTTTGCATTACTTCTATTCAGAAAAAAAGGGATTACAAAAAAACTTATTCATGAACTTAAATACAAAGGAAACCAAGAAATAGGTGTATTCTTTGGCAATTGGTTGGGGCAACTTTTGATAGAAAATAAGGAATTTTCTAAGGTTGATTGTATTGTACCTGTTCCGTTACATCCAAAAAAACGAAGAGCAAGAGGATACAATCAAGTTTCTAAATTTGGCGCAACGTTGTCTAATTATTTAAAAATTCCATTTATAGAGCAACAATTAATTAGAGCTTCATCAACAAAAACACAAACCTTAAAAGCCAGATTTGAACGTTTTAAGAACCTAGACACAAAGTTTTTAGTAACCGATTATACAAAATTAAACAACAAACATATTTTAATAATTGATGATGTTATTACAACAGGCGCTACTTTAGAAGCTTGCGCAAAAGAATTGCTAAAAGGAAAAAAGGTTACCATTAGTATTTTAACCATGGCGTATACAGAATAAGTATTTTAGCATGAAAATGAGTACTGTAAATCTAAAATCTGCTAAAAAAATGCACATTACTATGGATAACAATTATAAAAATATCACTTTGTGATTTTTTTAAATTAGAGTTTCACTAATAAATTGTTAATTTGTAAAAAACTTACGCTTCTTGAAATTAACTTATAGATTTCTTTTTTTTATTCTTTTAATAGTATGTAGTACTAATTGTGCAAGAACTGGTAGTCCAGATGGTGGACCAAAAGATGAAGATGCACCGTTGCTTGTAACTTCAAATCCACCTTATGAAACAACTAATTTCAAGAAAAAAGAAATAAAGTTATCGTTTGATGAATATATCAAACTAAAAGATTTGCAAAAACAATTAGTGGTTTCTCCTCCGTTAAAAACACCTCTAATAATTTCACCACAAGGCACCTCTACTAAGTACTTAAAATTAAAAATAGTAGATACGTTGGCTAAAAACACTACCTATATTTTTAATTTTGGAAATGCCATAGAAGACAATAATGAAAGCAACACTTTAGAAGGCTTTAAATATGTTTTTTCAACAGGTAGCTATATAGATTCTTTAAAGGCTTCAGGTAGTGTAAAAAATGCAAAATCGGCTGAATTACCTAAAAACATTAACGTTGTTTTGTATAGAATAGACAGTACTTTTACAGACTCTATCATTTTTAAAAAGAAACCCAATTATATTACAAACACACAAGATACTACCATCTTTAATTTTTCTAATATGAAAAAAGGAAAGTATTTATTAGCAGCGCTAAAAGAAACTTCTAACGATTATATTTTTGATCCTAAAAATGATGAAATTGGTTTCTATACAGATACCTTGTATTTACCCAAAGATAGTATTGTAAAAGAAAATATTGCACTCTTTAAAGAAATTCAACCTTACAAGTTTAAAAGAGGAAATGAAGCTTCTAAAGGAAAAATTCTATTCGGTTATGAAGGTGAACAAACAGATTTAAAAGTTAGGGTTTTATCAGATGTTCCTAAAGATTTTAAAAGTATTTCTAAATTTGAAAAAGATAAAGATACTTTAAACTATTGGCACACACCTATTGATGCAGATTCTTTAAACTTTGTTGTGTCTAACACACATTTTTTAGATACAGTAACGGTAAGGCTTCGAAAAAAGAAAATAGATTCTTTAAAGGTAAGTTCTTCAATAAGCGGTACGTTTCATTTAAGAGATACTTTATATTTAAAAGCGAACAACCCCATTGTAAAAATTGATACTAGCAAAATTTCTATTATTGATAAAGATACATTGGCTGTTTCTTTTTCTAGTTATATTTCTTCTAAGGTAAATGCTGTTGCAATTCTATTTGATAAAAAACAAAAAGAGAATTATACCATAAATATATTGCCAGAAGCATTGTCTGATATTTATGACTTTAAAAACGATAGCTTAAAATATAGTTTTAGAACCATGGAATTAGAAGATTATGGAAAACTAACTTTAAAAGTGAACAATCCAGAATCTAAAAACTTAATCATAGAGTTATTAGAGGGAAAGAATAAAGATAAATTAGTAGAAAAAAGATTTATTACAAATTCAGAAACGCTAGTCTTTGATCTTTTAGAACCAAAAACTTATTTTGTAAGAGCTATTATTGATGATAATAAAAATAACAAATGGGACACAGGAAACTATTTACAAAAACTGCAACCTGAAAAAATAATTTACTATTCCGAAGAATTAAAAGTTAGGGCAAATTATTATATAGAAAACACTTTTACTGTAAGTGAATAATTTTTCTACTCCTATCAAAAAAAAAGCTGAATTAAAAATGATTATTTTTAGTTCAGCTTTTTTTTTAATCCCAAGAAATAATTTACATCACTTTTATAGAGCAACCAATGGCTCTTGTTTCAGTTTTTGCTGGTTTTTGTCCTGCCAATAAAGCATCCACAGCATTTTCTACATATTTTTCTGTTACGGCATCTTCATCTCTAGAACTGTTATCAATAGCACCAATATACTCAACTTGCATGGTGTTTTTGCTTATAATATAAACATGCGGAGTTTTAGTTGCTCCAAATTTTGGGTACACTTCCTGACCTTCATCTAACAAATATGGAAAATTAAATCCTTTCTCTTCTGCACGCACTTTCATCTCTGAAAAACCATCTCCTTTAGATGCTTTTGGATCATTAGGATTTATGGCAATAACCGGAAAACCTTGATTTTCATATTTAGAATTTAACGCAATAATTCTATCTTCATTTGCCACAGAATACGGACAAGTATTACAGGTAAAAATAATTATATATCCCTTTACATCTTCATAATCTTCTAAAGAAATTATTTCATCATCTATATTTTTAAGCGTAAAATTTTCAATAGTATCGCCTATTTTATACCCTTCACTAACAGATTTAGATGTAAAAGCAACCGCAATTACAACAATACTAAGTACTAAAATTAATTTTATAGTTTTCATAATTTATAATTTTAAATAGGTTTTTAGTTCACTTTCTAAAGTTTCATAATCAAAAGATTTATCGTAAAAAGTTCTCTTTTTGGCATTGTAAATAATGGTTACAGGAATTGCTCCAGACCAAGTACTATCTATATCTTTTATCCAAAAATCTTCATGAACATCATCTAAAACTACAACTTTTGATTGCAGTTTTTTAGTATTGATAAATGGAATTAATTTTTTTTCTATTTGTTTCGGAAAATCTAAACTTACCAACAAAACTTCTACCTTTTTATCTTTGTAGTTCTTAGAAATTTTTTCAAAAGCGGGTAATTCTTTTACGCACGGTGCGCACCAAGTAGCCCAAAAGTTTACAATATAGGTAATATCATTTTTTTGTTCTAAAAGTGGCTTTAGTTCCTTATACGTATAAGATTTTACTGAAGTTACTTTTGTAAAATTTGATGTAGCTTCATCTTTTTTGCACGCCAAGAACACACAAAAAATAACTGCCCCAAAAACTATCTTTTTTATCATATTATAAAAATACATAATTTAAAATAACAGTTTTCTTTATTAACGAAATATTAACGTAGTCATTGCTATTTCAAATACAATTTTGTGGCCAATAAAAAGTTTATAACTTCCAGTTCTTTTTGTCTATGCTAAAAATATTGAAATTTTTAATTTTTTTCTCAAAAGTCATCCCATTTTTCAAAGCTACTTTTTCCGAACCTACATTATTAACATGTACCATAGACATTAAGGAAGTAGAAAAGTTATTCTCAAAACCAAAATTCTTGCATTTTAAAGCTGCTTCAGAGGCAAAACCTTGATTCCAAAATTCTGGAAGTATAGAATAACCTACTTCTAATCTCTGCACATTTTCTATAGTTTGTACCAATAGGCCGCATTGCCCTACAAGACTATTTGTTTTTTTATCAATAAGAACATTCATTCCGCCCAAATCATTTTCATACCTATGAAAAGCTTTGTCAAACCAAAATTTACACAACTCATTTGCTGATAATTTTGGGTTCAAATCTAAATATTTAGCAACATTATCTGCCTTAAATAAAGCTACCCAAGAAGTAAAGTCTTCTGGTTTTAGAAGTCTAAATTTTAACCTTTCAGTTTCTTCACCAAGGAGTAAATATTTCATTTTCTGAACTCACTTATTAGACTTAGAATGTTAAAATTAATCAAAAATATCATTCAAAACCTTTGCCAATCTAATACCACCTTTTTGCAGTTGATTTCTTACCGTTCCGAAATGATCATAGGAATATTTATAACGTAAATTTTCTCCTACTTTTACAGAATTGTACACCTCTTTTGTAACTTCATGAACTTCGTTTACCCAATCAATTATGGTTCCTTCTTTTATAGCTTCTATTTGTTTTTTAGACAAAGGTTTAGCATTATCTGCCAATTCTAAATAACTCATATTCCACTCTTCTATCATCTTTGTATCCCAAACAGTGTGTAAATTTGTTCCTTGCCCAAACCATTGTACCTGTATAGTGTTAGCACCTTTATCTTCTCGTTGCCCAATGTGCAAAGGTTGATGCAAATCTCCTATTAAGTGTACCAATATTTTTAAATAAAACACTCGATCTTCCTCTTTACTTTCTTTGCTTTTTAAAACAGCTATGCACTTATTTATTCCGGTAACTAAATCTCCTTTAGGATTCTTTTCTGCTTCTGCATAGTTTTCATCCAAATTCATATTTACATAATGCCAAGAATAGAAATCATTGTATATTTTATCAGATTTTATCTCATCAGCATAGGTAGATACAAAAGCCAAACTTTGTCCTTTTAACAATTTATCAATTTTTCTTTTTGCTCTTTTAGTAAGATGATTTTCTGCAATCTTACCCGTTGCTCTATGTCCGTTTTGTCCCCAAAAAAATGCAGTTTCTGTATATGAATTCGAAATAAAAAAGAAAGAAATGAGGAATAATAATTTTATTTTCATCGGTTAAATACTATTTATTATTTTTTTGCTAATTTATAAAAATAAAACTCAAAAAATTTGTTAAATCCTTAAAAAATTATATATCTTTGTGATATCATTTTAATATCATTTTAAAACACACTTATATGAAATCAGAAAAAATTATTAAACCGGCAAATGGCTACCTTATGTTAGCCATAGTACTATTCCTGTTTTTTGGAGGCATTGTATTTTCAATTCTACAAGAAAACCCAATTTTTATTTTATTATCAATTATTGGTTTTATAGGTTTTTTCGGGTTTATTTTGGTAAATCCAAATACATCAAAAGTTGTTTTATTATTTGGTAAATATGTTGGTACTATTAAAGAAAATGGTTTGTATTGGGCTAATCCGTTGTTTAGAAAAAAGGCTATTTCCTTAAGAGCGAGTAATTTTGATAGCGAACGCTTAAAAGTAAATGACAAACTAGGAAATCCTGTTATGATTTCTACCATTTTAGTATGGCGCGTTACAAACACCTACAAAGCTGCTTTTGATGTAGATAATTATGAAAACTTTGTGCGAGTGCAAACTGATGCCGCTGTACGTAAATTAGCAAGTATGTATCCGTATGATAATTTTGCTGATGAAGGTTCTGATGAAGATATTACCTTAAGATCTAGTGTAAATGAAGTTTCTGAAGCTTTAGAAAAAGAGTTAGAAGAGCGTTTATCTATTGCCGGAATTGAAGTTTTAGAAGCAAGAATAGGATATTTGGCATACGCACAAGAAATTGCAAGTGCCATGTTAAAAAGACAACAAGCAACAGCTATTGTAGCAGCAAGACATAAAATTGTACAAGGAGCAGTAGAAATGGTAGAAATGGCTTTAGAACAATTAAGTAAAAAGAATATTGTTGAACTAGACGAAGAAAGAAAAGCTGCAATGGTGAGTAATTTATTGGTTATTTTATGTGGAGACAAAGAAGCTTCACCCGTGGTAAATACAGGTACTTTGAGTCATTGATTTCAGTAAACTATAGTAACAGGAGCTCAGGAGCAGTAGCAGTAACAGTAACTTAGTAGCAGTATAAAATTAAAAAAAGAATGAAAGAATATAAGGTTATAAATTGGAAAATGGGGCTGTCTAAAAACAACCAAAGACTAGAAGACACACTAAATCAATACGCTAGAGAAGGTTGGGTTTTAAAAGATATTGCAGAGCAAACTTCTAGAATTATTTTTGAAAGAGATAAAAACAGGTAATAATGAAAGTTTTTAAAGAAGAACAACGGTTTACACAAACTTGGCTCATTATACTATTAGTGATTAGTCTTGTTATACCTGTATCAATTATAGTTAAAGAATATTTAGAAGAAAACTCTAAAATGTCTACTAATAAATTGATACTAACATTAACCCTCATACTAGCATCTATTCTTTTTATTTTCATCATAAAATTAACAACAAGAATTGATGAAAAGGGAATTCATTATCAGTTTTTTCCTTTTCATTTTTCATTAAAACTTATTCCTTGGAATGAAATAAGCTCCGCAAAAGTAAGAAGCTATGATCCTATTGGAGAATATGGTGGTTGGGGACTAAAAGGTGGTGCTTTTTGGAACAAATCTAAAGGAGAAGCAATCAATATATCTGGTGATATTGGCATTCAGCTAAAATTGACAAACGGAAAAAAATTATTAATTGGCACTCTTAAAAAGGAAGAAGCAAAAAGAGTGCTACAAGTTTATAAAGAGAATCTAAAACCCATTTTAGAAAACAAATAATTGTTTATGGCTAAAAAAAAAGCATTTGCATTGCGCATAAATGAAGATATGATAAAAGCTATTGAAAAGTGGGCTTCAGATGAATTTCGTTCTACAAACGGACAAATAGAATGGATGCTGATGCAAACGTTAAAAGATGCAAAAAGAGCACCTAAAAAAAACGAAGAATAAAAACATACATTTTAACTAATATTTTTAGCGCCGTTCTAAAATTTACCCAATTTAAAAACACCTCTTTTTTCAATCTTCACCAATAAGTCTTTTTTTTTATTACTACGTAAACAAGCTACCTATTTTGTTTTTACACACTACACATTAAAGAATTTTTTGCACTTTTTTTACATTTAGCATTCCTTGAAATAATGTATCTTTATTTTTTAAATAAACATATAATTCCATTTCTAAATGACAAATTTTAAATCCATTCTCCTACTCTTTTTAATTTCCATATCATTTACAAATTGTAAAACAACACCTAAAACCGCATCAATTATTGGTGAAATTAGCCAAAAAGCAATGGTAGTTTCAGCAAGAGAAGAAGCTTCTAATATTGGTTTACAAATTCTTAAAAACGGTGGTAATGCTTTTGATGCCATGGTTGCCACAGAATTAGCCTTGGCTGTTGCATATCCGTACGCGGGTAATATTGGTGGTGGTGGCTTTATGGTTTACCGTAAAAATAACGGAGAAATTGGCGCATTAGATTATAGAGAAAAAGCACCATTAGCGTCTTCAAAAAACATGTTTTTAGATGAAGACGAAAATGTAATTCCAGATAAAAGCACTTTAGGTTCTATGGCAGTTGGAATTCCTGGAACTGTTGCCGGTGTATTTGAAGCACACAGAAAATTTGGAACACTTCCTATTCAGGAAATTTTACAACCAGTAATAGCATTGGCAAAAAAAGGTGTAATTGTTACTAAAAAACAAGAAGCTAGAATTAAACATTATCAACCATCATTTAAAAAAGCAAATACATCTTTAATACTTCTTGATAGTGTTTGGAAAGAGAATGATGTTATAAAATATCCTGCTTTAGCAGAAACTCTAGAAAGAATTTCTAAAAATGGTAGAGACGAGTTTTACAAAGGTGAAACTGCCCAGCGTTTGGTGCATTTTATACAGGAAAATGGTGGAATTATGACGCTTGAAGATTTGGCAAAATATGAAGCTAAATGGCGTACTCCTATTACCTTTAAATATGACGATTTAAGAGTTATTTCCATGTCTCCACCTTCTAGTGGCGGAATTTGTTTAGCACAAATTATGAACGGAATTGAACCTTTTGATTTAGAAAAATATGGACATAATACTACCAAAACTATTCAAATAATTACAGAAGCAGAAAGACGCGCTTATGCAGATAGAAGTTTCTTTTTAGGAGATCCGGATTTTGTAAAAATTCCAATAGAAACTTTAATTTCAAAAGAATACACTAACGGAAGAATGGATAATTTTTCTTTTGAAAAAGCTACCAATTCTAATGATGTTGCTCACGGAACCATAGAAATGGTAGAAAGCGATGAAACAACACATTACTCTATTGTAGATCAATTTGGAAACGCTGTTTCTGTAACCACTACTTTAAATGGCGCTTACGGCTCTAAATTGTATTGTTCAGATTTAGGCTTCTTTTTAAATAATGAAATGGATGATTTCTCTAGCAAACCTGGCGTACCAAATATGTTTGGTTTAATTGGAGCAAAAGCCAATGAAATTGTTCCAGAAAAAAGAATGTTAAGTTCTATGACACCCACCATTGTAGAGAAAAATAACAAACTGTATATGGTTGTTGGCACGCCAGGAGGATCTACTATTATTACCTCTGTTTTACAAACTATTTTAAATGTTCACGAGTTTAAAATGGGCATGCAAGAAGCCATAAATCAACCACGATTTCATCATCAATGGTTGCCCGATGTTATTATGATGGAACCCAATAAGTTTGATAAAAAAATTACGGAAGAACTAAAACAAGTAGGTTATCAAATCAATGAAAAAGATGCGCCTGTAATTGGTAAAGTTGAGGGAATTTTAATATTACCTGATGGCACCTTAGAAGGCGGCGCAGATCCTAGGGGAGATGATAAAGCTGTTGGGTTTTAAATTGCTGTTAGTTGTTAGTTGTTAGGTATTAGGTGTTAGGTGTTAGCAAAAATGAAAAAATCTAACAAATGTCATTTCGAAATGAGCTTTTTTTAAGCGATTGAGAAATCTCAACTTTAAACTTTGAACTTTGAACTTGAAACCTTAAACCTTAAACCTTAAACCTTAATCTTAAAGTCTCATAACCTTTTTCAAACACAACCATCTGTTATAATATTAAGCGATAAAAAATAACGCTCAATTAAACTCACAGCTACAATAAATCACAAACAGTTAACTATCAATAGGTTATGATAATTTTTTTTTGTAACTTTATCTCATAACCAAAAAATATACTAACTATGTGTGAATGTGATAACGAATGCTTCTGCAAAGAAGTAAAAGAAATCATCAATATGCTTTGGGTAATGCTTGTTGATGGATTAACCGGAAAAAGAACAAGAAAAGCGCGTAAAATTCTTTTTACATTAGAAGCGTATGCTTGTGGAGACATGACTTTTGAAGAACAAGGAAATAAAGACCCAGCATCTTGGGTTGCAACGCCTAGAATGGGAATTCCTGGAGTAATTATTTGGGCCTATTCTAGAGAAATTTATATCCGATATAGATGTGATGAACGAACAGTTCAGTTAATTAAAAAAAAGCAAGAATCTGCTTCTAAAGAAGATCAAGAATGGGCTAAACAATATATTGTTTGTGGAAACTGCTATATAAATAGATGCGAATTAATTAATAGTTTAGCACATGAAGCTGTGCACGCAAGGCACAACGATCCTGAAGGCAACGCCATTGAAGAAGAATATGAAGGCTGTTTGGTAGGAGAACAAGCCGCAAGAGCCTTAGGTTGTTCTGACGGAAGACTTACCAAAGTATCTAAAAAGAAAGGGCTAGCTATTGTAAAAAGACTTTACAGAGGTGCTGGTTTAAAAAATGATAAAAACTACAAACCTATAGAGTCTTGGAAACTACCACGCTCTAAAAAAGAATACCGAGAAATTTGGTCTAAAAAATTATTTGGCAAAACTTTTAAAGAATTAAAAAAATATTGGAAAGATAAAACAGGATTAACCTTAGTTAATTAAACCCATTATCCTACTTTTACTATTATGATAAAAGTAGGATTTCATTTAGCTAAAACCCAAGAAAAACCAATTCGATTTCAAGAATATGCTGTAGGAATTTTTAAAACAATACCTACAAAATCTGGTATTAAAAAGGCAATTAAAAAAGGGCTTATTTTTATTGATGGAACTTTAGCAACAACTTCTAAATATATTTCTGGAGGAGAAAAAATTGAACTTTTTTATTCTGAAGAATCTTCAACTTTTAAACGGCTAGAATTAAATTTAGAAGTATTATTTGAAGATGATTATTTAGCGATTGTTTACAAACCAGCCGGTATTTTAGTTAGTGGTAATAAATTTGTTACAATTGCCAACGCGCTAACACAAAACCTTACAAAAAGCAATCTTTCAGACGCTGTTAAACCACAGCCAATTCACAGATTAGATTATCCCACAAGTGGAATTTTATTAATCGGAAAAACAAGTGCTGCAATTACTGAATTAGGAAAATTATTTAAAGATAAAACAATTCAGAAAACATATTTTGCCGTTACTATTGGAAAAATGAAAACTCTTGGAAACATCATTTTTACTGTTGATGAAAAAAAAGCACATACAGATTATAAGGTTTTAAAAACTGTAACTTCTGAACGTTTTGAATTTTTAAACTTGGTGAAACTACAACCAAAAACGGGTAGAAAGCATCAGCTAAGAAAACATTTATTAGGCATTGGAAATCCAATTTTAGGTGATAAAGAACATTTTTTAGAAGACAAAATTCTAAACGGAAAGGGTTTGTATTTACACGCAGCAACTTTAGAATTTATACACCCGTTTACAAATGAAAAAATTTCTGTATCAAAAGAACTTCCTAAAAAATTTACAAAGATTTTTCCAAACTTGTAAAAGCATTTTACTATTCAAAAAGGTGCCAAAACAATTTAATTCAAAATACCTTTTTGTGATTTTTGAAGAATAAAAATATACTATTCAAAAAAGTCTTCGACAAGCTCAAACTGACAAACGTAAACATCGTTGGAATTAAAACTCCATGATAAGAATAAAAGTTAAAGTTGTTCTATTTTAAAGAACATTAAATTAATTTAATCTAACTTCATCCATAGTTTTAGAAAGTCGCTTCATCAATTCATAAATTTCTTCTTCATTATAGGTTGCAAAACCCATTCTAATTGCATTATGGTTTGTTTTAGCCAAATCATAACGTTGCCACTCTCCTATTTCTAATTGATATTTTCTAGCAGTTTCCGCAACAGTTTCCCAAGAATATTTTTTATGCAAACGTACCCAAACGGCCATTCCTCCTTTTGGAAAATCAAAAGAAAAAACATCAGAAAAACGCTGCTTTAAAAGTTGACAAAACAGATCTCTTCTTGCCTTGTAAACTTTCATTACTTTTTTAATATGTCTATCCAAATCTCCTGATTTTATAAAATCTTCAAACGTTAATTCTAATAATGCATCACCTTGTCTATCTATAAACCTACGTTGGTTTGCGGCTTCATTTACAAAATCTGTTGGCGCAATAATATAACCAATTCTAAAAACAGGCGCTACAGTTTTACACACAGAGCCAATATAAATTACGTTTCCGTTTGTATCATGACTGGCCAATGGTAAAATAGGCGAATGATTATAATTAAAATCATAATCATAATCGTCTTCAATAATGGCAAACTTGTATTTCTTTGATAAATTTAACAAATGAATTCTTCTTTCCGCAGACAAAGTAACTGTTGTTGGGTGATGATGATGAGAAGTTACATAGACGGCTTTTATTGGTTTTTCTTTACAAATTTGTTCAATTTCATCAGTAATTAATCCATTTTCATCTACAGAAACACGTAATAAACAAGTGGTATTTTGTAAAAAAAGAGTGTCCGCAGCACCATAATTTGTTTTGCCAACAACAATAGCATCGTCTTTTTTTAAAAGTAATTTTGCACTCAAATACATTCCCATTTGACTACCTCTTGTAATTAAAACATTCTCTTTAGCACTATGCAACCCGCGTGTTTTATTCAAATAATTAGCCAACGTTCTTCTAAGTTTTTCATTTCCAAAAAGAGAACCATAAGACATCTCTTTATAAATTTGTTGTTTGCTACATATTCTTCTGTACGTTCTTGCTAAATCTTCTGTTGGCGTTAATCTTGTATCAGAAATACCGTCATTTAAATACATAAAACTATTTTCAATTGTAAGAGCTTTTCTCTCTAATAATGCATCCTTATAAAACTGAAAACCTATTGAATCTAGCGTTTTTTTATAATCATTTTTAAGAAATTCTTGTTGTTGTAATTCAGGTAAATTTGCATTTATAAATGTTCCTTTTTTAGGAATTACCTCTAACCAACCTTGCAACAACAACTCATCATAACAGGCTACAACCGTTTTTCTATGAACACTTAAAAGCTCTGCCAATGTTCTACTTCCTGGCAATTTAGTTTCTGGAACTAATTTTCTCTCTCTAATCAATACTATAAATTGATTTGACAACTGTAAATACAAAGCTTGTTTGCTTTTTCTCTTTAATTGAAAACTGGTTTTATACGGAAACATAAACTGGACTATTATATATTTTAAATCTGGATTATTATTAGAGTCCATAAATATAGTATTTTTGAATAAGAAATAATCTTTATGTTAGAAATTAGACCCAATTGCGAACACTGTAATAAAGAATTACCCAACACATCTACTGAGGCAATGATATGTTCTTTTGAATGCACGTATTGCAAAAATTGTGCTTTAGAAGTCTTTGAAAACGTTTGTCCAACATGTTCTGGAAACTTTGTAGAAAGACCCATTCGTCCTTTAAAAATGATAGAGAAATATCCTTCATCCACAAAAAGAGTTTTTGATCAAAAAAATTTAAAAACTGCAAAAGTAAATTCAGAAAAGTATAAAAACATTACACCCACAAAAAGATAAAAATGATTACCATAAAAAGAGCAACCCTGTCAGACGCTATACATATTGCTTTACTAGGAAGAATTACCTACACAGAATCTCATGGAGAATATATAGAAAACAAAAAATATTTACTCGATTATTACAATACCCATTACGCTGTTGATCAAATTAGAAAAGAAATTAATGATAAAAATAATTTATTTTGGATTGTTTTTTCTGATGAATTACCCATAGGTTTTGCCAAACTTTCTTTACACACGAATTATCCGAAATTAGAAAATCACAATTCTTGTAAACTACAGCGACTATATATTTTAAATGATTTTATCGCTTTAAAAATAGGTTCACAATTACAAGAAATTATTCTAAAAACGGCTACAGAATTAAAATGTACCACAATTTGGTTAACTGCCTATTATAAAAACACCAAAGGCATTCACTTTTATAAAAAATACGGATTTAAAGAAATTGGAAATATCGATTTTTTTGTAGGTGAAAAAAATTATGAAAATCTAGTATTTGCTAAAAAACTATAGGAATGGAAGAATATTCAAAATCAAAAACAAACAGAGTAAAAAGAGGTGCAAATAGAGCAACCTACAATGTAGAGAAAATAAACACCATTTTAGATGCTGGTTTTTTATGCTACGTTGGCTACATTTATGAAGGCAAACCCATTACAATTCCGATGGCATATTCTAGAAGAGACGATAAAATTTACATTCATGGTTCTACAGCAAACAGAATGTTAGTTTCCATCTTAGAAAGTAAGGAAACATCAATAACAGTAATGCATTTAGACGGATTGGTTTTAGCTCGTTCTGGCTTGCATCACTCTGTAAATTATAGATCTGTTACACTTTTTGGAAGTCTTAAAAAAGTAGAAAAAGATGCTGATAAAACCAATGTTTTAAAATGGATTGTAAATCAAATGGTACCCAACCAATGGCAATCTTTAAGACCCATGTATCAAAAAGAATTAGACAGAACTTTAGTAGTAGAATTTACTATTGAAACTGCTTCTGCCAAAGTAAGAGAAGTTAGCGTTTTAGATGAACCTGAAGATTATGATTTAGATATTTGGGCAGGAATAATTCCTATAAAACAAGTGGCAAAATACCCTATTGCTGATGAAGGAAAACCTAAAAAAATGAAAATTCCTAAACATATTTTAAATTATTATGAAGCCAACAAATAGTTTCTTCTTTTAAAAAATATTAATTTAGCTTCTGATTTTTTAATTCACAAAAATGAAGAAGCTTTTTAAATTTATTGGAATTCTTTTACTACTTTTAATTGTTTCTGCAGGAGTATTTTATGTTGCTTATAACGAAAAAATCCCCGAAGGAAAACAAGGTAAGGAAGCAGATGAATTGGCAGAAAACATGTTAAAAGCTTTAAATTATGATGCTTTTAAAAATACTGAAGTTTTAAAATGGAGTTTTAGAAATGATCATGTGTACAGATGGTATCAACAAGAAAATATTGCTCATGTTTCTTGGGATCACTACAAAGTAACTTTACATACCAATGAACCAGAAAAATCTGAAGTTTATATTGATGGAAAATTGACTAAAAATCAAGAATTAGTAACAAAAGCGCAAGACTTTTTTAACAACGATTCTTTTTGGTTAATTGCACCTTACAAAGTGTTAGACCCAGGAACTGAAAGACGTGTTGTAAATTACAAAGGTAAAAAAGCGCTTCTAATTACCTACACATCTGGCGGTACAACTCCTGGTGATTCTTATCTATGGATTTTAGACAAAAACTACTTGCCAACTGCTTTTAAAATGTGGACGTCTATAATTCCTCTTGGTGGCGTTTCTGCTACTTGGTCCGATTTAAAAAACACCGAATCGGGAATTAAATTACCAACAAAACACAAACTCTCGTTATTTGGTTTAAAAATAGATATGGGAGACGTAAAAGCTTATAATGAAAAAGCAGACGAATTAGCTCATAAAATTTTAAAGGCAATCAATCACAAAGCCTATAAAAACACTCGTTATATAGAATGGAGTTTTGCAGGAAAAAGACATTTTAAATGGGATAAAGAAAAACATATTGTAGATATATCTTGGGATACAATTCGTGTGAATTTACATCCGCAAGAAACTGAGAAAAGCACGGTTTTTTTCAATGAAAAACAACAAGAAACTATCGATAAAAAAATAGTAAAAAAAGCTTGGGATATTTTTAATAATGACAGCTTTTGGTTGGTTGCACCACATAAATTATTTGAAAAAGGAATTATAAGAAGCATTCAAAAAGTAGAGAATAAAGAAGCGCTTTTGGTAAAATACACAACGGGTGGTACAACGCCAGGAGATGCCTATCTTTGGATTCTTGATAGCACGTATGTTCCTAAAAGTTACAAGATGTTTGTACCTAGTATGAAAATGAAGGGTACAACTGCAACTTGGGAAGATTGGAAACAAACAGAAAGTGGCACATTATTACCAACAAATCATGTTTTTGCAAATGGTAAAAACTTAAGTATGGGAACAGTAAAAGGATATAACTAATGAATTCAAAAACACTAGCAAACGGTATTTTAAGAGCTTTAGGCATTGTAGTTGGAATTTTCCTTTTAGGATACTTCTTATTTACAATTCAATCTGTAATAGTATACATAATTATTGCAGGTATTTTATCGTTAATTGCAAGGCCTATAATTTTATTTTTGCGAAAACGCCTAAAATTTCCGAACACATTGGCCGTTGTTTTTACAATGGTTTTAATGTTAGGCTTTTTAACGGGTTTAATTTTAATGTTTATTCCCTTAATTACAGAACAAGGTAAAAGTTTATCTTTATTAGAAGTAGACAAATTACAAGCAAACATTCAAAAGGTTTTTAATGAAATTACTGCTTATTTTTCAACCAAAGGAATTGACGTTTTGGGCGTATTAAAAAACATTGATATCGCATCGCATTTTAAGGAAATTCCCGATTTTTTAAACTCCGTATTGGGCACGTTAGGGTCTTTAAGTATTGGCTTGTTTTCTGTTTTGTTTATTTCTTTCTTTTTTATGAAAGACAAACAATTATTAAAAAATGGTGTGATGACCATGGTACCAAAAGGAAATGAAAACCGGTTCTCAAAATCACTAGAAACTATTAATGATTTGTTATCAAGATATTTTATAGGATTGCTCTTTCAAATTACAATTCTATTTGTTTTATATACCATTATCTTATTAATTTTTGGAATAGATAATGCCGTAGTTATTGCTTTTTTATGTGCTTTACTAAATTTAATTCCTTATGTTGGACCACTGATTGGCGCTGTAATTATGTTTATTTTATCAATGACTAGTAATATTGGCCAAGATTTTCAGACAGAAATTTTACCAACAACAATTTATGTTATGATTGGCTATTTTATAGCTCAATTGGTTGATAATTTTGCGAGCCAGCCCATCATTTTTTCTAAGACTACAAAATCACATCCTTTAGAAATATTTTTAACAATTGTTATTGGTGGTCTATTATTTGGCGTGGTTGGTATGATAACCGCTGTACCTATGTACACTGCTTTAAAGGTTATTTTAAAAGAGTTTTTGGCTGATAATAAAATTGTAAAATCAATTACAAAAAACATATAAATTGTCTTTGAATTTTAAAATATTAAACACAGAAGTACAACAGTTTATTGTTGCTAATTTAAAATCAGACATTACCAAATTGATTTTAAAAGGAAGTCCTTTTAACGATATTTCCATACAAGAATTAGCAAATCAAATAATAGCAAAACAAAAATCTGAACTCAAACTCCCTAACTGGTTTACAACTAAAAACATTTATTACCCACCAAAAATTAGCATAGAACAAACGTCTTCAGAAACAACGGCAGCATACAAAAGCAACTTAATTCTTGGCAATTCTATAATAGATATTACGGGTGGTTTTGGTGTAGATTGTTATTATTTTTCAAAACAATTTAAAGAGGTTATTCATTGTGAAATAAATAGCGAATTATCAACAATTGTAAATCACAATTATCAACAATTAAAAGTAAAAAACATTACTTCTTTTTCTGGTGATGGTCTCGAATTTCTAAAAAATTCCAATCAAAAATTCGACTGTATTTATATTGATCCATCAAGAAGGAATGATTTAAAAGGAAAGGTTTTTTTATTAAAAGATTGCGAACCTAATGTGCCAGAAAATATTGATTTTCTATTTTCTAAAACCAACCAAATTCTTATCAAAAACTCGCCTATTCTAGATATAACAAGCGCCATTAACGAGTTAAAATTTGTGAAAGAAATTCATATAATTGCTGTAAAAAATGAAGTAAAAGAATTGCTGTTTTTATTAGAAAAAGACACTTTACAACCAATTAAAATTAAAACCCTAAATATAACTAACAATAACATTGAAACGTTCCAATTTAAGTATCAAGAAAAAGGAACATCAATCTATTCAGAACCTCTTACCTATTTATATGAACCCAATGCTGCCATCTTAAAATCAGGTGGATTTCATCAGGTTTCACAACAATTAAAGCTTTTTAAAATTCAGCAACATGCTCACTTATATACTTCTGTAGAATTAATACACTTTCCAGGAAGAACTTTTAAAATTGAAAAAGTAATTCCTTATGATAAAAAACAAATACTAAAATTAGTACCCCATAAAAAAGCAAATATTACCATAAGAAATTTCCCAAAAACAGTTGCGCAAATACGGAAAGAAACAAAACTTAAAAACGGAGGTAATACCTATCTCTTTTTCACCAAAAACAACAACAATAATTTGATTGTAATTTTTTGTAATAAGCTATAAATATTTACTTTACAGAAAGGAAACTACTTTATTTATTTTTATTTTAAATAAATTTATCTATATTTGTTATATAATTGTAGTGTTTGTTATGTAGGGGTATATAACACTATAATAAGTCTCGAATTAATTTTCGAGGCTTTTTTTTTCCACTTTATTTTCAGTAAGTTTGCATAGAGAGCTTAACTCTCTAATGTATGCAAACTTTAACCTATGAAGCTTTAAAAATTAACAGTAAAAAACCAACAGCTTTAAAAGATATTTTAGTTGTAGAAGCGCCACTTCAAATAAACATTAACCATGAGGCCTATACTGTAGTAATGAGAACTCCTGATGATGATACAGAACTTATTAGAGGCTTACTTTTTGCTGAAGACATATACAAAGAAAACACGCCGTTCGCTATTAAAATTACCCAACTAAAAGACGGAATTCCAACAATAATTAACTGCACAATTGCTACACAATTTTTAGGGAAAGGCTATCTAAATAAAAGAACCTTATTATCTGTTTCTTCTTGTGGTATTTGTGGCAAAAAAGAGTTAAAGGACATAGAAATTTATGGTGATAAACTAGCAAAAACCACCTCTTTTTCTAGCGATATTTTGCATGAAATGCTTTTAAAAATGAGTAGTTTTCAAAATACTTTTAAAAACTCGGGAGGAAGTCATGCTGCCGCAATATTTAATACAAAACATGAATTTTTAACAATTAAAGAAGATATTGGAAGGCACAATGCTGTTGATAAAGTTATTGGAGATTTGTTACTAAAGAACAAGCTAAAAAATGCAAATTATTTATTGGTAAGTGGCCGTGTTTCCTATGAAGTTGTAACAAAAGCATTCATTGCAAAAATACCTATTATTGTTGCCGTTTCTGCCTGCTCTTCTTTGGCTGTAGATTTCGCAAAAGAATTTGGTATTTGCTTAATAGGTTTTACAAGAGACAAAAAAATGACTATTTATTCAAATCCTAACTACTTATTAAATTTAGAAAATGTCTAAGAAAGCAATTGCACAACCGCCAGAAAAATTAACAGGAATTCAACTCATAGACATTCCTAAATCTTCTGTTGGTGCAAAAGCAATTGTAACTGCATTAACTCATATAAAAAATGAAGTTGGCGTTGTAAAAGGAATTAGTTTATTATCAAAACTAAATCAGAAAAACGGTTTTGATTGTCCTGGTTGTGCATGGCCAGATCCTGACGAAAAACGAGCTTTTTTAGCAGAATATTGCGAAAATGGCGCAAAAGCAGTGGCGGAAGAAGCCACTAAAAATAAAGTTTCTCCATTATTTTTTACAACACATACTGTAGATGAACTGTCTAAATTATCTGATTACGAAATTGGTAAAAGTGGTAGAATTACACACCCAATGTATTTAGCAGAAGAAAAAGATACCTATGAAGAAATTTCTTGGCAAGATGCTTTTACTATTATTAGCGATGAATTAAATTCTTTAAATTCTCCTGATGAAGCTATCTTTTATACTTCTGGAAGAACAAGCAATGAAGCTGCATTTTTATATCAATTATTTGTACGTCAATTTGGCACAAACAACTTACCAGATTGCTCTAATATGTGTCATGAATCTAGCGGAGTAGCACTTTCTGAAACTTTAGGAATTGGTAAAGGCTCTGTTACTTTAGATGATTTTAATCATGCAGATTTAGTAATTGTAATTGGTCAAAACCCAGGAACCAATCATCCAAGAATGTTAACCTCTTTAAACGAAACTAAAAATAACGGAGGTAAAATAATTACCATAAATCCGTTACCCGAAGTTGGTTTAATGAATTATAAAGACCCACAAAATCCATTAAAATGGATTGGTTCTGGCAAAGATTTAACAGATCTTTTCCTTCAAGTAAAAATAAATGGTGATGTTGCTTTGTTAAAAATCATTTTAAAGTTGATGAAAGAACAAGAAGATGAAAAACCAAACACTGTTTTTGATCATCAATTTATAAAAGAAAAAACATCAGGAATTGAAGATTTACTTACAGATTTAGATTCGTATTCTATTGAGGAATTAGTACCACAAACAGGGTTAACATTCGCTGAAATTAAAAAAGCATCAGAGCTCATCATCAATAATAAAAAAATTATTATTTGTTGGGCAATGGGTTTAACGCAACATAAAAATGCCGTAGACAATATTAGAGAAGTTGTAAATATATTACTATTAAAAGGAAGCATTGGTAAAAAAGGAGCAGGCACTTGCCCTGTTCGTGGACATTCTAATGTACAAGGAGATAGAACTATGGGGATTTGGGAAAAAGCACCAGATTCTTTTTTAGACAATTTAGAAAAAGAATTTAACTTTAAAGCACCAAGAAAACATGGTTTTAATGTTGTTGAAGCTATTGAAGCCATGCATAAAAAAAAGGCCAAAGTTTTTTTTGGAATG
The DNA here is from genome assembly GCF_051251875.1 of Polaribacter sp. GTDB lineage: Bacteria > Bacteroidota > Bacteroidia > Flavobacteriales > Flavobacteriaceae > Polaribacter. Next base: position 267,423 of record NZ_JBPOGL010000001.1, read on the forward strand.
GGTGGTAATTTTATTTCCGCAACACCAGATACAGAACTTACCGCAACTGCATTGCGCAATTGTAATTTAACGGTTCAAGTATCTACAAAACTGAATAGAAGTCATTTAATTACTGGAAAAAAAGCATTAATTTTACCATGCTTAGGACGTTCTGAAAAAGACATACAAGCTACCGGAGAACAATTTGTTTCTGTAGAAAACTCTATGGGAGTTGTACATCAATCTCATGGTCATTTAACTCCTTGTTCAGAAAAGTTGTTAAGCGAAACAGCCATTGTTGCTAATTTAGCCAATATTGCTTTAAAAAAATCAACAACAAATTGGCTAGAATTGGCCGAAAATTATGATTTAATTAGAGAAAAAATTGAAGCTACAATTCCTGGTTTTGAAAATTTTAACAAACGAATTCTTAGAAAAGGAGGTTTTTATTTACCTAATAATGCAAGAGATAATAATTTTGAACCTACCTTAACCGGTAAAGCTAATTTTAGCATTAATAAACCTTCAGAAATTGAACTAGAAAAAAATCAATTTTTAATGATGACTATTAGAACTCATGACCAATATAACACCACTATTTATGGTTTAAATGATAGGTATAGAGGCGTTTTAAATGAACGAAGAGTTATTTTTATGAATCCAGATGATATGAAAACATTGGGAATTCAAAAATTAGATGTTGTAGATTTAACCAGTCATTATAAAACGGAAACAAGAGTAGCAAAAGGTTTTTTAGCCATACCGTATTCTATACCCAAACAATGTACAGCCACTTATTTTCCTGAAACGAATGTATTAGTGCCTTTAAAAAGTACTGCAGATTTAAGCAATACCCCTGCATCAAAGACAGTAATAATTACTATTGAAAAAAGATAACCAACAAAAAATTTTAACTATAAATTAAACCTAATTTTATTTCTGTGAAAAAATTTATTTTAGTACTCGTAATACTTGTTTCTAATCAGTTTGTAACGGCTCAAAATGAAGCTTATATTCCCGAAAAAAAGACTCAAAAAGCATTTGGAGAAATAGATTTTATGTCTATTAATTTACCAAAATTAGATCCTAATATGGGATTTACAGGAATCCATTATAATTTATTTTTAAATGATTGGTCTTATGCCGGAGTTGGAATTTACGGAGCGGTTTCCGGAAATAAAGGTGGTTTTTTTACGCTTGGCGTAAACGCCGGAATAAAAAAATATCTTTCAGATAAAATCTTTGTAGATGCAGGGATTCATTTTGGAGGCGGAGGTGGTGCTGCAGCGCCAGATGGTGGTGGCGCATTTATTTTACCACATGTAAACCTCGGTTACAATTTTGAAAACTTTTCTGTAACTTCTGGTTGGAGTTATGTAAACTTTTTTGATGGTGGTGAAATTAAAAGCCATCAATTAAATTTTGGATTAGAATTTCCTTTAGATTTTGAATATACAGATTATGAATCTTTAGAAAGAGAACTAAACATATACGATTTAAAAGAATCTGATTGGAACACAGAAGCCAGTAAACTATCTGTAATGCTTCATGTAAATACTTTAAAAATTAAAGGAGACACTAAAGATACAAATGGCAATAAATACAACGGAGAAACTATTGGTTTAGCAGGTTTTGAAGTGGCTTCTTATTTAGATAAAAATTGGTTTGGTTTTGTAAAAGTTGATGGGGCTTTCAAAGGAATTAAATCTGGATATATGGATGTTTTTTTAGGAGCTGGTTACCAACTAAGTTTTAATAAAAATCGAACTAATATTTTAGCCAAATTTGGCGTTGGCGCTGGTGGCGGTGGCGGTGTAGATACAAAAGGAGGTTTTTTAATTTATCCTGATATTTCTATTGAACAAAAAATATTTGAAGACCTGTACTTATCGGTCAACAAAGGTTTTGTAATGTCTCCTGATTCTCACTTCTTAACCTCTTCTTTTGGTGTTGGTATAAAGTACTATACACACAAAAATGGTATTATTTCTGATGACATAATTTTTAGTGAAGGAAAATTAAAAGGATTAGAATTTATTATAAAACAAGACATGTACTTTAATGCTAAAAGAGATACGAATCCTACAGAAAATTTGCATCAGATTTCTTTGCAAATTAATTTAGATATTGCTAAAAACTTCTATTTAGCTGGGCAAACTTCTTTTGCTAATTTTGGAAACGCAGGTGCTTATGCAGAAGGAATTGTAGGTTTAGGTGTAAAAACCAATCCTATATTTAATCAAACCACCACATTCTTTACTCAGGTTTTAGGTGGAGCCGCTGGAGGCGGAAATATTAGCACTGGTGAAGGTTTAATAATTAAACCAAGTTTAGGTGCAGAATACAAACTTATAAACGGATTAAGTTTACGAACTGCTCTTGGATATGTTAAAGCTGATGGCGGTGAGTTAAGTAGTCTTTTTGTAAACTTAGGAATCAAATACAATTTTTCATTTTTAAAAATGAACTAATTAAAGAGCTAAAAACGCTGTAAATACTCTTTAATAACAAAATAAATACATCTTCATTTAGCTTTTTAACAAAAACACTAAATGAAGATGTACAAAATATACAAAGCACTTTTAAAAGATAGCAGACCTTACGCCTATAATAGTTTCGGTATTTTAATGTTGATTTCTATTCTAAGTTTCTAAGAACAAGTTGTTCTACAATTTCAAAGCTTGCATTTTAACTTTAAACATTTTAGCGGCCGATGTATAACCACCTTCAGTACCATCTACAAAGTGCGCGTGTTTTGTTTTCCTATCTAACACGTAACAAGACATTACAGAAGCATGCGTAAGATGAATACCATAAATTATCTTTTTGTTTTTTTCCAATTCATTTAGATAGCTTATAAAAAGATCTATTTTAGATTGCTCTGCTGTAAAAATTGTATTCATCATCCCATCCAACATAAAAGTATGTGACAATTGACCTACTTGATTTAAATATTGTTTCCCATTTTCTGTCAGACTAAAATACCATTTTCCAAAAAGTGTTTCAAACCAATTTTTAAATAAGTATATGAAACTTTTTTCAGCAAGACTTATTTTCATTTCTTCCCAAACTTTATAAATGCTAAAGTTTAACTTTAGATTGGTTGTTTTTATAGGTTGTCTACTATTAAATGTACCAAAAATAGTATCCATTTTAATTAAAACATCTCTATAAACAGCTCTTTGATCGGTTTCTTTTATAGTATCTAACAGCAAACAAACAACTTTCTTTTTAGCCTGTATCGGATTAATTTCTTTCCACCTACATTCCATTCCTGTTAAATTTAAAAGTTCTTTTTTAAAGATAACGGTATCTATTTCTATAAAAGTACTTTTAACAATCTCTTCAGCTTTTTTTAAACCATTTCCCAATAAAATGGGAATTGCCAATTGGTCTGTAAGCTGATGTTTTACTATTTTTAAATTACATTTTTCATCTAATAATTTCTCAACAGAAATATGCCCTACTCTAAGTATTAAATTAACATTTCTTTTTATATGAAGACTATAATTTTCTAATACCAGCGTAATCTTCTTTAACAGTACACTAGGAATAATAAAAGTAGCTCCATCACCACCAAAAAAGTAAGGAATTTGAATATTCTTTTTTTCTTTCCTAATTGTATTTAAAACAGAGATTATTGCTCCTGTAGCGGTTAAATTTATCTGATGATGTTTTCCTTCATCAACAGCTTTTGTAGAGTTTTTAACATCTACTACCACCACATACCATGTATTGGGAATGCTAGAAAATAAAGATTCATCAGCCAATAAATCTACCAAAGATTTATTAGAGTTCTTTAATTCCGTATAATATTTTACATGCTCCATTAGTGCTATTACTGTTTGGCAATTTACATAAGTACTTTGCTAAGTTAGGTTTTTTTGTCTTAAAAGATTGGTTGAAGAATAAAAGTTAAAAAACGTAAACAGTTACAAAAAAATATCCCAAACTTTTACATTTGGGATTTTTTTTCACATTCCTGATTATACAGGAATTACTTTTTTAAAAAAAATATTAAGACTCTGTTTCTGTTCTAGTTTCAGAAGATTTCTCACCTTTTTTAATGATGATGGTAAGCTTATTTTCTGCTTCATCTAAATCCATAGAAATAGTATCACCTTCAGAAAGTTTAGAGTTTACAATCTCTTCTGCCAAGGCATCTTCAATATACTTTTGAATAGCTCTTTTTAGAGGTCTTGCTCCGTATTTTTTATCAAAACCTTTGTCTGCAATATAATCTTTGGCCTTTTCACTTAATTCTAGTGTGTATCCTAAATCAGAAATTCTGTTTAATAATTTATCCAATTCAATATCTATTATTGAATGAATATCTTCTCTTTCTAGAGCATTAAACACAATAACATCATCTATTCTATTTAAAAATTCTGGAGCAAAAGATTTCTTTAATGCACCTTCAATTACAGATTTTGCATGATCATCTGCTTGAGCCGTTTTTGAAGAAGTACCAAAACCTACACCACCGCCAAAATCTTTTAATTGACGAGAACCAATATTAGAAGTCATAATAATAATGGTATTTCTAAAATCTATTTTACGTCCAAGACTATCTGTTATATGTCCATCATCTAAAATTTGCAGCAACATATTAAACACATCCGGATGCGCTTTTTCAATTTCATCTAACAACACTACAGAATACGGTTTTCTTCTAACTTTTTCAGTTAATTGTCCGCCTTCTTCATAACCTACATAACCTGGAGGCGCACCAATTAAGCGAGAAATAGCAAATTTCTCCATGTATTCACTCATATCAATTCTAATCAAAGAATCATCAGAATCAAACAACTCACGTGCTAAAACCTTTGCTAACTGCGTTTTTCCTACACCTGTTTGTCCTAAGAAAATAAAAGAACCAATTGGCTTGTTTGGGTCTTTTAACCCAACTCTATTACGTTGTATTGCTTTCACCACTTTGGTAACCGCATCATTCTGCCCAATAACTTTGCCTTTAATTAAATCTGGCAATTCGTGTAATTTATGGCTTTCTGCTTCCGCAACTCTATTTACAGGAATTCCTGTCATCATAGAAACTACTTCGGCAACATTATCTTCAGTTACAATTTCTCTGTTTAATTTAGAATCATCTTCCCATTGTTTTTGGGCAGAATCTAATGCCAGTTCCATGTTTTTTTCATCGTCACGCAACTTAGCCGCTTCCTCATATTTTTGTCCGTTAACGGCTTTGGTTTTCCGTTCTCTAATAATCTCTAATTGCTTTTCTAAATCTAAAACTTGTTTAGGAACCACAATATTAGTGATATGGATTCTAGAACCTGCTTCATCTAAAGCATCAATAGCTTTGTCTGGCAAATACCTGTCTGTCATATACCTATTTGTTAATTTCACACAAGCTTCTAATGCTTCATCTGTATAATTTACATGATGATGTTCTTCATATTTACCTTTAATATTCTGTAAAATTTGTATGGTTTCTTCAACTGTTGTTGGGTCTACAATTACCTTTTGAAAACGACGTTCTAACGCGCCATCTTTTTCTATATTGGTTCTAAATTCATCCAACGTAGTTGCGCCAATACATTGTATATCTCCTCTTGCCAAGGCAGGTTTTAACATATTAGAAGCATCTAAAGAACCCGTTGCGCCACCAGCGCCAACAATGGTATGTATTTCATCGATAAATAAAATAATATCATCATTTTTTTCTAGTTCATTCATCAAGGCTTTCATGCGTTCTTCAAACTGACCACGGTATTTTGTACCAGCAACCAAACTTGCTAAATCTAGAGAAACCAAACGTTTGTCAAATAAAATTCTAGAAACCTTACGTTCTACAATTCTTAATGCCAAGCCTTCTGCAATGGCAGATTTACCAACTCCAGGCTCTCCTATTAACATAGGATTATTTTTCTTTCTTCTACTTAAAATTTGAGAAACACGCTCAATTTCTTTCTGTCTACCAACAACAGGGTCTAACTTTCCTTGTTCTGCTAACAAGGTTAAATCTCTACCAAAATTATCTAATACAGGAGTTTTTGATTTTTTTACAGTTTTTCCTTTTTGAGATTGCTCAAACGGATTCTGTTTTTCTGACGCAAACTCATCATCAGATGGCGTTTCTGCAATCGGATTTATAGGTAAATCTATAGCGTCATCTACATGCAATTGCTTATAAAGCGCTTTTGCTTCATCATAATTTACATGATATTTTTGTATTAATTTGGTTGTTGGATCATTCTCGTTTCTAAGAATACACAGCAACAAATGTGCGGTATCTATAGCTTCACTTTGATATAATTTAGCTTCTAAAAAAGTTGTTTTTAACGCTTTTTCTGCTTGCCTTGTTAAATGCAAGCTCTTCTTTTCTGAAGACTCTATAAAAGTGGGATTTGCCGGGTTTAATTGTTCTAGTTTTCTGCGTAATAAAATTAAATCTACATCAAATGCAGTTAAAATTTCTATTGCCTTACCCTCTCCTTTTCTAATTAAACCTAATAACAGATGCTCTGTTCCAATAAACTCATGCCCTAAACGTAGTGCTTCTTCTTTACTGAAAGTGATGACATCTCTTACTTTTGGTGAAAAATTATCGTCCATATTTTTTTCTGTCTATAATTGATGTGATGTAAATTTAGTCCTTTTTTTTTATAGATAATTACAAAAAAGATGCCAATGGTAAAAAACTGACAGTTTGACTAAGATACTAAGGTAGAAAACTCTTGTAAATCAAGCAAATAAAAAAGTGTTAAAAATTATAAATAAATGTTGATAACTCTACTTAATTCTGAACCTTAAAACCTTTGTAAATACTGTGAGAAATAGTATCTTGCCTTGTTTTAAAAAAATGAATAAAAACTAATAAATAATATATGGCAGACGGAGAAAAGGTAATTCCGATTAACATTGAAGAGCAGATGAAAGCTGCATACATCGATTACTCGATGTCAGTAATTGTTTCAAGAGCATTACCAGATGTAAGAGATGGTTTAAAACCCGTTCATAGAAGAGTTTTATTTGGAATGCACGAATTAGGGATTAAAGCAACTGGTTCTTATAAAAAATCAGCAAGAATTGTTGGGGAAGTCTTAGGAAAGTATCACCCACACGGAGATACTTCTGTATACGATTCTATGGTACGTATGGCACAAAGCTGGAGTGTACGTTACATGATGGTAGACGGGCAAGGTAACTTTGGTTCTGTAGATGGAGATAGCCCAGCAGCAATGCGTTATACTGAGGTTAGATTTCAAAAAATATCAGAAGACATGTTAGCTGATATTGATAAAGAAACCGTAGATCATCGTTTAAATTTTGATGACACCTTACAAGAACCTACAGTATTACCTACAAGAATTCCTAACCTTTTGGTTAACGGAGCTTCTGGTATTGCAGTAGGTATGGCAACAAATATGGCACCGCATAACTTAACAGAAGTTATTAATGGTACTGTTGCTTACATCCAAAATAATGATATTGAGATAGATGAATTAATGCAACACATTAAAGCACCAGATTTTCCTACAGGAGGAATTATTTATGGCTATGATGGTGTTAGAGAAGCTTTCCAAACAGGTCGTGGACGTATTGTAATGCGTGCTAAAGCCATTATTGAGGAAGTAAAAGGACGTGAGTGTATCATTGTTACAGAAATTCCTTACCAAGTAAATAAAGCAGAAATGATTAAAAAAACTGCTGATTTGGTAAATGAGAAAAAACTAGAAGGTATTACAAATATACGTGATGAATCTGATAGAAACGGAATGAGAATTGTTTACGTTTTAAAACGTGATGCAATACCAAATATTGTTTTAAATAAATTATTCAAATACACACAATTACAAACTTCTTTTAGTGTAAATAATATTGCGTTGGTTAACGGAAGACCAGAACAATTAAATTTAAAAGAGTTAATTCATTATTTTGTTGAACACAGACATGAAGTTATTGTTCGTAGAACAGAATACTTACTAAGAAAAGCAGAAGCCAGAGCACATATTTTAGAAGGTTTAATTATTGCTTCGGATAATATTGATGAAGTAATAAAAATTATTAGAGCTTCTTCTAATGCTGATGAAGCAAGAGAAAGTTTAATTGCGCGTTTTGAGTTAACTGAAATTCAGGCCAAAGCAATTGTAGAAATGCGATTGCGTCAATTAACAGGACTAGAACAAGATAAATTACGCGCAGAGTATGATGATATTATGCTCACAATTACAGACTTAAAAGATATTTTAGCAAACCAACCAAGACGTTACCAAATTATAACAGATGAGTTGTTGCAAATAAAAGATAAATATGGTGATGAACGTAGATCTGTAATAGAATACGCCGGTGGAGATATGCGTATTGAAGATATGATTCCTGACACAAAAGTGGTGGTAACCATCTCTAATGCCGGTTATTTAAAACGTACAAATCTTGATGAATATAAAGTTCAGAACAGAGGTGGTAGAGGACAAAAAGGAGCAACAACCAGAAATGAAGATTTCTTAGAGCATTTATTTGTAGGTACAAATCATCAATACATGATGTTCTTTACCCAAAAAGGAAAAGTATTTTGGATGCGTGTGTATGAAATTCCTGAAGGTGGTAAAAACACCAAAGGTAGAGCCATGCAAAATCTTATCAATATAGAACAAGATGATAGCGTAAAAGCATTTTTGGTAACTCAAGATTTAAAAGACGAAGAATACATTAATAGCCACTATGTTATTATGGCTACTAAAAAAGGTCAAGTTAAAAAGACTTCTTTAGAACAATATTCTCGTCCTAGAACAAACGGTATCAATGCAATTACCATTAAAGAAGGTGATGAGTTATTAGAAGCTAAATTAACAACAGGAGACAGTCAAGTAATGTTGGCGTTAGCATCGGGTAAATCTATTCGATTCGAAGAAGCTAAAACACGTCCGATGGGAAGAACAGCTTCTGGAGTTAGAGGAATTACCCTACAACATGATAATGATGAAGTTATAGGTATGGTTGCTGTAAACGATATGGAAAGCAACATCTTAGTAGTTTCTGAAAAAGGTTATGGAAAACGCTCTAAACTAGAAGATTACAGAGTAACCAATAGAGGAGGTAAAGGTGTAAAAACATTGAATATTTCAGAAAAAACCGGTAATTTAGTAGCCATTAAAAATGTAGATGATTCTAACGATTTAATGATTATTAATAAATCTGGTTTAACCATTAGAATGGCTGTTGAAGATTTAAGAGTTATGGGACGCGCAACGCAAGGAGTACGTTTAATTAACATTAAAGAAGATGATAGTATTGCCGCTGTAGCTAAAGTAGCAAGAGAAGAAGATGAAGAAGTAGTTTCTGAAGATGATATAGAAAATGGCACGAATATTGAAAATGATTTAAACGAAAATCAAGAATAACAATAAATTTAACCCAATTACAATGAAAAAACAAATATTAGCATTTGGATTAGCAGTATTTTCGCTAGCTAGTTTTGCACAAAAAAATGAATTAAAAGCTATTGAAAAAGCCATAAAAAATGGTGATTATAAATTAGCAAAAGAAACAGTAGCTACATTAGAAGCTACTGAAGATTCTATGGATCCTAAATACAAAGCAAAGTATTTATTTTTAAAAGGCTCTGCTTATGGAAAATCTAATGTAGCTAAAGCTGCAGATGCTTACAATGCACTTATAACATTTGAAAAAGAATCTGGAAAAGCCAAATACACAAAAGTAGCACAACCTAAGCTTAGTGAATTAATACAATTTGTTTCTGGTAAAGCAATAGAACAATACAATGCGAAAGATTATAAAAATGCAACTTCTAATTTTGCTTTAACTTACAAGTTAAGCCCTACTGATACTACTTTTTTATACAACGCTGCTATTAGTGCATCTTTAGATAATGATTATGACACTGCTTTAAAGCACTATTTAGATTTAAAGGAAATGGGCTATACAAGTATAAGTACAGCATATTATGCCGTAAATAAAGCAACCGGTGAAGAAGAAAATTTAGGTACTAAATCAAACAGAAATACCATGATTAAACTTGGCAAGTACAAAAGTCCTAGCCAAAAAACAACTGAATCTAAACAACCTGAGATTATTAGAAACATTGGTTTTATTTATGTAAACCAAGGAAAACCTGAATTAGCAATTGCTGCTTTGAAAGAAGCAAGAAAGGCAAATCCTAAAGATTTAAACCTTCTTTTAAATGAAGCTCAAATGTATATAAAACTAGAGCAAATGGATAAGTTTGGTGAATTAATGAATGAAGCTGTATTAATAGACCCAACAAACCCAACTTTATTTTTTAATTTAGGAGTTGTAAACGCTAATGAAAACAAAACTGAAGAAGCTATTGGTTATTACAAAAAAGCAATAGAATTGAAACCAGATTACTCAGATGCTTACATGAATTTAGCAGTTACAATTTTAAGCGGTGAAAAAGCAATTGTAGATGAAATGAATAAAAATTTATCTAATAATACAAAATATACCGAATTAGAAAACAAACAAAAAACATTGTACAAAAAAGCGTTACCATACCTAGTTAAAGCAGATAATTTAGGAAGAAATGAAGGAACGGTTAGAACTCTTTTAAATATTTATGACACTTTAGAAATGACATCTGAAGCAGATGCTTTAAGACCTATTTACAATGAAATGAGAGAAAAATAAAAACCTTTTAATCACATTATAAAAAATCCGAAACTGGACTATCAGTTTCGGATTTTTTTTGTTTATTTTTCTTTTGAATTCTAGTACTATACAAAACCATATTAATACGTTTTTTTTTGCTTTTTTATAATTGAAAAGACAAAAACATTAGAAGATACATGATAATGTAATACTAAACTAAGCCAAGGTTAAAGAATACTAATAACACAACACTTAAAGTCTTTCAGCAATTTCTTTTTAATACCAATTATAACACCTTTTTAATAATACGAAGTTTGTGTGTATGTTTTTGTAAATCTGCATTAAAAATACCACTATGATCTAAAGTGTCTATCCGTACTTTGCCATGTACATGAATAATACTGTAGTTGTCTAAAATAATGCCAACATGAATAATTTCTCCTTCTTCATCATCAAAAAAGGCCAAATCACCAGGCTCACTTTCTTCAATAAAACTTAAGACCTTACCTTGTGTTGCTTGTTGCTTTGCATCTCTTAACAAACTATAACCACATAATTTGTACACCATTTGCGTAAAACCAGAACAATCTATACCAAAAGAAGTTTTTCCTCCCCATAAAAAAGGTGCATTCAAAAACATAAAAGCGGTTTGCAAAATGCTGGTTTTTGATTTTTTCCCTGACACAACAGCACCTTCATATAAATACGTTGTATCATTTAACTTTAAGTATCCATCGGAATAAAAAGGCAAAGTAACTCCAATAGTAATGGTGGTTAACTCATTTTTATCATCAGTAATACAATCTACAATTTCTCCTGAATAAATAGCATTAGAATTACAAAGATTGATGTAATTTTCTTCTGAAGTTTCTACAAATTGATTATTATCGATAAAACCTTCATAATTGTCAAAATGTAATCGAATTTTACTCCATTTTTTTTGTTTGTCTAACACTTCAAAATGCTCACCAAACAACACCTGACTAATCATTTCTGATGAGTCTGAAGCAGATAAACGAAGAGGAACAATACTTAAATTACAAATTCCGAATGACAAAATTATTAGTTTGAAGTTAGTGGATTGGTTTTATTTTTAATCTCTTTCAATAATTAGAGCACTTGCGCCACCACCACCGTTGCATATAGAAGCAACACCAATTTTTGCGTTATTTTGTCTTAATATTGAGGTTAATGCAATAACAATTCTTGCACCAGAAACCCCCAAAGGATGTCCTAATGAAACTGCGCCACCATGAATATTTACTTTTTCATCTGTAATTCCTAAAATTTGCATATTTACCAAACCTACAATAGAAAACGCCTCATTTAATTCAAAATAATCTACATCATCAATACTTATATTGGCTTTTGCCAACGCTTTTGGAATTGCTTTTGCAGGTGCCGTTGTAAACCATTTTGGTTCGTGGGCAGCATCAGCATAACTTTTTATTTTTGCAAGAGGCTGTAAATTTAATTCTTTCGCTTTATCCGCAGACATTAAAACCAACGCCGCACCACCATCATTAATAGTAGAAGCATTGGCAGCAGTAACGGTACCGTCTTTTGTAAAAGCTGCTCTTAAACCAGGAATTCTTTCCATTTTTACATTTCTAAATTCTTCATCTTCAGAGAAAATAATCGGTTCTCCGCGTCTTTGTGGAATTTCTACAGGTACAATTTCATCTTCATATTTTCCATTACGCCACGCTTTTTCAGATCGTTTATAAGATTGAATAGCAAAAGCATCTTGATCTTCTCTAGAAAAATTATATTTAGCAGCACATTCATCTGCACAAACGCCCATGGCAACGTTGTCATAAGCATCTACTAAACCATCTTTTTGCATGCCATCTTCCATGGTAATTGCTCCAAATTTAGAACCTGTTCTTGCCTGTTGATAATGCGGAATTAAACTCATATTCTCCATACCACCTGCAATTACAATAGCTGCATCTCCCAAAGCAATTGTTTGAGCTGCCAACATAATAGATTTCATGCCAGATGCACAAACTTTATTTACGGTTGTACAAGGAACACTATCAGGAATTCCTGCATAAATTGCAGCTTGCCTTGCAGGCGCTTGTCCTAACCCAGCGGAAACTACATTTCCCATAAAAACTTCTTCTACCAATTTAGGATCTAAATTAATTTTTTCTAAAGCTCCTTTAATGGCAATTGCACCTAATTTTGTAGCCGGAATTGTAGATAAACTCCCCATAAAACTACCTATTGGTGTTCTTGCAACTGATACAATTACAACGTCTTTCATACAGATATCTAATTTAGGTTTTAATAAGATTTATGTTGCTAAATTAACTAATTTTAATCAATTTATATTTTATTAATCTACTTGAATTTTTGAGCGTGATTTTTTTACTGTAAGTTTGTATTTAGAAGACAAAGTATATGAGCACATTAGTAAACAAATTATACCAAAATAACACCATAATTTATAAGGTAATTTTATTTTTAGTAACCTCTGTTGCTATTGTGTATTTATTTCCTAAAGGAACTCATTTTAAATATGATTTTAACAATGGTCAATTATGGAAATACGAGAATTTATACGCTCCTTTTGATTTTGCTATTCAGAAAACCAAGGAAGAAATTGCTACTCAGAAAAATAAAATTGAAGCCAATGCAAAACTTTATTTCTTTTATGATTCTGGAATTGTTTCTAATGTAAAAACCACATTTAAAAACAGGTTAAATCTTATAAAACCATCAGATTCTTTAAGCTTTGGTCAAATTGAAGAATTAAGAACTATTGGAAACAACATTTTAGACAAAGTTTATAAAACAGGCTTTTTAGAGGTTATAAATCAAAATAAAATAACCAACAAAAATGAAGTAATTGTTTTAAGGCGAGGCAATGAGGTTGAAGATCTACTTTTTAAATATCTTTTAAATTCTAAAGAAGTTTTATCAACAATTAAAAATAATTTAGGACCAACCCCCTATTCTTACGGACAATTATTATTGCTAGATTGGCTTTCTGAAATTATACAACCCAATGTTACTTTTGATACTGATTTTACTCAAAAAATAATAGACACAGAACTTAAAAACATTAGTTATACCAAAGGAAAAATTTCTACAGGCAAGCTTATCATCTTTAAAGGAGATATTGTTGAAGGTGAAAAATTGGCCATTTTAAACTCTCTTAAAAGCGAATCTGAGTCTAAAGTTTGGACAGACTCTAATTACAACTGGATTGTTTTTGGATATGCAATTTTAGTCTCTTTAGCCATGTTAATGTTATTTTTATTTCTAAAGAAATATAGAGTAGAAATTTATAATAATAACAACAAAGTTACTTTTATATTTTTTAATGTTTTATCCATGATTTTTATTCAAACCTTGGTTATAAAATATAATGCTGATTATTTATATGTGGTTCCTTTAAGTATTTTACCTATTATTTTAAAAGCCTTTTTTGATGCTCGATTAGGCTTGTTTACTCATGTTTTAACCGTTTTATTGTTGGGGTATATTGTACCCAACAGTTTCGAGTTTATTTACTTGCATATTATTGCCGGAATTGTCACCATTCTTACGGTTTCTGAATTATCTAAAAGAGCCAATTTATTTATCTCTGTAGCACAAATTACTCTTATTTATATGCTAACTTATTTTGCTTTTTCTATTATTAGAGAAGGCAACGCGTCTCAAATAAATTGGAATTATTTTATGCTATTTGCTGCCAACGGATTGCTATCGTTTTTATCGATTATATTAATTTATATTTACGAAAAAGTTTTTGGTTTAGTATCTGATGTAACGCTTTTAGAACTCTCTAACACAAACACCAAACTATTAAGAGAATTAAATGAAAAAGCTCCGGGTACTTTTCAACACTCTATGCAAGTTGCCAATTTAGCAGAAGCTGCCGCTAATGAAATTGGCGCAAATTCTATGTTGGTAAGAACTGGTGCGCTGTACCATGATATTGGTAAAATGTTAAACCCTATGTATTTTACTGAAAATCAATCTACAGGTGTAAACCCTCATAACGATTTATCGCCCAGAGATAGTTCAAAAATAATTACAGATCATGTAATTAAAGGGATAGAATTGGCTAAGAAATATAAATTACCAGATAGAATTATAGATTTTATTAGAACCCATCATGGAACAAGTGTAACCTACTACTTTTACATGAAAGAAAAGGAAATAAATCCTGAAACTAAAGTTGATATTAAGAAATTTCAATACAAAGGTCCTATTCCCTTCTCTAAAGAAACAGCTATTTTAATGATGTGTGATTCTGCGGAAGCGGCCTCTAAAAGTTTAAAAATACCCACTGCACAAACAATAGATAGTTTGGTGAATAAAATTATTGACAAGCAAATGTCAGACAATCAGTTCTTAAACTCTAATATAACTTTTAGAGAAATTGAACTTATTAAAAAAGTAATCAAGAAAAAATTAATGAACATTTATCACCTTAGAGTTGAATATCCAGAATAATTATTTTTTTATAAAAAAAACTCAAAAACATCTTGCTAAATTGTAAATGTAGTATTACATTTGCACTCGCAATTTTAAACAATTGCAATAAGTTCTTAAAAAGGAGAGGTGCCAGAGTGGTAATGGAGCAGATTGCTAATCTGTCGACGGGTGACTGTCGCCAGGGTTCGAGTCCCTGTCTCTCCGCAAATTTTTAATTTTTAAAGGTTAAAAAATCTATGATTTTGTAAACCTTAAATAGCTCGGGGTGTAGCGTAGCCCGGTCATCGCGCCTCGTTTGGGACGAGGAGGTCGCAGGTTCGAATCCTGCCACCCCGACACAGTTGGTTGTAACAACTTAAAAATTACGGGCTCTTAGCTCAGCTGGATAGAGCACCTCCCTTCTAAGGAGGCGGTCGCAGGTTCGAATCCTGCAGGGCTCACTTAAACTCTTGTTAACCTTTTGGTTTTCAAGAGTTTTTTGTTTTAAAGGGGGCGAAACATAACTTATGTATAAGTACTGATGGTATGGCTTCAGAAATGCGTGTAGGAAGTGTAAGTGAATTGTCAATAAAAGTAGAAGATTTATTTAATAGTTATGATGACAAAAGCATTTAAAACAGATGGAATCTTTAACTCAATACAGCTTTACTGAAAGCCAATTTGCACAATTAGTAGGAAGGGCAAGACTATACAATCATCTTCCTAAAAATGAGAAGTTACAGATGCCACAATTTCTTTTAAATGACTGGCAAGTTTCTACTATTGCAAAAGATTATTACCAAGATGAAAGGTTTTGTAAAAATGATGAAGGAACTATTACCAAGGTCGTATCTGTTGTGAATTGATTTCAAATTGTATTTTTACGTGAGCAATCACAAGCTATAGTTGCTACATAATCTGTATTTCTGTGTTGTGAATTGATTTCAAATTGTATTTTTACGTGAGCAATCACAAGCAAAATCACTTTCTATGTCATGTTTGTTGTGTTGTGAATTGATTTCAAATTGTATTTTTACGTGAGCAATCACAAGCAACAATGTGTTTATTTGTAGAAATGTCTTGTTGTGAATTGATTTCAAATTGTATTTTTACGTGAGCAATCACAAGTTGATGTGGCCATATATTCTAACTTGGCCAGTTGTGAATTGATTTCAAATTGTATTTTTACGTGAGCAATCACAAGAGAACCAACAGGAGACTTATTGAACGCCTAGTTGTGAATTGATTTCAAATTGTATTTTTACGTGAGCAATCACAAGTATATCAACTAGAACGGTTGAAACTCATTTGTTGTGAATTGATTTCAAATTGTATTTTTACGTGAGCAATCACAAGGAAAACAATAGTGATAACAAAGCCGTTAGTGTTGTGAATTGATTTCAAATTGTATTTTTACGTGAGCAATCACAAGTTTACAAATCTAACGGTACTACTATATCCAGTTGTGAATTGATTTCAAATTGTATTTTTACGTGAGCAATCACAAGCATTCAGGACTATATTAAAAGTAAAGAGCAGTTGTGAATTGATTTCAAATTGTATTTTTACGTGAGCAATCACAAGCATGGAACCAAAATCTTTAAATGGATATATGTTGTGAATTGATTTCAAATTGTATTTTTACGTGAGCAATCACAAGTTTTACAAATAGCTGCTATTATAGTTTTATGTTGTGAATTGATTTCAAATTGTATTTTTACGTGAGCAATCACAAGAACACGCTTTTATATATTTTACATTTGCTGGTTGTGAATTGATTTCAAATTGTATTTTTACGTGAGCAATCACTAGTTTAGCCCCTTAATAGTTCGGAGTGATATTTTAAATTTCAAAACTAATATATTTGAGATATGAAATACAAGAA
>NZ_JBPOGL010000010.1:0-102035 GCF_051251875.1 Polaribacter sp.
AAAGCCCACAGTGAGGTACGAACGAGGACTTGGAACGAATAGCCTGACCTCGCTTTTTTGCGGGGGCACGCCATAATAGTTATTATTTTTTAAGTGAAGTATTTTGAGTATTCGGTATTTCTAATTACACTATAAGTTTTTTATTATAATTTTTTTTTTGAAATAGGTTGTAATTAGTTTGAAACAATTTTTATTTATAAGATCTGAATACCTTTTAGTTTGGAGTTTTTAAATTAGAATATTTTTGATATGTTTATATAGATAAAGATGGTAAATTGTAGTGGGTAAAGGAAAAGATTTGTATAAATACGATGAAATAAAATTGAATGTTTCCTCATTAAATACAAATTAAAAATCCTTCACGGTATGCGAAGGATTTTGATGATATGTGTTTTATGAATAGTAAAACTATTTTGCTTTTTCTACAAGTTCTAAATTGGTAACAGCTGTTTTTGTGGTAAAAATGCCGTAATTAATGGTTACGCTCTTTTTATCTATTTTATCTATAGTTCCAATTGAATTTGAATCGATGATGCGGACTCTATCGTTTATCTGGTAAATATATTCCGATTTTACTTTGGCTATTTTAGCAGCTTCAATTTTCTTTTCTTTACGTACTTCAACAACCTTTTCTAAGACTTCTTTTTCTACTTTTTGAATGGTTTCTTTTAATTTTTTCTCTAATACTTGAGCTTGTCTTTTTTGTATTTTAGTCTTTGGCTTTAATGGTGCTTTTTTTGCGTGTTTTACTTTTTCATCAGAAACCCATTTATTAAAATTGGTGTTTAATTCCTTTTTATTATTGGTTTGAAAGTATTTGTTGAGTAATTCATTTGTTTTTCTCCCATAAGAAAGCATTTTTTGATTTTGGTCATATAGTTCTTGAAAACCAGCTAGTTTTTCCTGAACTTTGTCTTCCTTTTCTTGTAGACTATCTAAATGTTCTTTTCCTTTAGATTCTTGCTTCTCTAAGTTTTCAGAATTTTTTTGAAGTCTATTGCGTTCCTTTTGCAATTTTGAAATGGTTTTGTCTAACCGTATTTTTTCGGTTTCTACACGTTTTTTGGCTTTATTAATAATACTGAAAGGAATTCCGTTTTTTTGCGCCACTTCAAAAGTAAAAGAACTACCTGCTTGACCAACAAAGAGCCTATACAAAGGTTCTAAAGTACGTTCATCAAATTGCATATTGGCGTTGGTAACGTTTTCTAATTCGTTTGCAAGAACTTTTAAATTAGAGTAATGTGTGGTTATTATTCCGAAAGCTTTTTTGTAATAAAATTCTTCTAAGAAAATTTCTGCCAAAGCACCACCTAACTCGGGATCTGAACCAGTACCAAATTCATCTATTAGGAAAAGAGTGTTTTGGTTACATTTCCTTAAGAAATATCGCATGTTTTTTAAGCGATAACTGTAAGTACTTAGTTGATTTTCAATAGATTGATTATCTCCTATATCTGTTAAAATAGTGTCGAAAATAAAAGTTTCACTGCGCTCATCAACAGGAATTAAAATTCCACTTTGCAGCATTAATTGTAGTAAACCTATGGTTTTTAGAGTAATACTTTTTCCACCAGCATTAGGGCCAGAAATAACTATAATTTGTTGTTTGTTGTCTAATTGAATACTTTGAGATATTGTTTTTAATTGTTGCTCATTATTTTTTTTCCATAAAATTGGATGAACTGCATTTTTAAAATATATTTTTTTCTCCTTGGTAATTTTTGGCAGAATTGCATTTATTTCTCGCGCATATTTTGCCTTGGCTCCAATGGCATCGATATGTATTAAAAATGAAATATATTCTTTTAATAAAGGAACAAAAGGGCGTATGATATTTGATAAACTACGTAAGATTTTTACTATTTCTTGTTTTTCTTCGTAAATTAAATTTTGATATTCTCTACTGTAAGAAAGTGTTGCTTGTGGTGCAATATAGACGATGTTACCCGTTTTTGATGCGCCCAATAAACTACCAGCTACTTTTCTTCTATGCATTGCTAATACAGCTAAAACTCGTTGGTTGTCTACTACAGATTCTTTAATATCATCTAAATAACCAGATGCCATTGATTTTGATAATGCACTAGAAAAACTAGCACCAATTTTACCACGAACATCATTAATGCTTCTTCTAATTTGCTGTAACTCGGAAGAAGCATTGTTTTTTACATCACCAGAAATATCAATTATTTTTTTAATTTCATCATCTACAAAAGTGGTGAATTCTATTTCTTGAGAAAGTTCAAAAAAAGTAGGAAACTGTGTTTTAAATTTTTTAAAAAATTTAATTAGTTCATTTACGGTTAACGAAGTAGTTGCAAGTTTTAAAAAAGCTTCTGTTTCAATAAAACTATTTTCTATACCTAAACGATTTATTTTTTCAGTAAGGTTATCAAAATTATGATTTGGGACTCTGTTTTCACTTTCAAATGAAGAAAGATATTCATTTACCAAATTAAGTTCTGTAAATAAATTTTCCTTTTTTATGGGTTTAATTTCTAATACCTTTTCTTTCCCAAGACTAGATATACAATGTGTTGCAACGTGTTGTAAAACCGTTGTAAATTCTAAATCTTGTAATGTTTTGTTGGAAATATTCAATGTTTAAAATTTAATGTTCAAGGTTTATTTAATTCAATGGACTAACTTTGAACTAAAATTTAAAAGTTAGTATTCTAAACATCAAAAATAACAAAGTATGCAACTAAAAATAGCCAATAGCTGGAAAAATATTTTACAAGACCAATTTAACCAACCATATTTTAAGGCGTTAACTAGTTTTGTTGATGAAGAGTATAAAAACTACTCTTGTTTTCCGAAAGAATCAGATATTTTTGCTGCATTTAATTTCTGTTCTTTTGACGATTTAAAAGTGGTCATTATTGGACAAGATCCTTACCATGGAGAAAACCAAGCAAATGGATTGTGTTTTTCCGTAAAAGATGAAATGAAACATCCGCCATCTTTGGTAAATATTTTTAAAGAAATGTCTACGGATTTAAACAAGGAAATTCCACAAAGTGGAAATTTAGAAAAATGGGCAAAACAAGGAGTTTTATTATTGAATGCGACTTTAACTGTTAGAGCACATGAAGCCGGAAGTCATCAAAAAAAGGGTTGGGAAACATTTACAGATGCCATTATTGAACAGATTTCTTTAGAAAAAGAACATGTTGTTTTCTTACTCTGGGGAAAGTTTGCTGAAAGTAAAATGAAGTTTATAAAGGTTGAAAAACATACCATATTTACTGCTCCACATCCTTCGCCTTTGGGCGCTTGGCGAGGATGGTTTGGAAGTAAACATTTTTCTAAAACAAATGCTATTTTAGAGGATTTGCACATGTCTAAGATAGTATGGTAGGTATTACAGATTCATTATAATAAGGCAGTAAAATAGCATCTAAAATATCTTCTGTTATATCCGGATACTTTACATCAATATTTGTATCTGCCTGTATCCATTTTAAAAGTTTTGAAACTTGTTTTTTATTTAATTTTTTTAATGTATGAACACCCATTTCTTTTAAAGCTAATGCATTACATTGTTGCTCGTATTGGTTTTTCATAGGAATTACCATTAGTTTTTTCTTAAGATATAAGGCTTCAGAAGGTGTTTCAAAACCTGCGCCGCAGAGAACTCCTGCAGAAGAAGCCATACTTTTTATAAAGTAGAATTCACTAATTGGAAATACAGTGATGTTCTTTTTAAATATAAATTTATTTTCTTCCTTTGAAAATACATGCCATTTAACCAGTGGTATTTTAGATAAAACTTGAATTATTTTATCTACCTTATAAGAGGGTAAATAAACTGTAATATGACCTTTATTTCTTATTTTTATATTTCGTATTTTTTTTCTGATAATAGGCGAAAAAATAGCTGAGCTATAGGTTTTAAAATGAAATCCAAACCTGGTGGTTGCAGGTGCGTAATGTTTTAAAATAAACTTTTCTATTCTAAATGTACCGTATTTTGGAGATGCGTCATCTAACACTGCATTTTGATGACTTAAAGAAATAATATTTACATTATTTAGTTTGGCAGCCCAAGCAGAAACTGGTTCAAAATCATTAATTAATAAATCATATTCTTTAATGGGTAATTGCTTTATTTCTTTATAAAAACGAACTAAATTCATCTTTTTAAAACTACTCCAAAAGTCTATACCTCCTTTTTTTCCGAATGTAAAATTTAATCCTTTTACGCTGTATTTTATTTCAAAATCTAGTGAGATATTGTTTTCATTACCACTAATTAAAATATCTACTTCTCCTTTTTCTTGTAATAAAGGTATAATCTCTTTTGCTCTTGTTAAATGGCCATTTCCAGTACCCTGTATTGCGTATAAAATTCTCATAAATAATTACTTTAATGGTTTTTTAATATCAAACTCTTTTAATAATTCTTCAAAAAGAAAATTGCCTTTTTTTTCTTTATTTAACTGCGCTATTTCTTTTTTGCTAAGTGGAGTATCAGAATTATTGGCTTTTTTGTCATTGGCGTATTCATACAAACTCCATTGCTTGTTTTTGTACTCTAAAGCTGTTAAATTCTCTATCCAATCTCCAGAATTTAAGTACATAGTTTTTCCTTTTTGTGTTTTTATTTCTTTAATTTCTGGTTGATGTATATGTCCGCAAATAACAAAATTGTAGTGATTGTCAATAGCAATATCCGAAGCTGTTTTTTCAAAATCGTTTATAAATTTTACGGCACTTTTTACGCTATTTTTTATCTTTTTAGAAAGCGATAATTTTCCGTAACCTAAGAGTTTGCTAATCCAATTGATAAAAGTGTTTAGCAGAATTAAAACATCATAGCCTTTTCCGCCTAATTTAGCCAACCATTTAGAATGTTGCATGGTTACATCAAAAACATCACCATGAAAAATCCACACTTTTTTGTCATCAATATCTAAAATTAATTTGTTTAGAATTTTAAAATTTCCTAGTTGAAATCCTTTAAATTTTCGCAACATTTCATCATGATTACCGGTAATGTAATACACTTCTGTACCGTTTGATAAAAGCGATGTAATGTGTTTAATAACGTTCATGTGAGACTTTGGAAAAAAACGTTTGTTAAATTGCCAAATGTCAATAATATCGCCATTTAAGATTAATACTTTTGGTTGAATTGTTTTTAAATAATTTAGTAATTCTTTAGCTCTACAGCCATAAGTACCTAAATGAACATCAGAAATTACAACATAATCTAACTTACGTTTTTTATTTTTTTTCATTTTAAAAAGGTTGAGATGAGATAATGTCTAAAATCTAAATTAGTTTTCTTACTTGTTGGGGTAAGATTCTTTATTTTAAAAAAGAGTGTAAACAATAGCATTTGTAATATAGTTTCTCAAAACTAGTTACTAAATGTTATGCTAGAGTAAATTAAAAATGAAAAAAAGGTAAGCTAAACCTTATGAAAAAGTTTTCTGAAGGTTATGTGATTGTTTTGTGTAATAGTGAGCTAATAAAAAAAATCTGCTTTTAGCAGATTTTTTTGAATTTAAAATTAAGAAACAAATAGATGTTTAAGAAACATCTGCTTGCTGTAATGTTGTTTTTATAGGGGTAGTGTTCTCCGCCAAACCGCAATTAGATTTTGTACTTCTACATGAAGAAAAACAGATAATTCCGAGAAGGCAAATTGCAATAAATACTACTTTTTTCATTTCTAAGATTTTATTAAGTGTTAAAAATACATTTTTTTTATGAATCTACTCGAATTTTTCTTCTCTTCAATAACGTTAAACTGTATCATTTTATTTTGTATGCGAGTAATTAAGTTTTTAGTAATGGGTTTACCAGCGTTCCAATCCGTTATTTTTAACCACTTTTGTATGTCTTCTAGTTGTTGATTGTATCTCTTGGCTAAGATTGCATCAATATTGTTAATCTTTTTAAAGTCTTTTGTTTGTTGATTAATAATGTCTAGTACTTTCTTAACATCATTAAAATTATTTTCTAAAACTTCATCTCTAACGGCAATTACAAAGCATGGCCATGGTGTTGGACAGTCTTCAATGCGTCTAAAAGTGCCATCGTCTACCAAAGGTTTAGTAGTAAAATGTTCCCACATAAAATAATCTGCATCTCCATTAGAAAGTGCGTCTATTCCTCCTTGTAAAGTACCAACTACTTTAAATTTTAAGTTTTTTATATCCCAACCTTGGTTGTAAGCGTTTACAATAGCCATTAAATGTGAACCAGAACCAAATCTGCTAATGGCAATAGTGGCATTTTCTAAATCTTTAATGTTGATAAATTTTGATTTTGCACCAACATAAATACCCCAAATTAAAGGCGTTTGCACATAAGTTTGTACAATTTTAGAAGGATTTCCATTGGCAATATCTTTAATAATCCCTTCAGTTAATACAATAGCAATATCTACATCTCCATTTCGTAAAGCGTTGCACATTTGTCCTGTTCCACCAGGAAAATCTTGCCAACGAAGATTGATATTTTCTTTTGTAAATTTTTTATTTTTTAGGGTAAGGTACCAAGGATAATTAAAATGTTCTGGAACGCCACCAACTTTTAGTGTTGTCATTTACTCTACTAATTTTTCTAAAGTGTAAGTTATTAAATCTGCTACAATTTTGCCTGGGTTTTCACTAAAAGTACCATTTGCTCTATTGGCAATAATTGCATTGATAGAACAAGCATTATGACCTAATAATTTAGACAAACCATAAATTGCAGAAGTTTCCATTTCTAAATTGGTAATTCTATGATTGTTAAAATTAAAAGTATCAATTTTATGGTTTAAGTCATTGTCTTGTAAGGTCAAACGTAAAACTCTTCCTTGCGGACCATAAAAACCACCTGCAGTTGCGGTAATTCCTTTAAAAGTTTTATTTGAAGTTAATTTGTTTTCTAACTCTTTACTATTTTCTATTACAATAGGATATGATTTTTTAGCACTCCAATTGGTGTGATTTACAAAGGCATCTTCTATAGCTGAATTGGTAATTGTTTCAATTTGATAGGAGTGAAGCATGCCATTTAAATCTAAACCATGAGAACCAATTACAAAAGAATCTACAGGAATGTCTGCTTGCAAAGAACCAGATGTACCTATTCTTACAATATTTAATGATGTAAGTTTTGTTTTTGGTTTTCTGGTTTCTAGATTAATGTTTACTAAGGCGTCTAATTCATTAAGTACAATATCTATATTATCGGGTCCTATACCTGTTGATATTATGGAAATTCGTTTGCCTTTATAGAGACCGGTTGTTGTTTTAAATTCTCGTTTTTGTGTAGAAAATTCAATAGTATCAAAGAATTTAGAGATTTTATCTACTCTATCTTGGTCACCAACAAAAATAATAGTTAAGGCAACGTTTTCAGGTCTTAAATTCAAATGATAGACACTACCATCTGGGTTTAAGATAAGTTCAGAAGGTTTTATTGACATTTACGATGTAATTTTCAATAATTTTTTAGACTGATTGTTGAATAAAAAACTATATTTTTTTGAACCTCCAAGATAAGAAATTTCTGAACGTAATTGACCGTAAAGATTTAGTTGGTTTTCTAAAACTTGTTTTCCTTGTTTAGATAATTTTACAGGATTAAAAGAAGAGAATAGTTTTTGAAGTCTATCTATTCTGTGATCGTATTGTATGTCTCCAAAACCAAATACTTCTTGCTCATTAATAAGTTGATTAACAAGTTGTTTTTTTGATGTAAATTGATGTTTATTTGCGGTTTTTATAATGGTGTTTTCTACAATATTTAAACCGTTTTCTATGGATGGAAATCTTTGTAAATGTACTTCTAAAGCGGTGGCTAAATATTTAAAAGGAGACATTGGGTTAAACTTGTAAACAGTTTCTAAACGTAGCGGACTGTCTGAACAATACAATTGCCAAATATAATCTGCATATTCAATATCATCTTGATTTAAATTTACTCTGTTTTTAAACTGTTCTGTTATATCATCTGGGTTTAGTTGTGATAAACTATCGTTTTTACCGGTGTTTTTAAGATTGCTATTGCTTACTAAAGATATTTGATATCCTTTTCTAAAGCGTTTTAACCAACTAACAACGGCTAACATGTTAATTTGACAAAACAAATCATTATCAAACCACAATACAATTTCTTTTTGTTCTTTTTTATTACAAAGACTTCTGTATTCCTTTACGGTGTAATCTATAAATTTTCGTTTACTTATTTTATAAGAAGTTTGAAAAAACTCGAACCTGTTTTTCCAAAAAGTTTCGCTACCAACATCAGAAGTTGTTTTGCCTTCGCATAACATTTCTCGCCATGTTATAAACTCGCCAGAAAACTGTAATTTTTTTAGATAGTTAGTTGTGCTATCTCCATTAGTAATGTGTAAAGTTGAAGTTCCCATAATTATACATAATTAAAAAAATAACGTGTTTAGTTTTACTTTATTGTGTTGTTGTTTAATTTTTTTACCAAATTTTCTGAAATTAATAAATTTAAGAAAGTTTTGGACTAAGAAATTTGAGGTAAAAACTTAAAAAATTCTATGCTATTTATCCGCCAACGCGTTTTACGGAAAAGCCTTTTTCTTTAAGCATTGTCATAATTTTATCTCTATAATCTCCTTGAATAATAATTTTATCGTCTTTAAAACTACCACCTACAGAAAGTTTTGTTTTAATTTCTTTAGCAAGTATTTTAAAATCTGATGTAGCCCCAGTATATCCTTCTAAAATTGTGATTGGTTTTCCTTTGCGTTTTTCGTATTTACAAATAATTGGTGCTTCTTGTAACCAAATATCTGACTTTTCTTGTACAGGTTCTACAGTTTCCTTGTGTTCTGGAAATAAATTTTTAAGTTGATCTTTGAAATCCATTTTTTCAGTATTCAGTATTCAGTTTTCAGTATTTAGTTTGCAACTAACAGCAAACTGCTACTGAAAAACTATAAACTATTTTTTAAGTCCTAACTCTTTTAAGCGTTCATCTAAAAACTCTCCGGCAGTAATATCATCAAATTGTTTTGGGTTTTTTTCATCGATACAATTTTCTAAAACATCTAATTTCATATCAGAAATTGGGTGCATAAAAAATGGTATTGAATATCTTGAAGTTCCCCACATTTCTTTTGGCGGATTTGTAACTCTATGAATGGTAGATTTTAATTTATTATTGCTATGTCTCGATAACATATCTCCCACATTTATCATCAATTCATCTGGTTCTGCAACGGCATCTATCCATTCTCCTTTATGATTTTGTACTTGCAAACCTTTTCCTTGAGCGCCCATAAGTAGAGTTATTAAATTAATATCTCCGTGCGCTGCTGCTCTTTCTGCTCCTTTTGGCGCCGTTTTAATTGGCGGATAATGAATAGGACGTAAAATGCTATTCCCGTTTTTAATATAATTATCAAAATAGGTTTCTTCTAAACCTAAATGAATTGCTAAAGAACGCAATACAAATTTTGCTGTTTTCTCTAACATTTGGTAGGTTTCTTTACCAACTTTATTAAAGTTTTGCAATTCTTCTACGGTTACATTATCAGGATATTCTTTGGCGTATTTTGAGGTAGCATCTACATATTGTCCAAAATGCCAAAATTCTTTTAAATCTCCTTCTTTTTTTCCTTTGGCAGATTCTTTACCAAAAGACACATAACCTCTTTGCCCACCAATACCGGGTATTTCATATTTTTCTTTGGTTGCTAAGGGTAAATCGAAAAATTTTTTAATTTCTGAATACAAGTCATTTACTAGTTTATCATCTAAAAAATGACCTTTAAGTGCCACAAAACCAATATTTTCATAGGCGTGACCAATTTCATTAATAAATTTTTGTTTTTTATTTTTATCATCAGATAAAAAATCTCGTAAATCTACACTTGGTATTTTATTCATTTTTAAAAATTTTAATAAGAAAGAGGGTTAAAGTTACTAAAAAAAATAAAGTGTTTTACAAAATTATTTTTTTGTAAACGGAATTAAATAAGAAATGGTATAATTAAAACCAAAACCAGTATTACTGTCAAAAATTCTATTGAAACCAGGCGCATATAAGGTTTTAAAATTTTCAGGGTCTTTTACACTGAGTAAAATTTTGTAAGAACCACTAAAACACATAAATAAATTATGCATTGTTTCTACTTTAAAACCAACTAAAAATTCTGTCCAATGTGCGTTTAAATTACTAGCAGTTATTGGTGTTGTAATTGCAGTTGAAGGAAAATAAGTGCTATTTACATTGGGTGTATAGTTGTTTAAAGTTTGATCAAATAAACTAAAACCGTATCTAAAACCTACAATAATTTCATTATTCATATCCAACCAATTTTCATAAGCATTAAAGTTAAAACCTATTCTTGCATAGCTACCTTTTACGGTAGAATTGGTATAATCTTCTTGGGTGGTATTTTCTTCGAAGCCTATTTCTGCGGCAGCAAAAAAACGTTTATTAATTCTATAATCTCCAACAATTTCATAGCCTGTATAGGTAGCATCAAATATTGCTTTTATGGGTTTACTAATGTCTACACCAATGCGCAAACCATAAGGAGATTTGTAAACAATGCTATCTTTTTCAGTTTCTTTAACGGTTGTTAATGTTGGTTTTTCTGGTTTCTTTGGTTTTTCTGGTTTTTGAGAATATCCATTAACAAAAACAAAAAGGAAACAGATACTAATGATATATTTGTACATGTGCTGTATTTTGATTGTCTATAGTTGTTAATGTAGAAGGCGTAAAATCGGAAATCCAAGTATTGTCTGATGTAAAACTTACATCGTTAAAAATAATTTTATAGCCGCAAGATCTAGAAACATATTCTTCTTCTGTAGTGTAATTAATTGTAAATTTATCTACGTTGGTTCCGTTAGAAATATTGTAAACTGTTTCACTTGATAAACTGTTTAGTGGTATGTAAATAGAGTCTAAACTTGTACCATTAAACGCAGAAATAGTATCTTTTTCAACACCATTTTCTTCTGCCCAAACATAAATAGTATTTACGTTTTTTGTGGTTTCTCTATCTACATTATCATAAAAACGCAACACAAGATTTGGTGTTACTGGGTTTTGAATACAAAAATCATCTTTTTCGCAAGCGGAAATTAAGACAATAATTACAACAAAAAAAACTACTAGTTTTTTCATAAAACAAAAATCTGATTATAATTTAGAATATTTATTCTTCAATTTCTACAATTTTATTGATAGATTTTGCTAATTTAAAATCTAATTTTGTAACACCTTCAACATCATGCGTGGTTAATTTTATGTCTAGGGTATTATAAATGTTTGTCCATTCTGGATGATGATTTAGCGCTTCACATTCAAAAGCAATTCTATTCATTGCAGACATACAATCTTTAAAATTATCAAACTCAAAATCTGTATGCAGTGCATCATCATAATAATCCCAATCTTGTAATTTTTCTAATTTTTTATTTATTTCGAAGTCAGTTAGTTTTTTCATGATGGAGTTTTAAGTGCTAAAATAGTTTCATTTTCAGAGATAAAGCCTAGTTTTTTAGAAATTATGTTTCAATTTAACATTTGTTTGATAAATCTTTCTTTTTTTTAAAAGATTATAAATAAATCTTCTTACAGATAAACTATTCCTATAATAGAAGGTCTAAGCTTGTAAGTGTTCTTATTTAACCTTATCAGGTATAAAAATATGGAGCATTTTAAATTAAATTTTTTATATCTTTCAACAACCAAAAATAATCAAAAATGAGAATCTTAATACTGGTTTTAGTGCTTCTTTTTTCCACAACTACCTTTTTTAGTCAACAACAATCGCCCAATATATTGTTAATTATTGCAGATGATATGGGAATTGATGCTATTCCTGGATTTGGTATTACTGAAGATTTACCTGTTACACCAACATTAGATTCCTTTAGAGAAAAAGGACTAGCTTTTACAAACTGTTGGGCAGCTCCGCAATGTACGCCAACTCGTGCAGCAATAATGAGTGGTAAATTTGGTGTTAAAACAGGAGTAATGAGACCTCCTTTAATTTTAGATACAAGTCATACTTCATTATTTACTAAAATAAAAGAACAAAGTACAACAGATTACGCTATGGCGCTTATTGGTAAATGGCATATTGGAGGGAATGATACTAGTAATTATAGTCACCCAAAAGATTCTGGAGTACCTTATTATGAAGGACTTTTTACCAGTCAAGTAGCTGATTATTATGATTGGACAAAAGTAAATACTGATGGAAATGAAGAACAAGTAACAGAATATGTAACTACTCATTTAACAAATAGTGCAATATCTTGGATAGACAATCAAACAAAACCTTGGTTTTTATGGTTGGCCCACGTTGCACCACATTCACCTTTTCAAACACCTCCAAACGGAACTTATACAACTACACCAACAGATACTAGAACAACCTATTTGTCTATGATTGAGAATATGGATCATGAAATCAACAGACTATTAGAAAGTATGGATGATGAAACATTAGCAAATACAGTAATTATTTTTATTGGAGATAATGGTACTCCAGGTCAAGCAAATAATTATTGGCCAAATGGTCATGCAAAAGCATCTATTTACGAGGGAGGAATTCGTGTACCCATGATTGTTACAGGTAAATCTGTAGAAAGAGTAAATGAAGTAGAAGCAAGTTTGGTACAAGCAACAGATTTACATGCTACAATTTTAGAGTTGGCAGGAGTACAATTATTAGGAGGCACAGAAAATAGTTTAAGTTTAAAACCTACGTTAAAATTTGAAAACCAAGTTTCAAAAAAAATAAATTATACAGATTACCAAAGTGGTGGTATAGAATCTTGGGCAACAAGAAACAATACCTATAAATTAATTGAAGATGAAAACGGTAACGAAGAGTTTTATAATATTGTTACAGATCTTAAGGAAGAAACAAATTTAATTGGGAATCTTACAACCGAGCAAGAAACTATAAAAAACATGTTACAACAAGAAGCTCAGGTGATAAGAGCCGATTGGTCTTGTAATGATGGAATTAAAAATGGTACAGAAACCACCATTGATGATTGTGATAATAGCTGTGGTGTAACAGATGTTTTAAGTTATGACAATATAGATTGTTGTGGCACACCATCTAACCCAAGTGTTTATTATGAATTTGTAGAAGGAAATGATAGAGTTGTCTATTCTAACAATTACCCAAATCATAATTTTTGTTATGTTTCTAATAGAATACCAGAGCCATATTATAGAGTTTATAGATTTGATTTAGAACCAGAATTATCAGGAGAAGTTACAAGTTTAACAAGAACTAACGGGAGACCTGTTAACTTTTTTGGGATTGCTTTAAACGGAATATATATGATGCCTGCACCAGCTACCCCTTTTATTTTTGAAGATGTAAATACAGGAGAATACAACTGGGATTGGGTTTTTGAACCCACTACTAATATTGGAAGTGGAAGTGATTTTGTTGGTTTAGATTGTGCTTCTGCACACGTAAATCCTAATTCTGGGTATCATTATCATGGAAACATGTTTGAGTATGTAGAAGAATTAAAAACAGAAATTTCTACAACAAATACTATTCCAGCGGATGTTTTACAAGTTGGTTGGGCGTCAGATGGTTTTCCAATTATATATCGTTTTGGACCAGATAAAGAAGGAAATATTAAAGAAATGTTTCCTAGTTTTCAATTAAAAAGTGGTTTAAGACCTGGAGATGGAAATAGTGCTCCTTGTGGTCCGTATTCAGGAAAATACACCAATGATTTTGAATATATAGCAGGTAAAGGAGATTTAGATGAATGTAACGGAATTGAAGCTTCAGTTACGCTAACTACTGAGCAAGGTGAAGAAACTTTTGACTATTATTATGTAGTTACTCAAGGTTTTCCGCAGATTTCAAGATGTATGAAAGGCAATTTTAACGATAGTTTTATTAGCGCTGCCGGTGGTTTAGATGATGTAGATGCAGATGGAGACGGTTTTGTAAGTGCCTATGATTGTGATGATAGCAACCCGAATATAAATCCGTTTGCTACAGACAATCCTGCAACTAATTTTGATGAAAGTTGTGGTACAACATTGGGCACACAAGATTTAGATTTAAAAGACTTGGGATATTATATAAATTCGAATCCTAATGATGGTAATTTTTCTGTAATATCTACCCATTTAGAAGCGTATCAAATTAAATTATTTTCAATAAAAGGACAACTTATTCAAGAGAAAATAGGCACAGGAGTTTTGGAAATAAATAATATAACAACGGCAGGGTTTTACCTTTTGAGTATTTTAAAAGAAGGAAAAATAGTAGGAACAACTAAAATTATTGTAGAATGAGAATTTTAATAATTATTTGTTTTGCTTTCTTAAATATAAATATGACAAACGATGTACACGAATCTATTTCGGCGTCTTTTAATGTGATAAAAAGAGGACATGTATTACTGCTTGAAATTGATTTTGATGAAGAGAATTTTATCAAGTTTGGCGAGTCTAGTAGCTTGCACATCTCTAAAGAAGATTTTGCTAAATATCTAAACAAAACTACAAGTTGGGAGTTTGATGGCAAAAAAGTAACACCACAAGTATTAGATTTAAAATCTGATGGACATCATACAAAAGTGATTTGTTTCTTATCTAAAAATCCAGATAATATAAAGTCTGTTAAAATAAAAAATGAATTTTTATTGAATGTAGCATCGCACTCTAATATTGTTGAATTAGATATAAATAATACGTTTAGAGACTTTAGATTACATGATCAAAGAAGAGAAATAAAAGTAGATTATTAATCACTTTATTATAAACTAAAAGACTTCTCAAAATTTATTTTTTGAGAAGTTTTTTTTTAAGCCTGATATATTTTTTGAATTATTTTTTCTCAAACAAAACCACAGTTTCAATATGACTTGTGTGCGGAAATTGATCTACCAAACTAATTTTTTTTATGAAATATCCAGCTTCAGCCAACAACTCTGTGTCTCTAGCTTGTGTTGCCGGATTGCAAGAAACATACACCATTCTATCAGCATTTAAATTGATGATTTTTAAATTTGCACGTGTAAATAATTAAATAGAAACACGTATATTTGTTAAAAGATTCATAATGAACACAAAATTAACATTAACAATAGAAAAAGAAGTGATAGAAATCGCAAAAAAATATGCGAAAGAAAAAGGGCAAAGCCTATCTGAAATGGTAGAGAATTATTTCAAGTTTATAACAACTAGCGAAAATGAAGTGCAAGAAAAAGAACTTTCTTACAAAGTAAGTAAGTTAAGAGGTATTATAAAAACTGATAAGGAAATAGATTGCAAGAAAATTTTAACAGAAGAATTATCTAAAAAATATGGTTTATAAATTATTTATAGATTCTGATGTGGTTATTGATTTTTTTACAGATAGAACTCCATTTGCAAATGCTGCAAGCGAAATTTTTGAATTAAATGAAAACGGAAGTGTAATTATATATTTATCAGCAGTTAGCATTAACAACATTTATTACATTGTTAGAAAGTATTTAGGTCATAAAAAAACACTTGAAATTATAAGTGCTTTATCAGAAATGACTGAAATAATTGGAACTAATAAAAAAGAAATTTTACAAGCTTTAAAAAATAATTTTAAAGACTTCGAAGATTCTATTCAATATTCTTCGGCGTTAAATATTAAAGGTTTAGATGCTATTATAACTCGAAATATTAAAGATTATAAAAACTCCAAAATCGCAGTTATGACGCCAACTAACTTCTTAAAAATGAAAGACCTGTAAGGTTTTTAAAACACTAATGTTCGGAAGACTTTTGTAAATCTGTATTTAGCATTTTAATCTAAAACAATTTGGCTAAAGCCAATATCACACTCAATATATAAACACAGGCTGAAGCCTGTGTCAAGTCAAAAAAAATCCTAATATATTTCACATTTTGATGATTTTATTAGCCTGTGGATTTATCCACAGGTATAAAATATTTACACACAAATAAGGTTGGCTTTAGCCAAAATTTTGTTTTATTTTTTAGTTTTAACTAAATATTATCTTCCGAATATTTATTTTTTTAAAACCTTACAGGTCTAAATTATTATTTTTTCTCAAACAAAACCACAGTTTCAATATGGCTTGTATGCGGAAATTGATCTACCAAACTAATTTTTTTCATGAAATACCCAGCTTCAGCCAACAACTCTGTATCTCTAGCTTGTGTTGCCGGATTACAAGAAACATACACCATTCTATCCGCATTTAAATTGATGATTTTCTGCAACGTTTTTGGTGCAATTCCTGCTCTTGCAGGATCTAAAATAATGGTTTTAATTTTATCTTTATACTCAGGATGCGCAATTAAAAACTTACCAACATCTGCAGCATAAAATTGTAAGCCATCAATGCTATTTCTTTTGGCATTTTTTTCTGCATCTTCAATAGCAGAAGCTACAATGTCTACACCAACAATTTTTGCATTTTCGCTTTTAGAAGCCACAATTTGACCAATGGTTCCCGTTCCGCAGAATAAATCCATCACAACCGTATTGTCTACTTTTGTTTTATCTTCTAAAACATATTCAATAACTTTAGAGTATAATTTTTCTGCACATTTTGGGTTGGTTTGAAAAAAGCTTTTCATGCTAATTTCAAAATTTAAACCTAACAGCTCTTCTACAATTTTATCTTTTCCATACACCAAATCTAAACTACCAGCAGTTGCAATAGTTCTATCACCAGTTTCATCATTAATAGTATGCAATAAACCTGCTAAACGATCTCCGAAAATACCTTTTAGAAAGTCTGCGAATTTCTGTAAATCAAAATTCTCTAGCTCAGGAGAAGTCGTTACTAAATTGCATAATAATTCGTCTGTTTTAAAAGACTTTCTTACCACAAAATATCTAAAGAAACCGGTCTTTTTTGGTCCATGCCAAGGTTCTAATCCCGTCTCTATACAATATTGACGAATGTTTTTTAGATTGTCTTCTAATTGTTTATCAAACAAACCAGAATCTTTTTCTAAATTATCTCCCATCCACCAAACACCACGTCTTTTAAAACCTAATGTAAATTCATCTTTGTCTCTTTTTGTTACTCTATCATATCCAATAGCAGAAAAACCATATTCCATTTTATTTCTATAATGAAATACATTTGGCGAAGTTACAAACTCATCAAAAAGGTCTTCAATATTGGCTACTTTACCAATTCTTTTGAATAAAGATAAGGTACTTTCTTTTTTATATTGATGCTGTAAATCTATTGGTAATTGAATGTATGGCGCGCCAGGAATGTCTTGAAAAGGAACTTCCACTTCATCTTCAGAAGGTTCTAAAACATCTATTAATTTAGCTTCAGCATAATTTTTGCTAGACTTACTTATTTGTGCTTTTACCAATTGACCAGGCAACGTATTAGGAACAAAAATTACAAAACTTCCGTCTTTAGATTTTATTCTTGCAATTCCTTTTCCGCCAAAAGCGTAATCTTCAATTTTTAATTCTAAAACTTGATTTTTCTTTACAAATTTGTTTCGTTCTCTACGTGGCATTCTCTAAAATTTATATGATTGCAAAATTAGGAAAAGAAAAGCAGAGGTTTGTTGTTTTTTAGAGTTTTAAAAAGAGGGTGATAATTTTTATGTTTTGGGCGTGTTATGCAAAAAAGCATAACCGCGCTATCCACTATATCTTTTTTTCATACTTCAAAAAAGGATGCCGTTTCTATCGCTCACGCAAGCGTATTTGCGAACCAATTATAACTACTAAAAAATATTTTAATTTGTGGTTTTAAAAGAATAATGTTAGTTTCTTTTATAATTAAGCATAAAAAAACACCTCTAATAAAAGAGGCGTTTTCAGTTAAATTAAGAGTTGTAACTTTTATTTTTTATTAAACTTCTCTAATATTTTGGTCATTTGTTTGCCAGCAGCTTCTCTACCACCCAAACCAAAAGATAAAACAATGGTTAATGCTACGGTACCTAAAGTAATACCAAAAGCAAGGTTGATAATATCATCTGCAATGCCCATCGTTTTTAAACCAATTGCTAAGAAAATTGAAATAATTGCAATTTTAATAATGCTCGCTAAAAAGGTGTTGTTTTCTTTTTTAGCAAAGTTATTTGCAGCAATATTAGCAATCCAGCTACCAATGGCAAGAATAACCAAACCAAAAATAATTTTTGAAGAATATTCTAAAATGGTGTCTAAAATATCTGTTAATTGAATAAAATCTAATTTTTCTACCGCTGTAATTAAACCAAACAAAACAATAAAGAAATATACTAAGTTTCCTATAATTTTAACAATATTATTGTTACCAAGAACTTCATCTATACTTGCTTTGTTAAAAAAGTTATTCAAATTAAAACTATTTAAAAGATCTTTAATTATTTCACTAATAAATCTACCTCCAACAACAAAAACAATTAAAATAATAGTTGCCACAATTATTTTAGGAATCGCTTCAAAGAAATCTTCTAACATTGCCGTTGCTGGGTCAGAAATAGCATCCATTTTTAAAATGTTTAATGCGGTTATTAAAAGTGGCACAAAAATAAAAATAAAGACTACTTTTTTAAGAATATTTACCAAATCTATATTTTCTGGTAATTTTAATTTTGGAGTTAATTTTTGAATAGTATTGCCAGATAAAGCAACTAGTTCAGAAACAATGGTGGCTAACATATAACCAATATAAGCTACCAAACCAGCGCCAAAAACGTTCGGTAAAAAAGCAAAAAAGTTATTCAACATGTTTTTTACAGGCTCTAAAACATTGTCCATGCCCAAAGTATTTAAAGCTAATAAAAAAACAAATATCATAATAAACAAGTAAAATATTTGACTTATTATTTTTGCAAAATCTACTTTTTCTGTACTTAAAGATTTAGCAATTCCTGTTTTTTTACTAATATTATAAATTAGTTTCTTAATAAGTCCGGCAATAAACCAGCCAATAATAATAATAAGTAGTGCAGAAATAGGACTACCTAGAGTGTCGTTTAATTTTGAAAATGTGTGTAAAATTTGATCCATGTTTTATTGATTTTAGTTATAATAGGTTGACACAAAAATATATAATATAGTCACTAAAAATCATAAAAAATGTTAAAAATATAAGTAATATAAAAAATAAAGGTTGAATTAGTAAAAAAAAAATAATGAATTAAAAGAAGAATGGTTCTCAATTTTTAACTAGTAAAATAGTTTAGAATGGATAATTGGTTAGTTTCAAGGCAAAAAAACAAGGAGATTATAGAGTAGGTGAATTTTACAAATTTTGTTATATTAGTATATGCTAGTATGCTTTTTTTTTATAAAGAAACCACTAAATACTTTATTATAGAAATTAGTTGGCTGAAATTTTTAAACCGGTAGCGGTTATACAAAAATGTAATAATAGTACCTTTAAAATTGAATAAATCTATGAAAAATAAAATTGAAAATATTACTGGTATAAGAGCTGAAGATAATTTCGAAGATTTTATTTTTGATCAAATGGGTACAGAATAAGCGAATCTTCATGGTTTTAAATTAACAATAACAGTAAAACTTACATAAATAGTTATGAAAAATTATATTATAATTGTATTTGCTTTTTTAATTTTTTCAAATATTTCATGTTCTCAAGAAAATGTATCATTCGGAGAAAAACGTGATTTAAAACTTGGAAAAACAACTGCTTACACAAAAATTAAAATAGGTGAAGTTGAAGGATATTATCTTATCGATTTTGGAACAACATTAAGTACAATTGACATTCATAATTTTATAAATGGCAAACCAAAACCAGCACCAAATTCAATAAATAAATTTGATAATTTTGATTTTTTTGGAAAATGGAAACAAGTTACTTTAAATATTCAAGATCATTCAAATATTACAGGTTTAAAAAATTTTAAACAAGCAGGAATAATTGGATCTGATTTTTTGACGAACAATATTTTCACATTTGATTACGAAAAAAAACTATTATTTAGAAGTAATAAAGAAAATTTTCTTACTAATAAAGAATTAAAAGATTTAGGTTTTAAAGCAATATCAACTGTGGGTTATTTTTCAAATAATCAAAAAGAACTTAATAATAGTTGCACCTTTAATGTACCTACAATTCCAATTAAAATTGGTGAAATAAATGCTATTGCTCAAGTTGATTCTGGTTTTGATGATTCACTATTTAGTCATTCTATAAATATTAATCAGGCATTTTACAATGCAATAGTTGACGCTGGAATAATTTTAATTGAAAACCCTTCTGCTAATTTGTTGTTAAGTACTTGTAAAACAGGTGTTAATCAATTAGTTAAAGCATACAAATTGCCAAAAGGAACAAGTTTTGCAATTATTTCAATAGATGGTAGTCCTATTGAATTAATCAATGATGTGAATATTTTTTTAAAAAATAGTACAATTGAAACATTTAGTTGTGGTGGAATTGGAACTTGGAAAATTCCGGCAGGTCAAATCGGAGCTTCATTTTTGAGCGACAATAAAAAAGTAATTTTTGATCCGTTTGAATCTAAAATATGGTTTCTTAAAAAATAAAAATTTTGAGCATTTATCAATAGAAAAGATTGCTTCGTTCCTCGCAATGACATACGAGCTGACATTACGAAGACGTTTGGATGAGGTAATCTGTTTCTTCAAATGAGATTGCCACAGAAAGTAAAAAAACTTTCTGCGCAATGACACTCACGAGCTTTCGTTACTGGGACGTTAGGACGAAGTAAACCGTTTATCATATATTCAAATTATTTAAAAATTAAAGACTATAAAGTTTTTGTTTTTTAGCAAGCCAAGAAATTATAATTAAATAAATGATATTTAGAGTTCTCAATTCGCGTTAGGGATTGAAGTGGCATCCTTTTTTCTGTCAGTTCGAGTGAATTTTGAAGAATGAAAAATTTGTATCGAGAACAGAAGAAAAAAGATATAACGGAAAGCCCGACCTTTTTAGGGAACGCCCACATTTAGCAAAATTTAGTTTTAGAATTAGTGATTTTTTTTATTTACTTTTGTGCAACTTCGGGGATGATTTCTTTCCCACGCTGAATTTTCAGTACACACTGAAAGGATAAAGGTAGAACAGGAATGGTTATTTTATAATAAACATTTTAAAACTAAACAAATGACTGTTTTAGACAAATTAACTTCGCAAGAAGCAATTGCATTAGAAAATAAACATGGCGCGCACAACTATCATCCACTACCAGTGGTTTTAAGCAAAGGTGAAGGCGTTTATGTATGGGATGCAGAAGGTAAAAGGTATTATGATTTTTTATCGGCATATTCTGCTGTAAATCAAGGGCATTGTCATCCTAAAATTGTAGATGCAATGATACTTCAAGCAAAAACATTAACACTTACTTCGCGTGCATTTTATAATGATATGTTGGGTAAATATGAGAAATTTGCTACAGAACTTTTTGGTTTCGATAAATTATTGCCAATGAATACAGGCGCAGAAGCGGTAGAAACTGCCTTAAAACTGTGTAGAAAATGGGCGTATGAAGTAAAAGGAATTCCAGAAAATAAAGCTGATATTATTGTTTGTGAGAATAATTTTCACGGAAGAACAACCACCATTATTTCTTTTTCTAATGACCCGGTAGCGCGTAAAAATTTTGGACCTTATACAAAAGGTTTTATCAAAATTGAATATGATAATTTACAAGAATTACAAGAAACTTTAGAAAGTAGCAATAATATAGCTGGTTTTTTAGTAGAACCAATACAAGGTGAAGCTGGTGTTTACGTGCCTTCTGAAGGATATTTAGCAGCGGCAAAAAAATTATGTGAAGATTATAATGTGCTGTTTATTGCAGATGAGGTGCAAACAGGAATTGCAAGAACTGGTAAAATGTTAGCGGTAGATCATGAAAATGTTCAGCCAGATATTTTAATTCTAGGTAAAGCCTTAAGCGGTGGTGTGTTTCCTGTTTCTGCTGTGTTGGCAAATAACAATATTATGGATGTTATAAAACCAGGAAATCACGGTTCTACATTTGGCGGTAATCCTATTGCAGCTGCGGTTGCTATTGCTGCTTTAGAAGTTGTTGCTGAAGAAAATTTAGCCGAAAATGCAGAGGCTTTAGGGATTATTTTTAGAGAAGAATTGGCAGCTTTTGCCAAAGAAAATGATTTGGTAAAATCTGTAAGAGGTAAAGGTTTGTTAAATGCTGTTTTAATAAATGATACAGAAGATAGTTCTACAGCTTGGGATATTTGTATAAAACTTCGCGATAATGGTTTGTTAGCAAAACCAACACATGGTAATATTATTCGTTTTGCGCCACCTTTGGTAATAACAGAAGTACAAATAAGAGAGTGTATTTCAATTATAAAAAATACAATTTCAGAATTTAAAAAATAAGAAATAACATTTTTAAATTTTAAGCCACTAACTTCTATTGTAGAGGTTGTGGCTTATTTTTTTTGTTTATTTTTGAAGTTATCAACTAAAAACAAAAAATTTTATGGAAAATCCTATTACACAACTAGAACAATTAACGTTAACAAATGCCTCTAAAAGTTTTTTAAGAGAAACAGCCAAATGGGCCAAATTTTTATCAATAATAGGTTTTATTGGTATTGGCTTGCTACTAATTGGTTCTTTTTTTATTGGTAGCTTATATGAAAATTTACCGCAAACTGCTGGCTTACCTTTTAATTTGGGGATTTTTATGACTATTTTCTATATCATAATTGCTTTGATTTATTTTTTTCCGGTGTATTATTTATTTCAGTTTTCAAAGAAAATGAAAATGGCACTTTTAACTAAAAATGATGATACTCTAGCTGATGCTTTTGAAGTTTTAAAATCTCACTATAAGTTTTTGGGAGTTTTTACGATTATAATTATTTCTATTTATCTGCTTATATTTATTGTAGGAATTTTAGGTTTTGCTTTTTCTTAGTAAAATTTAAGGTAAAAAGTTATAAAGCGTTTCGTTAAAAGCAGTTTTAACAATGCAGAATTTTTTTATACACATAAAAGGTTGTCTAAAATTTTATTTTGGACAACCTTATTTTTTTAAACAGTTTTTTTTTAATTCTACTTTTGTAGCAATATTATAACGCACTTAAAATTAAATTCTTAAAAAAACTATTTCACAGTTTTCTTTTAGTTAGAAACTACTTTTAACCCAATTATAGAAATTATTAAGGTAGAAATAAAAAACAATCTCCAAAAAGTAGCTGGTTCTTTAAAAACAATTATCCCTAATAGTACAGTACCAAACGCACCTATACCTGTCCAAACAGCATACGCAGTACCAATTGGTATTTCTTGTGTGGCTTTTACAAGTAAGACCATACTTATAGACAAACATAGTAAAAAACCCAAGTACCAAAATGTTGTTTCTGTGCCTGTGGTTTCTTTTGCTTTGCCAAGACACGCCGCAAAAGCTACTTCAAAAAGTCCTGCAATAATTAATAAAATCCAATTCATTCTTAAATTTGTTTGTTTAAATTCCTATGTGTTGTACAAAATCAAAATTACTATTTATAGTTGTATCCACGATATTAAAAAGCCTTATAGCTTTTTTTAAATCTAGTAGCTGGTTACTTTTAATAGGATTGATAAAAAACATCAATTTATAGACTTTCAATAGAGTTTAAAGTTTTTTTTAATTTAATTTTTGCTTAGAGCGATATTTAAACTAAATTAACCCCAAAAAAAATTTATTGTCTATGAATAATTTTGACGTTGTTATAATTGGTGGCGGAACTGCTGGTTTAATTTTAGCAAGAGAACTTGGTAAGAAAAAGCATAAAACACTTGTTTTAGATAGAAAAAAAGATTTGTTAGAATTCTCTTTCAATACCCTTGGTAGTTTCTTAAATTTAAAAGAATTTGATTTAACAGAAGGTGTTGTTGCTCAGGAGATAAACACTATTTCTTTACACTCAAAAAACATGAAAAGAAAAGTAAAATCTGATTTATATATTTTAGATAAAAAGAAAGTCCACATAGAGTTATTAAACAGTTTAGATCCGGAATATGTTGTAATAAAAACAGGAATAGATATTAAAAGTATCACAAAAAAAAACAACACATTTACTACTGTTATAGACAAAAATAAAGAAGCCTATTTTGGTAAAATATTTATTGATGCATCGGGTACAAATGCCGTAATTAGTAAAAAAGTTGGACTAAGAAGTAAAAAGGTAGATTTAGCAACAGGTGTAGAATATAATGTTAAATATTTAGGAAATCCTGCGGAAGGTCATTTGTTAATAGGTAAGGTATATCAAGGAGGTTATGGTTGGATTTTTCCGTTAAAAAACCAAAGAGCAATTATTGGTTTTGGTACTTTTGATGATGAAATTGTAAAAGGATTAAAAGAACGGTTGCATAAAATTTTAGAGTTGCCTAATATTAAAAAACTGGTGGTAAAAGACAATGAAAAGGTAGAGGGTGGTAGCATTCCTATCACGCCTGTTTTAGATAAATTTGTGCTTCATAATTTAGTTTGTGTTGGCGATAGCGTTTCTCAAGTAAACCCTATTGTTGGTGAGGGTTATAAATTTATTTTCGAAGCGGCTTTAATTGCAAGCAAAGCTATCCATAAATCTTTAGAGAACAAGAATCTCAATCATTTGACGGAGTATGAAACCGATTGGAAAAATAGATTTCTATTAAATTACCAACGTTCTAAACGCTCTCAAGAAAGATTTTTTAAATATTCTCAAAACAATTTCTTAATGGATTATATTTTATTTCTCTCAAAGTTTGTTTCAGACAAAAGAGCTGTTAGATCGCTTTCAGGAGAATATGGATTGGATAAAGTTTAGATTCAGAAAATAAAAAATATTTACATAGGATTAATTGGTGTTAGGTTTATAATAAGATGTTTATATCAAACATAAAATAGTAATTTTTAGAAGCTATTTCGCGCTTTCCACTATATCTTTTTATGCTGAAAAAAATCAGCATAAAAAGGATGTCGTTTCAATCACGGCTAAGCTTGTTTGTGAACTTTGTTTACAATCTAGCAATGGTTTACTTTTCTATTTATAATTCTCTTTTAGTTGAAAATAGATAATTTTTTTAAGAAGAATGTTTAGTTGTATTACTACTGTTTGAACTAAAAAATAGGATATAAAAAAAACAACCAACTTGTTAATAAATGAGTTGGTTGATTTAGTTTGTACTAAAAATATTTAGTTTTAACGTAACATACTTTTTAGCATGTTAGGTTTAATCTTTATTCAAAAATTATTTTTTTGTTTACCATACCTTTTTCCGTTTTTAACTGAACAAGATATACACCTTTTGCTAAATTTGGTAAAGAAAATTCTTTTACACCATTGGCTTCAAAAGTAGTGTTTATCACTTCTTTGCCAAGTGTTGTAAATATTTTTAAGCTTGCTTTTTCTTCTTGTAAACCTGTTATTTTTAAGGTTGTAGCATCAGATTGAAACATACCAATTGTACTTAAAATTGCGTTGTCATTTGTGTTTAAAGCACTTTCTGTTGTGTATAAGTAAAATCTTCCTGTTCCGTTTAAGCTAGCCGTTAAAGTTGTGGTGTAGGTATTGCCAACTTCATCTAATCTTGTAAAACTTCCTTTTTCTCTATCTTCTAAAAAGATTTTTAAATGAGATGGTAAATTCAAACTTTCAGCAGAGAATGTTATTGTTTTTCCGTTTTCAGCATGTAGGCCAATTGGCACAATCATGGTTTCTAAATTAGCATTTGGTAATGCTTGTATTTGATATTTTTTACCAACATTATCTGAAAGTAAATGAGAATATATAGCAAAAGAATTTGCAGCACCTCCAAACAATTCACCGTCATAACCATTATCAAAACCAGTGGTAGATTCATTTACATAATAAAATTTAGCATAATTTATTTTTGTTCCATCGGTAATATTCAATTGGATTTCTGAGGTAAAAGATCTTTGAAAAGTATCTGATTGATGACTTTGATTGGTTGCATCAAAAGTAAGGCTTGCAGCGGTACCCAATGCTTTACGTTTTACAAAAAATCCTTGTGCTGGAGCTATTTCAAAGTTAGATAAAAGTACTTTGGCTGTATAAGTTTCCGTAGATTGATCCCAAACCCAAATAGTTTTACTTTCTAAAAGATTATCATTTGCCGCTAAATTTAAAAAGGCAGAATTGTTAACAAATGACGTAAAAGGATTTCCTATCAAATTAAAAGGACTTCCATCTACATGTACTGTTTTACCATCCATAATTGATGTTGTAACATTTGCCGTATTTAAGGTTCCTGTAAAAGAAAAAGTACTACCAACAGTAGCAGGTTTTACAGAATATCCTTTCCCAGAACTCATCATATCTGTGGTGTCATCACCATTTAAACCATCAAAATCTCCATCTACATAATACTGCCAAATACTATTTGATGTAGATTTTGTATTATCGTAGTTTGCAAATGCAACATGTTTCGCTGGTGAAATACCGCTACCTGTTGCCACCGTGTTCGTATTTAAAAAATCTACCACAGATTCTCCAGCAACCGGACTAGAAATTAAATACCAATTATCTGTTGCTAAATTTCTGATGTAGGTTACATTTCCTGCAGAAGAACCATTTACTATTAAAGAACTTCCAGAATTTGCAGTTAAACTTCCATTAATATTTAGATCTCCAGAAATAGTGATCCCTTTTTCACTATTTAAAATAAGAGATTTAGCAGTTGCTATGGTCATCGAGGCAACTGTATCATCTTGATCTAAAACAACATGATGATTGATTACAACATCGTTAGAAGTGTCCGGAACTGTTCCATTCATCCAAGTGGAGGTATCAGACCAAACACCATCGTTTTTAGAAGCGTAAGAAGAAGATACTGTATAAGAATAATTAGTACCAGAATTGTTGTTTAGGTTAATGGTATACCAATCAGCATCATTTTCCGCGATTGTTGGGGCAGAACCAGAAGTAAAAACATAGTAACTTACATTGGCTGATACCGTATTTATTGCAGACGGAATATCAGCAGTATAAACCACTCCAGAACCTGTCATTCCTACAACAGTGGAGGTTGCAAAATTATCTGTGGTATACCTTAAATAAACTCCTTGCCCTACAGGTAATGAGGTGTTTAAAGCAGCTGTAATAGTGTTTGTTTGTCCAGGATACGTGGTGGCTGGTGTGTTTACTGAAACAACATTTGCAATAAAGCCTTGAATTTCAAAAACTATAAGTCCGAGATCTGATGGTGGATTTCCTCCTTCTTTTGTTTTAAATACATAATTATAAGCGGAGTTGGTATTTATATAATAGGCTTTACTAGTAGCGTGTTCAACTATTTCTGAACTAGGTACCTCATTGGTCGTAAAAATTTGGTAATCAGCTGCTGTACTAGAAGGTCCCCATTGATTATAATTAGAATCCCAGTTTGTTACAAGTCTAAAATAAGAATTACCAGTACCATTCGAATTTAATGTAGCTATTCTAGAGTTGCCTGCAGAACCTGTAAAATTATCTGTAGT
Organism: Polaribacter sp.; assembly: GCF_051251875.1. Lineage (GTDB taxonomy): Bacteria > Bacteroidota > Bacteroidia > Flavobacteriales > Flavobacteriaceae > Polaribacter. The sequence goes on from NZ_JBPOGL010000010.1 coordinate 27,412, forward strand.
ACTCCAATCGTTTGTTCCAAATCCTGAGCCTATAATTCCGTTTTGCCCAAAACCCAATGCACTAAACAAAAATGTAAATAGGCAGGTTGTGAAATATTTTTTTTTCATTTTCTTTTTTTTTAGTTAATTGATAATTAATTTTCTTGTTTGTATGTTGTTATTAGTATCATTAATTCTGATAAAATAAATACCTTTACTTAAAGAAGAAACCTCATAAACATTATTTTGTACATCTTCTTTGCTAAACTTTTTTACTTGTTTTCCAGAAATGTCAAAAACACGTACCTCTAATGCTTCCTTAGAAAGTAAGAAGTGTGTAGTTGTAGGGTTTGGATACACTCTTATAGTATTCTTAGTATCTAGCGCAATTCCATCAATAGAAAGTGTTTCTGGATTGTTACCATAAACTTTAAACTCACCCGGAGATAATGTAATGGCTGCCGAAGTGTTGGTAACATTTATAGTTGCATTGTTATTTAATAAATTATACCAAGTTCCTGTTTGTTGAAAATTAGGAACAATACTTTGTGTAGTAACTCCAAAGTTACCAAGTATTACAATATTTTGTATTCCTGTTGCAGTTGCATCTGTTAAATGAATCTTTTTTAATCCGTTGGTATTGGCAACATCTAATGTAAAATCTGATGTTTCAAAAATGTCATATTTTAATTTTAATGCAATTAATTTAGACCAAGTACTTTTAAGATCTCTTCTGTTTTGATCTCCTTGATATCCCCATAAAATAGGTTTATTACCGGTTCTTCCATTTTGTTCAATAGAAATATCATAACCTAACTCGCCAAATTGCCAAATCATTTTTGGTCCTGGAACTGTAAAATAAAATGCGCCAGCCAATTCTTGTCTATCTAAAGCAGTAGATAAATTTTGAATATTATACGTGCCATTAGCATTTCCAAATTGTAAATTTTTGTACATTAAACGTTCTTCATCATGACTTTCCATATAACTTACGTTTGCTGGTACAGACCAATTTCTGTTTTTATAAGAAATCCAAGAAAAATCAGAATCACTTCCAAAGCCCATAGTTGCTTGGTTATATTGATGATTATGATTGCCCCAAAGCATAATACCTTTGCCTTCATCTAAGCGATAGTTTACCCATTTTGTCTCTTCCGGATTAGAGCCTAAATGCTCAAAAATGATATAGAAATTAGGGTCAATTTCCCATTGATAATCTGCGTATTCCTTTAAAACTTCAACTCTATCTGGTTGTTCTGCGTTTGTACAAGTATCGTCTCCAGAAGAACAATTTTGTGTGAATCCTTTTGTTAAATCCCAACGGAAACCGTCAATTTTATATTCATCAATCCAGTATTGAGAAACTCTTTTTACATAGTCTTTGGTAGCTTGTTTAGAGTGATTAAAATCGTTAAAAACACTGTAAGAATGCGTAGCTGTTTCATTAAAAAATGGGCTATCTGCACTTGCTTGACCGCCATAACCACCGTTGTCTGTATTCCACATTCTGTAATATGGATTTTGACCACTTGCATGGTTAAAAGCTACATCAATAATAACTGCAATTCCTCTTGTATGACACTCGTCAATTAACTGTTTAAAAGCTGTTGCTGTGCCATAATATTTGTCTAACGCCATGTGAAAAGAAGGATTATAACCCCAAGATTCATTGCCATCAAATTCCATCACAGGCATTAGTTCTATGGCATTTATGCCAATTTCTTGTAAGTAATTTAACCTGTTTTTTACGGCATCAAAACTATGTAATGCATCAAAATCTCTAATTAACAATTCATAAATTACTAAATCTGTTTTTGCAGGTTTTGTAAACGACGTGTTTTGCCAAACATAAGGCGCGTCTCCAGTTCTTAATAGAGTAACGGCATGGTTTGTTTCTCCTGTTGGATAACTAGGTAAGTTTGGGTAGGTAGTTGTGTTTATATATTGATCATTAGATTCTGATAAAATAACTGTTGAATAAGGATCTGCAACACGTAAAATACCCTCTATTAAATATTGATATTTATAATCTTTGGCAGGAGTTAAGCCACTTAATTCTATCCAAAATCGATCTTTGGCACTGTCTTTTTTTAGTAGATAATTATTGTTAGTTTGCCAATGATTTGCCGTATTTGCATCAAAATTACCAATTAAGTGTATGAAATCTTTATCAGGAGCGTAGAAAACTAAGGTAGCTTTTGTGTTGTCTGATGAGTTTAAATTGATTCCATCCTTCATGTTGGCAGGAACAGGAGCTTCTGTTACGCTAGGTCTTACTACAGCGTTAAAAGTTTTACTTTGTGTACTTCCATTATTGGTTGCTTCTAAAACAAAAGTAGTATTTTGTGTAACCGTAGGAGAGAAGCTATATGAAGTTTTATTTGTTTGTTGATCTATTGAAGTGCCATTTGCTGTTAAATTAAAATTAGCTGCAATTGAAGCAGTTGCAGAAATGGCTAAAGTTTCTCCAGCATTTAAAATGGTGGTACTTTCTGAAGGAGTGTTTAAAGTTAATTGAAAAGCACCAACGTTAAAAATAAAATCTACACAGCCATTGTCTTTCATTTCTTGATCTCCTGCAGCATTTCTAAAAACCATTCCCATTTTGGTTATAGTTGCTGCTTGCGGGTCTGTAAGTCCATAATACGTTTTTGGTACAAAAGTAATTTCCCATCTGTTGTTGGAAGAATTTAAAGTCATTAGACCAACACCATCATCTGCACCCCAATTGCCTACAACACTAGTTTCCCAAGGATTTGTGTCATTACCAACACCAGAATGCAAATATACTTTAGACGGATTGTTAAGTCCGTTACAATTTGTAGCTGTGCTATTGGCATCAACACTAATGGTAATACTTTGGTCTATATTAAAGTTAGCGGGACTAATGGTTACTTGGCTAAAACTTAGTGCGCTTATAAATAAAAATAAAAATGTAATTTTTTTCATAAATATATAGTTTGATAAAAAAAGCTGTTAAAAAAAGTTTCCTTTAGGTTAAAATAAAATGAATTATTCTAGTTGGGGTAACTTTTGTTAACAGCTTAATGCTATTGTTTTTATAGATTTTTAAAGAAACGTAATAGTTCCTTTGTTATAATCTACTGTAATTTTATAGGTTCCAGCTCCCGGAGATTTTATGTTGTTTTCGTTTTCTCTAACAACCATTCCAGGATAATCGCCACTTTCTCCCCAATCATTGTCCCATTGACCTACAAAAGGTAAAAGTTTAAATTCATCCGAATCTGTTAGTGTTTGCGTAATTTCAAACAACCCTTCAGAAACTTTTGTAAAGGCTGGACCACTGGTATTATCCCATCCGTTAGGAGTACCCACTAAATGAAGATCTGTAGGAACTTCTGTAAGTAAAAAAGACAAGGTATTAAAATCTATAGTTACCATATAAGTACCTGCAGTTTCTACTTTAATATTATCTTCTGTATATAGTTCTAAAGTTCCTGGTTTGGTCTTGTTTACGCCCCAGTCATTATCCCAAGAACCAGAAGTTGGTAATAATTTAAATTCATCATTCGCAGCAAAAGTTTGTATTCTAGTAAATACACCGTTGCCAGAAGTATAAAATTCTTGCGTTGGGTCTGCATTGTTCCATCCGTTATGACCACCTACCATAAATAAAGTATCAATGCTTACAAGGTTGAAACTTAAATTGTTAAAATCAACAAAAACAATATAAGTACCTGCTGTAGTTACTTTGATGTTTTGTTCACCATCTTGTAAAATTTTACCAGGATTGTTTGGGTCTTCACCATAATCACCGTCCCATTTACCAGTATTTGGTAACATTTTAAACTCATCGTTGGCATTAAATTTCTGTACTTTAGAGAAAACGCCATTTCCATCATTAAAAAATTGTTGTGTTGGATCTGCATTGTTCCAGCCATTATGACCACCTACCATGAATAAATTGTCTGGAATAGGTACTTTAAAAGCGGTTAAAGAAATAGTAATCATTTCTGATGTTCTTATTAAATCTCCCGATGCAGAACTAGCAATGGCTTTAATTCTTACGTCGAAACTTGCAGCAACATCAGGTTGTCCTCCAGCAGAAATTACAATATCATTTAAGTCGTCATGTGTAATTTCAAAACTGTTAGAATTTGATGTTCCTAATGAAATAGGGCTAGCAAAACTTGTACCAGCTTCCGCCATAACAACATCATAAGTGGTAACAACGGTGCTATTTGCATCAACTTCAGGATCTTCCCAAGTAACAGTTAACGCAGTGTCTGCAGCGGTATCATTAGACAAAACAATACCAAATGTATTATCTGGACTTGTAATTGTTGGTGCATTTTCTGCATATTTAGAAACTAAAAAGGTAATTGTGTTAGAATTAACACTTCCTGTATTTAGCCTCATATAAACAGGTGTACTTGCATACGATTTTACAGAAGTATTATTAAACGCAGCATTAAATTGTGCAACCGTCATGGTAAAAGTGTTTTCACTTGTACTACCTAAAGAAATAGGTGAAGCAAAAGTTTCTTCTACAGACATTTCAACGGTGTACGTAGCTCCAGAATTAATTTCATCTATCCAAGAAATTGTAAACGCCGGATTGTCTGGCAAAGCAAAGTTTAATAAAATATTATTAATACTTGGCGTGTTGATAACAAATGCAGGATCTGCACTCGTTATTTTGAAGTTATCTTCTTCTTCACAAGCTCCTAATAATAGCGTTAATGCTAGCATTAAATAGCTTGCTTTTTTTATAAATATTTTCATTTTTTATCTATTTAAGTGAAATTGATATTATATATTTAATGGAATTAAGATATAACGACCTGTTAAATCATTAAACCAAACATCATAAAAATCTTCTACAATTACAGGTATTGCGCCACCACCATCAGTTGCTACACCAGAGAAAGAAGTTGTGCTTCCCCATTTAGCGCCACCGTTGGTAACAAATTCTACATCACCAGGAGTTAATTTTATATTAGAAACAAACCAAATATGACCATCAAAACTCATTGGAGTCATTGCTAAAGTTGCTGTACTTGTTCCTTGTAAAGATAAACCAGCTGGACTTGTTTTTCCAGTTGCATCAAAAGGAACCATGGTGTAGTTACTATTTGCAAAGTCTATGGTAAAGGTATAAAAACCAGAGTTTTCTACACCAAATCTTCCAGGATCTGAAGATTGTGTTGTTGGATTTCCGGCAATAGTACCGCTTGTGCTAAATACATCACTTCCTTCAGGATCTGAAACACCCCATTGTGGTTGCCAATTTCCTTTTTCTTCTAAAACTTTAAACCTTCCATCGTCAAAACCTGCATTATCATTTTTAAAATATCCGGTATAATAGAAGATATTGCTATTGTTTTCATCTCTAAACAAGGCATTGTTATTGTTGTCGTTATTCCAATCGGAAGCAACGCCATTTCCTACCATATAATAATCGTTAAAAACGTAATTAAAGTAAGGATAAACATCAAACTGAATAGTGTTTGATGTTACAGGAGCACCATCTACGGTACCTAAATAGGAGATAATTCTACTATAAATTGTAGTCCATTTAAAAGGAAATAAACCTGCGCTACCTGCTAATGAATTTAATTGACTAGAACTTAAAGTCATAAAGTTGTTGTCTGTTGTAGAACTAGCCTGAACAGCGTTTGTAAATGATTCATTATCAGAGAATTCAATAATGTAATTTACAGGCGTTTGTTGACCGTAATCTGCCGCTTCCCATGTTAATGTTACGGCAGGGTTGTTTACATTAACTGCGTCTAATTTAATAGTGTTAATTGATAAATCTCCTAATACCGCTGCTGTTGGATTAGCAGATATTTTTAATATCTCTGTATTGTCTTCACAAGAACTAAAGAATACTAAAGTACATGCTAACAATAAAGTCGATAAAATTTTCTTATAGTTTTTCATTGTTGTCTATTTTTAATAACCTGGATTTTGCGTTAGGTTAGGGTTTGCTTGTAATGCTGATGATGGAATAGGGTATACGTTGTACGTAGCAGGAATTGAAGTTCCGTCTTTTGCACCACCTTTCCAAGGCCATAAATACGTGCTACCCGTAAATAGGTTAAAACGTATTAAGTCTGTACGTCTATGTCCTTCTAGGTTTAATTCTCTAGCTCTTTCATTTAAGATAAAAGGCAAACCATTGCTCTCATTACTTTGTAAATCTATGGCAGTAATTGTTGATGCATTAGAACGTTGTCTCACATCATTTACATACCCAACTGCAGTAGTTATATCTGTATTTGCAGCTCCTTTTATAGCACATTCAGCATACATTAAATAGGCATCAGCCAATCTAAATAAAGGAAAATCTGTACCAGAAAAACTAGACGGAACGGAAGTTCCTGTAAAATTTGTATTTCTAAATTTAATAGAAGGATATCCGTTTGTCCATTCTTTGTAATCTGTCATTTCATAGGTATGTCCTGTTGTCCAGAATAAATCAGCTCTTTCATCTGTAGTTGTAGACAAATTACCATACAAACCATACCATGCTTTAGAAGCTCTATGACCACCCCAACCTTCTGTTGCGCCAAATTGTGCTAAAGGTGTTGTATCTGCATTTAAATTACCATTTACAATATACGTTGTGTTACCAAAACTCTGACTTACCAATGCATCTGCAATTAATGGAAAAATAATTTCTGTAGAGGTATTATTGTCTCCAGAAAAGATGCTTACAAAATCATTTGCCAATGAATAAGGACCTTCTGTTATTACTTTTTTAGCATAAATTGCTGCATTGTCATATTGCGCAGTGCCTGTGTATACTTCTGCATTTAAGTACAATTTTGCCAATAACATTTGTGCAGCACCTTTAGTAGCTCTACCATAGGTATTGGTAGATAATAAAATAGGTTCTATTGCTAATAATTCAGACTCTACAAAGTTATATAGTTCTAAACGAGTAGCTTGTGGTAATGGCTCAGTTTGACCATAATTTTCATCTGTTGCTAAAACACCTTTACCAAATACATCTATTAAGTAAAAGTTAGCCAAAGCTCTAATAAAACGTACTTCAGAAATAATTACTTCTTTTTTATCAACATCAACATTTGGTAAAATGGTTAATAAATTATTACACTGTGGTATTGTAAAGAAGATTCTATTATATAAATATCTAAAGAATTTGTTTTCTGAGGTCCAGTTGCTTGTTGTTGTTAATTGGTCTAAACCATTATCTCCCCAACGGTTTTTCATACCATCAGCGGCAAATTCTTGAAGGTTTACAATCCCTCTTAAAAAAGGAGATTCTCCTGGATCATCACTAATATCTGAACTTCCAGAGCCATTTGCACCTGATAAGGCAAAAGAGCCATACAATCTAGACAAAATACCTTCTATTGCTTGTGGGTCTTGTGCTAAAAGTTCTTCTAAAGTTAATTCTATCTCAGGTTTTGTATTTAAATCGTTAGTACAACCCGTAAAAAGGGTTATTACAACTACAAAACTTGCGAGTAATTTTAAAAAATTGTTTTTTATAGTTTTCATAATTTTCATCAATTAAAAATCAATATTTACACCTATGTTATATATAGTTGCTCTAGGATAGAAGTTATTATCTATACCCGTAAAGTTTTCTGGATCTTGTCCTGAATAATTTGTTATTAAAAATGGATTATTTACTGCGCCGTACACTTTTAATACAACACTTTTAAACACATGGTCTATAGTATGACCAACAGCAATGTTTTCGCATCTTAAAAATGAAGCTCCTTCTAAAAAATAATCTGAGTATTGCACAGGGTCTAAAATAGTAGTGAACGCTGTGTTTGCTTCTCCTGCAGAAAAATCTAAGGCATTGTTAAAGAAAGTACCATCTAAAGATTGCGTATTTCTAATAACACCGTTGGTTAATCTTCTAGAGTTGTAAATTTCTCCGTCTAATTGACCTCTAAAGCTTGCGCTAATATCCCATTTTTTATAATTTACATTAAAACCAAAACCAAAAGTCCAATTAGGTTGTATTGCTCTATAATATCTATCATCTTCATTAATTTGTCCATCATCATTGATATCAACAAAAGAACCTAAAATTGGGTTACCTGCTGTGTCATATAATTGCTTTAATACCCAAGCAGAACCTGCTTGTTGACCAACAGCATGTCTTAATAAAATGTTTCCTGTACCAATAGAAAGACCTCCGTTTGGAGCATTTATTTGCTCAACACCCTCTAAGTCTGTTACTTCTGTATAGTTGTATGAAAGGTTACTATTAAAAGAAACATTTAAGTTTTCAGTATTAATTGGGTTTAAATTTAAATTTAATTCAAAACCTTTACTATCCGTAGCTCCAATATTCTGAATTACCTGATCGCTTAACGCTTGTCCAGGTGGAACATTAGTAACTACTAATAAATCTGTAGTTTCTCTTTTGTAGATATCAAAAGAACCAGAAATCAAACTTTTATCAAAGAAATCGAAATCTACACCCGCATTATAGGTGGTTGTTTTTTCCCAAGTTAAATCTGGGTTAAATTCTTTAGCATTGTACAAGTTTACACCTGTAATGTATTGACTTTCTGGAGAACCAATTTCAAATAATGGAGTAGATGGATAAAAACCTACTTGACCAGAAATATCTTGCTGTCCTGTTTGTCCCCAACCTAAACGTACTTTAAAATCGTTTATAAAGGCAACCTCTTTAATAAAACTTTCTTCTTTTAATTTCCAAGCTAAAGCTGCTGAAGGAAAATATCCCCATCTGTTTTCTTCAGTAAAAAATGAAGAACCATCTGCTCTTAATGAAAGTGTAACTAAATATTTATTTGCTAAATTAAGATTAGCTCTACCAAAGAAAGATTGTAAGTTTAGCTCATTGTAATATCTGTTTGTTGGATTTAATGGGTTAATGTTGGGAATTCTAACACCAGAAACAGGGTCGTTCATAAAGAAATCTTTGGTGCCTTCATTTTTAAAATTTTGATATGAATAACCACCTTGTAAATCAAAGTTGTTTAAGAAAGACTCATCATACTCTTTTCTGTACACCAAATACCCTTCTAAAGTTGTATTGGTAATGTCTTGGTCTTCACCATAATTTTTTCCAGAATTAAAGATATATGTACCTTTTGGTTGCGCTGTATCTGGCACTAAAGTATAAGCGTTAATAGCATTGTTAGCAAAAACTTCAGTAATTTCTGCTTTAGAAGCTTCTAAGCCTAAGTTTAAAACGGCTCTTAATTCTGGCAAAGCATGTACTTTATAATCTAATTCTATATTTCCTAAAATTCTCTGTACTTTTTCTGGTCTGCTTCTTTGCAATAAAACGCCTAACGGATTGCTAGAACCTGCTTTTGCATTTGGTGCATTATCAGAAAGATCTGAAGACCTTAATTGCTGATAAAAACCGTTAAAAACAGAATTGTTATCGTAAATAGGTTTTGTAGGATCCATAGAAATTGCACCACCTAAAGCGCCGCCTTCATCAATAGAATTTTTATTAACAGACGTAGCTTTTGCGTTTACATCAATTTTTAAATGATCGTCTAAAACTCTTGGAGTTAACCTTAAAGAAGCTGTTATTCTTTCATAATCATTCGTTTTTACAACACCTTCTGTATCATTATAACCAATAGAAGCTCTAAATGGTATTTTTTTGAATAAATTAGTTCTTACTCCAAAGTTGTAATCTGATGTAACGGCTGTTCTATAAATAGCATTTTGCCAGTCTGTATTATAAATTTGACGTTGAAAAGGATTTCCATCTTTATCAGTAAGTGTAATAATTTTACTAGATTCTTTTGTGTTTACAGAACCAACAGGTACCCCTAAAGCTTCTAAGCTATTAGGATAATAGGTTTTTGCAAAGTTTACAAACGTATCTGCGTCCATTACTTGTACTTGATTATCATCGCCTATAGCGCTTAAAGAAGTTCTTGCAGAGAAATTAAATTTTGTATCTCCAGAAGTTCCTTTTTTGGTAGTAATAATAAGTACACCATTAGATGCACGAGAACCGTAAATTGCGGTAGCAGATGCATCTTTTAAGATAGAAAAACTTTCTATATCATCTGGGTTTATTAAGCTTAAAGGGTTGCCAACACCGGCAACACCACCATTATCTAAAGGAACTCCATCAATAACAATTAACGGAGCGTTGTTTCCAGAAAGAGAAGAACCACCACGTATTCTAATATTCGGAGCAGCATCTGGCTGTCCGCCTGCACTTGTAATTCTAACCCCTGCAGCTTTACCTTGTAATAACTGATCTGGAGATGCTACTGCACCTGTATTAAAATCTTTTGCAGAAATAACAGCTACAGATCCCGTTAAATCTTCTTTTTTTACTGTACCGTAACCTACCACAACTATTTCATCTAAAGACTCTGCAGATTCTTCTAATTCTATAGAAAGGTTATAGTTTGTACCAATAACAATTTCTTTGTCTCCAAAACCTAGATATCTAAAAACAAGAATATCACCAGTTGTTACTTTATCTAAAGTAAAGTTTCCATCAAAATCGGTTTGTGTACCTCTTATGGTACCTTTAACCACTATACTAACACCAGGTAAAGGATCACCAGATGTTTTTTCTTTTACGTTTCCTTTAACAGTTTGTTGTGCAAACATGTTAAACGATGATGTTAAAAGAATTCCAATTAACAATAATTTAAATTTTTTCATGTATAATTTGTTAAATAATAACTGTAAATTTGATTTGCTGATAACAATAAATTTACATTCCACGTTGTAAAGATATATATAAGTTATAGGTTATCAATATGATAAAAGTCACGAAAACGTTTTCGTGTTAACAACTTTTTTTGTTGTATTATCATTAGATTGTTAAAAAACCACACAAATATTTAATTTTATTTAAATAATGAAGCAAAAAATTACAATAAAAACAATTGCCAAAGAATTAGGGGTTTCTACATCTACAGTTTCAAAAGCCTTAAAAGATAGTCATGAAATAAGTACAGAAACAAAAGAAAGAATACAAGCGTTTGCAGATTATTATAATTACAAACCTAACAGTTTAGCACTGCAACTTCGCAATCAAAAAACAAAAGTAATTGGGGTTATTTTACCAAAAATTGTACATCACTTTTTCTCTACCGTTATTATGGGAATTGAAGAAGGGGCCATTGAAAAAGGCTATCATATTATGGTTTGTTTCTCTAATGAATCTTATAAAAAAGAAGTAGAAACTTTAAAGGTTTTATCTAACGGTAGTGTAGATGGTTTAATTGTGTCAATAGCTAGTGAAACTCTTGAAAATAAAGACTTTAATCATTTTTTAGACTTGGTGTCTGAAGAAATTCCTTTGGTATTAATAGATAGAGTTGTAGATGAAATTTTATGTGATAAAGTAGTAGTAGATGATGTGGGTGCAGGGTACAAAGCAACAAAACTTTTGTTAGAAAATGATAGAAAAAAAATTGCTTTAATAACAACGCCAAACCACGTTAATGTTGGTGCTTTAAGAAGACAAGGCTATGAAAAGGCATTGATAGAAGCATACATTAAAACAGATCCTAATTTAATCGTAGAAATAGATGAAAGCCGCAATATCTGTGAACAAATAGAAAAAATATTTGAACAAGATATAGATGGTGTTTTTGCTGTGAATGAAATTTATGCAGCAAAAGCAATGAGAGTTGCAAAAGAAAAAGGGTTAAAAGTACCTCAAGATCTTTCTGTTGTTGGTTTTACAGATGGTTTAATCTCTAGGTATTCTTCACCTTCTATTACAACAGTAGCACAACATGGTTTTACAATGGGTAAACAAGCTGTTGAAATTATTATAGAAAGAATAGAAAAAGAGTCGGAAGATTTTAAGCCTAAAAAAATTGTCATTTCTAGCGACTTAAAACTACGAGAATCTACGAAACCGTCGTCGTAGATTGTTTTGTTCCTTTTTAAAAAATTAAGGAAAAAAATATATATTTGCTTCATATTTACGATTTATCAATAAATTACATTCCACAAAATTTAATAATTGATAAGTGTAAGCGCTTATCGTAATATTCACATAATAGCATACGATACATGGAAAAGCGTAAATTAAGCTTCTGGCAAATCTGGAACATGAGTTTTGGATTTTTAGGAATACAAATGGGTTTTGCCCTACAAAATGCAAACGCAAGTAGAATTTTACAAATTTTTGGCGCAGATGTTCATGAACTTTCTTGGTTTTGGATTATAGCTCCATTAATGGGTTTAATTGTACAACCAATTATTGGGTATTATAGCGATAAAACTTGGGGGAAATTCGGAAGAAGAAAACCCTATTTTTTAGTAGGTGCTATTTTAGCTTCTATTGGTTTGGTTTTAATGCCGCAAGCGGATATTTTTATCGCTTTTCTACCAGCACTTTGGGTAGGAGCAGGTTTTTTAATGATTATGGATGCTTCTTTTAATATTGCTATGGAGCCTTTTAGAGCTTTAGTAGGAGATAATTTAAGAACAGATCAAAGAACAGCAGGCTTTAGCATACAAACAGCATTAATTGGTTTTGGTGCAGTTGTTGGTTCTTGGTTGCCTTATGCATTAACAAACTGGTTTGGGGTTTCTAATGAAACTTCAGCAGGTATTGTTCCGGCAAACTTAATTTGGTCTTTTATTATTGGTGCTATTATTTTAATTGTATCTATTTTAGTCACTATTTTTACTACAAAAGAGTATTCACCAGAAGAATTAGCAAGTTTTGATAATGATTCCGTTGCAACTATAGAAGAAGAAGAAAGCTCTAGTTTGATGGATATTTTTGAAGATTTCAAAAAAATGCCAACAACCATGCGTCAATTAAGTTGGGTGCAATTTTTTTCTTGGTTTGGACTTTTTGGAATGTGGGTTTTTGCCACGCCTGCAATAGCACAACATATTTATGGTTTACCGCATACAGATAGCAGCAGTACAGCGTATCAAAACGCAGGAGATTGGGTTGGTATTCTTTTCGGAATTTACAACTTGGTTTCTGCTTTTTATGCATTTGCTTTGCCATATATTGCTAAAAAATTAGGTAGAAAAAAAACACATTCTATTTCATTAATTATTGGAGGTTTAGGTTTATTATCCATTTATATTATGCCTAATGAAAATTGGTTAATCCTTTCTATGATAGGAATAGGAATTGCTTGGGCAAGTATTTTAGCCATGCCGTATGCAATTTTAGCAGGATCTATTTCTGCTAAAAAAATGGGTGTTTATATGGGTATTTTTAATTTCTTTATTGTAATTCCTCAAATTATCAATGCTTTAATTGGGGGACCATTAGTAAAATACGCTTATAATAATGAAGCAATTTTTGCTTTAATAATTAGTGGAGTTAGTTTTTTAATTGCCGCAGCATTAGTCTACAAAGTAAAAGATGTAGATGATGTAATTCAAACAAAATAAAAATAGTAAAAGTACATGAAAAAAGGATTTATATTCGATTTAGACGGTGTAATTGTAGACACTGCCAAATATCATTATTTAGCATGGAGAAAATTAGCAAACCAATTAGGTTTCGAATTTACCGAAGAACAAAACGAGTTATTTAAAGGCGTTAGTAGAAAACGTTGTTTAGAAATTTTATTAGAAATAGGCAAAAGAGAAGCTACTCAAGAAGAATTTGATACTTGGATGGTAGAAAAAAATGTAGACTATTTAGACTATATAGAAAATATGGATGCATCAGAAATATTGCCAGATGTTCCTAAGGTTTTACAGTATTTAAAACAAAATAATATTCCTATTGCTTTAGGATCTGCAAGTAAAAATGCGCAACCAATTTTAGAAAAAGTTAATTTGTTACATTATTTTGATGCTATTGTAGACGGTAATAATGTAACCAAAGCAAAACCAGATCCAGAAGTTTTTCTGTTGGCAGCAAAACAATTGGGTGTAAATGCAAAAGATTGTGTGGTTTTTGAAGATGCCGTTGCAGGTGTTGAAGCTGCAAATGCTGCAAAAATGATAAGTATTGGTATTGGAGATCAAAAAATACTATCTGAAGCACAATTTAATTTCAAAGACTTTACAGAAATCAGTACAGAATTTATTCAGGAATTGATTGATAAATAAATTTACCAAATCCTGCAAGATTTTTAGAACGGTGTAGGCATAAGGTAAGTTATAAGCAAATTAAACCTTTAGTTGTTTATTAAAATTTAAGATAATATACAGGAAAAAAAGAACAAAATGAATCAAGATTACATCATACCAAACGAATGGTCTATTATAGAAGAAGGCTTTAATTCAGAGAAAGTAAAATCATCAGAAAGCCTGTTCAGTATTGGTAATGGCGCCATGGGACAAAGAGCTAATTTTGAAGAATATTATTCAGGAGAAACTTTTCAAGGAAGTTATATTGGCGGCGTTTATTATCCAGATAAAACACGTGTTGGTTGGTGGAAAAACGGATATCCAGAATATTTTGCAAAGGTATTAAATGCTCCAAATTGGATTGGAATTAACGTGCTTATCAATGAGGAAAAATTAGATTTACATACATGTAAAGAAGTTTCTAAATTTAAAAGAGAACTAAACATGCAAGAAGGTTGGTTGTCTAGAAGTTTTGAAGCTGTTTTACAAAACGGAATCAAAATTAAAGTTGATACAAAACGTTTTTTAAGTTTAGAGTTGGATGAAATTGGTGCAATTAGTTACAATATAACCTTGTTAAATGCAGATGCTAAAATTACATATATTCCATATATAGATGCTGGTATTACCAATGAAGATTCCAATTGGAACGATCAATTTTGGGATGTTTTAAAAATTTCTCAAAATAGCCATCAATCTTTTATTGAAGCAAGAACCATGAAAACTCACTTTTACACGTGTACTTTTATGGAATCAAAATTATTTGTAGATAACCATGAGGTGGTTACGGTTTGTAATAATGAGCAAACTGCAAATTTTACTTCTTGTACATATCCTGAAGAAATTAAAAAAGATCAAACATATACAATTCATAAATTTGGTGGTTATGTGGTTGATAGAGATTATGCTAAAGAAGCATTGGTAGAGGCTGCAAAAGAAGCGTTAGACAAAGCCGTTGGTTTTGGTTTTGATGTTTTGTTAGAAAAACAAAAGGAATCTTGGGCACAAATCTGGAGCATGTCAGACATTACAATTTCTGGCGATGTAAAAGCGCAACAAGGAATTCGTTTTAATATTTTTCAATTAAACCAAACGTATTTAGGTACAGATGCTAGTTTAAATATTGGTCCAAAAGGATTTACAGGAGAAAAATACGGAGGAAGTACCTATTGGGATACAGAAGCCTATTGTATACCTTTTTATATGGCAACCAAAGACCAAGCTGTTGCAAGAACTTTGTTAGAATACAGATACAATCATTTAGAAAAAGCTATTGAAAATGCAGCAAAACTTGGTTTTACAAACGGCGCAGCATTGTATCCAATGGTAACTATGAATGGTGAAGAATGTCATAATGAATGGGAAATTACCTTTGAAGAAATTCATAGAAACGGAGCCATAGCATTCGCTATTTTTAATTATTACCGTTTTACAGAAGATTATTCTTACATTCCAGAAAAAGGATTGGAAGTATTAATTGGTATTGCACGTTTTTGGCAACAAAGAGCAACGTTTTCTTCGGATAAAAATAAATTTATGATTTTGGGTGTTACCGGTCCAAATGAATATGAGAATAACATCAACAATAATTTTTACACAAATTACATTGCAAAATGGTGTATTAATTATGCTTTAGAAAATATAGAGATTGTAAAAACAGACCATGTTTCTGATTACATTAGAATTAAAGAAAAAGTAAATTTCTCTGATGAAGAATTATTGAAATGGAAAAATGTTGCAGATCAAATGTATTTTCCTGTTTCAGAAAAGCATAATATTTATTTACAACAAGATGGTTTTTTAGACAAAGAGCTAATTACGGTTGCAGATTTAGATAAAAGTCAAAGACCTATTAATCAAAAATGGAGTTGGGACAGAATTTTACGTTCTCCGTACATAAAACAAGCCGATACTTTACAAGGTTTTTATATGTTCGAAGAAGATTTTTCTACCGAAGAATTAGAGCGTCATTTCGATTTTTACGAACCATTTACAGTGCATGAAAGTTCATTATCTCCTTGTGTACATAGTATTCAGGCTGCAAAGTTAAACAGAATGGAACAAGCATATACGTTCTATTTACGTACTTCTCGTTTAGATTTAGACGATTATAATCACGAAGTAGAAGAAGGTTTGCATATTACTTCTATGGCAGGAACTTGGATGAGTATTGTAGAAGGTTTTGGAGGAATGAGAGTGCAAAATAATACGCTTTCTTTTTCGCCAAAAATACCTAAAGGATGGAAGGCTTATTCATTTAAAGTGAATTTCAGACATCAAGTCATTACGGTAAATGTTTCTCAAAAAGGAACTGAATTTACATTAGAAGGAACAGAAGCAATTCATATTTTGGTTGATGGAGAGGTTGTAACTGTGTCACCAAATTAGTACATATAAATACAAACCTCAAAGGTTTTTAAAACCTTTGAGGTTTAGAATTGAAGAAGAAAAATAAATATAAAATATGGAAAAATATGATGTTTTAGAACCTGGCCATTTTTACCATATTTATAATAGAGGAAATAATAAAGAAAATTTATTTGTTGAAGATAGTAATTACTCACATTTTTTAAATTTAATAAAAAAGCATATTTCACCAATTGCAGATGTATATGCATACTGTTTGTTGAAAAATCATTTTCATTTATTGATTAAAATAAAATCAAGCGAAGAATTATCATCCATAAAAAAAATAAATTTAGATAAATTATCCCAACCTTTTTCTAACTTATTTAATGCTTATACAAAGGCAATAAATAAAAAGTATAATAGAGAAGGAAGTTTGTTTAAAGTTAGATTTAAACGTAATAGAATTACAGATTTAAATTATTTAAGAAATGTAAATTTATATATTCATTTAAATCCTCTAAAACATAGTTTTACAGAAAATTATCAAGAATATTTATATTCTTCCTATAAATCTATTTTATCATCAAAACCAATAATTTTAAAGCGAGAAGAAGTGATTGAATTATTTGATGATAAAGATAATTTTATTCATGTTCATAAAGAAAATGAACAAAGTGATAATTTTAAAGAAATTGAATAAATAATAACAAAGTAATCCTCAAAGGTTTTTAAAACCTTTGAAGTTTAAATAAGATTTAATGAAACTATTAAAATACATCTTTTTAAACCTTCTTATAATTTTTGTTATCGTATTTTTGTTTTCATGCCAAAAGGGCAAACAAAGAAAAATGGAGGTTACTAAAGAAATTACAACAATAATAAACGAAGTTGAAAGAGTAGAGCCACCAAATTGGTTTATCGGTTTTAAAGACACTTCACTACAATTATTAGTAAAAGAAGAAAATATAGGATTTTCAATTCCTTGTATTTCTTACAAAGGAGTTATTATTGAAAAGGTAAACACAGCCAAAAGTAATAATTACCTTTTTATAGATTTAAACATTGATGCAGCTACAAATCCAGGTAATTTCAATATCGTTTTTACTTTTAAGGATGGAACCAAAAAAACACATACCTACGAGTTAAAATCTAGAGAAAAACAGTCGGATGAATTTATAGGTTTTAACAGTTCTGATGCTATTTATTTAATTACGCCAGATCGTTTTGCAAACGGAGATGAATCTAATAACATTAATACAGCGTTAAAAGAAACAGATATAGATCGTGGTGATAATTATAAGCGTCATGGCGGTGATATACAGGGAATTATAAATCACTTAGATTATATTTCGGACCTTGGTTTTACGGCTGTTTGGCCAACGCCTGTTCTTTTAAATGATATGGCAGAAAGCTCGTATCACGGCTATGCAATTACAGATTTTTATAAAGTAGATTCACGTTTTGGAAATTTATCAGTGTATAAAGAATTAGCAGATAAGTTAAGAGAAAAAAACATGAAATTAATCATGGATCAGGTTGCAAATCATTGTGGTTTACAGCATTGGTGGATCAAAGATCTTCCTTTTGATGATTGGTTAAACTATCAAAAAAATTACGAAGAAAATATTAATAATTGGAATAATGAAACCTCTATTGGGTCTAATCATAGAAGAACAACAAATCAAGATTTGTATGCATCAGAAGCAGACAGAAAAGAAAATAATGAAGGGTGGTTTTCTCCCAAAATGCCAGATTTAAATCAGCGGAATCCATTTTTAGCAAAATACATTATTCAAAATAGTATTTGGTGGATAGAAACTTTGGGATTGGGCGGTATTAGACAAGATACATATCCATATCCAGACAAGAATTTTATGAGTATTTGGGCAGGTTCTATTATGAATGAATACCCTAATTTTTCTATTGTAGGAGAAGAATGGAGTTACAATCCGTTAATTGTTGGTTATTGGCAAAGAGGTGCAAATAATAAAGATGGTTACGAATCTAACTTGAAATCTCCTATGGATTTTCCGATGCAAAAAGCCATTGTAGAGGGTATAAATGATGATGAAACTTGGGACAGAGGTTTGGTGAAATTATATGAAAGCTTAGCCAATGATTTTCATTATGCAACTCCAAAAGATGTTTTTGTGTTTTTAGACAATCATGATAAAACAAGAGTTTTTACAGAGTTGTGGGAAGATATTTCAAAAGTAAAAATGGGGTTAAGTTATATGCTAACATTGCCTAGAATTCCTCAAATTTATTACGGTACAGAAATTTTAATGAATGATTCTGCAAACCCCGGAGATCATGGTTTAATAAGAAGTGATTTTCCTGGAGGTTTTAAATATGATACCGTAAATGCGTTTACCGGAGAGGGGTTAAATGAGTATCAAAAAGACATGCAAACTTTTGTTAAAAGGTTTTTAAACTATCGTAAAAATAGTGAAGCAATACATGATGGTAAAACCATACATTTTGCTCCTTTTATGAATACCTATTTTTTGTTTAGAATAAAAGGAGATGAAACTGTTGTAAATATTATTAATAAAAATACAACACCTATTACTATTGATTTAAAAAGGTATGCAGAAGTTGGTTTGGACGGAAAAACACTAAAAAATATTATTACTGGAGAAGAATTTATTTGGGGTGATGCTATCATTTTAAATGAAAAAGGAAGTATTACCTTAACTACAAAATATTAAAAAACTTGAAGTATGAGAAATCTATATTATTTATTTCTTGCATAACTTCATAGAAAGTAGAATGTAAAGCAGTTTTAACTCAACTAAAAATAGACACTAAAGTTTTAAATTAAGCTAGCTTTTATAAATACTTATTTTTTAATGGAACCAACCATTCTCAATTGTCTTGGCAAAAAAGAATGTACATTCCATTAATATTTTTACTGAAAAAATAATTGTCAGTTAGTGGGCAATCGAGGATTAAAAAACTATAATAATGAATAATTTCAAAATACTTTTTTTATTACTTTTTATATCTATTTCTGCATTTACTCAAAATTCTAATCGAATCTTTAAAAATGCCAAACAAACTGAAAAGGGATTAGAAATTAATGTAAATGATGGAAAATATTTAATAACATTCATTCATAAAAAAATTGTAGAAACTAGTTTTATTCCTTTAGGTGAAGAGCACATAAAAACCTCTCATGCTGTGGTTTTAAAACCAACAGAAGTTAACATTACTGCTATAATTAGTGAAAACGAAAGTCATTTTTCTACAGAAGGAATTTCGGTTCTTGTGAAACACAATCCTTTTCAAATAATTTATACATATAATAATCAAGTAGTTACGTCAGAAAAAACTGGCTATTTTAAATCCAAACACATTCCTTTAGAAAATGTAAAAGGGAATATTATTGCTGAAGAAACAGAAAAAATTCAATTTAACTTAACCCAAGAAGAGGTTTTATACGGAGCAGGAGCAAGGGCTTTAGGAATGAACAGACGTGGTAATCGTTTGGCATTATATAACAGAGCACAGTATGGTTATGAAACACATGCTGAGTTGATGAATTTTACGATTCCTTTGGTAGTTTCATCAAAAAAATACATGCTACATTTTGATAATGCACCTATTGGTTATTTAGATTTAGATAGTAAAAAAGACAATTCTTTAACCTATGAAACTATTTCTGGCAGAAAAACATATCAAGTTATTGTAGGAGATTCTTGGATAGATTTAATAGATAATTATACAGACTTAACAGGAAAACAACCTTTACCAGCGCGTTGGACTTTGGGTAACTTTTCAAGCAGATTTGGGTATCATTCGCAGCAAGAAACAGAAGCAACCATTGCCACCTTTAAAGAAGAAAAAATACCTGTAGATGCCGTAATTTTAGACTTGTATTGGTTTGGAAAAGAGTTGCAAGGAACCATGGGAAATCTTGAGGTTTACAAAGATTCTTTCCCAGATATGAAAGGCATGATTGGTCGTTTAAAAGACAAAGGAGTTAAAACAGTTTTAATTACAGAACCTTTTATTTTAACTACGTCTAAAAAGTGGAAAGAAGCTGTAGCAAAAGAAGTTTTGGCAACAGATTCTATAGGAAGTGCGGCAACGTATGATTTCTATTTTGGAAACACGGGTATTGTAGATATTTATAAAAAAGAAGGAACAGAATGGTTTTGGAATATTTATAAACAGCTTTTAAATTTAGGAGCAAAAGGACTTTGGGGAGATTTAGGAGAGCCAGAAGTGTTGCCATCTTGGGTGAATTTTAAAAATAAGAAAGCAGATGAAATTCATAATATTTATGGTCATGATTGGGCTCGTTTAATTTTTGAAGGCTATCAAAAAGAGTTTTCAGAAGAAAGACCTTTTATTTTAATGCGCGCAGGATATTCTGGTTCGCAACGTTTTGGTATGATTCCTTGGTCTGGCGATGTAAATAGAACTTGGGGAGGTTTGCAATCTCAACCAGAAATTGCTTTGCAAATGGGCATGCAAGGATTGGGATATATGCATTCTGATTTGGGCGGTTTTGCAGGTGCAAATTTAGATGATAATTTATACATACGTTGGTTGCAATATGGTGTTTTTCAGCCTGTTTTTAGACCTCATGCACAAGAAGAAGTTGCTAGTGAACCTGTTTTTAGAAGTAAAAGAGCCAAGAAAATAACCAAAAAAGCAATTGAATTGCGCTATAAATTATTGCCTTATAATTACAATATTGCTTTTGAAAATAACCAAAAAGGAACACCTTTAATGCGTCCTATTTTCTTTGAAGAAGATGATGAGAAACTAATGGAAAATTCATCGACCTATTTATGGGGAAAAGATTTTTTAATTACCCCAATTTTAAAGGATTCTATAAAAACAAAAGAAATTTATTTTCCTAAAACAGCCAATTGGTTTCATTTTTATACAGATGAAAAAATTGCTGGCGGCCAAACAAAAACAGTGCTGTTAAATGAAGAAAACATTCCTACGTTTGTAAGAAGTGGTGCTTTTATTTTAATGACAGATGTAGTGCAAACCACAGATGATTATAAGGCAGATGCATTAGAATTGCATTATTATTTTGATGCTGAAGTTAAAGAAAGTGAAAGAGCATTTTATAATGATGATGGTCTTACGGCAAATGCTTTTGAAAAAGGAAGTTTTGAAATACTAACCTTTGAATCTGAAATTAAGAAAGATTGTTTAGACATTGAATTTGAAGCGGAAATTGGAAAAAATTGGACTTCAAAAAACAAGGAAGTGATGTTGGTTTTGCACAATATTAAATGGAATCCAAAGAAGATAAAAGTCAATGGTAAAAGAAAACGAATTTCAGTTTTAGAAAATAATAGTATAAAAATTCCGGTAACCTGGAATCCAAAGAAAGAAGTAAAAATAAAAGTTTCATTAAAATAAAAAATCAATTATGAAAAAAAGACACAGCGTTTTATCCGTTTTAGTTTTATCAATAATAATTGGTTGTTCAACAGAAAAAACATCAAAAATTAAAGAGATGAGTACAAATCAAGAGAAAAAAGCAGTGGTTTATCAGGTATTTACACGTTTGTTTGGGAATACAAATACCACTAACAAACCCTGGGGAACCATTGAAGAAAATGGTGTTGGTAAATTTAATGATTTTACAGACAAAGCATTATCAGAAATAAAAGATTTGGGTGTTACTCATATTTGGTATACTGGTGTTCCGCATCATGATGTAATTAAAGATTATACAAAATTTGGCATTTCTAATGATGATCCGGATATTGTAAAAGGGAGAGCAGGTTCTCCGTATGCCGTTAAAGATTACTACAATGTAAATCCGGATTTGGCTGTAAATGTTGCCAACAGATTGCAAGAATTTGAAGCTTTAGTAGCGCGTTCTCATAAAAACGGATTGAAAGTAATTATTGATATTGTACCAAATCATGTTGCTAGAAATTACCAAAGTTTATCAAATCCTAAAGGAACAAAAGATTTTGGAGCAGATGATGATAAAACAGTGGAATATGATGTGAATAATAATTTTTATTATGTGCCAAATGAGGCGTTTCAAGTGCCAGATTTCTTAGATGGATATGCGCCTTTAGGAGGAGAAAAAAATCCGTTATCTGATCATAAATTTGTAGAAAATCCTGCAAAATGGACAGGAAATGGATCTAGAGCAGCAAAACCTCATTTTAACGATTGGTATGAAACTGTAAAAGTAAATTATGGTATTTCTCCGGATGGAAGAAAAGATTTTGATGAATTGCCAGATGGTTTTGAAAACGAAGATTATAAAAAACATTTTGAGTTTTGGCAAGATAAAAAAATACCAAGTTCTTGGATAAAATTTAGAGATATTGCCCTGTATTGGACCGCAAAAGGGATTGATGGTTTTAGATATGACATGGCAGAAATGGTACCTGTAGAGTTTTGGAGTTTTATGAATTCTGCTATTAAAATGAAAAATCCAGACGCTTTTTTATTGGCAGAAGTATATAATCCAAATGAATATAGAAATTACATCAGAAAAGGAAAAATGGATTATTTGTATGACAAAGTTCAATTATATGATACTATTAAACATATCATGCAAGGACATGGTATTACAGATCATATTCCTGGAATTCAAGAAGATTTAAAAGATATAGAGCACAATATGTTGCACTTTTTAGAAAATCATGACGAACAAAGAATTGCGAGTCCGGAGTTTGCAGGAGATGCTTTAAAAGCAAAACCAGCAATGGTAGTTTCATCTACAATTTCTACTTCGCCAACAATGGTGTATTTCGGACAAGAATTTGGCGAACCAGGTGCAGAAAATGCAGGATTTGGTAGTGCGTCTAGAACTTCAATTTTCGATTATATTGGCGTACCAACATTACAACGTTGGGTAAATGATAAAAAGTTTGATGGAGGTAAATCTACAAAAGAAGAGTTGGCTTTAAGAGATTTTCACAAACGCTTGTTAAACTTTACAATTAATAGCGATGCTTTAATGGGCGAGTACCAAGATGTTCATCATTTTAATCGCGGAAATACAGAGTGGTATAATGAAAGAGTTTTGTCTTTTGTACGTTGGAGTGATACTGAAAAATTAATTATTGTTTCTAATTTTAATGCCCATGATACTTATGGTTTTGAGTTAGGTTTACCTCAAGATATTATAGAAAAATGGAACTTAAAAGATGGTGAATATAATGTGGAAGATCAATTGTATAAAACCTATTCATCAACTTTAAAAGTAGAAAACGGTGCGGCAAGGGTAAGGGTTGATGTAAAACCATTAGAATCTTTTATTTTAAAAATTAAACAATAGCTTTCATATATCCTGCAAGGTTTTCAAAACCTTGTAGGTAGTATATATTAATTATTAAACACCTATAAGCTGTAAAAAAACTTGTGGGGGGATTTAAATTAAACAATTCGCATGAAAAAAATACTCTTCATATTCATTTTAGCTACTATTTTTAGTTGTAAAGAAAAGTCATCAACAAAAAATACAGAAAAACAACTTGTAAAAAAAGAGTTTGTCTGGGAAGGCGCAAATATTTATTTTTTATTAACAGACCGTTTTAATAACGGAGATACAAGCAATGATATCAATTTTGAAAGAACCCAAAAAACTGGAAAATTACGCGGTTTTGAAGGTGGAGATATCAAAGGAATTACGCAAAAAATAAAAGAAGGTTATTTTACAAAACTTGGAATTAATGCCATTTGGATGACACCAATTGTAGAACAAATTCATGGCGGAACCGATGAAGGAACAGGTTTGTCTTACGGTTTTCATGGATATTGGGCAAAAGATTGGACAAAAATTGACCCTAATTTTGGAACCAAAGAAGATTTAAAAGAATTGGTTGCTATTGCACATAAAAACGGCATTCGTGTATTGTTAGATGCTGTTATTAATCATACAGGGCCAGCTACAGAGAAAGACCCTGTTTGGCCAAGTGATTGGGTAAGAACTGGTCCTCAATGTACCTATGAATCTTATGAACATACCATTTCTTGTACCTTGGTTAAAAATTTGCCAGACATTAAAACAGAGAGTAATAAAGCTGTAGAATTACCTGCACAATTGGTGGGAAAATGGAAAGCAGAAGGACGTTATGAACAAGAAATTAAAGAATTAGATGCATTTTTTACAAGAACAGGGCATCCAAGAGCGCCTCGTTTTTATATAATGAAATGGCTTACAGATTATATTACTGAATTCGGAATTGATGGTTACCGAGTAGATACGGTTAAACATACAGAAGAATTTGTTTGGCAAGAATTTAAGCAAGAATGTGACCTAGCTTTTGCTGATTATAAAAAAAATAATCCTGAAAAAATGATGGATGAAAATAATTTTTATTTAGTAGGTGAAGTCTATAATTATACCATTTCTGACGGGAAATCTTTTGATCTTGGCGGTAAAAAAATTAATTATTTTGACAATGCTTTTAATAGCTTAATTAATTTTGAATTAAAATGGAATGTAAAACAATTAACAGAATCGGCAGTGTTTCATAAATATGATTCTCTATTAAATACGAATTTAAAAGGCTATGGAATTTTAAATTATATGACCTCTCACGATGATGGAGAACCGTTTGATAAACAAAGAACGATGCCGTATAGAGCAGCTACCATGTTGCTACTAACTTCTGGTACTTCGCAAGTGTATTATGGCGATGAATCTTCTAGAGATTTAACCATAGCAGGTACTGTTGGAGACGCAACATTGCGTTCGTTTATGAATTGGGATGAAATAAAGAATAAAAAGAACACTCAGAAAGTTTTAAATCATTGGCAAAAATTAGGACAGTTTAGAGCAAATCACATGGCAGTAGGCGCAGGAAAGCATCAAGTTATTTCTGAGGAAAATGGATTGATTTTTTCTAGAGTTAGAAATGATGATAAAATTATTGCGGGAATTAATTTAACCAAAGGAAATAAAGAAATTAATGTTTCATCATTATTTAAAAATGGTGATAAACTAAATGATTTTTATGCCAACCAAATAGTAGAAGTAAAAGACGGTAAAGTCACCGTAAATTCAGAGTACGATTTGGTTTTGTTAGAATTGAAGTAATTTTTAAAATTTTAGATTACACAAAAGGCTCAATACTTTTTTAGCCTTTTGTGCAATCTAATTTATGCTTTACAATTAAGTGAAAATCATGTAAAGGTTTAATAGTTTTTTTGTGGTAATTGGTTTTATGTCAGTTTGTTAGGTGGTTTAATGTATGTTTTTTATCAGTATTCAAACCTGCCTTATGCCTTTGTTAAGAACCTGATTTTGATTTTTAAAACAACATTAAAAACATTGCAAAAAAGAGTTTGCTGTAGCTGAAATTTATTTTGGAATGGAAAATCCAATTAAATTCTAAAGAAATTAAAGTAAAATTAGCGGATATAGCGTTAGAATAAGATATAAAAGTTGCTTTGGAAATTGTAATTGTTATTAAAAACTAATTCTAGGTTGATAAGAAAAATTAATCTATACTTTTTTGCATTTCATCGACACTTTAATAGCACTGACCAACTAGTATTAGAAGCCTATGTATTTTAATTTACATTTGTCTGAATAAAACGTAAAATATCTAAAATGCCTAAGAACTTAAATCTATTATTGATAGAGGATAATTTAATTGAAATAATGAAAATGAAGAGAACACTTTCATTATTAAAATTAGAACATACAATACAGGAGGCTAAAAATGGTGAGGAAGCATTAGAAATTTTGCAAGACAAAAGTAATTTTCCTGATTTAATTTTATTAGATTTAAACATGCCCAAAATAAGTGGAATAGAATTTTTATCTATCCTAAAAAATAATGTAGAAATTAGACACATACCTACGGTAATATTAACTACTTCAGACAATCAAAAAGATTTAGAAGAGTGCTTTAAATTGGGGGTTTCTGGTTATATTTTAAAGCCTTTAAAATATGATGATTATGTTAAGAAAATAGAAACAGTACTTGCCTATTGGAGTATGAATGAATTAAAAAAATACTAACTATTAAAGGTAAAGTTTTTACAGAATTTTTAGATGTAGAAGTAGAAAAATTTGTTTTTAAAAATGCTAGAAAAATTTATTTATCAGTCTAAATTATAATTAGAATACATTTTTATACAATTGTTGATGTTTTTAGTTTTTGAAGATATTATAACTAGCAATTTATTTAAGTGATAAAACTAGTTTTTAAACATATAATTCACTTTTGGTTTATGCTGGGCACTTTTTTGTAATAATAAATGAAGTTATTTAAGACTTTTAGTAAGGTTTAAAAACCCAAATTAAATGCGGGTTTTCAGTGAAAACCATCACAGGTAGAGGTGAAAAAAATAGATAGCAGAAGTGCCAATATTTGTAGTAGAAGAAAATACAAAAAATTATTTATCATTGGTGTAAAATTTAATGATAA
This sequence comes from Polaribacter sp., assembly GCF_051251875.1. Taxonomy (GTDB): domain Bacteria; phylum Bacteroidota; class Bacteroidia; order Flavobacteriales; family Flavobacteriaceae; genus Polaribacter. The sequence continues at coordinate 54,159 of NZ_JBPOGL010000010.1, forward strand.
AGAAGAATGTACGATAGATTTGGTATATAGTAGAACCTTGTTTTTAGAAGTTTTATGTAAAGGAAAATGGTAATGGAATAGCAAAAGAATATTTTTATAAAATATTTGTTGCATTTAAAAAAGTAGAAAACTATTATAAGTCTACAAATATTAGAATATTCATTGTAAAATAAAATTGAGATATACAAAGGCGAAATTTATTTAAATTCTGGGTGATGTGTTGGAACTACTTTTTATTTTAGCATAAAAAAATAATGGAAAAACCAAACTTAGCCTATATAGAACAACTAGCAAGAGGAGATGAATCTATTAAAAAGGAATTGATAGATGTTATTAAAACAGAGTTTCCAGAAGAAAAGAAAGACTACTATAATAGCTTAGAAAAAAAAGAATATAAAAAAATTGAAGAAAATGTTCATAAACTTAAGCATAAAATTAGTATTTTAGGTCTTGAAAAAAGTTACGAAAGAGCGAATAAGTTTGAGCATAATCTTAGAGATTTAAGTTTAGAAGGTGAGCAAGATTTTGATGAAATTTTAAAAGCAATTTCAGACTATATAGAAACTATATAAGTTGTATGAATTGTATTGTTATTGATGATGAAAAAATGGCAAGGGTTATTATAAAAACTCTTTGTAAAGAAGTTAAATCTTTAAATCTTGTAGAAGAGTTTTCTGGCGCTATTGATGCCATGAAATATTTAATAGAAAATAAGGTAGATTTAATTTTCTTAGACATTCATATGCCAGATTTTAGTGGATTAGACTTTATAAAAACGTTAAGAAATCCACCTAATATTATATTAACAACATCAGATTCTAAATTTGCTATTGAGGCTTTTGAGTATGATTTTATTGTAGATTATTTATTAAAACCTTTAGAATTACCTAGATTTAAAAAAGCTATTCTTAAAGCAGAAAGAAAAACTATTTCTACAAGTGATGCAAAAAAGAAAGCTGTTAAAACCAAAGAAAATGATAATGATTTTTATATAAATATAGATCGTAGGTTAATAAAAATAGATTTACCAAGTATTTATTTAATAGAAGCCAAAGGAGATTATATTAAAATAAAAACAGAAACCAAAGATTATAAGGTTCATTCTACACTAAAAAAAATAGAAGAAAAATTACCAAAGACTCTTTTTTTAAAAATACATCGTTCATATATCATCAATATTAATAAAATTATAGATATTGAAGATAATAGCGTTCTTGTAAAAAAAGATGTTATTCCTGTTAGTAGGTCTAAGCGTCCAGAATTAATGAAAAGATTAAATCTACTTTAAAGACTTGTCTAAACAAGTCTACCATTCGTCTATATTAAGTTGTTAGGTGTCTAAAAATCAATAAATTTACTTTATTAAGTACTTATTTTTGTGGTATTATGAAAGATATCCTAAAAATATTATTACTACTTTTAAGTTTTACACCAATTGCAAGTTTGCAAGCTCATAGCTATCAACAAGAAAATTTTGAAGGTATAAAAAGTGCTCAAGAAACATATCTTATTCCTGATCATAACCTGTTAACTAATTCTGTAGAATGGATACCACCTTTACGAGATGGTTTGCCAATAAATACCTTGAGAAAAAAGTAACAGCAATGTTTTATTTCTAAATACTTATTGAAAATAGAAAACGAGTAAATTGCCTAAATTTATTTAAAAAACTACAAAGTAAAGTTTAAACTTGTTGAATGAGCTGGTTCAACTAAACTTAAAAAAACCTTATTCTTTAAAACAACCTCCACAATAAACATAAAGCTTGTAAAATTGTATTACACGCATTTATGTTTCATTAAATTTTTAATTTATTTTTTTCTATTATTCTTATAAAGGAGAATTTTTATCATGGTTTTACCCATACAAAAACCATACAAACGACATTTTTTTCCTTAAATAGCTTCATTTTAACGTAACTTAGTAACCAAACAAATGTATAACATTGTAGTTATGAATAAAATAAGATTTTTAATTATTAGTATTGTTTTTATAATTCATGGAGTTGTCCTTTCTCAAGAGCTGCCACCTATTAATGTTTTTTATGCTGAAGACTATGGTGCGGAAAATCAGAATTGGGGAATTTCCCAATGCGATAATGGTTCTATATATATAGCCAATAATAAAGGTTTGTTAGAATATAACGGAGCTACATGGAAATTATATAAAACGCCAAATGAAACTATAATGAGATCTGTAAAAGCTTATAAAAATAAAGTTTATACAGGTTTTTATATGGGGTTTGGGTTCTGGAAAAGAAATGAATTTGGTGTATTTGAATACAATTCTATTGTAAAAAATCAGAATATTCAAATGTTAGAGGATGAGCAAATCTGGGGCATTATTGAAGTTGATGGTTGGATGCTTTTTAAATCCTTAGAAAGAATTTATCTCTACAACTTAGAAACTAAATCTATAAAAATTATAAATAGTGAAAACAAAATTAACGGTTTTTCTAAGGTAGATGATGTTATTTATTTTCAAGAAGATAAAAAAGGGTTGTTTAATATAGAAAATGGTTTGCCAAAATTGGTGTCTGATGATGAATTTATTAAAAACAACTTTATTGTAGACGTTTTTAAAAAAAACAGTAAACTTTTAATATTAACGCAACAAAAAGGTTTTTACTTCTTTAATAATGGCAAAATTGAAAAATGGAAGACTCCTATAGATGATTTATTAATTGGGAAATCAGTATACAGTGTAACTCAATTACATGATAAAAGTTTTGCAATTGGTACTATTTCTGATGGTCTTATTTACTTGAATAATGATGGTAGTTTTAAGTATCAAATTAATCAAATTTCCGGATTAAGTGATAATACAGTACTTTCTGTATTTGAGGATAAAGAAAAAAATATATGGCTTGGTTTAGATAATGGAATTAACTGTATTAATAATACATCACCTTTTAAAATGTATAATAAAAAGAGTGATTTTTTGGGAACAATTTACGCTTCAATAGTGTATAAAAATAGTATTTATTTAGGAACCAATCAAGGGCTTTTTTTTAAGGAAATTAATGCAGATAAACCATTTGAATTTATTCAAAACACGCAAGGTCAGGTTTGGAGTTTAACAGAAATAGATAGTACCTTGTTTTGCGGTCATGATTCTGGAACCTTTATCATAGAAAATGAAAAGGCAAAGAATATTTTTAATAAACAAGGTACATGGAAAATTATTAAAGCTGATAAAAACACCATCATACAAGGATGTTATGATGGTTTGTATGTGTTAAAAAAAGATAATGCAACATGGAAATTGAGTAATAAAATTAAAGGTTTTAAGAATTCAAGTAAATATGTTGTTCAGGCAGATGAAAATAGAATTTTTGTAAATCATGAATATAAAGGCGTTTATAAACTAACTTTAGATAAAGATTTTAAAGAGGTGGTTAATTTAGAAATTGAGAAAACACTTTCTAAAGGTATTCACTCAAGCCTTATTAAGTATCTAGATAAAATACTGTATTCAAATAAAAATGGAATTTATACCTATGAGTATAAGGCAGATTCTTTTAAAAGAGACAGTATTTATAGTAAATTAATTTCAGAAGAATCTTATCTCTCTGGTGAGATGGTGCACAATGCTTCAAGCAATAAATTGTGGTATTTTTCTAAGGATCATATTCAATATTTAACTCCTGGAAAAATAAGTAATAAACCTGAAATTAATTCCATATCAATTTCCGAGACTATTGCTAAAGCTGTACCAGGATATGAAAATATAATACAGATTAACAATGAAATATATTTAATTGGTACTTCTGTTGGTTATATTCTAGTAGATTTAAAAATGATTAAGGAAACTGCAGATTTTAAAGTTTACATTCATAAAATAAATGGTTTTGTTACTAATGAGCCAAGGCAAAGTTTAAATTTATTTAAACAAAAAGTGTTTGATTATAAAAATAATAATCTAGAGTTTTTTTATCATGTACCTAACTTTAATAAAATACTTACAACAAAATATCAATATAAATTAGACGGTTTTAATAAGGATTGGAGTAAACCTTCAAAATCTAATTATGCAATATTTGAAAATATTTCTTATGGCAGTTATACGTTAAGAGTAAGAGCTTATATAGGAGATAAGTTAAGTAGTAGTGAAGCTACTTTTAGTTTTAAAATAGACAGGCCTTGGTATATTTCTAATACATTTATTACGCTATATGTGTTGTTGTCTTTATTTGCGTTGTATTTAGTACATGCAGCTTCTAAAAGATATTATAGAAAACAACGAAAAGAGTTGTTAGTAAAAGCACAAAAAGAGTTAGAATTAAAAGAATTAGAAAGCTCTCAAGTGATTATTAAATTAAATAATGAAAAGTTACGTAATGATATAGAAAGTAAGAATAGAGAGCTGGCTACTTCTACAATGAGTATTATTAAGAAAAATGACTTTTTAAATACCATAAAAAGTGAGTTAGTTACCGGTGGTAATGCTAGTGTAGGGAAAGTTGTAAAGATTATTGATAACAATTTAAACAATACAGATGATTGGGATATGTTTCAAGAAGCTTTTAACAATGCCGATAAAAATTTCCTTAAGAAAGTAAAGAAAAAACATGCAGATTTAACACCTAATGATTTACGTTTATGTGCTTACTTAAGGCTAAACTTATCATCAAAAGAAATTGCACCACTTTTAAATATTTCGCCAAGAAGTGTTGAAGTAAAAAGGTATAGACTACGAAAAAAGATGAATCTTCCTCATGATTCTAACTTAACAAATTACATCTTAGAAATTTAACTACCAAACAAGTCTGTTTTTTACCACAACAATACCACAACAAGGTTAATATATTCTCTTTATAGGGTAATTTACAGCATGTTTTTAAAACCCTGTGATTGTTAGGGTATTGCTGTTTTTACGGTGTTTTTTTTGTGATGTATGTTTTTTGTAGTGGTTGTTTTTATCAATTAACTAATATTTAACTATAATTTTATCCTAACATAATTAAAACTAATTTCATGAGAAAAAAATTCACATTATTACTCCTTTTACTTGTAGGTTTTTGTGCTTCTGCACAAACTATAAATGTAAAGGGTGTTGTTAAAGATGCTAAAACAGGCGATCCATTGCCTGGAGTTAGTATAATTATTAAAGGCACAGTAGTTGGTACAGAAACTGATTTTGATGGACTTTATAGTCTTTCTAAAGTAGAAAAAGGAGCAACATTGGTTTTTAATTATTTAGGATATGCCAAAAAAGAAGTGGCAGTTAATAAAGAAACTATTAATGTTTCTTTAGATGAGTCTGCAGAATCTTTAGACGAGATTATTGTAGTAGGTTATGGTAAACAAAAAAGAAAGGACGTAACAGGTTCTGTTTCTATTGTTGGTGAAGAAACATTAGATGTTTTAAAACCTATTGATGCTACAACAGCATTACAAGGTACAACTTCTGGTGTTGCTGTAAATCTTTCTTCTGGTGCGCCAGGAGCAAAAGTAAATATTTTAATTAGAGGTGTTAGTTCTAATACAAACAATCAACCTTTAACAATTGTAGATGGTTATGAGGGAGATTTAAATAGTATAAACCCTAATGATATTGAATCTATTACAGTTTTAAAAGATGCACAAGCTGCAATTTATGGTATAAAAGGAGCAAATGGTGTAGTTTTAGTAACAACTAAAATTGGTAAGAAAAACAAACAGGCAACTGTAAAATATGATACCTATGCTGCTTTTCAGCAAACTACCAAAAGATTAGATTATCTAAATGCTACAGAATATGCGTTGGTTTTAAATGAAGCCTATGCGGCTAGCGGACAAACATTACCTTTTAATAATGTTAGTCAATTAGGATTTGGTACAGATTGGCAAGATCAATTATTTAATGATGCCATGTTAACAAACCATAATATTAGTTTATCTGGTGGTGGTGAGAATTTTAGATATTTTGTGAGTGCTTCACGTACAGAGCAAGATGGTATTGTTGCTAAGGAAAAATCTAATTTTATTAGAAATAATATCAAATTAAACCTAGCTGTTGATATTAACGAAAAATTAAACTTCTCTATAATTGCAAACTATTTTACAAGTGCTTCTCAAGGATTTGATGGCTCTTTATTGTTTAATGGTTTAAACTATGCACCAACTTTTGGGTTAGCTGAAAATGATACCAATAACTTCTTAGGTATAGAAGTTGTAAATCCGTTGTCACTATTACAAAATACCTATGGTGAAAATAATGGAAATGGTATTGAAGGTAACTTTAAGTTAGAATACAAACCTTTTGAGGGTTTAAACGTTGTATCTCGTGTAGGGTATAAAATTTACAATGAAAAACAACGCTCATTTACCCCTATTCAAGAATATGGTTCTAGTAAAGTATACAACAAAACACAAAGTTCTGTGTATCAATTTAAGGCAACTTCTACAAGAGTAAACTGGGAAACTTTTGCTACTTATGAAAAAACTTTTGCAGAAAATCACAATACCAGTTTTACGGCAGGTACAAGTGTGCAAAATGATTTATTTGATGGAATTTATGCAACTGGTTTTGATGTGCCAAATAATTCGTATGAGTTTGCAGACATCAGTTTAACAAATTCGCAAAGCGAACAACGTAGCTTAAATACAGGTAATGGAGATATAAGATTGACTTCATTATTTGGTAGAGTACAATATGATTATAAAGGAAAATATTTACTTTCTGGTTTAATTAGAAGAGATGGGGCATCTGTATTTGCGAAAGACAAAAGAGTAGATAGTTTTTGGTCTGTAACCTCTGGTTGGAAAGTTTCTGATGAAAACTTCTTAAAAGATAGCGAAACTATTTCTTTCTTAAAATTAAGAGCAAGTTACGGTACTTTAGGAAATTTAGTAGGAGATAATTTATACAGATCATTATTAGATGGTGAAGGAGAATATGTGTTGGATGGTAGTTTAGTTGATGGTTCTGCACAAGGAGGTTTGCCAAACCCACTAGCAACTTGGGAAACAGCAGAAAAATTAGATATTGGTTTAGATATTAACTTATTTGATGATAAACTTTCTATTGTTGCAGATTATTTTGAAGAAACAAGAAAAGATTTATTAATTGAAAACTTTCCAGTTTCAGGTTTATTAGGTTCTGGTGCTCCTGGAGGTGCAAACCCTACTGTAAATGCAGGTACTTCTAAAAATACAGGTGGTGAGTTGGCAATTAATTATAAAGCAATTTCTAAAGATGATTTTACTGTAAACTTTGGGTACAATGTAACTTATGTGAAAAATGAAGTTACAGATGTTTTAGACGGCGCTTTTGTAGAAGGTGGTGGTTTTGCAATTGGTAATCTAGCTCCTTCAAGAATGGAGATTGGTCAACCAATTGGGTATTTCTTAGGTTTAGTTACAGACGGAATTTTTCAAACACAAGCAGAAGTAAATGCACACCCTTCGCAAGATGGTTTAGGAGCAACAAACACAGCTCCTGGAGATATCAGATATAAGGATATGAACGAAGATGGTGTTATAAACTTTGAAGATAGAGTTAATATCGGTAATCCACAGGCAGATTTTTATATGGGATTCAATATTTCTGCAAAATATAAAAATTGGGATTTTACATCTTATTTATATGCAGAATTGGGTAAAGATATGGTTAGAAATTTTGAACGTTTTTTACCAAATGTAAACAAACCAGCCTATTATTTAGATAGATGGACAGGTGCAGGAACAAGCAACTCTGTACCAAGGTTAACAAATGATGCTACAAATAACAAATTGTTTTCAGATTTCTTTGTAGAAGATGCTTCTTTCTTACGTATGCAAAACATACAAATAGGATACAATTTTGCACCAGAGTTATTAGAAAAAGTTGGTTTGGCCAAACTAAGACTGTATACTTCAATTAATAACCTATTTACATTAACAGAATATACAGGTTATGATCCAACCGTTAATGACGGTGCAATTGGTGCTGGTATAGACTCAGGGAATTACCCGTCAGCAAAACAGTTTCTATTAGGTTTAAATGTTACATTTTAAAAAAGAAAAGATGAGAAATTATAAACACAAAATAAAATTAGGATTCATCTTTATGACAAGCTTATTTATTTTAAGCGCATGTTCAGATGATTACTTAAACAATTCTAAAATTTATGCAGAAGATTCTGAGTCTTTTTTCAATTCAGAAACAGATTATTACAATGCATTAGTAGCAGCGTATGACCCGTTACAATCTACATTTATTAATGTTTTAATGGGAGAAATTGCATCAAACAACACTCTTTGTGGTGGAGAAAGCGCAACGGACGTTCCTGGTTATCAGCAAGTAGATGATATGACACACACTCCGGTTAATGATCAACTTCAAAATGTTTGGAGCTGGATGTTTGGAGGGGTTAACAGAGCCGCATATATTATAGAATTTCAAGATAAAACAGCATTTACAGGTAAAGAAATAATTATTGCTGAAGCTCGTTTTTTAAGAGCGTATTATAACTTTGAATTGGTAAAATGGTTTGGAGATATTCCTATTAAACCAGAAGGTAGATTTGTTTTGGGTGATGAAAAAACAATACCAAGATCGCCAAAAGCAGATGTATATGCATTAATAGAAGCCGATTTACAATATGCTGTTGCAAATTTAACCTATACAGCTCCACAAGTTGGTAGAGCTACAAAAGGTTCTGCAGAAGCTTTATTAGGAAAAGTGTATTTATATCAAGATAAATTTAACGAAGCCGCTACAGTTTTAGAAAGTGTTATTATAAATGGAGGCTATGTTTTAGAATCTGATTATAACAAAATTTTCGAATTTGATGGAGAAAACGGTACAGGTGCTGTTTTCGAAGTTCAATATACAGACACTCAAGGAGCAGGTTTTGATTGCTTACAATGTAGTGAAGGTAATGTTGCAGTAGGTTTTCAAGGTATTAGAGGTTATGATGGAGATTTATTTACATCGGGCTTTAGCTTTAATATTCCTACACAAGAAGTTGTAGATGAGTTTGAAGCAGGAGATAACAGAAAAGAGGTTGCTATTTTAGATATTGATGCTTGGGCAGCTTCTACAGGAGCAAAATTTACAACAGGTTATGAGCATACAGGTTTTTATAATAGAAAATACTTACCAAGAAAAAGAAGTGCAGAAGCTGCAGGAGATTTAAACATCACAAACCCTAATAACTATAGAGCAATTCGTTTTGCAGATGTTTTGTTAATGGCTGCAGAAGCTAATAATAGAAAATCGAGCCCAGATGATACTAAAGCTAAAATTTATTTAAATAGGGTAAGAGAAAGAGCATTTGGTAATGCAAATAATAACATCACTACAAGTGGTACTAATTTAACAGCAGCTATTTATAAAGAGCGTAGAGTAGAATTAGTTGGAGAAGGTCATCAATTTTTTGACTTAGTTAGAACAGGTAGAGGAACACAAATACCAGGTTTTACAACGGGTAAAAATGAGGTGTTTCCAATTCCGTTAGAAGAAATACAATTTTCACAAGAAAATTGGATACAAAACGATAAATACTAATAATTATGAAGAAATTAAAAACAATATACAAGGCATTAGTAATACTTCTTATTATTAGTGCTTGTACAGAAGAAGATAGAAGTTTAGACTTCTTAGATGCTATTGCTCCTCCGTCGGAAGTTGCTGCAAGTTACAACCTAACTCAAGATAATTCTGGTTTAGTAAGTATTATTCCAACTGCCGTTGGTGCAACAATGTTCGATGTGCATTTTGGAGATTCATCATCTGAAGAAAAAGGTATAGAAGCTGGTAAAATGGCACAACATACCTATGCAGAAGGTACTTATAGTGTAAAAATTATAGCCTATAACTCTAAAGGAGATACAACAGAAGCAACACAAGAATTAGTAGTTTCTTTTAAAGCTCCAGAAAATTTAGTAGTTACTTTAGAAAATGATGCGGCAATTTCAAAGAAGGTAAATATTACTGCCAGTGCAGATTACGCAGCTACTTATGAATTTTATTCTGGAGAATCGGGAGTAACACAGCCAGTTGCAACAGGGAATATTAGCGATGCTATCTCATACCAATATGCTAATGCAGGTATGTATTCTATAAAAGTAATTGCAAAAGGTGGTGCTATAGAAACTACAGAATATACAGTAGATTTTGAAGTTACAGAAATTTTAGCTCCTATTGCGTCTGCAAATACACCACCAGCAAGAGATGCTGCAGATGTTATTTCTATTTTTAGTGATGCATATACAGATGTTGCTGGTACAGATTTTAATCCAAATTGGGCTCAAAGTACTATTTATACTCCTTTTGAGTTAAATGGTGATGCTATGATTCAGTATAGTAATTTAAACTACCAAGGAATTCAAATTGGTGCTACGCAAGATGTTTCTACTATGGAGGTTCTTCATTTTGATGTTTGGACTGCAGATGCAACTGAAATAGATACGTATTTAATTAGTATTGCTAGTGGAGAAAAATTAGTGAAAACGGCATTAAATAAAGATGCTTGGACAAGTATTAATATTCCTGTTACAGATTTTACAGATCAAGGTTTATCTGTAGATGATATTCATCAATTCAAATTTGTTGGTGCAGGTAGCGTATTTATTGATAATTTATATTTCTACAAAGCACCTTCCGGAGGAGTATCAACAGCTATTGTTCAAGATTTTGAAGGTACAGCACCAGCATTTACAGCATTTGGAAACATTGCAGATGTAGAGGTTGTTGCCAACCCAGATGCTTCTGGAGCAAATACTACAAGCAATGTAGCTAAAATGGTAAAAACGGCAAATTCAGAAACATGGGCAGGAGCATTTTTTGATGTTTCATCACCCTTAGATGTTGTTAATTATGATAAAATGACTGTTAAAACCTATTCTCCAAAAGCAGGAATAACAGTTAGGTATAAAATAGAAAACTCTGCAGATAATACTCAATTTGTTGAAGTAGATGCAACTACAACAGTAGCAAACGCATGGGAAGAATTAACTTTTGATATCTCTAGCGCATCTGCAGGAATAACTTATGACAGAATAGTAATTTTCTTTGATTGGGCTAATGCAGGTGATGATTCTGTTTATTATTATGATGAAGTAACTTTACTTAATAATTCTGGTGGAGGATCTAGTTCTGCAGTATTATTTCAAGATTTTGAAGGAACCGTACCAGCGTTTACGGCGTTTGGTAACATTGCAGATGTAGAAGTTGTTGCAAACCCAGATGCTACAGGCTTAAATACCACAAGCATGGTTGCTAAAATGGTAAAAACATCAAATTCAGAAACTTGGGCAGGGGCATTTTTTGATGCTGCATCACCTTTAGATGTTGCAAATTATTCGAAAATAACAATTAAAACATGGTCTCCAAAATCTGGAATTACGGTAAGATTTAAGATTGAAAATTCTAATGATAATACACAATTTGTAGAAGTTGATGCAACAATCTCATCTGCTAACGCTTGGGAAGAGTTAACTTTTGATATATCTGGTGCATCGCCATCAATTACTTATGATAGAATTGTAATTTTCTTTGATTGGGATGTTTCAGGTGATGATTCGGTTTATTACTATGACGAATTGGCATTAACTAATTAATACGTAAAGATTTATATTATGAAAAAACTAAAAAATATTTATATAATCTTATTTTCTTTAATGACCGTTCTTTATGGTTGTCAAGAAAATGAGCATAAATTTGGAGAAATTGTTTCTCCAACAGACATCGTAATTACAGCCGAAATTGTAGGTGCAGATGCTAGTAACCCGTTTGGTGATGGTAGCGGAACAGTAAATTTTACAGCTACCTCTACTAATGCTTCTTCTTATGTGTACTACTTTAGTGGCGCAGCAGAAGCTTCTCCATCAGGTATCTTAACAAAAAGATTTTCTAAAGTTGGTGTAAACACTTATACAGTTGTTGTAAAAGCAAATGGTACTGGTGGTGTTTCTTCAACAAAAACAATGGATGTAGAGGTGTTTAGTTCTTTTTCTGATGTTGAAGCTGAAAACTTTTTAAGTGGAGCCAATGTTGGTGACAGTAAAAAATGGTATTGGCAAGCAGATGTAGATGTACATGTTGGTTTAGGACCTGTTACAGATGATTATGGTAACGGAGAATTTGCGTACGAGGCTTGGTGGAATGGAATTAAAGCTTGGGATTCTGAAAAAAGCTGTATGTATGATAATGAGTTTGTGTTTACAAGAACTGCAAACGGACTTACTTTTGAGCAAACTGTAGGACCTGCTTTTGTACCAGGAACCTATGCAGGTTATTTAGGTGTAAATGGAGATCAATGTCATGATGAAACTGTAGCAACAACAATGTTTGGTGTAAAAACGATTGCTTTTGGACCATCAACATCTAAAGCAGGTACAGTAGGTTCCTATAACAACGCACCTTATAGAGGTACAGAATTTGAAATTTCTGATGGAGGTTTTATGGGATGGTATGTAGGTGCAAGTACCTATGATATTATTTCTATAACAAATAACGAAATGATTGTTAGAATTATTGAAAATTCAGCGTCTGGTAGTGGTGCTGCATGGTATCATAAATTTACATCAACAAAACCTATAGAAGGAGCTGGAGGTAATTCTGGATATACATTTAATACGTTAGCTTGGGAAGATGACTTTAATACAGACGGAGCACCAGATGCAACTAAATGGACTTATGATTTAGGTACTGGTTCAAATGGTTGGGGTAATGGAGAATTACAAAGCTATACAGATGCTACAGAAAATGCAAAAGTAGAAGGTGGTTCTCTATTTATTACAGCAAAAGCTGATGGTAATGGAGGTTATACTTCTGCAAGATTGAAATCTCAAGGTTTATATAATTTTACCTACGGTAGAGTAGAAGTAAAAGCTAAATTACCAGCTTCTCAAGGTACTTGGCCTGCAATTTGGATGTTAGGAAGTAATAACCCAGTTGTTGGGTGGCCTCAATCTGGAGAAATAGACATTATGGAACAAACTGGTTCTGATAAAAATACAACTTTAGGAACATGTCATTGGTATGACGTTCCTTCAAGCTCTGGTGCTAGTTATGGTTTAACTACTGCAATTTCAAATGCATCTTCAGAGTTTCATTTGTATACAGTAGAATGGACAGATGCATCTGTAAAAATATTTTTAGATGATGTAATGTTCTATGAATTAACAAACAGTGCAACATTGCCTTTTAATGCAGACTTCTTTTTAATTTTAAATGTTGCAATGGGTGGTACTTTAGGCGGTACAGTTGATCCAGCATTTACAGAAGACAAAATGGAAATTGATTATGTAAAAGTATATCAATAATATTAAGTTGAGTTGAGTTTTGAATAAGGTCAGTTTATATGGCTGGCCTTATTTTTTAATTCAAAATCAAGTATCCATTTTTTTACAATTCAATTTACCGATAGCACAATTTTTTCAAATTTGATAATTCAAACTAAAATTATGAAAAACACTTTCTTACTATTTTTACTTATACTTTTTACTTTAAATTCTTGTAGTCAGCAAGATAAGGTGTCCGTTTTGAGTAATAAGGACGGAATGAAGTTAATTGTAAATGGTAAAGATTTTATAATTAATGGAATGAATTGGGATTATTTTCCGATAGGAACAAATTATTCTTACAGTTTATGGCAACAGCCAGATGCTTTTATTAAAACAGCCTTAGATGCAGAAATGACTGCACTTAAAAAGTTAGGCGTTAATACAATTCGGGTTTACACAAGTATTCAACCTAAATGGATTACATATATCTATGAAAAGTATGGTATTTACACCATGTTAAATCATTCTTTTGGTAGATATGGTGTTTCCGTAAATGGAAATTGGATACCTGTTACAGATTACAGTAATGTAGAAACACAAAGAGCTTTAATAGATGAAGTTGTTAAAATGGCATCCGAGTTTAAAAATACACCAGGACTATTATTATTTCTTTTAGGGAATGAGAATAACTACGGACTTTTTTGGGCAGGTTCAGAAACAGAAGATTTTCCAGAAGGTAAGGACGCCAAGAAAAAAGTTGGCGAAGGTAGAGGTAGATCTATGTATAAATTGATGAATGATGCTGCTATTAAAATGAAAAGTATAGACGGTTCTCATCCCGTTGCAATTTGTAATGGAGATGTTTTATTTCTAGATATTATTGCAGAAGAATGTAAAGATGTAGATATCTATGGAACAAATATGTATAGAGGAAAATCTTTTGGTGATGCTTTTGAGAAAGTGAAAGCAACATTGAATATGCCCATTTTGTTTACTGAATTTGGTGCAGATTCTTTTAACGCAATTGACTATAAAGAAGACCAAAAAATGCAAGCATTTTACTTGGTAGAAAATTGGAAAGAAATCTATGAAAACACAGCTGGTTTAGGAAAATCAAATAATGCTATTGGAGGTTTTACCTTTCAATTTAGTGATGGATGGTGGAAGTTTGGACAAAAAATCAACTTAAAAAAACATGATAAAAATGCTTCTTGGGCAAGTGCTGCTTATAATTTAGACTTTAAAGAAGGTAGCAATAATATGAATGAAGAGTGGTTTGGAATTTGTGGAAAAGGTCCAACAAATGAAAAAGGTTTATACACTTTGCAACCAAGAGCAGCATATTATGCCTTACAACAAGTACACCAATTAAATCCGTTTGCAAAAGGAATAACAACCGAATTAATTTCAAAACATTTTAGTGAAATTAAATTTTAATAAGGTTAAAACAAAACCTTGTTCTATGAAATTAAAATACAAATAACAACTTCCTTAAAATAAAAACAAAAGGAGTTAAAAGAATAATATTGATGACAAAAAAGACTATTTTTTTAGGAAAAAATAAAGCAGAATTTCAATCGCAAGAAGTGAAAGGTGAAATGATGAACTTCGAAAATGAAGTGTATTATAAAATTGCCAATAGCAATGAAATGAGACCTTTTTTTATGAGCATTGTTTCAGACTCTAACCATTGGATGTTTATTTCTAGTAATGGAGGCCTTACAGCGGGTAGAAAAAATAGTGAGTTTTCGCTTTTTCCATATTACACCGATGATAAAATTACAGAATCTGCAGATGTTACCGGAAGTAAATCTATTTTTCAGGTTTCAAAAAATGGAAACGTGTATTTATGGGAACCTTTTTCTCAAAGACAAATAGGAGTATATAAAATTAAACAAAACTTGTATAAAAACAGTTTTGGTAACAAAGTAATTTTCGAAGAAATTAATGAAGATTTAGGACTTACATTTAGATATCAATGGAGTTCTACAGATAAATTCGGATTTGTAAAAAAATCGACTTTAATTAATAATTCTTCAGATAAAATTGCGGTTACATTTATAGACGGTCTGCAAAATATTCTGCCTTCAGATGTAACTACAGAGTTACAAAACTCTAGAAGTAATTTAGTAGATGCTTATAAAAAGAGTGAATTACAACAAAAAAGCGGATTAGGAATTTATGCTTTAAGTGCAATTATTGTGGATAAAGCAGAACCAAGTGAAGCGTTAAAAGCAAATATAGTTTGGTCTTTAGGAATCAAAAATCCTACATATTTACTTTCATCATTACAATTAGATAATTTTAGAAAAGGTAAAGAATTGTATCAAGAAGAAGATATAAAGGCAGAAAAAGGCGCATACTTTATTAATGCTGATATTATTTTAGAAGCAAATGAAACCAAAGAATGGCATTTTATAGCCAATGTAAATCAAACTATTGTTGATATTCAAAGTATTTCTAAAGCTATAAATGAAGATAAAAATCTGTTGGAAAGTATTCAAAAAGATGTGGCATTAGGTACTAAAAATTTAATTGCATTAACAGGTGCTGCAGATGGTTTACAAGTAACCAATGATGCTTTGGTAAATACCAGACATTTTGCAAATACACTTTTTAATATTATGAGAGGTGGTACTTTTGATGATGATTATAAAATAGAAAAAGAAGATTTTATAAAATACATTTCAAAAGGTAATAAAGAGGTTTTTAAAACAAAAGAAGGTGTTTTAAATGCATTACCAGAATTATTTACGCTAAATACTATTCTATATATTGCAGAAAAGGATGAAGATAAAAACTTTAAAAGACTTTGTTTTGAATATTTACCATTAAAATTTAGTAGAAGACACGGAGACCCAAGTAGACCTTGGAACAAGTTTTCTATAAATACTAGAAGTGAAATTGATGGTTCTAAAATTTTAGATTATGAAGGTAATTGGCGTGATATTTTCCAGAATTGGGAAACATTAGCACATTCGTATCCTGAGTTTATAGAAAGCATGATTCATAAGTTTTTAAACGCCACAACTTTTGATGGTTACAATCCTTATAGAGTTACAAAGGATGGTTTTGATTGGGAAGTTATAGAAGAAAATGATCCTTGGTCTTACATTGGTTATTGGGGAGATCATCAAATAATTTACTTGTTAAAATTCTTAGAGTTTATAGAAAATCATTATCCAAATCAATTAGAAAAACGTTTTTCTGAGGCTGTTTTTGTGTATGCAAATGTGCCTTATGTAATTAAAACCTATGAAGATATTTTAGAGAATTCTAAAGATACTATTGATTTTAATTACAGATTGCAAGAAGAAATAGAGAAAAGAAGAGAAGAGTTAGGCGCAGATGGTGCTTTATTAAAAGATGGTAAAAACAACATTTATCAAGTAAATTTATTAGAGAAATTATTGGCTACGGTTTTGGCTAAAGTCTCTAATTTTATTCCAGAAGGCGGAATTTGGTTAAATACTCAACGTCCGGAATGGAATGACGCCAATAATGCTTTGGTGGGTAATGGCGTTTCTATGGTTACGTTAAATTACTTAAATCGATTTATTAATTTCTTCGAAAAAGTAGTATCTAATTCATCACTAGAAGAAGTTTCTGTTTCTGCGGAATTGGCAACATTTTTTAATGCCGTTGTTGCAACTTTTAATAAGAGTAAAGATATCCTTTCAGGAAAAGTATCAGATACAGAAAGAAAAACTGTTTTAGACGGTTTAGGAAAAGCAGGAAGTAATTACAGAAATACCATTTATAAAAACGGATTTTCTAGCAATAAAAGGAACGTTTCTAAATCAGAATTGTTGGCATTTTTCACCATTACAAAACAATATTTAAAGCATACCATTAAAGCAAACAAGCGTACAGATAATTTATACCATTCTTATAATTTAATGACGATTGAAAGTAATAAAGAAGTCTCTATTTCTTATTTACCAGAAATGTTAGAAGGACAAGTTGCTGTTTTAAGTGCTGGATATTTATCACCTAAAGAAGCGTTAAAAGTTTTAGACGGCATGAAAGCCAGCGCGTTGTTTAGAGAAGACCAATACAGTTATATTTTATACCCGAATAAAGAATTGGCACGTTTTAATGAGAAAAATGTGATTCCGAATGCATCAGTAGAAAATTCTAAGTTGTTAACCAGGCTTATTGAAGATAACAATACACAAATTATTAATAAAGATGTTTTAGGAAAATATCATTTCAATGCAAACTTTAACAATGCTAATAGTTTAAAAGCAACGTTTGGGAATTTACCATTAAAATATTTCAATTTAGTGGAAAAAGAAGCTAATTTATTAGGTACTATTTTCGAAGAGGTTTTTAACCACAAAGCATTTACTGGGCGTTCTGGAACATTCTTTGGGTATGAAGGTTTGGGGTCTATTTACTGGCACATGGTTTCTAAATTGTTATTAGCAGTGCAAGAAAATTGCTTGTTAGCTGTAAAAAATAAGGAAGATGAAGCTGTAATTGGTCAGTTATTAGATCATTATTATGAAATTCAGGCAGGTATTGGTGTGCATAAATCGCCAGAACTATATGGCGCATTTCCTACAGATCCATATTCTCATACTCCAGGGGGTAAAGGTGCGCAACAACCAGGAATGACAGGTCAGGTTAAAGAAGATGTGTTAAGTAGAATAGGAGAATTGGGTGTTTTTGTAAAAGACGGACAAATTATTTTTAATCCAAGATTATTAAGAGAAAGTGAATTTATTAAAACGTCAAAATCTTTTAAATACACAGCAATTAGCAAAGAAGAAAAATCAATTGAATTAAAAGAAGGTTCACTTTGTTTTACCTATTGTCAAGTACCAATTATTTATAAAAATAGTGGAGAAGGAAGTATAAAAGTATTTTTTACCGATTCACATATTGAAGAAGTAAAAGATGTAATGCTTACTGCAACTATTTCAAAAAAGATTTTTGAAAGAACAGGAGAAATAGAAAGAATAGAAGTTTCAGTAAAAAAATAAATTATACAAAGCATCAAACATCAAAATTTGCATATCAACTGCAAGGTATTTTTACTTTGTAGTTGTGCAACATTAGAAGAAATTTAGAATAGAATGAACATATTTAGTATAAAAAAGAAAATGAAAAATTTTAATAAAAAAATTAATTTTCATTCTGATATTCCAAAAATTACATGGATGCAGTTTCTGGCTTTATGCTTAATGTTTGTGAGTTGTTCACCGCAAAGTGCATATCAAGATTATGTGTCAGATGTTTATCAAACATCACAAGCCGGTGACAATCTAAAATTAATATCAAGTGATGTTGCTAAGACAACTTCTACAAAAGTAAAGAAAGTAAGTTTAGAGCTTCTTCCTAAGGAAGAATTTCAAAAATATTACGGTTTTGGTGCTTCTTTTACCGAGTCTTCAGCATGGAATTTGGCTACTATTCCTGTGGATTTACGTAAAAATGTCTTGACCAAACTTTTTAGTCCAACTGAAGGCGCTGGGTTTACGCTTACAAGAACTCACATTAACAGTAGCGATTATTCAAACAACCACTACACTTATATTGAAGTTGGAGATGAAGATCTTTCAACTTTCAGTATACATGAGGATATGAAAGGATTTACCGGTGATGAAAATGACCAAGTGCGTGGTATTGAGTTGGTTGAGACAAGTTATGACCTAATTCCTATGATATTAGAGGCGTCTAGCATTCCTGGTGCAAATTTCAAGATTATTGCTTCTGCTTGGAGTCCTCCATCTTGGATGAAAACAGGAGAAACTGCTGAAATGACTAACGGAACCTTGCTTCCAAAATATTATGGACTTTGGGCTACATACTTATCAAAGTATGTAAGTGCTTATAAAGAAAAGGGGATTACTCTTTGGGGTTTAACACCACAGAATGAGCCACTGCATTATCATGATGCTGCTTGGGATAGTAACGGGTTTACTCCGGAACAAGGTAGAGATTTTTTGAGAGATCACCTTGGGCCTCAACTTGTAAATGACGGTCATCTTAACCTTACTAATTTAGATGCAGGATTGCATGTACTTCTTTATGATCATAATAAATCTACTATGATAGATTATGTTACACCAACTTACCAAGATCCTGAAGCTTCTAAATATGCTTGGGGAACTGCTTTTCATTGGTACACAAACTCTAAACTTAAAGAAAATAACTGGTATGCTGAAGAAGTAGATAAGTTACAAAAAACTTGGCCAAAAAAAGGGATGATTCATTCTGAATCTAGTATCGATATTGATGCTGATGATCCTATTGGTCAATATTGGAGAACAAGCACAGACTATGCAGGTACTTTTGTGCCTTTCGAAACCTATGCTTATGATATAATTACAGATTTGAATCACGGAACTCAAGGATATGTTGAATGGTGTAGTATTTTGAGCAATGAAGGTAAACCAAATCCTTACAACAATTTTAACAGTGCACCAGTGCTTATAAACCCAGTTACTGATGAAGTAATTTACACGCCACTTTATTATTTACTAAGCCATTTTAGTAAGTTCATCCGCCCAGATGCACACAGAATTGGGTTAAAAGGCAAAGAAGTAAAAGGACTTATTTACACAGCTGCAAAAAATACCGATGGCTCAATTGCTGTAGTTGTTTATAATAATAATGAAGAAGCTTATGATTTATCAATCGCATTAGAAACAAAGATTTATACAACGCAAATTGCACCTAGAGCTATTCAAACTATTCATATACAAAGCAAGTAAGGAAACATCGATATAGAGTTTGATAAATGAAGATAGAAATAACGTATGCTAAAAATATAACTTCCAAATCTCAGATTTGGTGAAATAATAAAACAGAAACCATGTGTAAATTTATATGCTATGTTTCATAGACAAATGGATATTAAAAAAAATACATTCAACCTTTTAAACCTTAGTGTATAAACGGTATTTAATCATAAAAATATGAATTTCAAATTTAAAATTTTAGTAACAATTTTGGTGTTGTTTATTGGTTTTGGATGTAACTCTAAGAAAGATCATAAAGTAGAAAAAAAAGAAATTAAAGAAGAAATGACAGCAGCCAAAATTTTAGGAAATCCAGAGTACTTAGCCATTTCTTATGGGGGATATAGAGAAAAGTCAAGAGAAGATAATCAACCTACAATTCCTCAATTAAAAGAAGACTTAAAGTTGATGCACGCTATGGGTATTCGTATTATTAGAACCTATAATGTACAACCAGAATTACCGCATGCAGCAAATATTTTAGAAGCCATTCATCAACTAAAAAAAGAAGATTCAAACTTTGAAATGTATGTAATGTTGGGGGCTTGGATAGATTGTGAAAATGCTTGGACAGACAAAGAGCCTAATCATGAAATAGAAAGCGAACAAAATAAAGGAGAAATTGGTAGAGCAGTCGCTTTAGCAAACAAATATCCAGACATTGTAAAAATTATTGCAGTTGGTAATGAAGCAATGATTAGATGGGCAACAAGTTATTTTGTTAGACCAAATGTTATTTTAAAATGGGTAAATCATCTTCAAGATTTAAAAGCAAATGGAACATTATCTAAAGATTTATGGATTACTTGTTCAGATGATTTTGCTTCTTGGGGTGGAGGAGATCCTAGTTATAGAGTTAAAGAATTAGAAGATTTAATAAAGGCGGTAGATTATGTTTCTATGCATACCTATGCATATCATAATTCACATTACAATCCTACTTTTTGGAAAACGCCACATCATATAAGAAATCTTTCTGATAAAGAAAAAATTGATGCAGCAATGTCTAGAGCAATAAATTTTGCTAAAAACCAATACAATGGTGTAAAAAACTATATGAAAAGTATTGGAGTAAACAAACCTGTTCATATTGGCGAAACAGGTTGGGCAACTATTTCTAGCGGACATTATGGTGTAAATGGTTCTAGAGCAACTGATGAATATAAGCAAGGTTTGTATTTTAATAAACTTAGAGAATGGACACAAAAAGAAGGAATTTCTTGTTTCTATTTTGAAGCGTTTGATGAACAATGGAAAGATGCAAATAACCCGCAAGGTTCAGAAAATCATTTTGGATTATTTACCCTAAAAGGAGAAGCTAAATATCCTATTTGGAATTTAGTAGATGAAGGAGCCTTTAAAGGTTTAACAAGAGATGGAAATTCAATTGTTAAAACATATAACGGAAATATAGAAACATTAATGAAAGATGTTTTAGTGCCTAATACAGATTATAAACGATAAAATTTAACCTCATGAAAACAAACTATTTTTATTCAATCCTTTTTTTATTAATGATAATGAGTTGTAATAAAGTTGATCATAAATTGGTAGCAGATGTTTATGAAACTTCAGAAAGTGGTAATAAACTAACCAAAATAACAGAATTTACTGCTGATGAAAATCCATCAACAATTAAGTTGAAACCTAATGAACAATTTCAAACTATTACAGGTTTTGGAGGTGCTTTTACAGAGTCTTCTGCTTATTTGTTAAACAAACTAAGTGCAAAAAATAGAGATACTATTATACAAGCTTATTTCTCTAAAGAAGGCGCAAATTACTCCTTAACAAGAACCCACATGAATTCTTGTGATTTTTCTTTAAGTCAATATTCTTATTCTCCGGTAGAAGAAGATATGGAGTTAGAACACTTTACAATTAAGGATGATATGGACGATTTAATTCCGATGATAAAAGATGCTATGAAAGCGTCTACAGACGGATTTAAAATATTTGCTTCTCCCTGGACCGCCGCACCTTGGATGAAGGATAATAATAAATGGGTTGGTGGTAAACTATTGCCTAAATATTATGATACTTGGGCATTATTCTTTTCTAAATATATAGATGCTTACAAAAAAGAAGGAATCGATATTTGGGGATTTACGGTAGAAAATGAACCTCACGGAAATGGTAATAATTGGGAAAGTATGCATTTTTCGCCCAAAGAAATGACCGATTTTGTAGAGTTTCATTTGGGACCAAAATTAGAAAAAGATGGTTATGGCGATAGAATTATTTTAGGGTATGATCAAAATAGAGAAGGTTTAAAAGAATGGGTAGATGAAATGTATAGAAGTGAAAGTTCATCAAAATATTTTCATGGTACAGCAATACATTGGTACGAAAGTACATTTGAGGTGTATCCAGAAGCTTTGCAATATGCACACAATAAAGCGCCAAATAAATTTTTAATAGAAACAGAAGGTTGTATAGATTCTCAGGTTCCTGTGTGGCAAGATGATGCTTGGTATTGGAAAAAAGAAGCAACAGATTGGGGTTGGGATTGGGCGCCAGAAAAAGACAAACATTTACATCCAAAATACGCACCTGTTAACAGATATGCAAGAGATATAATTGGTTGCCTAAATAATTGGGTAGATGGTTGGGTAGATTGGAATATGGTATTAGACACAAAAGGAGGTCCAAACTGGTTTGAGAACTGGTGTGTTGCTCCGGTAATTGTAGACCCAGAAAAAGATGAAGTGTATTTTACGCCACTGTATTACACCATGGCTCATTTTAGCAAATATATTAGACCAGAAGCAAAAGTAATTGGTTTAGAAAATTCAGATAAAGAATTACAAGTTACAGCAGCACAAAACCCTGATGGTTCTATTGCTGTGGTAGTTTTTAATGAAGGGAAAACTAAAAAGAATTTCAAATTGCAATTAGGAGAAAAAGAAACTCTAATAAATATTGATGCACAAGCATTACAAACAATTATAGTAGCAACTATTAAAAATTAAAAATTAAAAACTAAAAACTATGTCTAAGGTAAGTACATCATCTAAAGTTCCTATGGGAAAAAAAATAGCATTCGGTTTAGGTATGTTAGCCAACCAAATGTTTCCAGCTGCCATGGGTATTTTTATGGTTGTTTTAATTCAAGACTATGGTTTATCAACATTAATGTGGGGTGTTTTATTTTTTCTACCTCGTCTATTCGATTCTTTTACAGACCCAATTATGGGGTTTATTTCCGACAATACAAAATCTATTTGGGGAAGACGAAGACAATACGTGTTTTTAGGAGCATTGATTATGGGAATTGCGTTTTCCTTTTTATGGCAATTATATATAGAAAATGGTGTAAGTTATAATTTTACATATTTCTTAATTTGGTCCTTACTATTTTATTTAGGGCTTACTATTTTTTCTGTGCCTTACGTAGCTATGGGGTATGAAATGAGTGACGATTTTCATGAACGTACAAACATCATGGCAGTTGCGCAGTCAATTGGGCAATGGGCTTGGGTTATTGCTCCTTGGTTTTGGGTGGTAATGTATGATGATAATTGGTTTGGATCAACAACAGATACTACAAGATCTTTAGGTATTTGGGTTGGTGTTATATGTGCTCTTTTAGCAATGGTACCTGCTTTTTTTATAAAAAGTAAGTCAACAAAAGATGATGAAAGTTTAACTCCTTTAACCTTAAAAACATTGGGAGGAAGTTTAAAAGAGATTTTAGAAAATTTTAAAGAAGCTTTTAAGATTCCTGTTTTTAGAAAATTATGTTATTCAACCTTTTTAATCTTCAATGCTTTTAATGTTGTTTCTGGTTTTTCATTTTTTATTGTTGTCTACTATTTATTCAAAGGAGATGCAGGAGCAGCAGGTCTTTGGCCTACATTATTAGGAAGTATAGGGGCTTTGGCAACAACTTTTATGGTGATACCTATTGTTGCTAAGATGTCTAAAACAATGGGGAAAAAGAACGCTTTTTTGGTATCACAAGGTATTTCTATCTTAGGATATATTTTGCTTTGGTTTTTATTTATTCCAGGAAAACCTTACATGTTTTTATTTGCTTTGCCTTTTTTCTCTTTCGGAATTGGAAGTTTATTTACATTAATGATGTCTATGACTTCCGATGTAATAGATATTGATGAACTAAATACAGGGAAAAGAAGAGAAGGTGTTTTTGGTGCAATTTATTGGTTAATGGTAAAGTTTGGTTTTGCATTTGCAGGTTTAGCAACAGGTGCAATTATGGCGTTAGTTGGGTTTGTACCTGATACCGAAAATACAGAAGCTTCAATTACAGGAATAAGATTATTTTACTCTGGTTTGCCAATAGTGGGTACACTTACAGCAATGTGGATTATGCGTAATTATGACCATTCAGAGGAAAAAGCTTTAGAAATAAGTGCAGAATTGGCAAAGCGAAAAAATAAAAATAAAAAGGTATCCTCTGCTTATGGCGCTGGACATTTAATTTCAATTTCGAATAGTAATTTAAATCTTGAAAACTATACTGAAATTAATTTTACAGAGAAAACTTTATCCGAAGTAAAAGAATTATTCAAAGGTAAATTGAAAAATAAAACACATGGACTTTGCTTTAGTCCTTATATTGAAGGTCAGGATATCAATGATATACTTTCTGAATCACAAATTCTTAAACGTATGGATGTAATTTCACCTTATACAAAATGGGTAAGATCGTTTTCATGTATAGAAGGAAATGAATTAATACCAAAAGTTGCTCATAACAAAGGCCTGAAATCAATAGTTGGTGCTTGGATTAGTGATGATAAAGAACGAAATGAAAGAGAAATTAACAAGTTAATTGCACTTGCCAAGTCTGGTAATGTTAATATTGCTGCTGTTGGTAATGAGGTGTTACTTCGTGGAGAAATAACAGAAAAAGAGGTTATAGATTATATTCATAGAGTAAAAGAAGCGTTGGCAGGTTTAGAAATACCAGTTGGTTATGTAGATACCTATTATGAATATTATAAGCGTCCAAAATTAGTAAATGCTTGTGATGTGATTTTAGTAAATTGTTATCCGTTTTGGGAAGGATTTGCTATCGATGATTCTTTAAAGTATTTAAGAGAAATGTATGAAATTACGAAACAAATATCAAAAGGGAAGAAAATAATAATTGCAGAAACAGGTTGGCCAAGTCAAGGACAAACTGTTGATGATGCGCATCCATCTCAATTAAATGCTATGAGATACTTTATTCAAACTCAAGAATGGGCAAATGCTAAGAATGTAGACATATTTCATTTCTCCTCTTTTGATGAATCATGGAAAGTGCGTATGGAAGGAGAATTAGGAGCTCGTTGGGGTATTTGGGATAAAAATGAAAAATTAAAATATTAGGAAATGTCATATAGAAAAAAAGAGCATTTTTCCTTAAAACCTAAAGTAGGTTTAGGAGATAT
Source organism: Polaribacter sp. (assembly GCF_051251875.1). GTDB lineage: Bacteria > Bacteroidota > Bacteroidia > Flavobacteriales > Flavobacteriaceae > Polaribacter. Next base: position 79,506 of record NZ_JBPOGL010000010.1, read on the forward strand.
AGGAGTAGATTTTAGCGAATATTCAAATGATGGATTAAAAACATTATGGAGAGATACTTTAAATAAAGGAATGCATGGAATCTGTTTTAGTATGTATGAAGATGGACAAGAACCAGGAGATACTATTACGGAAGAACAAGTAGAAAGAAGAATTAAAATTCTAAAGCCATATACAAAATGGATTCGTTCTTTTTCATGTATAGAAGGAAATGAACACATACCAAGAATAGCAAAAAAACATGGTTTAAAAACAATGGTTGGAGCTTGGTTAGGAGATGATCCGGAAAAAAATGAGCAAGAAATACAAGCAATTATTGAACTTGGAAAAGAAGGTTGTGTTGATATTGCTGCTGTTGGTAATGAAGTATTGTATAGAAATGATTTGCCTTTAGAAGAATTATTAGGTTTTATTAGAAGAGTAAAAGAGGCATTACCTAATGTACAAGTTGGTTATGTAGACGCTTATTATGAGTTTTCTGTTCATCCAGAGTTGGTTGAAGTTAGTGATGTAATTTTGTCTAACTGTTATCCATTTTGGGAAGGATGTCATGTAGATCATTCTTTAAATCACATGCAAAGAATGTTTGGTCAAGCAACGGATGCTGGTCAAGGTAAAAAAGTAATTATAACAGAAACTGGTTGGCCAAGTAAAGGTGGCAGTGAAGGAGGAGCAGAGTCATCTGAAGAAAATGCTATGAAGTACTTTATTAACACACAAGTATGGTCTGCTAAAGATGATGTTGAGGTGTTTTACTTTTCATCTTTTGATGAATCATGGAAGGTAGGAGATGAAGGAGATGTTGGTGCTTATTGGGGACTTTGGGATAAGAATGAAAACTTAAAGTATTCATAAGAAACAAGTATTAAATCTTAATAAATTTAGATTTTTTTATAAACGCTATGATAGTTCGTATTCATAGCGTTTTTTATTGTTCTTAAAAGTAGGCTTAAAGCTTGCAAAAATCAAGGTAAATAATAGTAATAATCACTAAAATTAGTTGATGAGTTTAAAACGTTTAGGTTTCTTAATACCAACATAGTTTATAAAATTGTTGTGGTTTTTATGCGGTGTTTTATTGTTGTATGTTCGGTTTTAAGTGTGTTTTTTAAGCTTGTGTTTTTATTGGGTTGTTGCCAAAGACAGTTCATTTTTAAGGTATTTTTATAGATGTAAACAATACATCAAAAATTAGAAGAACAATATGCCTTAATTAAACAATACATTACCCATACGGTTGTAAAATTGTACATATTTATTGTGCTTTTTTATGGTTTTTAATTTTCTTTTATAATGATACTATCATTGCTTTTAAGGCTATTTTAATTCATTTTTTCTTCATTTTTTTCCAACTGTATGTTTTTTGTTTAGGTCAAAAAAATCAATACTGCATAGATTAAGGTTAATATTGTGTATAACATTTTAAACAAATAACTATTTTGAAAAAAATTACTTTATTACTAGCTTTATTGATGACATCAATAGGCTTTTCACAACAACAAGAATATCATTTAGATTTTGAAGAAGGTACACCTTCAGGATTAGCGTCTAATTGGTATACTTTTGATAACGAACCTCCTCCTGCAGAGATTGTAGACAATCCAGATTTAGATGGTGTAAATGCTACAGCTTCTAAAGTAATGAAAGTTGTTATGGGACCAAGTCATGCTTTTTATGCAGGTGTTAACAATAAATGGGAAGACTCAAAATTTGGTACTTGGAAAATTGATATGGCCGTTTCAAGTAACTTAACCTTAACGATGGACGTAAATAAAAATTACGTAGGTACTGTAGGTATTAAAATGGCAACAAATAGTGCTGGAACTACATTTCAGATAACAGACCAGAATGTTGGTAATACAGTTGTAGATGAATGGCAAACCTTAACTTTTGATCTTTCAGGTATAAATCCTAATGGAGATTTATCTAACATCAGTCAAATGGTTGTTTTTGTAGATTGGACTGAAGGTATGTCCGATAGAGCAGAAGGAAGTACTATATATATAGACAACATCAAATTTAATGCAGAAAAATTAACAGATGCACCAGACGCACCTGTTGCAGGTACAGCAACATTACCATTAGATTTTGAAAGCGAAACAACTTGGTCAGATTTTGATGGAGGAGTGGTAACAACAGAAACAAATCCTCATAACAATGCAGACAATTCTTCAGCAAATGTTGGTAAAATGGTAAAAAATGCAGGTCAACCTTGGGGTGGAAGTACATTAAAATTAAGTTCAGCAATGGATTTTGCAAATAATGATACTTTTACAATGAAAGTATATTCTCCAAGAGCAGATGCAAAAGTTTTATTAAAAGTAGAAAACTCAGCGAATACGGCAACAAGTTTTGAGAAAGAAGTAACATTAACTACTGCAAATGCATGGGAAACAATTACTTTTGATTATTCAACAATTAGTAGTAGTAATACGTATGATAGTGTGGTATTAATTTTTGATCTTGGTACCATGGGAGATGGAAGTGCAAACTTTACTTTTTATATGGATGATATTACATTAACTACTTCAGGTGTTGTAACACCTACAGTTGCTTTACCATTAGATTTTGAAAGTGCAACAGTATGGTCTGATTTTGATGGAGGAGTTGTATCCACAGAAACAAATCCTCATAACAATGCAGACAACTCTTCAGCAAATGTTGGTAAAATGGTAAAGCATGCAGGTCAACCTTGGGGTGGAAGTTCATTAACATTAAGTTCAGCAATGGATTTTGCAAATAATGATACATTTACAATGAAGGTGTATTCTCCAAGAGCAGATGCTAAGGTTTTATTAAAAGTTGAAAACTCATCAGATCCAACAATAAATTTTGAGAAAGAAGTATCATTAACTACTGCAAATGCATGGGAAACAATCACTTTTGATTATTCAACAATTAGTAGCAGTAATACGTATGATAGAGTTGTATTAATTTTTGATCTTGGTACCATGGGAGATGGAAGTGCAAACTTTACTTTTTATATGGATGATATTACATTAACTACTTCAGGTGTTGTAACACCTACAGTTGCTTTACCATTAGATTTTGAAAGTGCAACAGTATGGTCTGATTTTGATGGAGGAGTTGTATCCACAGAAACAAATCCTCATAACAATGCAGACAACTCTTCAGCAAATGTTGGTAAAATGGTAAAGCATGCAGGTCAACCTTGGGGTGGAAGTTCATTAACATTAAGTTCAGCAATGGATTTTGCAAATAATGATACATTTACAATGAAGGTGTATTCTCCAAGAGCAGATGCTAAGGTTTTATTAAAAGTTGAAAACTCATCAGATCCAACAACAAATTTTGAGAAAGAAGTATCATTAACTACTGCAAATGCATGGGAAACAATCACTTTTGATTATTCGACAATTAATAGTGGAAATACATACGATAGAGTTGTATTAATTTTTGATCTTGGTACCATGGGAGATGGAAGTGCAAACTTTACTTTTTATATAGATGATCTTACTTTGTTTAATGCAGCAACAGCAGGTGTTTCAGATAATAAACAACTAAATGTTTCTATGTATCCTAATCCAACTACAAGTAGATTAAATATTTCTGCACAAAACACGATTAAAAATGCCGCTATTTATAACATATTAGGGAAAAAGGTTATCAATTTAACCATCAATAAAAATAGTGAATCTATAGATGTTTCTAACTTAGCATCTGGTATTTATTTAATTAAATACACTGTGGATAACGCAGTAGGTACAGCAAAATTTATTAAAGAGTAACATTAAATTAAATTAGTTAGAAGCGTCCAAAATTAATTTTTTGGACGCTTCTTTTTTTTAAAAACATTTTAGGAAATTTAATCTGTTCGTAAAATTTTTTCTAATTTTCGTCTTCTTGCTAATTCATTTACTAGCTAATCTAAATAACGAACTTGTTGCGTTAAATTATTAGCTATTTCTTCAACTAAAACCACAAAAGACACCTTTTATTAAATAAGCATTGGGGGTTATAGACGTGTTTTTAAAAAAACCTTCAAAAGTAATATTACTTTCAATAAGTACTTTTAGCTTGTTTTCATCTTACTTTGTAAGCCATTTCATTACTTCATGTAGTGCTACTTTCGTTCTATTTTTTTTATAACTTTTGTCAGATAATTTGGGTAACCGGAAGCTTATTTCATTGTAGCAATACGTTTATCATGATGTTTGGTGCTTTTCATTTTTGTATATTTAAATTAGTTTTTTATACAATCAAAATGAACCGATTAACAAAAGATAAAAAAATAAAAAGGAAACACAACTAATGTAAGCTTGGCACAACAATTGTTTTTATAGTAAAGATGATACGATAAGTGGTTTTTATGCCATTGATTATCAGTAATTTAAAAACATAACATTGGTGTTGATTTTACACTTTTTAAAAATCAATGTCAGTATGACAGAGATATAACATATGAGCAAACCAAAAGTAATGCATTTAGACAATTTGTCGCTTCATAGCATGTTAAATGAAGATTCGGAATTAATTCCTTTAATGACGCCAGAAGATGAAGAAATTATAAATAAGGAAAGCGTGCCGGAAATTTTATCCATTTTACCGCTAAGAAATACCGTTTTGTTTCCAGGAGTTGTAATTCCTATTACAGCCGGTAGAGACGCGTCTATTCAATTAATAAAAGATGCCAATAAAGGCGATAAAGTAATTGGTGTTGTTGCACAAAGAAATGAAGACGAAGAAGAACCAGGATTAAAAGACATTCATACAACAGGTGTAGTGGCACAAATTTTACGTGTTTTAAAAATGCCTGATGGAAATACAACCGTTATTATTCAAGGTAAAAAACGTTTTGAGATTGAAACCATTGTACAAGACAAACCTTATTTAAAAGCAACGGTAAAAGAAGCTTTAGAAGACAGAAGTGTTGATGATGAAAAAGAATTTGAAGCAATAATAGAAGCTATTAAAGAACAAGCTTTAGAGGTAATTAAGGAAAACCCAATGTTACCTAGTGAAGCTTCTTTTGCTATTAAAAATATAAAATCAGATTCGTTTTTGGTGAATTTTATTTCCTCAAATATGGATTTATCTGTAGCTCAAAAACAAGTAATTTTAGAAAAAGACAATTTAAAAGAACGTGCTTTATTGGCATTAAAAAACCTAAATAAAGAGCTTCAGAAATTAAAATTACGTAATGATATTCAGTCTAAAACTCGTGAAGATTTAGACCAACAACAGCGTGAGTATTATTTAAATCAACAGTTAAAAACCATACAAGATGAATTGGGTGGCGTTTCTAATGACGAAGAGTTAGAAGAAATGCGCAAGCAAGCCAAAACTAAAAAGTGGAGCAAAGAAGTTGGTGAAACTTTTGAGAAAGAAATCAATCGTTTAAAAAGAATGAACCCACAAGCTGCTGAATATGGTGTTCAGAGAAGCTATTTAGAATTGTTACTAGAATTGCCTTGGGGTATTTACTCTGAAGATAAATTCGATCTAAAACATGCAACAAAAGTATTAGATAAAGATCATTTTGGTTTAGAAAAAGTAAAAGAAAGAATTATAGAGCACTTAGCTGTTTTAAAGTTAAGAGGAGATATGAAATCGCCAATTATCTGTTTATACGGGCCTCCGGGAGTTGGTAAAACATCTTTAGGAAAATCGATAGCAGAAGCTTTAGGACGTAAATATGTACGCATGTCTTTAGGTGGTTTGCGTGATGAAGCAGAAATTAGAGGACATAGAAAAACCTATATTGGTGCTATGCCAGGGCGATTAATTCAAAATTTAAAAAAGGCAGGAACTTCAAATCCGGTTTTTGTTTTAGATGAAATAGATAAGTTAAGCAACAGTCATCAAGGAGATCCTTCATCAGCAATGTTAGAAGTTTTAGACCCTGAGCAAAACGAATCTTTTTATGATAATTATTTAGAAGTTGGTTACGATTTATCAAAAGTACTTTTTATTGCAACTGCTAATAACCTAGGTCAAATTCCTTGGGCTTTGCGTGATAGAATGGAAATTATAAATGTTACAGGGTATACAATTGAAGAAAAAATTGAGATTGCAAAGAGACATTTATTACCTAAACAATTAAAAGAACACGGTTTAACAACTACACATTTAAAGTTAGGTAAAAAGCAATTAGAGCAAATTGTAGAAGGTTATACAAGAGAATCTGGCGTACGTGGTTTAGAAAAGAAAATTGCAAAAGTGGTCCGTTTTGCTGCAAAATCTATTGCTTTAGAAGAAGAATATGATATTGCTGTTTCTTCAGAAAAAATAGAAGAAATTTTAGGAACGCCAAGATTTAGAGATAAATTTGAGAATAATGATGTGGCTGGTGTAGTTACAGGTTTAGCCTGGACAAGCGTTGGTGGCGATATTTTATTTATAGAATCTATTTTATCTAAAGGAAAAGGAAACCTTTCTATTACTGGTAATTTAGGAAATGTTATGAAAGAATCTGCAACAATAGCTTTGCAGTACATAAAATCGAATGCAGAAGAATTAGGGATTAAGCAAGAAATTTTAGAGAAATACAATGTGCACATTCATGTACCAGAAGGCGCAACGCCAAAAGACGGTCCTAGTGCAGGTATTACCATGTTAACCTCTTTGGTTTCTTCTTTTACACAACGTAAACTTAAAAATAAATTAGCCATGACTGGCGAAATTACTTTGCGTGGAAAAGTGTTGCCTGTTGGCGGAATTAAAGAAAAAATATTGGCTGCAAAAAGAGCAAATATTAAAGAAATAATTCTTTGTAAAGAAAATGAAAAAGACATTTTAGAAATAAAAGAAAGCTATTTAAAAGGCTTAACTTTTCATTATGTTACAGAAATGAAAGAAGTGATAGAAATTGCACTTACAAAGCAAAAAGTAAAAAATGCTAAGAAATTAGTATAATTTATACGTTTGCAAAAAATGTGTATTTTAAAAATTACAGGGTTAAACTTTTTATAGTTTAATCCTGTTTTTATTTCTAGCCAAAATTGGGTAAGAATCTTTTCTCAAATTATAAAAGGCATTGTAATTTTTTTTGTTGATTCTTTAAGATACAAATCAGCTCTTTAAATGCTGTATAAAAAAAAGTAAGCCCCGTTTATTTAAAAACGAAGACTTACCAAGTAAACTAATAAAACCAAGTATTAGTAATCTTACTAGAAGTTAGCTTTCCAGTAAATTTTTTATTCTGAAAAGGGAAGGTGATTATAACTTAACACTCTTTTTAAAACCCATTTGTTATTTTTTAAAATCCAGAGGTGCGTAAAATCTGCAATTCCTACTGTGTTTAAAACTCCTTTTTGTTTTTCTTGAAATTTGTGTTTTCCTTTTTGAATTGCGCCATACAAAACTCCGTTGTTTTTTAATTCATAAACCTCTAAAGAATTAGTAACTAGTTGTCTTGCGTAATTACCAGGTTTTGAACAGACATTATTTTTGATTGCTGCCATAAACGCTTCTCTATTTTGTATTCCAGATACATCATGATAAAATTCAAAATTTTGTGCAATAATTGGTGCTAGTTTTTCTAATTCACAGTGATTAAAGGCTCTTTCAAAAATAATACTGTCGTTAGATTTTAGTGTTTTATATACTTCAGTATTTTTATCCACTTGTGCATTTGAAAAAAGAGAATATAAAAAAAGGATGATTGCCAACAGTATTTTTATAAGAAAGGAGTCTTTAAAAGGTTCAAAAAATGAATTCATTATTGATTGATTTTAGGTTGTTTTTTTTTGTCTGATTACTACCTGGCAGAAATGCTTCCACCAGAAGAAGATTTTTTAGTCACTTTTTTTGGATTCCCTTTAAAACCTATATGGCCACCACTAGATGCACTGGCTTCCATATTTTCTGATGCATAAATATTTATATTTGCACCACTACTTGCTCTTGCAACAACATTTTTACTTTGCAAGTTGTAAGCGCTTACAGAAGAACCAGATGCTGCGTTAGTGATAAGAGTTTGGGATTTACCATTAATAGAAATATTTGCACCGCTAGCAACATTGGTTTCTATATTTGCTGCATCAATAGAAATTTTAATATCTGCACCACTTGCAGCACTAATTATAACATCTTTAGACGTAATTTTTTCCTCAGAGTAAATGCTGCCACCACTTGAAGCAGATAGTAATTCTATATTTTTTATAGTTACATGTACTTTTTTAGCATTGGCTTTCCAAATGTTTTTATCTGAATATATTTCTAGAGTACCATTCGTAATTTCGGTAAAAATAATATCGTGTAAATTTTCATCAGCTTCTACAGTAATGCTGTTTTTTGCACCTTGAGTTACATACACGTCTAACCCCATTTTTGTACTAATTTTTGTAAAATTATTGTTCGCTTTTCTGTCTTTTATAACTACGTTTCCGTTTCCATTTATACTGTTCCATCTACAAGACATAAAACAAATACTTAGTAAGAGAAGTATGCTAATTTTTAAAGTTGATGTTTTCATAATTTTAGTTTTAAAGTTGATTTATTTTTCAAAAGTCTTTAAAAAGTGTTTCTTTTTCTAATATATGATACCCAATTGTTGTTTTTTAGAGTTGAATTGTTTTATTCTTCAACATCTACATTTTCAAGGGCTTTTAATTCTTGGCTATGCAAGCCTTTTTCGGTTATTGTAAAGTAGTGTGTTGCCATGTCTTTATCATAAGTTTCTGTAGTATTATCTACATGATACAAGAAATTTTTGGTAGAATTATCAAAATAAACGGTTGCATCTAATGGTAAATAAAGGGTAACTTGTACTTCTTCATCTTTCCAAATGTTTTTAAATGCTGATAAATAAAAGGCATCTAAGACAATAGTTTTGTCTGTAACTTTAAACTTGTATTCCAATTTTTCTGCATTTTTATTTGCGCTATTTCTGCTTTTACCACGAGATTCTTTTTGAATAATAATATAGGCTTCTTCCGTGTTGCTTTTTTTAACATCAACCTTTATATTATTAGAATATACTTTTTGTGTACCTTTAATTTCTACCTCTCTCTTATAGGTATTTCTTTTTAAGTTGTGCTGATAATAGATGGTATCATCATTACTTACTTTTAAGGTGATGGTGTCATTATCGGCCATCATTAAAGTGTTTTTAGTTACATGTTTTCCGTAATTGGCATGAGAAGTAGCATAATCTATCCCTGTAAAAACAAACGTTAAGAAAGCCACAACCCAAATACCAAATAAAGTTAAAGAGGTAGGTTTGCTAAACTGTTTAACATTGCTAGATAAAATTCGTAATCCTAGTACAAATACTATTAAAAAAGGAATACCTATCAATAAAAAAGCTGTAATTGTTAACGCCCATTTTGGCAATACGGCATCATAAAAAAATGGAGGATATTGTAAAAAATCTCCGTTAACATTTAAAAATTCTAAACTTCCAATAGAAAACCCACCAATTATTAGTGATAAAATAACAGCACCAGCAAGAAAGACTAGTATAACTCCAATAAATTTACCAATAACTTTAAAGAACACAAGAATAATCTTGCCTATGGTGTTGATAAAATCTTGCAATCCGTTATTTTTGTTTGGCTTTCCCTTAAAAGCAGCATTCATTTTCTCAGAAATTTCATTGGCGCCATCTTTTATTTTATCTGAAGCTTGGTTTGCCACATTTTTAACATTATCAGACATGGTATTAAACTCTTCACGAATCTTTTTTTCAATGTTGTCTATGTTCACTGGTTCGCCTTCCATTTGCAGTTTTTCTGCTGTGGTTTTAGCTTCTGGAAGTAAAATCCAAAGAATGATATAGACAAGAATTCCAAAGCCAGCACCAAAGAAAAGCGCTAATAATCCTAAGCGAATCCAAATAGTATCAACATTAAAATAATGAGCAATACCCGAGGCAACACCACCTAAAAACTTATCATCGCCATCTCTAAATAATTTTTTCCCAGCAGCATTATTTCTTTGATAAGAATAATTAGCGTCGTTATAAGATTCTTCTGCTTCTGCATAATCTTCTGGTTGGCCCATTATGGTAATAATATCATCTATATCACCTTCATTAACCACCTGTCTTGCATCTGTAATTTTCTCAGATAATAGTTCGCTAATTCGCGCTTCTATGTCTGCAATAATTTCGTTTTTTCCTTGCGGATCATCGCTTAAAGATTTAGAAATAGATGCTAAATATCTTTTTAATTTTTGATAGGCAACTTCATCTATATGGAAGAAAAATCCGCCTAAGTTTATGTTGATTGTCTTATTCATTTGTAGTTGATTTTGTGCTAATTACTTGGTTTACTGAATTAATTAAATTGCTCCATGTTCTGTCTAATTCTTTTAAAAACATGCCGCCGTTTTCTGTTAAAACATAATATTTTCTTGGTGGTCCAGAAGTAGATTCTTCCCATCTGTAGGATAACAATCCTGCGTTTTTTAAGCGTGTTAGTAAAGGGTAAATGGTACCTTCTACCACAATCATTTCTGCACCTTTTAATGTGGAAAGAATTTCAGAAGTATATGCATCACCTTTTTTTAAAATGGATAAAATGCAATATTCTAAAACACCTTTTCGCATTTGCGCTTTTGTGTTTTCTACCTTCATTTATTTGATTTGTTTAAATGCTCATCAGAATATTTCCATAATTAGGAAACTTGTAGATGCGCAATGAATGCTATTTTACTGTGTAATGTATGTAACTTTTTCTCAATTTTTGTTCTCCTTCATAGCGTGTAAGTAACGTACTTATTTTATAAATTTTATTGTAAAAGGATATTTGTAATTTTCTCCTTCTTTGGCTTTTAAAGCAGCTATAATAATCAATGCAAATTTTATTAAACCTACAATTCCTGCTAAGGAGGCTAGCCCAATAACTCCAAAAAGACTCCCTGAATTAAAATTGAAATTAAAATGATTAAAATGATCAAAGTTGTCAAAATTTCTAAACAATGAGCCCACAAAGAAAGGAACTGCAGATAAGGTTAAAATAAAAATATAGAGTGAATAACTGATGTTAAAATTTACAGCCTCTTTGCCTTGTTCGTCTAAAAATTGACTTCTATCTTTTAAGGTTTGCCATGCAATTAATGGTGTAATAATATTTCCGAATGGAAATACAAAACCTGCAAATGCACAAATATGTAATAAAAAAGCGTTGGTGTTTTCGTTGTTTTGTTTCATGGTTTGTAAATTTATATACTACTTGCTTATGCAAATATATGTCTTTAAAAAGGTATTATGTATTACATAGTACTATAATTAACATTTTTTTAACATTTGTGTTTGGGTGTTTATTACAGAAAAATCATTTGAAACTACTGTTATTATTGGGTTTTAATAAAATTTAAGTATCTTGTGTGCCCAATGTTTATTTTGATATAAAAATATTATAAATCTTTTTTAAACGATTATAAATGAAATTTACGCCAAGAAAAGTGAACCTTTTTAACCTTGTAAAACTTCCTTTGGCTTACTTAGGAGGGGTAAGAGTTCTTAGTATTTCAGAAACAGAAGTAGTTGTTTCTATAAAACATAGATGGATGAATCAAAATCCTTTTAAAAGTATGTTTTGGGCGGCACAAGGAATGGCGGCAGAAATGCCAACAGGAGTTTTGGTAATGAAAGCAATTTCAGATTCTAAGCAGAAAGTTTCTATGTTGGTTACACAACAAGAGGCGCAGTTTTTTAAAAAAGCAACAGGTAGAATACTATTTACCTGTACAGGAGGAAATGAAATAAGAAAAGCCATTCAAGCGTCTATAAAAACAGGAGAAGGGCAAGTTATTGTGTTAACTTCTGAAGGAAAGAATAAAGATGGAGTAGTGGTTTCTAGATTTCAGTTTCATTGGAGTTTACGCGTAAAGAATTAATTTAGTCTTCCTTTTGATATAATTTTGGTCTTTCTTCTTTATAATCGCATTCTTGAAAAATACCACAAGACACATTTGTGCGGGCTAACGATTTTGTAACTTCAAATTGTTTTGATAAGGCTTCTATTTCTGGAGATAAATATTTCATATTAATTTTTAATAAGTAGATAAATTAGTACTTCATTTATAGGTGGCAAAATTAGGCTTTTTGTTAAAATAGCAAAATAAATAAAAGTTAATTAAGTGTTATTAAAAGATTTTGCCTAGAATTTAAAAGAAGAAATATAATCAAAAAAAATAGTTTTGGTTGATGAAAAATGTATTAAATTTAAAAATTAACTGCTGTATTGTTGTAACAAATAGTACTTTAAATCATCTAATTATATATAAACCTAAAAAAACGTATCATGTTTCAAGATAAAATTCCACACAATTCATCATTTAGAAATGCACACGAAATAGATTTTAAAATCTTTGGAGAAGAAATGCAATTTGTAGAAATAGAATTAGATCCGCAAGAAGGAGTTGTTGCAGAAGCCGGAACTTTTATGATGATGGATGACCAGATAAAAATGAATACTATTTTGGGCGATGGTTCTAATCAAGAAACAGGGTTGTTGGGCAAAATATTTTCTGCGGGAAAAAGAATTTTAACTGGTGAGAGTTTGTTTATGACTGTTTTTACCAATGATGGTGTTGGAAAAAAGCAAATTTCATTTGCTTCTCCATATCCTGGGAAAATAATTCCTATAGATTTAACTGAGTTTGGCGGCAAATTTATTTGTCAGAAAGATGCTTTTTTATGTGCAGCCAAAGGTGTTTCAATTGGTATTGAGTTTTCAAAAAAATTAGGTAGAGGTTTGTTTGGTGGAGAAGGTTTTATCATGCAAAAAATGGAAGGCGATGGTTTAGGTTTTATTCATGCCGGTGGTACCATGGCCAAAAAAGTATTGCAACCAGGAGAAGTCTTAAAAGTAGATACAGGTTGTATTGTTGGGTTTACGCAAGAGGTAGATTATGATATTGAATTTGTTGGAGGAATAAAAAATACTGTTTTTGGTGGTGAAGGAATGTTTTTTGCAACATTACGCGGCCCAGGAACTGTGTATATTCAATCTTTACCATTTAGCAGATTGGCAGGAAGAGTGCTTTCTATGGCGCCAAGATCTGGGAAAGGAACTCGTGGAGAAGGCAGCGTTTTAGGTGGTCTTGGAGATTTATTAGATGGTGATAACAGATTTTAATAAAACATAATTTTTGGTGATTTTACGTTGTGTTTTCTGTTGAATCTGGCAGTCGTATGAATTAATGGATTTTCATTTAGAAGTTTGATATTTCTAGTCAGATGTTAGAAAAAAAAGTAGACAACCAAATTATACAAGCTGTTGGGCTTAATTAACGAAATGAGAAAAACCATATACTTATTGATGTTTTTAACCTTTTTAGGATGTAAGAATTACACTGAAAAGGAAATAAATGTAGATAATGAAATATATGAATTAATAGTTCCTGAAAAACATAAGGAACTATTAATATTATTCCCTGGGTTTGGTGGTACAAATGAAAGTATAAAAACGGAAAGCAATATTATACAAAAATCTTTAAAAGAAAAAATTTCAATTTTAATATTAAAAAATAATAGAAATTTATTTTTAGATAATAATGAACTTGAAAAATTAGGAAAAACAGTTGTCGAAATTATTAACAAAAATAATATTAACAGTAAAAGAATATATATTGGAGGATTTTCAGCAGGTGGAAATTTAGGTTTACAACTTGGGAAATATTTAACAAAAAAAAGGAATTACAAAAATAATCTAAAAGGAATATTTGTAATTGACTCGCCTGTTGATTTACAACAACTCTATTTTAATTATAAAAAGTCTTTAGTTGAAGATAAATCCGGAAATATAAAATACTTCTTGAACTTTATGGAAAAGCATATTGGAAAGCCAGATAAAGATTTTGAAAAATACAAAGAGTATTCTCCTTATTTAGGTTCAATTGAATATACTGAAAATGTGGAATTCGAGAAAGCCGAATTAATATTCTATACAGAACCAGCTTTAAAATATAGAAATGACAACTTTAATCAAAATTTTGAAAACACAAATGGTTATCAAATAAAAAAATTATCTAAACTATTGAATCAAAAAGGCTATAAAACCAAATATATAGAAACTGAAAATAAAGGCTATAGAAAAAACGGAATGAGAAATCCACATTCTTGGTCAATAATGAATGAAAACGAAATTATAGAATGGATAAAAAAATAAGTAAACTCATCACCATGTTAAAAAATTACTGGTAAAATCGTACTTACTAAAATCCTCACAAATCTTATTGGGTTGTGTTTTATTTACTAATTTTAGTGCTTTAATATCGCATCTTTTCTTACACAAAACCGTTCCTCAATGCTGTAAATTTACCGTATGTTTCTTTAATATTTTGTGTAATAGCAAAATTTTATCACTGTTGTGATTGTAGTTTATATCAATATTGATATTAGATTTATCGGGTATAACCAATTGTTAATCCGCCCCAATAATGCATAGATTTACCTCCTTTAAATTCTCTACTTCTTGCGGAAAGCGTATATCTTACCAGCCATTTATTGTTGAAATTAAAGTTTAAACCCGTATTAAATTCAAATAAAAACGTTTTTACTTCACTAGCAGGAATTTTATAAATACTAGAATCATTAAAAAGTAATCCTTGCAAAGTTGCATTGTAGATGTTAAACCTAAGATTGGGTTTAAAAAAGAGATTCATGCTAAATTTTTTTAAAGGAACATTATTTTCTGATTTTTTTAAATCTATATTCTCTAAATTAAGTTGTTTTTGAATAGCTCTGTTGTCATATTCTAAGGAAGGATTATTATTGAGGTTAAAAAGATCTAAATACAAACCTAAATTAATATTGGTCATGTAGTTTCCTAAATCTGCACTCACCGTAAAAGAAGGATCAAAATAACTAATGTTTCTTTCAGCCTCTTTTTCTTTATTTTTAATTAAATTAAAAGAGTATTTTACATTGTAATTTACCATAAGTGCACCACCGTTGGCTATTTGATTGTGCCAACCTTCTGGCACAGGCCTGTCTGTAATTGCTTTAAAAAGCTTACTACTATGAATCCAACTTTGTAATTTTCCGGGTGCAGACAAGCCCATTAATCCTATGTTTAATTCTGACGTTAACACTGCACCATTTTTATGAATGGAGATTAAACCGTATCCCAAATATACAAAAGATGCATAAGGTCTGTCTCCAATAATAGGAGCACTAGCCGCTAAATTTTGAGGAGTATAACCAGCACCTGCAAGCGTTATTCTTTGAATGTTTTTAGCGTTGGCAAGCTTAAAAAAAGGTTGAATAAAATTTAATTCTGCTCGCTGTAATTCAAAACTAAAACCGCCAGTGTAATTATCATCATCATTATTTATAAAACCTAATAAATCATTTTCATGAGTAAAAATAATTTTGGTAGCAACATTTTCTTGACTCCATAAAAAATTACAGCTAAAAAAAATAAAGCAAAAAATTAACTTTTTCATATCTAGTTTATTTTTGAATTAGTTAAAAGTAAGCAAATTTAAAATGGAAATCAATCCCTATATTTAAGTATATTTTTATAAAATTAGATGTAACGCCATATTTTAAATGACTGAGATTTGCATATAAAGAAAGCGACAACCGAAGTTGCCGCTTTAAATGTTTTCACAACGGAATAATCCTTATTGTGAATTGATTTCAAATTGTACTCAAATATATATAAAATAAATCTATTTTTTTACGGGTTTCCATAATAATTAATTATTTTTTATTTGTAGTTTTATAAACTATAATAAAAATAGACTATGAAAAAGATATTAGGATTAGACCTTGGAACAAATTCCATAGGTTGGGCGTTAATTGAAATTGAAAAAGATAAAAACCTTAGCAGAATAATAGGTTCAGGTTCTAGAATTATTCCTATGTCTAAAGCAGTTATAAAAGATTTTGAAAGGGGAGTAACAAAATCACAAACTGCCGAAAAAACAGAAAAAAGAGGAACTAGAATACTTTATGAAAGAAGTAACCTTAGACGTGAAAGATTACATAGGGTTTTAAATGTTTTAGGGTATTTACCTAAAACTTATTCTAAATATATTGATTTTAATAATAGGATTGGGAAATTTTTAGAGAATTGTGAACCTTTATTAGCTTATTCGGATGAGGTTGATGACGATGGGAAAAGAATATTTTTATTTCAAGAATCTTATAAGGAAATGGAAAAAGAATTTAGAGAAGTACACAAAAACCTCCCTAGATTAAATAAAAAAGGAAAGCCATTCAAATTACCATATGATTGGACTTTATATTATTTGAGAAAGAAAGCATTAAAAAGTGAAATTTCTAATGAAGAGTTAGCTTGGATTTTATTAAACTTTAACCAAAAAAGGGGGTATTACCAACAAAGACAAGAAAATGAAATTTTAACAAATGAAAATAAAACAGTAAAGTATATCCTTTTAAAAGCTAAAGACTTTATAAAAACGGAAGATAAAGTAGATGATAAAGTTTTGTATAATATAATATTCGAAGATAAGGATGGTGTAATTTATGATGACACCAAAAAGAAAACAACAAATCCATCTTTATGGAAAAATAAGACAAATGCTTTTATAATTACTATTACAAAAAAGAAGGACAATAAAGTGTCTAATTCTTATAGAGAGGTTAAATCTGAAGATGATTGGGAAGCAATAAAAAGAAAAACACAACAAGATTTAAAGAAGCAGAAATTTGTTGGGAAATATATTTATGAGGCTATATTAAAAAATCTACAGCAAAAAATAAAAGGAGAACTGATTAGAACTATTGATCGAGATTTCTACTTCTATGAGTTAAAAGCAATATTAAAGAAGCAAAAGGAATTTAGAAAAGATGAATGGAATAATGAAAAATTATTCAAAAAAGCTATTCTAGAACTTTACCCTAATAATATTGAACATCAAGAACAATTACTAAGTAAAACGGATAAATTTATATATCTGTTTTTAAAAGATATTCTTTATTATCATAGACCCCTTAAAAGTCAGAAATCTTTAATTTCTAAATGTACTTTTGAGAAACGTTATTATATAGATGAAAAAACAAAAAATAGAAAAACCGTTTATATAAATGGAATACCTAAATCTCATCCATTATTTCAGGAATTTAGAGTTTGGCAATTAGCACACAATATTCGCATTCAAAAAAGACAACTTAAAATTGATGGAAAAATAAAACTCAATGCCGACATTACAGATAGTTTTATAGTCTCCAAAGAGGATTTTAGAATTTTTTTTAACTTTCTTTATAATAAAAAAGATATTACTCAACAACAGTTAATATCCTATTTTATAAAAGATGCTAAGGATAAAAAAAATTACAGATGGAACTATACCGATGATGATAAAATTAAACTAGAATGTAATCAAACAAGGATAAATTTTAAAAAGAATTTCGATAAGAAAGATTTAATAAAGTATACAGATACATTAGAATATGGTCTTTGGCAAATAGTTTATTCTGTAACAGACACGAAAGAATATAATGAGGCAATAAATAGTTTTTCTAAAAAAAATAATCTTTCGGAAGAAACAAGAGAAAAATTAAAGAAAAGTCCTATGCTTAAAAAAGAATATGCTTCATATTCTGAAAAAGCAATAAAAAAACTACTCACACTTATGAGAAGTGGAAGTAATTGGAAACAAGAAGATTTAAATCCTGAAGTATTATTAAGAATAGATAAGCTCCTCACCGGAGAATTTGACAAAAACATTACAAATAGAGTAAGAGAAAAATCAATAGATTTGAATGATATTTCTCACTTCCAAGGTTTACCTCTTTGGTTGGCTTCATATATAATTTATGATAAGCATTCAGAAGTTGATATTACGCAATGGAAAACATCAAAAGAATTAGAAGACTATATTAATAGTTTTAAACAACATAGTCTTCGTAACCCCATTGTAGAACAAGTTATATTAGAATCATTAAGGGTAACTCTGGATATTTGGAAGTTTTACGGTAATCAAATGAATATTGATTATACGTTAATAACAAACGAAAACACTAAAAAACAAGAAAAAGTTTATGCGAGATTATTTGATAAAATACATATAGAAATAGGAAGAGATTTAAAAAATCCAAAAAAGGTAAGAGAAAAAATATCTAATTCAATTAATAAGAATAAAGATACCAATCAGCGGATTAGAGAACTTTTATATGAATTTAAAAACTTTAAGGATGTAAAAGATATACGTCCAAATTCTAAAACTCAATTTGATAAGTTAAAAATTTATGAACAAACTATTCTTTCTCAATATTCAGAGAAAGAACTTAAGAATGAAGTTTTAATAGGGAAACTTACAGTAGATAGTTTTATTAAAAAAGAACAACCGACCTCAAGTGAAATTTTAAAATATAAATTATGGCTTGAGCAAAAATATAAATCTCCATATACACAAAAGGTAATTCGTTTATCCGATTTATTTACTTCAAAATACGAAATAGAACATGTTATTCCACAATCCAAATATTTAGATAATTCTTTTAATAATAAAATAATATGTGAAACCGAAGTTAATAGCTTAAAGGATAATAGAATTGCTTATAATTTTATTCAAGAGTTTCAAGAAACAGAAGTTCCTTTAAACGGTGGTGGATATGTTTCTATTATAAAGCAATTAGATTATGAGCAATTTGTAAAGGAAAATTATGATGGAAAAAAATTAGAAAACTTACTAAGAGAAGATATTCCAAAAAATATGGTAGAACGTCAAAAAAATGATATGCGCTACATTAGTAAAGTAGCACTAAAAACGTTTAGCAATATTGTAAGAGAAGATGGAGAACAAGAATCTACTGTAAAAAATGTATTATCCGTTGCAGGAGGTGTAACAGCAAAACTAAGATTTGAATGGGGGTTGAATTCTGTGTGGAGTTCATTAGTGGAATATCGATTTAGGAGATTAAATATTTTGATTTGCGGTGCTGAAAATGAAGAAAACGGATTGTTTGGAAAGGTGCAGAAGAATGGTGGTTTTTTCAAACCAGAAGTTCCATTAGAATTTAGAGATAATTTTGAACTCAAAAGAATAGACCATAGACATCATGCATTAGATGCAATAATTATTGCTTCGATAACAAGAGCACATGTGAATTATATTAATAATAACAATGCTAAATCTGATATTAAAAGATTTGATTTGGGATTGAAATTAAGAAACACTAAAAATATAGAAAAAGTAAATATTCTTACAAATAAAAAAACGAAACACATTGTACTTTCTGACTATAAAAAACCTTGGGATAACTTTACAGCAGATGCTAAACACAACCTAGAAGAAATTATAATAAGTTTCAAACAGAATTTAAGAGCAATTAACAAAGCAACCAATTATAATTTAAGATACAAAGATGAAAACGGAAATTTTTTGTTTGATAAAAATGGAAAAAAACAAAAACAAAGGATAGAGCAAACTAATGGTAAAAAAAATTGGGCTATTAGAAAACCTCTACATGAAGATACATATTTCGGTTTACTTGAAAATGGAAAAAATAAAGGGTTATTAGTAAAGAGGGAACCCTTAAATTCTACTTTTACTGAGGAGAAAATTAATGATGTAATTGATGAAGTTTCTAAGAAAATATTATTAAATCATTTAAAACAAGATAAGTTTTTAAATAGGAAAGATGAAAAAGGAAAGGACTTAAAACCACATGAAGTGGCTTTTTCAGCTTTAGGTATTGACGATTTAAATAATAATATTATTGCTTTAAACAATGGTGTATTCCATTATCCAATAAAAAAAATACGCCTAAAATTTAATAAAGGAAAACAGTTTTCAATTAAAAAATGGGAAAATGAAAATGGTCAATTAATTAAAGAATCAAAGTTTGTAAAGTCTGCATCTGGCACAAATTTATACTTTTGTATTTACGAGAAAGATGGGCAAAGAAAGTACTATGTGCCGAATTTTGAAGAAATTTTAGCCACACAAAAAATAGAACAGGATTTACCTATTAGTGAGAAGAAAAATGTACCTCAAAGACATCCTGAATTTAATGATTTTACCTTAAAGTTTTATTTACAACCAAACGATTTAGTTTACATTCCGATTGATATTGATGAAGATGTTGATTTTTCAAACCTAACAAAAGAACAACTAAACAGAATTTATTTGTTTAAGGATGGGAGTGGAACAACAGCTAATTTTATTCCTATGTATTCAGCGGATGTTATTTTTAATCTAAAAGAAGAGAAAAAAAGAAAAACTTTTGCAACAGAATATGGCTTAAATTTAAAAAATCTAATTAAAAATGAATACGGTTTAAAAAGTCCGCAACTTAAAAATCAAAATTCGATAGGAGGTATTCAAGTTAAATCAATATGTTGGAAACTTAAGTCTAATAGATTGGGTAATATTATTAAGATTATTAAATAAGTATGATAAAAAGAACCGTTTATATAGGTAATCCATCGTATTTAAAACTAAAACAAAAGCAATTAGTAGTCCAAGAGCCAGAAACAAAAGAAATTAAAGGAACTGTGCCCATAGAAGACATTGCTTTGTTAATGCTAGATCATTATCAAATAACAATTTCAAATCAGCTTTTAATTCAATTACAAGGTAATAATGTAGCTGTTGTTTGTTGCGATGAACATCATTTGCCTTTTGGGATGATGTTGCCAATGTACGGGCATTCAGAATATTCGGAAAGAATTAAATACCAATTAGCAGCTTCTGAACCTTTAAAAAAACAGTTATGGAAACAAACGGTGGAGCAGAAAATAGAAAATCAAAAAGTGCTTTTAGATATCAATAATAAATTTTCGGAACCGTTAGCTGAATATAAATTACATGTAAAAAGCGGAGATACTTCCAATAGAGAAGGTGTTGCAGCTCAATTTTATTGGAAACATTTATTTGAGAATTTTTCGAGAGAACGTTACGGTTCAGCACCTAATAATTTATTAAATTTTGGTTATGCAGTTCTAAGAAGTATTGTAGCTAGAGCTTTAGTAAGTAGTGGATTATTGCCTGTTTTAGGGATTTTTCATAGAAATAAGTATAATCCATATTGTTTAGCAGATGATGTTATGGAACCCTATAGGCCTTTTGTAGATAAGCTAGTTTACAATTATATAGCTAATAACAATAATTATGAGCTAAATAAAGATGCTAAAGCAACAATTTTAACAATTGCAACACAAGATGTATTTATTGATGGAGTTGTAAGACCTCTATTTATTGCAGTTTCTACAACAACAGCTAGCTTGTATAAATGTTTTACAGGAGAGTTAAGACAAATAAAGTACCCCGAACTAGATTAATAAAAATGTCATCAAAAAGATATAATGCTTATAGAATTATGTGGGTTTTAGTATTTTTTGATTTACCAACAGAAACCAAGAGAGAAAGAAAGGTTGCAGGTCAATTTCGTAAAAAATTAATTGACGATGGGTTTACTATGTTTCAATTTTCTATTTACTTAAGACATTGTCCTAGTAGAGAAAATGCTAAAGTTCATACCAAAAGAGTAAAAATGAGTTTACCAAAACATGGTAAAGTCTGTATTTTAGAAATTACTGACAAACAGTTTGGGAATATGGAATTATTTCATGGAATAAAAGAAGTTGATTTACCACAACCTACACAACAATTACAATTATTTTAGCTCTTGGTTCTTAAGAATGAGGAACTATTGAAGTAACCTTTTAATTGTAAGTAAAATAGTAGTAGAAAGCTGAAAATAGGTATAAACCTAAATGAATTACTACAAAAACAACTATTTTTTCAATCCAAAAAAGAATCCCAAAGTATT
The DNA here is from genome assembly GCF_051251875.1 of Polaribacter sp. Taxonomy (GTDB): domain Bacteria; phylum Bacteroidota; class Bacteroidia; order Flavobacteriales; family Flavobacteriaceae; genus Polaribacter. The sequence goes on from NZ_JBPOGL010000010.1 coordinate 101,165, forward strand.
GATTTTACTCAATATTTTGGGATTGACCTTGTGATTGCTCACGTAAAAATACAATTTGAAATCAATTCACAACTATTTCCTAATCCATTTGTACCTGATAAATCTTGTGATTGCTCACGTAAAAATACAATTTGAAATCAATTCACAACATTTACTTCGTGTTTAATCAATTCTTTTCACTTGTGATTGCTCACGTAAAAATACAATTTGAAATCAATTCACAACGCTTTACCGCTAATTTCCTTAATACCATATCTTGTGATTGCTCACGTAAAAATACAATTTGAAATCAATTCACAACTCGTGCCGCTTCTAAAGCTTCTTGCCAATCCTTGTGATTGCTCACGTAAAAATACAATTTGAAATCAATTCACAACTCTACAGTTAAAGGATAAAAAAATAATGACCTTGTGATTGCTCACGTAAAAATACAATTTGAAATCAATTCACAACGTGCCACAGATAGTCTTATAAAATCACCATCTTGTGATTGCTCACGTAAAAATACAATTTGAAATCAATTCACAACACCAAATACCTTAATTGCCTTAACGTAAAACTTGTGATTGCTCACGTAAAAATACAATTTGAAATCAATTCACAACAAGAATTAATTTTTCCTGAACTAGGCTTTACTTGTGATTGCTCACGTAAAAATACAATTTGAAATCAATTCACAACTGTTGTTGGTTGTGTATCTCATACGCTCCTCTTGTGATTGCTCACGTAAAAATACAATTTGAAATCAATTCACAACATTTCAGATGGCCGGTTAAATTTAAGTTTGCTTGTGATTGTTTTGACCCCTATAAAACAAGAGTAATCTTTTAAATTTCGATTATTAATTACGCGGTTAATTTTTTCATCTTGA
>NZ_JBPOGL010000011.1:0-95042 GCF_051251875.1 Polaribacter sp.
ATTTCGGATAAAAAATTTGCCATTGAAAAAGATAAAGTAATTTATCAATTTGAAACAAAAGAAAATTTTATTGATTCACATCAACTAAAAATAGATAGTATTGCTATAGAAAAATGGTTAAATATTTAGTAGCCCTGAAAGGGTTTTAAACCCTTTCAGGGTTGTGTGATTTTGAATTTTTTACAATAATTTTAGTATACAAAAACGCTAATATTTTTTATATTGATGAAGGAAAAGGAATCGCAGTATTCAACAAAATAATACTAAAAGCTAACAGATTATCCTTGGAGTTCTTACTTTTCAATAATTTCGGATAAAAAATTTGCCATTGAAAAAGATAAAGTAATTTATCAATTTGAAACAAAAGAAAATTTTATTGATTCGCACTTACAAAAAGTTGATACTATCGCTACAGAAAAATGGTTAAATATTTAGTAGCCCTGAAAGGGTTTTAAACCCTTTCAGGGTTGAGTAATTTCTAATTTTTTACAATGATTTTAGTTTATAAAAACGCTAATATTTTTTATATTGATGAAGGAAAAGGAATTGCAGTATTCAAAATTATAGTACTAAAAGCTAACAGATTATCCTTGGAGTTCCTATTTTTCTATAATTTCGGATAAAAAATCACCCATAGTAAAAGATAAAGTAATTTATGAATTTGAAACAAAAGAAAATTTTATAGATTCGCACTTACAAAAAGTTGATACTATTGCTACAGAAAGATGGTTAAATATTTAGTAGCCCTGAAAGGGTTTAAAACCCTTTCAGGGTTGTGTAAGTTTTGAATTTTTTACAATGATTTTAGTCTACAAAAATGCCAATATTTTTTATACAGATCAAGGAAAAGGAACTGCTATTGTTTTAATTCATGGGTTTTTAGAAAATGCCACGATGTGGGATGAAATTGTTCCTCAATTAACAAAAAAAAACAGAGTAATTACCATTGATTTGTTGGGTCATGGAAAATCTGATTGTTTGGGTTATGTACATTCTATGGAGTTGTTTGCAGAAACTGTAGAAGCGGTTTTAAAGCACGTAAGAATTAGAAAATGCATTTTGGTGGGTCATTCTTTAGGGGGATATATTTCCTTGGCTTTTGCCAAAAAAAATCCACATAAAATTAAAGGTTTGTGTTTAATGAATTCTACTTCTAATCCGGATGATGAAGATCGTAAAAAACTGAGAATTAGAGCAAATAAAATGGTTCAAAATAGTTTTGAAAGCATGGTAAAAATGGCTGTTTCTAATTTATTTCATCAGGACAATTTAATAAAATTTAAAAACGAAATTGCAATTGTTAAAAAAGAGGCTTTACAAACTTCTCTCCAAGGTTATATTGCAGCCAATGAAGGGATGAAAAATCGTTTAAATACAAATCATGTTTTGACCGATAATTCTTTTAAAAAATTGATAATTATTGGCGAAAAAGATCCTGTGTTAGATTGTAATACTTCATTGGAAGAAGCTAAAAAAACAAATTCACAATTTGTTGTTTTCCCAGATGGCCACATGAGTCATATTGAAAATATAGATGAACTCAAAGTTGCATTAAAAGAGTTTGTGAAGAGTATATAGATAAAAAATGCATATCGGGAGTTCCTATAAAACTCAACTCCCGATAAACATATTAAGCTATTAATTTAATACTACTGTTTTAGAAATATGATTGTTGCCAGATTTAACTATAACAATATAGTTTCCTTTACTAAACCTACTTAATTGAACAGCCAAGCTATTTAAACCGCTTTTGGTTTGCATAATACGATGCATTATTTTTTTACCATCCATAGAATAAATATACATTTCTGCAGATTGCTTTCTATTTACATTGAAAGTAATGTTTAACAGACCAAAAGTTGGATTTGGAAATAAGCGCAAATCAGACATCCCTTCTATTATTTCTAAAGACTCTTTAGTGGTGTTTTCTACTGAATTATTAACGGAATTATTAGAAGACCTGCTTGCTACAGATGGTGTTCCTCCTTGATAACTAATAAATAACTTTGGTGTAAGCGTAGGATCTTCATCTTCATCAAAAGTATAGGCTTTTCTTTTCTCATTTGCCGTTGCGTCAAACATAAAAGCCATTGCAGAACCGCTGGTCCAACCACCTTGATCAATAATTTCCTGAACAATTGTTGTTAAATCTGGAGATGTATACGTTACATCTTCAAACCAATTAGCAAAGGTCCATGAAACGGAACTGCTAGTACTTGTTCTATTGGAAATATTGTAATCTACGGAATTGTATGGATTCGCATTATTAGACAATTCTCCATAAACATTTACTCTTGAAGTATTTTTCTTTTCTTTTCTAGAGGCAATAAATTCTATATATGCTTCTGTGATTGTTGCATTCTCAGGTACTTGCACATTTTGATATCTTAACCCTATAAAGCCTTCTTTACTCAGCGCATGATCATTTTCCGTTAGCTTCATGTCTCCGTTTCCTTTCTCCCAGGCATCATCATCAGAATTTATAATTTGATAACTTACCGTTGTTGGTGCAGACAATAAGGTAATAGTCACATTTGATGAAGTTGCAGTGCCTCCTTCATTATCCAAAGCAATCGCGGTAATATTAAAACTACCATCGGTATCTAGAAGGTAACTTGTTTCATACGGATAGCTTGCGTCTGTGGAAAGAAAAACACCATCAATATAGAAATCTACTTGCGCAATAGCACCATCGCTATCATTGGCATCTACAACAATACCCACATTTTGGGGTGAAGTGTAGCTAGTATTAATAGCAGGAGATGTAATAGAAATGGTAGGATTTACATTCGGTAAATTAACCACAATATTTACTGTAGTAGAAGTGGCAGTTTCCCCTAAACCATCTGTGGCTATTGCCGTGATATTTATGTTGGCATCTTGTGTAAGGTTAAGGTTTGCTTCATATGGTATTGAACTATCACTTCCAATTAAATTACCATTTGCATAAAAATCTACTTGACTTATAGTGCCTCCTAACCCGGTATCAAAATCTTGCGCATTTGCAGTTATTGTAATGGTCTGTGCCGTAGTAAAAGAAGTTCCGTTTAATGGATTTGTTATACTTACCGTTGGCGGATTATTTGGGATATTAATAATAATGGTTTGTTGATTGGAGGTTGTTACTCCATTACTGTTATCAGTTGCTTTTGCAGTTAATAAATATGTACCATTTAGGTCTAAATTCTGGGTTGATGACGTAAAAACTCCTGAAGGCGCTTCTACTCCAACTCCAACGCTATTTCCATTAATAAAAAACTCTACCTGACTTATGGTTCCATCAACATCTGATGCTGAAGCCTGCATAGTAAAGCTTTGTGGTAAATTATAGGTTGCACTTCCCGGAGATGTTAAACTTATAGTAGGAGAAATATTTGGAGGTCCTACACTAAATCCAAAATTATTATGACAATCTAATTGACCTAAAGCCGTCATGTTAGCGTACTGAAAACTGTCTGTTGTTAAATTCCCACTTGGCGGTAAACTGCTTTCATCTATCTCTAAAATATAGGAATAGTTTGCCAATCCTGGTATTCCATAATCGATTTCTAATTTTACAGGATTATTACCATCGTGCGAATAAAATTTCCTTTTTTTAGAACCCGTTCCTTCTAAAATAAGTGCTAAATTATTACCAGCAGACCAGCCATTCAAATTAATAACATCTTGTATTGCAGAGGCAATATTTGGGCTTGTATATTGTTGGTTTTTAATCCAGTTACCCATTGTCCATGGAACACTTGTACCTTTAGATCTACTGCTAATTCCATAATCTGTTTCATTATAAACCGCTGGTGTTGCGTCTAATTCGCCATAAATTTTTACAGCAGCTGTAGATTTATCTTCATTTGCAGCAGATTTAAAAACAAGTCTGGCATCTGTTATATTAGCATTAGCTGGAATATTCACATTTCTGAACCTTAGACCTATCCAGGTATCATCCTCTCCCATTTCATGGTTGTCTTTGTCATTTTCCACATCGCCATTGTCTTTCTGCCAGGCATCATCAATATCATTACTAACAGTTTTTGATAAACTATTGGAGGTTGTAAAAACCGGGTTTACAATAAATGAGTAATTACCGTTAACATCAGTGGTTTTACTATCAATTACCGCATCCGAGCCATCAATTATTTGGTTGCCATTATCGTCATTAAAAAGCTGAACTATGACATTGTTTTGACCTGATTCATGGTTAAAAATCATATCTTCATTAGCATCTTCATAAACGGTACCTTTTATTATATTCTGACTTTGATTATTGCTGCAATCTACAAAAACTGTTACCGTAGCTGCATTGCACAATGGTGTTGGATTGCTTTGATCACAAACACTATATTCAAATTGATCATAACCATTAAAACCTGTATTTGGTACATATTCAAAGCCAATACCAGGTAAGAAATTTACAACTCCATGAAGAGGTTGTAATAACCCTGCTGCTGTACTTGCGTTGTTGGTATCCAAATCATTGTTAGGGTCTGTATCATTATTAAAAATCGAAATAATAACACTGGTATCTTCCGTAGTAATTGCCGTATCATCATTTGCCACCGGAGGTACATTAGATAAAATGGAAATATTTACAACTGTATTACCACTAGTGGCATTCAAATCATCAGAAACTGTGTAACTGAAGTTATCTGTACCCGAATAATTATTATTAGGTTGATATTCAATTTCTCCTGAAGCAGAGATACTTAGTATGCTACCGTTTGTTGGTGGAATCGTAATTTGTACCGATGTTATATCTATATTGTTTTCGGCATCCGTATCATTGTCTAGCACATCAATGAGTATATTGGTGTTTTCATTGGTAGTTGCATTATCCGTAACTGTGTTTGGCGCAGTATTTACTTGAATATTAATATTTACTGTGGCCTGATCACATAAAACAGGATTGGGTACGCCATCATCACAAATTTCATAAATGAAAGAATCGCTACCAGTAGCGTTTGTAAAAGGTGTATAACTAATAGTTCCGTTATTTGTATTAATTGCTCCTAAAGTTCCTTTAGTAGGAGGTGTAATAATTGAAATTGTATTATAATCAAGGTTCCCGTTAGGATCAGAATCATTGGCAACTAGGTTAATGTCTACAGACTCACCTTGAAATGGAGACACTGCATCATTCTGAGCGATAGGTGGGCTATTGCTAATATCTTTGGTTAGGGTAAAATCATCGCTAAAACTACCATTACTTCTCAAGAATCTTACTCGCATTTCATTATTCTGAGTTTCCATAACTACAGAACCTAATTGATTCTGCCAAGTATACATCATAGGAAAAGAACTTACTCCAGAAATCTTACCACTGCTTCCTGCGGTAATATAAACCGCTCCATCTCCAGATGTTCCCTTATCATAAGCACCATCACCTAGAGGATCTCCATCTCCATTGTCCAGAATCATAGAACCCGTTAATGTATTCGATTTTCCGTAATGCCCTTTTAACAGGTAGGTTCTTTCATAAGAATGGCTATGCCCGCTTAAAACAAGATCTACACCGTGTAATTCTAAAAGAGGTAAAAAATTTTCTCTCATTTGCACTAAATAAGATTCAGAGTCTGAATTATGACTACCGTTTGTATACGGTGGGTGATGCCAGAAAGCTACAATCCAATCTGCGGTTGTGTTATTTAAGTCATTTTGTAACCAATTGTATTGTGCACCACCAACATTTCTAGGAGAACCATGAGAATCTAAAGAGATAAAATGAATATTACCATAATCAAAAGAGTAATATCTTTCAGTTCCAGATCCAATTCCACCTGCTTCACCATTTGTTGGTTGTGTAAAAATATTTAAGTATGAATTAATGGTACCATAATCATGATTTCCTGGGCAAGACCATAATACAGATTTTTGTAGCATTGTAGGGTACATATTAAAAACGGCTGCTTGATATTCTGAATCTGTACCACTATTGTAGGCATTGTCTCCAAGCATAAGCATCATGTCTGTATGCAAACTATTCGTGTTCACATAGTTTTTATAGGCATTTTTTACTGCTGCGGCATTGCTATTTGCCGTACCACTATCTCCCAAAATCCAAGCTCGTATTGGTTGATTAGTACCTGGAGTGGGTGATGATGTAAATGTGTAATCTGCTGTACCGCCTTCTAATGCTGCAACACTTGTACCTACAGCATAATAATATTTGGTATTTGGTAACAATCCCGTTACGGTTACTTCATGTTCTGAAGTAGAACTGCCATTAAATGCAGATTGTGTTAAGTTGCCCAAGCTAGTTCCATAAAACACCTTAGAGTTTGAAGGGTTATTTGTTCTCCATTTCACTACTGTACTAGTAGAGGTACCAATCTGCAAATAAGGACCTCGTATTACATTGGGTTGTCCTGGTGGTCCACCTACACTTAAAGACATATCAAAACCTATATCAGAACTAGAGCCACTTTGTTGATGTACTTCAACGGCAATTACATTTGTACCCGAAACCAGCGTAGCCGATGACAAACCCGAGTAGTTTGTATACGCTTGTTCATCGGATCCGCTCACAAAAGTAGGAGCCAAAGTTTGATAATTAATTGTACCAGTTGGCATATTCTGACGTAAAAGCTCTACGCCGTTAAGATACACCACAGCACCATCATCAACCAAAATATCTAGATCGAGGCCAGAGATACTTCCTGGGTTTGTTACATTAAATGATTTTCTAAAATAGGTGGTAATATATTTGTTATTAGAATCATTACCATAACTAACAATTGTGGCTTCTCCACCATCTCCATAACCTAGTTCTGCCGGACCAGAATTCCATGCATTATCATTAAAATTTATAGCGGTCCAAACTGTATTTTGATTTGAGCCATTGTCTAAATATTTCCAAGTACTATTGCTAGAAATAAGTGTTTGCCCATAAGTTACTGTTGCTGTGAACACAACAATCAATAATAAAATGTATCGTTTTTTCATGGTGTGATGAATTGGTTAATTTATGTTGGAAGCGATTTTCACCTCTAGATTTTTAATGCTGTTTTTACGTCTTAAATTAGGACTTAGTTGTTCAATAGTTTTGTGAGCCATAATAAAATATTTTTTTGCCTCTTCATTTTTTTTCTGAAGCTTAAAAACCTCAGCCTTATAAACATACCAAGTTTCTTTTCTATTGACTCGGGCAATAATATTATCAATTAAAGCATGTGCTTTCACCCAATTTTCTTTAGCAATTTCTAGTTTTATTATAGATTTTTGCATGGGTATTAAAGAGCCTATTTCTTCCATTCCTTTTACTAGGCTCTGTGTTGCTTTCTCTAAATTACCCGCATCTTTATAGTTCTCTGATAAGGCATAGTACAATTCAATAGAAGGGTTTTTAGATTTCTTTATGGCTTGTTTGTATGCATCAGCGGCCATTCTATATTTATTGTTTTTATTTAAAATATGACCTTTTAAGTGATAGGCTTCATAGTTTTCTGGAGACTTTTTAATGTAATTTTGCGCATGAGTCATTGCAATTTTCAATAAATTTTGTTCAAAATATAACAAGGCCAAATTGTAATCTACGTGCATGTGATGTGGTTCTAATGCCAACACTTTTAACAAATCGGTTTTGGCTTCTTCAAAATCTCCATGAGATTGATATTGAACCCCTCTTAAATAATAGTTTTCTGGATTTAAGGGTTCCTTTTTTATTTTTTCAGTAAAAAGCTTAATTTTCTTTTTATGCCCTTCATGTGCCTGAACAGCATGTGAGATATTTAAAAAAAATATAAGCATACAAATTCCTTGAAAAACTGCTTTCAAAGAATTACAATAGAAGTTGTTAGATTTTGCTTTTTTAACCATTTGTTAAGCTAAAATAGATCTAAGGAGGGAAATCTGAATTAATTAGTTTTAGTTTACTGGTTTCAATTTAGCCATTTTTTTCGAAAAAAATATACTTTTTTTTTTTTTAACCTCTGAATTACCTATATATTGGAAATATACTTAATTTTAAAAAAAATAAACCCTTTACAAATAACTGATTATAAATGTTTTACAATATTTATTTTCATTTTATTTCAAAAAACAATAAAACAGTTACTGTTCATAAAAAAGTGTTTCAAAAAAGAAGATTTAGTTATGAAAATGTGCATAATTAGGGATACTTGAGAATCTCATTCTTACCTGCTTTTGTTTTCTAATTAATTTAAATTAAGCTCGTTAAGCTTCTTTATTTTTTAAAAGAGGTTTTACTAATACTTAAAAATAGACAACCCAATGGATAAAAAAAGAAGAGACATTTTACGAGGTTTAGCCATAGCGCCATTACTATTAGGTTCTAATCACCTTTTTTCAAATAAATTATTGGAAATAAAAGAAACTAAAAAAGCTTCTAAAGTAAAGTTTAGTGTAAATGCATATACGTTTAACAAACAACTAAGAAGTGGTGAAATGAACTTTTATGATATGATGGAGTTTGCCGCAAATTTAGGCCTAGATGCGGTAGATCTAACAGGTTATTATAATTCTACCTACCCTAAATTCCAGAGGATAAAACACTGTTTCAATTAAAGAAAAAAGCCTTAGAACTGGGTTTAAATATTACTTGAACAGGTGTAAAAAACAACTTTATCAATCCAGATAAAGCAGCAAGAACAGCAGATATCGAATTGATAAAAAAATGGTTAGATGTATCTTCTAAACTTGGTGCATCAATTATGAGAGTTTTTCCTGGTTATAAAAAACACAAAGGTTTTACCAGAGATGAAGTCAAAAACTGGATGGTAGAAGATTTTGTTAAAAGTTGCTAGACTTGATATTTTGATGAAAAAGAATTAGATTCGTGTATTCCAATGTTTTGGGGTGATTCTATTTTTGTATAACTCAATAAAAAACATCAAAATGAAAAAACATCAAAATAAAATTTTCTGGGCATTTATACTTTTTTGGATTTGCCACGTCACTTCTTTTTCTCAAATAAACAGCAAGTGGGATACTGAGGATATTAAAAAAGCAAATACAGTAGCAGAGACATCTACACTTAATGAAGTGGAAAAAGAAGCGGTAATTCTGTTAAACCTTGCAAGATTGTTTCCTAAAAAGTTTGTACAATTAGAACTTATAAACTACAATGGTCCAGCTAAATTTGGAAATTATTTAAAAGATTCTGAATACAAAAAATCTCTCATAAAACACATGAATGAAATGCAGGCGTTACCAGCATTGTTTCCTAATGTTAAAATGATTGAAAATGCCAAGTGTTTTGCCGTTGAATCTGGAGAAAGAGGGTATACAGGCCATCAAAGACTAACGTGTGAAAAGATGAATGTTGCAGAATGTTGTTCCTACGGAATGGAAACTGGCAGAGATATTGTGTTGCAGCTTTTAATAGATCATGATGTGCCTTCGCTTGGTCATAGAAATATTTGCTTTAATGTTAATTATTCAAAATTGGGCATTGGGGTTGCTCATCATAAAAAATGGGACACTTGTTGTGTAATCGTCATCATATAAACAAATATAAAACGGTATTTGGTTGATGGTTAGTTTGGTTTTTATAATTGAAAAAAAAGAATAAAAAATAAATGAATAAAGTAATAATAGTAACAGGAGCATCGCGTGGAATTGGAAAAGAAATAGCAATTTTATTGGCTAAAAATGGCAACAAAATAGTTGTGAATTATGCAAATAGTGATACTGCTGCTAATGAAACAATAGAAACCATAATTGCCGAAGGAGGTTCTGCAATTGCAATGAAAGCTGATGTTAGCAATAGAGCTCAAGTTACAGCATTGTTTAACAAAACAATTGAACATTATGGACAAGTAGATGTTTTAATTAACAATGCCGGAATAATGATAAACAAACTGTTAAAGGACTATAATGAAGATGATTTTACCAAACAGTTTGATATTAATGTAAAAGGAACATTTAATACATTGCAAGAAGCAGCTTCTAAACTTTCTGATAACGGAAGAATCATAAACTTTTCTTCAAGCACGGTAAAATTAATGTTGCCTACGTATGCACTTTATTCCGCAACCAAAGCTGCTGTTGAGCAAATAACAAGAGTTTTTTCAAAAGAAATTGGTAGAGGTATTTCTGTAAATGCAATTGCGCCAGGACCAACAAATACAGAACTTTTTTTAAACGGAAAATCAGAAGAATTTATCAAAAAACTGGCTAGTATGAATGCGTTTAACCGACTTGCAGATCCTAGTGATATAGCTAAAGTTGTACTTTTCTTAGCCAGCAATGATTCAAAATGGATTTCGGGTCAAGTAATTGGCGCCAATGGAGCAATGGTGTAAATTGTAAAAGTGTAATTGGTTTAAAATCAGTTGGTTTTATGCTGATAAACAGACCTTTCAAAAAAACAAAAAGCGAAAATTTTAAATTTTCGCTTTTTGTTTATCAAAGAACAGTTCTTTTTTTAATCGTCTTTTAAGGCATTCCAGCCTTGTGCTTTTAATGCAATATCTTGTCCGGCTCTAGTTACTAAATTTAAGCCTTGGTTTTCTGCGGTAATATGTCCGATAATAGAAAAATTAGGATTTCCTTTTATTTTATCAAAATCAGATATGGGCACAGTAAAAAGAAGTTCGTAATCTTCGCCACCACTTAAAGCTACCATGGTAGAATCTAGTTCAAATTCTTCACAAGTAGAAATTACTTGCGGGTCTAAAGGTAGTTTATCTTCATAAACTTTACAGCCTACTTTACTTTGTGTACAAATATGAAAAAGCTCTGAAGACAATCCGTCAGAAATATCAATCATAGAAGTAGGTTTTATTTCCAATTCTTTTAACAAACCGGCAACATCTTTACGTGCTTCTGGTTTTAATTGACGTTCAATTAAATAGGTGTAATTATCTAAATCTGGCTGATTGTTAGGGTCTACCTTAAAAACTTGTTTTTCTCTTTCTAAGACTTGCAAACCTAAATACGCCGCGCCTAAATCACCAGAAACCACAATTAAATCGGTTTCTTTTGCCGTATTTCTGTACACAACATCTTCTTTATCCGCTTTACCAATTGCAGTAACAGAAATTAAAATCCCTTTGGTAGAAGAGGTTGTGTCTCCACCTACTAAATCTACATTATAAGACTCGCAGGCCAATTGAATTCCGGCATATAATTCTTCAATCGCTTCCAGCGGAAATCTATTAGACACAGCAATAGAAACTGTAATTTGTTCGGCAACGCCGTTCATAGCATACACATCAGATAAATTAACCATTACAGCTTTATAGCCCAAGTGTTTTAAAGGCATATAACTCAAATCAAAATGAACACCTTCAATTAACAAATCTGTGGTTACCAAAGTTTGTTTTTCTGTGGCAGATAAAACTGCTGCATCATCTCCAATTCCTTTAACTGTTGATGGTTGGGCAACCTTAAAATATTGAGTAATATGATTAATTAAACCAAACTCACCAAGTTCTGCCAACGATGTTTTTTGTGTATTTTTATCTTCTAACATGCTGCAAAGATAAGTACAATCTAAAAAACCATAGAACTACTTTAACACCTAATGTTTATATTTTTTATAGTATTTTTGATTTCAATTATTTAAATCATGAAAAAAACACTTTTTGATACCTGTAAAAGCTTGTTTTAGTGTCAAAATAAAGTGTCTTTAATCATTTAATATTCATTTGTTATGATTCGTTTTATTGTAGTCTTCTTTTTGTTTTTTATCAACATAACAAATACAGCTGCCCAAGAGCTTATGCAAATAGCAGAAGCAGAAGCAAAATCTGCGGCAACAAAAATACATTTTAGGGCAAATCCGAATACTTCAAATTACGATATTACGTACCATAAATTAGAATTTACTGTAAATCCGGCTGTGGCAACTATTTCTGGAAAAGTAACCACAACCTTTACAGCGAAAGAAGATTTATCTACCGTAACTTTTGATTTAGATGATAATATGACGGTAACTTCTGTTATTCAAAACGGTAATTCGTTAACTTTTTCGCAAAATTCAAATGATGAATTAATAATTACACTTCAAAATACGTTGTTAATCAATAGCGCAACTTCAGTAACTATAGAATATAACGGAAATCCTACAAGTAATGGTTTTGGTTCTTTTGAAGTTTCAACCCATGGTTCATCTTCTACGCCGGTACTTTGGACACTTTCCGAGCCTTATGGTGCTTTAGGTTGGTGGCCTTGCAAGCAAGATTTGAACGATAAAATAGACGAAATTGATGTTTATATTACTGCGCCAGAAATCTATACCTCTGTTTCTAATGGTTTAGAACAAGGCACAACTACAGCTTTAGGGCAAAAAACCACACACTTTAAACATCAATATCCAATTCCTGCATATTTAATTGCCATTGCGGTTACTAATTATGTAACCTATTCACATAATGTTCCTAATAATGGAAATCCGTTTCCTATTGTAAATTATGTGTATCCAGAAAGTTTGTCTTATGCTGAAAGTAGTACAGGAGTTACGGTGGATATAATGAATAATTTTATCAACCTTTTTGGTAAATATCCGTATGAAAATGAAAAATATGGGCACGCTCAATTTGGTTGGGGTGGCGGTATGGAACACACTACAGTTTCTTTTATGGGAGATTTTAGCAGAGGTTTAATTGCACATGAGCTTGCGCATCAGTGGTTTGGAAATAAAGTTACCTGCGGAAGTTGGAAAGATATTTGGTTAAATGAAGGTTTTGCCACCTATTTATCTGGTTTAACAATAGAGCATTTAGACGGAGAAGAAGGTTTTAAAAATTGGAGAAACTCTACCATTAATTCTGTTACTTCATCAACAGGTGGCGCAGTGTACTTAACAGATGCAGATACCACAAGTGTAAACAGAATTTTTAATAGTAGATTGTCTTATAGTAAAGGTGGAATGGTTTTACACATGCTTCGAAAAAAATTAGGAGATACTAATTTTTTTAGTGGATTAAATAACTATTTAACAGATGCTAATTTGGCGTATGGTTATGCAAAAACGCCAGATTTAATAACGCATTTAGAAGCTTCAAGTAATTTAGATTTAAACGAGTTTTTTAATGATTGGATTTACAATCAAGGTTACCCAACGTATACCGTTGAGTGGCATCAACCAGAAACAAATAAAGTAAGCATTACGCTAAATCAAACCCAAAGTCATGTTTCTGTTTCCTTTTTTGAAGGCAATGTTCCTATTCGTTTAAATGGTGCAAATGGCGAAGTTTTAGACCTTATTTTAGACAATACAAGCAATGGGCAAACATTTATAGAGAATGTTACTTTTCTGGTAAGTTCAGTACAATTTGATCCAAATTTAGATTTAATTTCTAGAAACAATTCCGTAACCTTGGGTGTAGAAAACAATAGTTTTATTGCAGAAAATATTTCGGTGTATCCAAATCCATTCCAAGATATTTTAACCATTAAAACTTCTGAAAATATAGTTGTTAAACGTACTGTACTTTACAGTATTTTGGGCAAACAACTAGTAGCAACTTCTAGCAAACAATTAAACCTTAATGAACTTAGTAAAGGGATTTATTTTGTTAAAGTAGAGACAGATTTTGGAGACTTTTACAAAAAAATTATTAAGAATTAATTTTTCCTGAACTAGGCTTTAAAACAACAATCAATAAAACCAATTGTTTAATTAGGTTTCATAATGAAAGTTTACTGTTTTTATTCGACTTATGTTGTATATTTGCATCCTATTTAGATTTAATCTATTTAAAATTATGATAAAAGTTTCAGACACAGCAAAAAAGAAAGTCATAGAGTTAATGACCGATGATGGCTTTAATGCAGCAACCGATTTTGTACGCGTTGGCGTAAAAAGCGGAGGTTGTTCGGGCTTATCTTACGATTTAACTTTTGATAACAAACAAGAAGAAAACGATAAGGTTTTTATAGAAAATGATGTAAAAATCATTGTTGATAAAAAGAGTTTTTTATACTTAGTGGGCACAACCTTAGAATATTCTGGGGGGTTAAACGGAAAAGGATTTGTTTTTAACAATCCAAACGCAAACAGAACTTGTGGTTGTGGGGAATCGTTTTCTTTGTAGAAAACTATTCAAAAATTAAAAGATTTAATAATTAAAAGATTTAAAATGAAGCGTTTTGAAGATTTAGAAGTGTATCAAAAAGCATTTGAATTTTCAATCAAAATTTATAAAATAACAAGTTCTAAATTATTTGATTATAATATTAAAAACCAAATTCAAAGAGCTGTATTATCTATACCATTAAATATTGCAGAAGGTTTTGAATTACAATCAAATAAACAATTTGTAAAATTCTTATACATAAGTAAAGGTTCTTGTGGAGAAGTTAGAAGTTTATTAAGAATTTGTGAACGATTAGAATATATAGAAAGTAAAAATATACAAGAATTAATAATTGAAAGTGAAAACATTTCTAAGCAATTATCCAAATTCATAAACTATTTAAAAAGAAGTGAGATTTATTAAAGTTATGTATTGAAAGATGTAATGTTTTTCAGTTGTATAATTTTTAAATCTTTTAATCTTTTAATTTTTGAACAATGAGCAAGTATACCGAAGAAGATTTAGAAAAAGAATTAGAAACCCAAGAATATAAATACGGTTTTTATACAGATATAGAAAGTGATACATTTCCTGTAGGATTAAGTGAAGATGTTGTTCGCGCTATTTCTAAAAAGAAAAATGAGCCAGAATGGATGACAAATTGGCGTTTGGAAGCTTATAGAGTTTGGGAAAAAATGGTAGAACCAGAATGGGCAAATGTACATTATGAGAAGCCAAAATTTCAAGACATTGCGTATTATTCTGCACCAAAAAAGAAACCTAAATTAAATTCTTTAGATGAAGTAGATCCAGAATTGTTAGACACTTTTAAGCGTTTAGGAATTTCTTTAGATGAGCAAAAAAAATTAGCGAATGTAGCTGTAGATATTGTTATGGATTCTGTTTCTGTAGCAACTACTTTTAAAAAGACATTGGGTGAAAAAGGAATTATTTTTATGCCAATTTCAGAAGCAATTCAAGAACATCCAGAATTGGTTAGAAAATATTTAGGAACCGTTGTACCAACAACAGACAACTTTTATGCAGCATTAAATTCGGCAGTTTTTTCTGATGGATCTTTTTGTTACATTCCAAAAGGAGTGCGTTGTCCGATGGAACTTTCAACCTATTTTAGAATTAATGAAGGAGGAACAGGACAATTTGAAAGAACTTTAGTAGTTGCAGACAAAGGTAGTTATGTTTCTTATTTAGAAGGTTGTACAGCTCCAAGTAGAGATGAAAATCAATTACATGCAGCGGTGGTAGAATTAATTGCCATGGACGATGCAGAAATTAAATATTCTACCGTACAAAACTGGTACCCTGGTAATAAAGAAGGAAAAGGTGGCGTTTACAATTTTGTAACCAAAAGAGGCTTGTGTGAAAACAATGCAAAAATTTCTTGGACACAAGTAGAAACAGGTTCTGCTGTAACTTGGAAATATCCTTCTTGTATTTTAAAAGGAAATAATTCTGTGGGTGAATTTTACTCAATTGCAGTAACAAACAATTATCAACAAGCAGATACGGGTACAAAAATGATTCACTTGGGTAAAAATACCAAGTCAACCATTATTTCTAAAGGAATTTCTGCCGGACATTCTCAAAACTCATATAGAGGTTTGGTTCAGATAAATGCAAGAGCAGAAAATGCACGTAATTTTTCTCAGTGCGATTCTTTATTGATGGGTAATGCATGTGGGGCACACACGTTTCCATATATAGAAGTAAAAAATAAATCGGCACAAATAGAACACGAAGCAACAACAAGTAAAATTGGTGAAGAACAATTATTTTACTGTAACCAACGTGGTATAGATACAGAAAAAGCCATTGCATTAATTGTAAACGGATTTAGTAAAGAGGTTTTAAATAAGTTACCAATGGAATTTGCTGTTGAAGCTCAAAAGTTATTAGAAATTTCTTTGGAAGGAAGTGTAGGATAAATATGAAAATTGTAGAAAGTACATTCAATTCTTCAATTAAGAAAAATTTAATTGATAATTATAAGTTTGATTCATTATTGATTAAAAAACATAATGAAACTAAAAAATCTTTTTTTAACATATTTAGTATAATTTCTGAAAAGAATAATATAATAATAAGAGAAAGAGAAACTTATGATGATGTTTCAAAAACTAAAGGGCTTTCAATTGAAATTTTACATAATGATGACGTTCTTTATTCAATAGTTAATCATAGAAAAAGTACAAATATGTCAAATTGGTATGCTACAAATCTTCTTTATTATTTAAGAAGAAATTATATAAAATTAAAATGATAAAAAAAATCTTATTCTTATTCCTTGCAATTAGCATTGTAAGCTGTAAAAAATCAGAAAAAAAGGTTGAAGAAGCTTCGAAACCAAAAGTGAAATTATTTCAATTGGTTGGTGGTTCTGTTTTGGTGAAAAAATTAGAAGTTTTTTCTCAAGATACTACATATACAGGTCAAACAAAACAGTTTACAGACGCGTATTATGTAATTTCTCACCCAAAAGGAAATTTAATGTGGGACGCAGGTTTGCCAGAACAATTGGTAATCCCAGAACCTTTTGATGAGCCAAGCGGTGTTTTTAGAATTCAAAGACCAGATTCTTTAGCGAATCAATTAAAAACAATTGGTTTTAAAATTGAAGATTTTAAATATTTTGCCATGTCGCATTCTCATTTTGATCATACAGGACATGCAAACCTAATGAAAGATGCAAAATGGATTGTACAAGAAAATGAATACAATGCAAATGTTGGAGATTCTGCAAAAACTAAAAATCCTGCCTTAGCAGCATTAAAAAATGTTCAAAAAATAAAAGGAGATTATGATATTTTTGGCGATGGTACTGTAGTTATTAAATACACACCCGGTCATACAATTGGGCATCAATCTTTATATGTTGAAGTTGCTGGTTTAGATAAACCCGTTTTATTAACAGGAGATTTATATCATTTTGAAGAAAATAGAGACACAAAAGGAGTTCCATCATTTAATTATGATGTGAAAAAAACGTTAGAAAGTATGGAGATATTTGAAGCTTTTGCAAAAGAAAAAGATGCAGAAGTTATTATTCAACATTCACCAATATCTTTCAAAAAATTAGAAGAATTATTAAAAAAATAAAACGCTTAAAGCTTAAAGCTTAAAGCATATAGCTAAATTACAATGTTAAAAATAGAAAATTTACAAGCAAGTATAGACGATAAATCAATTTTAAAAGGATTGAATTTAGAAGTAAAAGCAGGTGAAGTACATGCAATTATGGGACCTAATGGAGCTGGGAAAAGTACATTGGCTAACATTATTGCAGGTAAAGAAGATTATGAAGTTACTGGCGGAACTATTGAATTAAATGGTGAAGATATTAGCGAATTAGCACCAGAAGAAAGAGCACATAACGGTGTGTTTTTATCTTTTCAATACCCTGTAGAAATTCCTGGAGTTTCTGTAACCAACTTTATTAAAACGGCTATTAATGAAACTCGTAAAGCAAAAGGTTTAGAAGACATGCCTGCAAAAGACATGTTAAAAATGATTAGAGAAAAATCTGAATTGTTAGAAATAGACCGTAAATTCTTATCTCGTTCTTTAAACGAAGGTTTTTCTGGAGGAGAAAAGAAACGTAACGAAATTTTTCAAATGGCAATGCTAGAGCCAAAATTGGCTATTTTAGATGAAACAGATTCTGGTTTAGATATTGATGCGTTGCGTATTGTTGCCAATGGGGTTAACAAATTAAAATCTAAAGACAATGCGGTAATTGTAATTACACACTACCAACGTTTGTTAGAGTATATAGTACCAGATTTTGTACACGTTTTACACGATGGAAAAATTGTAAAAAGTGGAGACGCTTCTTTGGCTTTAGAGTTAGAAGCAAAAGGTTATGATTGGATTAAGGAACTTGTATAAGTTCGCAGTAAAATCAGTAGCAGTTTGCAGTCAAAAAACTGCATGCTAAAACAGAAATAAAATTAAAATAGTTAGTCATTAAAGCAATTTATATATCTAATTGGCAAACTGCCAACTTGAGAATGACAACTGAAGACTGAAATAATGGAATTAAAAGACAAATTATTATCATCATACGTAGCTTTTGAAAATGGAATTGACATAAATTCTGATATTCATGAGATTCGCTCTAAAGCGTTTCAAAATTTTGAAGCATTAGGTTTTCCTACAAAAAAGTTGGAAGCTTGGAAATACACCTCTTTAAATTCAGTTTTAAAACAAGACTATAGTATTTTTCCTAACAAGGCCAATAATATTGAGTTGGCTGATGTAAAACAGTATTTTATACATGACATAGACACGTATAAAATTGTTTTTGTTGATGGAAAATACAGTTCGTTTTTATCTGAAACAACACATGATACAGTAGATGTTTGTTTAATGTCTGCCGCTTTAACAAAGCCACAATACAAAGCAACTATAGAAAACTACTTTAATAAAATTGCAAAACAAGACAATTTAACATCGCTAAATACGGCATTTGCAAATGAAGGAGCTTATATAAATATTCCTAAAAATGTAGAGGTAAAAAAACCAATTCAAGTTATCAATTTTACAACAGGTTCAGAAGCAGCAACCATGCTACAACCTAGAAATTTAATTGTTGTTGGCGAGAATGCTCATGTGCAAATTATAGAACGTCATCAAAGTTTAACAAGCAATCCTGTTTTAACAAATTCAGTTACAGAAATTTTTGCAGATAAAAGAGCTTTTGTAGATTATTATAAAATTCAGAATGATGACAGCAATGCATCATTAGTAGATAATACATTTGTAGATCAAAAATCTAACAGTGTAGTCTCTGTGCATACTTTTTCTTTTGGAGGAAATATCACTAGAAATAATTTAAACTTTTATCAAAAAGGAGAATACATAGATTCTATTTTAAAAGGAATTACAATTATTGAAGGAAAACAACATGTAGATCATCATACGTTGGTACATCATATAGAACCAAATTGCGAATCTCATCAAGATTATAAAGGAATTTATGATGAACGCTCTACAGGGGTTTTTAATGGTAAAGTTATTGTAAATAAAGAGGCTCAGAAAACAAATGCATATCAACAAAACAATAATGTTTTGGTTAGTGATAAAGCAACTATTAATGCAAAGCCGCAACTAGAAATTTTTGCTGATGATGTAAAATGTTCTCACGGTTGTACTATAGGTCAATTAGATGATGAGGCTTTATTTTACATGCAACAACGTGGTATTCCTAAAAAAGAAGGTAAAGCATTATTAATGTTTGCATTTGCAAATACGGTTTTAGAAAGCGTTAAAATACCAGAAGTTAAACAACGTATTACAAAGTTAATTGCAGAGAAATTAAACGTAAATATTGGTTTCGACTTATAGTTCTTGCAAACGCATTTTGTTTAAAAAATTTAACCACTCAGAAATGAGTGGTTTTTTTGTATATTTAAAAAAACCATAAAATTATGAATAAAAGTATTAAAGCAGTACTGTTAGTTGCTGGAATTATTTTATTAGGATACGGTATTTATACAATGATTCAGCCAGAAACTCAAGTTTCTATTGGTGATTTAAATTTATTGGAAACACAAGACAATACAAATTCTTTTATTACTATTGCTCTTGGTATTGTGGCAGTTGCCCTTAGTTTTATGAAGGGAAAAAGTTAAATAAAAAGATGCACTATGTATAAAACTACTTTTTAAAGGTAGTTTTTATTTTACACCAAAGAATCTACCTTTAAAACCTTACCAACTTCTAATCCGTTTAAGGTAATATTACCAATTCTAACACGAATTAAACGTAAAGTAGGAAAACCAACAGCAGCAGTCATTTTACGTACTTGTCTAAATTTACCTTCTCTAATAATAATAGACACCCAACTAGTTGGCCCATGTCTTTCATCTCTAATTTTCTGACTTCGTAACGGAAATTTTGGGTCATCAATTAAAAAAGCTTTGCTAGGTTTTGTAATGTATTTTTTACCATTAAAACCAATTTCTACGCCATTTTTTAGTTTTTCTACAGCTTCTTCATGTAAAAGACCATCTACCTGAACGTAATATTCTTTTTCAAACTTGCTACTTCTAATTTCTGCGGAAACTTTACCATTTGTAGTTAATAATAATAAACCTTCAGAAGCAACATCTAAGCGGCCAATAGCCATGGTTCCTTCAGGAAAATTATGCAATTCACCCAATAATTTTTTTTTCCGCTTTGCGGGATTTACAAACTGAGAAATCATTCCCCAAGGTTTGTGAATTATAAAATGATGATGATTTTCTATCAAATTATAAGATTTTAATGGTTACCTGAAAATTATTTTTTCCTTTAGAGATACTCATATTTTTTTCTGAAAATTTTTGATCGGTATAAGAAGTGTACTGTGTTATAGGTTCTATACAAAGCATGTTATCTACTTCTGTCCATAACATAAAATTGTTAAAGTTTTTTGTGGTAATTTCTAAATCCGCTTTATCAATATTTTTCAATATAATTTTATCAGAATTTAAAATAGGAAAAGCATTAGAGCCCGCTTTATAAACATCTTCTAAAGTGGTTTTTGTGTTCTTAGAAATTAGAATTTCTTTGCCTGAATTCGATAATAAAAAAGCAGGATGATACCCCAACATAAAAGGCATTCCTATTTCAGAAATAATAATAAAATCGATGATTAAACAATTATCTTTTAAGGTAAAGTTCTTATAAAAAGAAAAATCATAAGGCCAAAAGAGTTTTTCTTCTGATGATTTTTCTGGAAACTTACTATTGTTTATCTGAGTGCCTTTTTCATATTTTTTAATGAAGTTTGCCGTGTTTGTATCCGATGAAATTAACTCATAATCTAGCTCACGCAACAATCCATGCTGATCTTGAATAGCATCACCTTTTTGAGTGTGAACTTTAAAATTATTTTTAGAAGTAGGACCTATTATTGGAAACATTTCATCATCAGAATTGCGCCAACCTTTATTTCCTTTTTGATGAATATATTCTGCGTTATTTTTTTGAAAACTGATGATTTCTCCTTTTTCGATGCCTACTGAACAATCTTTGTTGTTTAAAAATACTGTTGATTTCATTATTGATATAATTTGTGTAAAAATACTGTAAATTTGAATGTTATTTGTTTGGATTTAGAACTTACTTTTTTGTAACTTGACACACTTATTTAATAAACAAAAAAGTACCATTTTATGGCAAAAGATAAAGAAAAAGAATCGAAGTTAAAAGCACTTCAACTAACTCTAGATAAATTAGATAAAACCTACGGAAAAGGCTCTGTTATGAAGCTTGGCGATGTTGCTGTAGAAGATATAGAAGCTATTTCATCGGGTTCATTGGGGTTAGATTTAGCTTTAGGCGTTGGCGGTTATCCAAGAGGTAGAGTCATTGAAATTTATGGCCCAGAATCTTCTGGTAAAACAACGTTAACATTGCACGCTATTGCAGAGGCACAAAAAGCTGGCGGAATTGCTGCTTTTATTGATGCAGAACATGCTTTTGATCGTTTTTATGCAGAAAACTTAGGTGTTGATATAGAAAATTTAATTATTTCTCAGCCAGATCATGGAGAGCAGGCATTAGAAATTACTGAAAATTTAATTCGTTCTGGTGCAATTGATATTGTGGTTATAGATTCTGTTGCTGCTTTAACTCCTAAAAGTGAAATTGAAGGAGAAATGGGAGATTCTAAAATGGGCTTACATGCACGTTTAATGAGTCAGGCATTACGTAAATTAACAGGTACTATTTCTAAAACAAATTGTACGGTTATTTTCATTAACCAATTAAGAGAAAAAATTGGAGTGATGTTTGGTAATCCAGAAACAACTACAGGTGGTAATGCTTTAAAGTTTTATGCCTCGGTTCGTTTAGATATTAGAAGAAGAACACAAATAAAAGACGGAGATAGAGTTATTGGAAACAGTACCAAAGTTAAAGTTGTAAAGAACAAAGTTGCGCCTCCTTTTCAAATTGCAGAATTTGATATTATGTATGGTGAAGGTATTTCTAAAGTTGGTGAAGTTTTAGATATTGGCGTAGAATTAGGAATTATAAAGAAAAGTGGCTCTTGGTTTAGTTACGGGGAAACAAAGCTAGGGCAAGGTAGAGATGCTGTGAAAGGATTGATTAAAGACAATCCTGAATTAATGGCAGAACTTGAAGGTAAAATAAAAAGTGCTATTGAAAATCAGGAATAATTTTTTTTAAAAGAGTAACCCGTTGTTATTATAAAAAACTACTAAAGAAGTAATCAATCTCTAGTAGTTTTTTTTTGCTTAAAATTAAATATGAAGATATTTTTAGATTTGAAATTATTTCATACTAAAAAGAGGACTAAATTTTTTAAAATTTAGTCCTCTTTTTTATAACTCACATTTTGTGTGATAAAATAGAAAGATTAATGATGTATCATAATCTTTTTTGTTGCTTTTTTGTTTCCTTGCTGAATGCTTATTAAATAAATACCAGAAGTAATATTTTTGGTATCAATTTCTTTAGTAAATAAGGCGTTAGATGACCTGTCTTCTGAATGCATTATTTTTCTCCCTTGCACATCATACAACGTTATGATTACATTTTTGTCTGTAGTGTTTTGTAAACTGATGTTTAAAATATCCTTAGCAGGGTTTGGCCATAGAGAAATGTTATTTATAAGAAATTCATCTAATTGTAAGGTGTTTTCTGTAATAGTGATTTCTTGGTTTGATAACCAACCTTTGGCTGCGTTTGTAATATCAACTTTAAAGCTATCTGTAAAAGAAATAGTTTCAGAATTTACAAAAACTATTTTATTAGCCGTAATATCTGCTTGTGTAAAAGTGTCTCCAACGTTTAACACCACGCCATCTTTTTGCAAAGCTCCTTTAACTGTTTTTTCTACTAAAGTGTACACTTGTTGCTCTTCAGTTTCTGAGGTGGAAGAAGCTAGCATGCTGCTATTTGTGATTGTGTAAGAAGCATTTCCTGCCAACATTAATTCTGAAAATGAAAATGTTGGAATGTTGGTGTTTTCTATAGATTGACAAATAGTAATAGAAGCAGAATTTATTTGTCCACCATCAAATAAATCATAATCATTTATAGATAAAATCCAAGTTCCTTTAGATAATTTACCTCCAAAACCACTTAGTTTATCTTCTGGTCTTACCATTCCGGTAATTGCTGGTTTTGTTGTATTACAAATTAGCGCAGGAGCATCATCACTAAAAGTAACGTTTGTTATGTCATCTGTATCATCACAAACTTGTGATAATAAAACCGCTTGTTTTACACCGTTTGCTTCTGGTTCTTTGATAACAATTGTTAAATCTTTTACGTCTGTATGTGTAATGTCTGTGGTTACAGAAATGCTGTTTATTAATAAATTGTCTGTAACTTCTATAGGCACATAAAAAGTTTGGTTTGTTGAAAACGTTTCTGCAGAAGCGTTTGTAAAATCTGTAGCTGTGTACACATCAGAACAATCTGTAATACCCGTTTGAAAACTAAAAATGGTAGCATATTCTCCTTCGCCACATCTATTTTTTGGTTTAATTCTCCAGTAATAGATAGCGTTGCTTTCTAGGTCTTCTATTTCAAAAAGAGTATTGGTAACTTCACTTGTAAAAAGCAGGTTGGTAAAAGCAGGAGAGTCTGAAACTTGAACTGTGTAACTTTCTGCATTTAAGTTTTTTATCCAACGTAAACCAATTTTAGAAAATGAGATACCTTTTTCTCCGTTTGCTGGATACTCTAAATTAGAAGGGTTTTTAGAAAAATCATCCTGATAAACTACAACTCTAATGGTTCTTTTTTGAGTTTCATTTCCATTGTCTCCAACAACTTCTATATCGTAAGGTCCTGCAGCTACATTTTCTAAATTTCCAAAAGTAATATTAAAACTACCGTTATCATTTAAGGATTGGGTAGAAAATGTAGTGGTCATGTTTGTAGGAGTGCCAACAGCGGTAAATTGAGTTGTTCCTGCCACAGCTTGTCTATATTCAAAATTAAAAACGGCATCTGTATCTGCACAGGTTTCTTTTTCATTTACATCAGCAATAAAAGAAAACTCACCAGAGATACCCGTTACAATTAAAGAAAAACGTTGGTCTTCGGATAAAGTTCCTTTGTGAGTTACCGTTATAGTGTATTCTCCTGAAGGATTATCAATATTAATTCTTTCAAAAGGATCTACTAAATTGTCTCCTTTTTCATTTGTGTAAACTCCGGTTAGTCTCCAAGGTTTGTATTCTTCACTTTCTGTTGTAATTCTAATATCTAAATCATTTACTAAAGCCGCCGTTGGATCATTTTCTATACCTTCATTAGCAACACCTGGTAAGTCTGTCCAAGAAATAGAAGCTAACAAAGGGTTAAATCCATCAGACTTTACAGTCATAGAAAAACTTTTACCGTTGCTTAAAACTTCTTCAGAAATCCAAGATTCAAATCCGTTTTTTGCAATTGTTTCTGCGGCAGCTTTATTGTTTAATAACCCCCAACCTGTATTTGCATCTGGTCCAGGAATATCTGCATCATCAGCGGTATGCATTGCCAAGCCTTTTAAGGTTGCAGAACGCATAAAATTGCCATACGTTTCTTTATAGTATTGTTGTAAAAGTAGTAAAGAACCGGCAACATTTGGTGAAGCCATTGATGTACCAGAAATGGTATTATAAGCATCATCTGCAGACTCATAACTAGAATACAAACCTGTTCCATTACCCATTAAATCTGGTTTTACTCTTAAATCATCTGTGGGTCCTTCAGAACTTCCAGAGTTTCTAGTAACAGAATTTAAAGAACCATCTGCATTAATTACTGCATCTTGCCCGTTTGCTATAATTAAACTATTTTTTGAGGTTTTATCTCCATTTAATTTGTCAAACAAATTATTTCCATCTAAAGGAATACTATTAGAGGTTGCGTCTGAACCATCATTTCCTGCAGAAACAACTTTTAGGTAATACGGAGCGTTATAAAGTAACTCATCCCAACCTCTGGCATCATCAGTATATGCTCCAAACCACCAATCTGGAATTGCATCAGCACCATAACCATAAGAATGATTAGAAATTAACATTCCATTAGCGGCTGCTTCTGTGGCTTCTGCTAAATCATTTGTCCAATCATTTCCTATCCCTTTTGCTTTTGGCGCCATCCCTTTAGCAGCTGGTTCAAAACCAGAAGCAATAATGGTTCCCATAACATGTGCGGCATGAAAATTTAATTCGGTTGTACCATCTCCGATAGAAAACCTATCTTCTCCGCCTTCTCCGTCATATTCTTGATGTGTGCTTCTTGCCAAGCCACCATCCCAAACATAGGCTGTCATTCCTTGTCCTTCAATATTTAAACCAAGACCGCCATTATTATGCATAAAATTTGCTCTTGTAGATATCGCGGCATCTACGTTATCAGTTTTAAAATAAATTGGTTTTCCTTCTTTAGAAACTTGCATCAACTCATAATAAGAGCCATTTTTTGTGTATTTAATTTTCCAACCTTTTTGTATGGCAAGCTGTAAGGCTTTGTTTTTTTTAGTGGTGAAATCTTGTTCAAATTTTTCCTTTAAATTGGATAATTTAGAAAGATCATAACTTTTAGTTATTTTTAGTCTTTCTTGTTGGTTTTGCGCCAAGATGGAACTAGAAATAAGTAAAATAGAAAAAAGTAATTTTTTAGGGTATTTGTATCTCATACTATATAATTTAAACTTTTTTTATGGTTTATGAGCAAATATAGTCTTTTTGTTAAATTATATTTATTTTTTAACAGTATCAGTAACTTATTTTTTCTTCAATATTTTAAAAACAAAAAAGTGTAGAAGTTTAAAAGCTTTTTCTTGTAAGAATTTAAATATCATTTCACCTATTATGTTTTATAATTGAAAAAAAAGGGTTGTTTGTTGATAAATAAAAGGCAATTTTATGCGCGAAGTCTGTGGATTAATTAATTGTAAATCAATAACATGTGTTTTTTGTGTTGTTTAAAAAAATAGTAATAAAAAAAAGTAAAAAAATAATAGCAATTATAATATTGAATTAAAAAAAAGTGTACATTTACTATAGGTTATCAATAATATTTAGGCTTATGAACATATAGTCCATCGTTATTCTGTTTTAAGTAGTTCTTTTTTAGAAAAGGAAAACTACAATACTTTACATAAAAACAATCTAAATATTAAAAATCATGAAAACATTATATACTGCAGCATGCGTGCTGTTTATTACCTTATCATTATCCATAAACACTATTTCCGCTCAAGAGAACAACAATACGGTTGCAACTTTTAAAGGAGTTACAGAAGCTGATTATTTTAAATTTGAAAATGCTGAAGGAGCTACCATTTTATTCTATGATATTGATGAAAATATTGATATTGCTTTGTATGATGATGAATTTATAGGAAAAAAATTCAGCATTACATGGGTACTTAAAAAAATTGAAGTGTTGGATGAAGAAGGAAATCCAACAGAAGACTTGCAGGAAGTAAATTCTATTACCGCATTAAAAGAAGAAAAATAATAATTTTACAACCGCTTCACTAGTTTTTAGTTTGGCGGTTTTTTTAGTCAATTTTTTAATAGTTCATTTTAAAAAAGCAATTATTCTTCTTTATCGTTTTCTTCAATATCTTTTGTTAAATCTAATTCTCGTAAGGTAGGGTTTAATGCACCTATAGCAACCACAGTAATTAACGTCATTGTTCCGCCAAAAACCACTGCAGCAACTGGACCAATTAATTTAGCTGCCAAGCCACTTTCAAAAGCACCTAGCTCATTAGAAGAACCTACAAACATAGAGTTTACAGAAGAAACTCTACCACGCATATCATCTGGTGTTTTTAATTGTAAAATAGTTTGACGAATTACCATAGAAATTCCGTCTGCAGCACCACTCATAAATAATGCTAAAATACTTACCCAGAAAATAGAAGATAATCCAAAAGCAATAATACTTAACCCAAAAAGAAAGACAGAAATCAACATTTTTTTACCTGTACTTTTGTTAATAGGAATGTAGGTTGTTAAGAGCATGGTTACAATACTTCCTAAAGAAATAGACGCATTTAATATACCAAAACCTTCTGGACCAACTTTTAAAACATCTTGGGCAAAAACAGATAAAATGGCTACTGTTCCTCCAAATAATACAGCAATCATATCTAAGGTTAAAACGCCTAAAATAGCTTTGCTTTGAAAAACAAATTTTACTCCGGCTTTTAAACTTTCGCGCATGGGTTCTCCAATTTTTTTATTTAAAATTGGTTTCTTTTTAATTTGAAAAAGTACAATAAGTGATAAAACTACAAGAACAAAAACCAAGCAAAGAGTCATGTCTACACCAATCCAACTTATAGAGAATCCTCCAAAAAGAGCTCCTGTAACCGATGCTGTTTTCCAAGTACTGCTGCTCCATGTTGCAGCATTGTGATATATTTTTTTGGGAACTAATAATGCCACTAATGAGAAAATAGTAGGGCCAAAAAAAGAACGTAAAAATCCACCGAAAAAAACCAAAGCATAAATGGAATAAAGAATTTTATGTGTAGACCAACTACCAACTATGCTTTCTGAAGTTAGTAAAAATAAACCTAAACTAATTAAAGAAAATGCAGCTGTACAAAGGGCTAATAAGTTTCTTTTTTCATTTTGATCTACAATATGACCTGCAAATAAGGCCATAGAAAATGCGGGTATAATTTCCATTAAACCAATAATACCTAGTGATAAAGGGTCTTTTGTAATACTATAAACTTGCCATTCTATGACAATAAATTGCATAGACCAACCAAAAACTAGTAGAAATCGTACAAATAGAAAAATATTAAACTCTTTAATTTTTAAAGCTGCATAAGGGTCATGCTTTGCCATTCTTACTTAATTTTATAATGCTTATTTTACTATAAAAGCTGCCTTGTATTAGCTTAATTTCATGTCCATTAAAATAGCAAAAGTCTGATTTATATCTTCTTCTTTTACAACAATTGTCATTTCATTAGTAGTTGAGATTATTTCTTGTAACGGAATATCTGCCCAAGCTAATTGTTTTAAAATAAAGTAATACACACCAGATTGTGCCAAGTTTTCTTTTGGTAATTTAATGGTGATAGAAGCCAATTCTAACATGCTATGAGTAAGGGTTTCTTGCTCAAATATTTCTTTTACAAAAGGCTGCAAATTTTTACTTGTTACTATATTGGTTTCAAAAATTCCTTGAGAAACGGTTAGGAAATAATCAGAATTTTCTGAAGTTGTGGTTAATATTTTGGCAATTTCTTTTAATAACGAAGGCGTGTTTTTAAAGGTAAAATCGCATAAATCAGAACGCACAATTACGTCTCCTAAATCTAAAGCTAACTTTTTTATGTTCTTTCTAATGCGTAATTCACTTGCAGGAGAAAGCCTGTTTATGGCCATCATTACTGCGCCAACTTTTACATCTTTTTTTAATGTTGCAGATACTTCTGGTAAAATGATTCTTGCCAAAGAAGAAACATTTATTAATTTTTCATTTAACGCTTCTTCTATAAAAGGCGTTTTTCTGATGGTACTTTCTACAACTTCTTGTATGGTTTTCATGGTTAATGTTTAATAAAATAAAGTAATGTTCAAAATTAAACAATTAATCTAATTTATCCGTTAACTTTTTAAATTCTTTTTTTGCATTTTTATTATCATATAAAACATTGTAAACGGCATCAATAATAGGAGTGTTAGCGCCATTTTCTTTGGTCATTTTATAGGCACTTTTTGTTGCATAATAGCCTTCTGCAACCATACTCATTTCTAATTGCGCAGATTTTACTGTATATCCTTTACCTACCATATTACCAAAAAGCCTATTTCTACTAAAAGAAGAATACCCTGTTACCAATAAATCTCCTAAATAAGCAGAGTTGTTAATGTTTCGTTTCATTTTATGAACTTTTTTAATAAAACGTTTCATTTCTCTAATAGCATTACTCATTAATACCGCCTGAAAATTATCTCCATACCCCAAACCGTGAGCAATCCCAGCGGCTACAGCATAAATATTTTTTAACATGGCTGCATATTCTGTACCAATAATATCATCAGAAATCTTAGTTTTTATGTACCAATTTTTTAAAGAATTACTTATTAAATTTGCTTTTTCTGTATCTATGCAAGCAATTGTTAAATAAGATAAACGTTCCATTGCTACTTCTTCTGCATGGCAAGGACCTGTAATTACACCTATGTTTTCTAATGGAATATTGTAATGAATATTAAAATGCTCGCCAATTATAAGGCCAGTTTCTGGTACAATACCTTTAATTGCAGAAAAGATTATTTTGCCCTCTAAAGAAGAGGTTAATTTGTTTAATTCACTCGTTAAAAATGCAGAAGGAATTGCAAAAATAAGAATATCGTAATTTTCTACGGTATAATTAATATCGCTAGATAAATCTAACTGACGTGCATCAACATCTGCAGATTGTAAATAATTAGGATTGTGATCGTTTTCTTTTATATGCTCAATGGCTTGTTCATTTCTCATGTACCAACCAACTGTTTCTAAGTTTTCAGATAACATTTTTGCAATGGCAGTTGCCCAACTTCCTCCTCCAAAAACTGCTATTTTTTTCTGTTCACTCATAATTTATTGTTTTTTTTATATCAAAAGTAATAAAACTATTAACTATTGATGATTGCATTTTTGAATTATTATATTTGTATACTTTAATTATACATATTGAGTTCCTTAAAACGATTTTTTAAAGACACCATAATTTACGGAATTGCTGCTGTTTTGCCTCGTGCAATCAACATTTTTTTAGTAAAACTGCATACTTCAACGTTAGATGCAGCAAAATACGCCGTAAATACAGACTATTATGTGTATGCAGCGTATTTAAATGCGCTTTTAACTTTTGGAATGGAAACCGCTTTTTTTCGTTTTTTTTCAAAGGAAAAAGAGAAAGGAAAAGTGCTGTCTACCTCATTTATTAGTTTGCTTATTTCTACACTAATTTTCTTGTGTTTAGCGTTGTTTTTTAATAATGAAATTGCTGTTTTCTTCGGTTTTAAAACCCCGTTATTTTTTAAATTATTGGTGTATACAATTACGTTAGACACCTTAGTTGTGGTGCCTTTTGCATATTTAAGAGTTACCAACAAACCCGTAAAATTTACGGCAATTAAAATTTTAAATATTGGTGTTTTTACCATTTTAAACGTGTTCTTTTTATGGTATGTTCCGCATGCTATTAAAAATGGAATTTATTTGCCAGAATTTATTGTAAATTATTATCAAGAATATCCAAAGGTAATTCACATTTTTGTGGCCGGTACCGTTGCAAGTTTATCTACTTTTGTATTGCTTTTTCCTGCTGTTTTTAAGTTTAAATTCGAGTTCGACTTTTCCTTGTTTAAAAGAATGTTTCAATATAGTTTTCCAATAATGATTGGAAGTTTGGCCTTTGTTACCAATGAAAATTTAGACAAACTTTTATTAGGCAGTATTTTGGGTGAAAAGCAAATGGGAATTTACGCAGCTTGTTATAAATTGGGTGTTTTTATGACCTTGTACATTTTTGCATTTCGCTTAGGTGCAGAACCTTTTTTCTTTAACAATGCTCATAAAAAAAATGCCAAAGAAACCTATGCTAGAATTTTAAATTGGTTTACTATTTTTGGATCATTTTTTATGTTATTTGTGGTTGTTTTTATTGATTTATTTGCAACTATTTTATTAGGGAAATCGGAATATTTTGAGGCACTTTCTATTGTGCCAATTATACTTTTGGCAAATTTATTATTGGGTATTTACAATAATTTATCTGTTTGGTATAAACTAACAGATAAAACAAAATATGGAATGTATTTTTCTATATTAGGCGCTTTAATTACTATTGTTTTTAATCTTGTAATGATTCCTAAAATTGGCTTTATGGCTTCTGCTTGGGCAACGTTATTGGCTTTTGGTACCATGATGATGGTTTCTTATTTTATAGGACAAAAACAGTATGCTATAGAGTATAATCTTAAGAAAATTGTGGGTTATTTGGTTGCTTCAACAGGTTTTGGTTATATTTCATTTCATGTGTTTAGAGGTCAATATTGGTTTTCTATTTTAACTATTGTTTTTTTCTTTGGATTGATTTTTTTCAATGAAAAAAAGGAAATTAAACAAATTTTAAAGCGCTAATTATGTATAAAATACAAATTTTATTTTTAGCTTTTCTACTTGTTTTTAACGCTTGTAAAGTGAAAAAATCAGTGGAAAAAAAAGAAATCAAATCTGAAATATCTTCGGAAAAAATTTCTACAAAAAGTGCAAATGTTACCATTTTAGAAAAAACATTTATTATTGATGGTTTAAACACTCTTTCGCATAAAGTTTGGTTGTATTTACCCCCAAATTATAAAACATCAACAGAAAAATATGGGGTCATTTATATGCATGATGCTCAGAATTTATTTGATAATGCTACTTCTTTTGTGGGTGAATGGGGAATTGATGAAACGTTAAATGAACTTTATAAAAATACAGGTAAAAGCTTTATTGTAGTTGGAGTTGAAAATGGTGGCGACAAAAGAATTGAAGAATACACGCCTTGGACACATGAAAAGTATGGTGGAGGTAAAGGAGAAATTTATGTCAATTTTTTAGTTAATGAACTCAAACCTTTTATCGATAAAAACTACAGAACAAAAGCTACGGCAGAAAATACTGCAATTATTGGTAGTTCTTTAGGTGGTTTGATTTCTTTTTATGGCGGCTTAAAATATCCTGAAGTTTTTGGTAAAATTGGTGCGCTTTCTACCTCTTTTTGGTTTTCTAATAAAGTAATTATATTTGCGGAAGAAAATGGAAATCAAAAAAATACAAAGCTTTATTTATTGGTTGGTGATAAAGAAGGAGATTCTATGGTTCCTGATACCGAAAATATGGCAGAATTATTAATTGATCTTGGTTTTCCATCAGAAAATTTAAAAACAAAAGTGCATCCAGAAGGCAAGCATACAGAGTCTTTTTGGAAAGCAGAGTTTTTAGAAGTACTTACTTTTTTATTTAATTTATAAAGCATTGATAACCGTAAAACAAGCATTAAATAGGAATTGAAACTTCTGAAATAAAATTATTAAGCTAGAATACAATTAAATAAATTAGTGTAAAAAATGAATGATTTGGAAAACATATAAATTTCTTTTTACTATTTTAATACTACCATAACAATGAATTTCTGGTAATTAGGAAACTCTAAAAAATTGTAATAACTTTGTATCTACATTAAAAATAATATTATGGAAGTTTCAGTTATTCAAATAGGGAATTCGAAAGGTATTCGTTTTAGCAAAATGATACTTGAAAAATATAACATCAAAGACAAAGTTGATTTAATTCTTGAAAAAGGAAAAATTATAATTCAACCTCTCTCTTCTCCGAGAAAAGGATGGGAAGAATCCTTTAAACAAATGAATGAAAATGGAGATGATGGGCTGTTGTTTAATGACGTGTTTGAAGATGAAAATCTTGATGAATGGAATTAAAACAATATGAAATTATTTTAGTTAATTTGAATCCAACAGTTGGAAGTGAAATAAATAAAACTAGACCTTGTGTTGTAATTTCTCCAAACGAGATGAACAAACATTTAAGGACAATTATAGTTGTTCCTATGACAACTGCTTCCAAAAATTATCCAACTAGAATAGAGATAAAACATAATGATAAAATTGGTTGGATTGTTGTTGATCAGATCAGGACTATTGACAAAACTAGAGTATTAAAAGTACTTGGAAGAATGACAAAACCTGAAATAAAAGAACTAAAATCCGTTATTAAAGAAACATTTGTAGATTAAAACAACTATAGGAACCAACGTATAAAGTTAATGTGGGTTTTTATGTTTTGCCAAAGTTCTGTATCTTTTTATTCATTTCTAAATATGTAAATATTTTTAAGTCGACAAAGATAGAAACTCAAAAATAAGCTGAATGTTAGGATGAAAATTCTATGGACATTTTCTACCACACAAACTTTATACAAAACCATTTCTTGAAAACAAATAAATTTAAAAAATTATACTTCTAATTTTGAAGAAGTACATGATTTAATAAAAATATATAGAAAACGATATAAAAACAATGAACGTACAAATAATTAACAAATCGAAACACGCAACACCTAATTACGAAACAGAAGGCGCTGCAGGAATGGATTTAAGAGCAAATATTGAAACTGAAATTACGTTAAAACCCTTAGAAAGAGCTATTGTAAAAACAGGCTTATTTATAGCGTTACCTGTTGGTTTTGAAGCTCAAGTAAGACCAAGAAGTGGTTTGGCTGCTAAAAAAGGAATTACCGTTTTAAATTCACCCGGAACAGTTGATGCAGATTATAGAGGAGAAATTGGTGTAATTTTAATAAATCTTTCTAATGAAGAATTTGTTATTAATGATGGCGAAAGAATTGCACAATTAATTATAGCAAAACACGAGCGAGTTACTTGGCAAGAAGTAACTGTTTTAAGTGAAACTGAACGAGGAGCTGGAGGCTTTGGAAGTACAGGTGTATAGCAATAGATGGCCAATCTTTTTATTAAATTAGAAAGGTTGGCTTTTTTATTTTAAAGTGTTCCATTTAAATTAATTCGTACTTTAATAATTAGAAATACAAAGAATTTTTAAGTTTTTGTGCGTATTCCTTTCCAATAGGGATAAAATTTTCTTCTAGATTTTTTAGCGCACCTGTTTGTTGCAAAAATAGTTGACCTTTACTGGTATTTAATTTTGCAATACAATTTTTGTTCACAATAAAACTTCTGTGAACTCGAATGAAATTTTTAGGTAAGGTTTCTTCAAAATGTTTTAAAGATTTTGATGTTGATAAACCGTTTCCATTTACTTCAGAAATAGTAGTACAATTTCTTTCTGCTTGTAAAAAACAAATGTCTTTAAAGGCCAAGACATGTATTTCTGAACTTGTTTTTACCGCAAGGTGTGTTTGCTTTTCTGCAAATACTTTTTCAAATAAAAGTAATGACTTTTGAAGTTCTAAGGATGCTATTGGTTTGCTTAAAAAATATAATATTTGATTGTTTACGGCTTCTTTGGCATAATAATTATGTGCTGTTGTCATTATAATAGTAGGCAATTCAATAAAAAATTCTTTTAATTTAGGAATGAGTTGAAACGTATTTTCATTGTTAATTTCTACATCTAAAAAAATAAGATTGGGTTTTGTTTTAAGAATTAAAGAAAAGCCATTTTCTATATTTGTTGCAAGGTCTATAAATTTGTAATTAGAATGTTCTTTTAAAGTAGAACTTAAATTTTCAAAATCTTCTTTTTTATCTTGAATAATTATATATGTGTATTTCATTTGTTGCTTTTAGTAAGGTATTTTCTAAATTAAAAATATTTTTCAAATTTACAAATAATTTATATGAAGTATACATTATTTAGGATAAACCACTGTTTTAAGGGGATAAAAGATTCTTAAGTTCATTTTTTTTAAGCTGATTATCTTTTCAACAAAGGCGGTAATATTCTTTTTGTTTGTTAGTACTTTAATTATCTTTGCAGTCTATAACAAAAAAATAAAAAATATGATTTTAGGAGTTTCAGATTGGTTAAGTCCAAAGATAAATGTAGAAGCAAAATTTATTAGAATAGGATTTGTAATTGCAGTTTTGTTTGCTGGTTTTGGATTAGGTTTATACTTAATTTTATGGATTATAAAGTTGTTGTCTAAGTAATTTTTTTATACACCTGACTCATTTTTCTAAATTGATTGTGTAATAACTGATACTCTAAAAAAGTGTGAGAATGATATGAATATCCTAACTTTTTATAAAATTGAAAAGCTTGTGGTTGGGCATTCATGGCATCTAACCAAATAATTTGATATCCTTTTTGTCCTGCTTTTTGTTCTAGCCAAGAAAGTAGTTTTTTACCAATGCCGTTTCCTTGAACTTTCTGATGTAAATAAATTCTGTGTAATTTTACTTGTTTTTCTTGGGATAAACCTGTTAGTTTTTCATCCCAAATAACTCGTAAGTTTCCAATAATTTCATCCTTAAAAATAATAAAATAATAGTCGGAATTATTTTGAAGTAGTTCTTTTAAAATATTTTCTTTAGAATATTGAGAGTTCACATACCAATCTCCATCGTCTTCCCAAAAATGTTGATAGGCTAATGGGTATATTTCTTTCATCAACCTAAAAAGAGATTCTGAATCTGAATTCAAAACCTCTTTTAATTGTATATTTTTAGAAACTTTAATCATTTTGTATTAAAGTCTATTCTTCCTCTTTGTATTCGTAATATAAGAAGTCGTTATAAGGAAAACGTTGAATATGAATTTTCTTAACTTCTTGATAGGTTTTCTCTTTAAAATCTTCTAAGTTTTCTTTATTTAAAGCAGAAATAAAGATAGATTCTTCTTCATAATCATTCATCCAAGTTTTTTTCCAATCTTGTAAGGTGTAATGTTCTTTTCCTTTTTCGGTTACTAAATCATCATCATCTATGATTTCATGTTTATAAGCATCAATCTTATTAAAGACCATTAATGTGGGTTTTTCTGCACATTTTATATCGCTTAAAATGGTGTTTACAGAAGCAATATGATCTTCAAAATTTGGGTGAGAAATATCTACAACATGTAATAACAAATCTGCTTCACGTACTTCATCTAAAGTAGATTTAAAAGATTCTACCAATTGCGTAGGTAATTTTCTAATAAAACCAACGGTGTCTGTCATTAAAAAAGGAATATTTTTAATGACAACTTTTCTTACGGTTGTGTCTAAAGTTGCAAAGAGTTTGTTTTCTGCAAAAACATCACTTTTACTAATTACATTCATCAATGTAGATTTTCCAACATTGGTGTAACCTACCAAAGCAACACGCACCATTTGTCCACGGTTTTTACGTTGCACGGCCATTTGCTTATCTATAGTTAACAAGCGTTTTTTTAATACGCCAATTTTATCTCTAATAATACGTCTATCAGTTTCTATTTCTGTTTCACCAGGTCCACGCATTCCAATTCCCCCTTTTTGTTTGTCAAGGTGAGTCCATAGTCTGGTTAAACGAGGTAATAAATATTCGCTTTGTGCCAATTCTACTTGAGTTTTTGCAGAACTTGTTTGTGCTCTTTGTGCAAAAATATCTAAGATTAAATTAGTTCTGTCTAAAATTTTACAATCTAATACCTTTTCAATATTACGTATTTGTCCTGGAGAAAGCTCGTCATCAAAAATGGCGGTTCCAATATGATTAGATTCTATATAATCTCTAACTTCTTCTAATTTTCCTGCTCCTAAAAAAGTTTTAGGATTTGGTCTTTCCATTTTTTGAACAAAACGTTTTACAGGCACACCTCCAGCAGTTTCTGTTAAAAACTCTAATTCGTCTAAATATTCTTCAGACTTGTTTTCATCTTGCTGTTGGGTTATAATTCCTATTAAAACCACTTTTTCGGATATTGCTTCTTTCTGGTCTATCATACAATGCAAAAGTACAAACAAATCTTGTTTTATAAATAGAAAAAACCTCAATAGAAATTGAGGTTTTAACTAATTAATTCAAATTTTTTAGACTTTCTCTTCTATACGCTCTTTTTTTTAGGTTAATTTTAGTTCAAATTTTAATTGATACAAAATTAGTTTAGAACATTTCAATGTACTTTGTTTTTATGTTATGAAATCATATTGTTTGTGTTATGAAATTGTGCTATTTTTTTTCCTATTTTTACAATAAAAATATTTTTTATGTTTCCATCAATTTCGGCATCAAAGCAAAGTAAAAATATAACAACCATTGGTTTTTATAATGTAGAAAATTTGTTTGATACCAAAGATGATCCTCATACTTTAGATGATGATTTTACGGCAAAAGGAAAGAATAAGTGGAGTTATAAACGGTATAAAACAAAAATTAAAAAGTTAAGTTCTGTAATTTCTCAATTAGGAAATCATCGTTCTATGTTGCCACCAGCAATTGTTGGTTTGGTAGAAGTAGAGAATGCAAAAGTGGTATCTGATCTGGTAAATTCTTCTAATTTAAGAAGTCATCATTATGGTTTTGTACATTATGATTCTCCTGATGAACGCGGTATTGATGTTGCGCTTTTATACAATAAACAAGTTTTTGAATTGTTGCATTCTGAAACATTTCCTGTTTTTTTAGAAGATGATGAAGGAAATAGAGATTATACAAGAGATATTTTAAAAGTCAGCGGAAATTTACATGGCGAATTGGTACATGTTTTAGTAAATCATTGGTCTTCTAGAAGAGAAGGTACTGCGATAACGGAACATAAAAGAATTATTGCAGCAGAAACTGCCAGAGATGTTATTTCTCAAATTAGAGATACCAATTTTGATGCTAAGATTATTATTATGGGAGATTTTAATGACAATCCTGCAAGCAAAAGCGTGAAAAAGAATTTGGTTTTAGATGATTTTTACAATCCTATGGAAAGTATTTTGTCTAAAGGAAACGGAACTTTAACGTATAAAGGCAAATGGAATTTATTTGACCAAATTATTTTTAGTAAGAATTTTTTAGAAAAAAGTGAACATGATTTATATTTTAAACATGCTGAAGTTTTTAACAAAAAATGGATGAAAGTGTTCAGAGGAAAATTAAAAGATAGCCCGTTTAGAACTTATATTGGTAAATGGTATCAAGGAGGTTTTTCAGATCATTTTCCGGTGTATGCTTTTTTAAAAAAAGGAAATTAGATTTCTAGTTTTTGCACAATTTTTAAGCTCCAAAGATCTTCTTTTTTTCTGTAGTTTCTTATTGCGTGCATTACAATCCATTTTCTTTGTTTTGTTGGTTTCTGAATCCAATTTTCAATAATTTCCTTTCCAAAGTCTTCATTGTCTTTTAAAATATCATTTAGGCAATTGGCAACAGATTTTTGCACGTATTTAGAAGTATCGTCTTTTAAATTTTCTAAAATAGGACGTAAAGGTGTTGGGTTGTCTATAAATAATTGAAGCTTTGTTGCCCAAGGCAATCTTGGTCTTATTCCTTCTGAAGCCAACCTTCTTACATGTTTATTTTCATCTTTAGACCAAATGAACATTTGTGTTAAAGTTTTATTCGTACATCTTTCTAAAAAAGGCCTTATTGCGTATTCTCCTGTGTTTCTTTTGGTTATTTCTTCTATGGCTTTTATAGAAATATCAAAATGATTTACCCCATATTTTTCTACATATTTAGCAATGGGCATCATCCAATAAAACTGTTTAAACATGCCCGTTTCATCTTCATTTTCTGGGCCTAAAATATTCAGTAGTATAGAAATATTGTGTTCATATCCTTTTTGTAATAAATAATGAAATTCATCTGCAAAAACTTCAACTCTATCTTTTAATTCTAAAGAGTCTATTTTGTTTGCAATAATTTCACAAAAAGTGTTGGAATTAAATTTAGGATATACAGTTTTAATTTTTTCGGATAGTAATTTTGCTAATTCTAAATCAAACCAATATTTAAGCTTTTTAAAGGCCATTTATTTGCCTTGATTTTTAAAAGCATTTCTTAGTTTTTCATCATTTAAGATGTATTTCTTGTATTTTCCGTCTCTGTATCTGTAGTAAATAAAGATGGGCATAAATAAAAAAGAAAAGTAAAACACTCCTAAACCCATTACTATTTGTGCTTTTTCGTGTTCTATATTTACTAAATACAGCCCAATTGACATCCAAATTAAAAAGACGACAAACATTATTTTTAACGTTAATTTCATATTGCAAAATTACAAAAGTTCTATCTTTATTTTTTATAAATTGTAAACTATGTATCTAAAAGTGTGGTTTAGAGATTCTTCTTTTTACCAATAGTAGGTTCTAATTGTTTTCAACCAAACAAAATATTTACAATGAATTCAATTTCAGTATTTTTGATATACTTGTTACTATTTTTTTTTCATCAACCAAAAACAACAGTTAATATGAATACAAAAATTGTAATTGCTCACAGAGGTGCTTCTGGTTATTTGCCAGAACACACTATGGAAGCAAAATCCATGGCGCATGCTATGAATGCTGATTATATTGAACAAGACTTGGTATTAAGTAAAGATGATATTCCTATTGTTATACATGATATTTATTTGGATGATGTTACGGATGTTGCCACAAAATTTCCAGAAAGAAAGAGGAAAGACAATCGTTTTTATGTAATAGATTTTACGTTTGATGAATTAAAAACCCTGCAAGTTACAGAGCGTTTTAACCCAAAAACGGGTAAACAAGTGTATAAAAATCGATTTCCGAAGGCAAAAGGGAATTTTAAATTGCATTCTTTTCAAGAAGAAATTGAATTGATTCAAGGTTTAAATAAAAGTACAGGAAAAAATATTGGTATTTATCCTGAGATTAAAGAACCTAGTTTTCATAAAAATGAAGGTAAAAATCTTACGGAAATAGTTTTAAAAATCTTAACAGATTTTGGGTACAAAACCAAAAATGATAATTGTATTTTACAGTGTTTTGATGCTAAAGAATTAGAAAGAATTAGAAAAAAATTACAATCAGAATTATTTTTGGTACAGTTGATAGAATCTGAAGAAGCATTACAACAATTAAAATATTTTGCTACCTATGCAGATGGAATTGGACCTTGGTACAAACAGGTTTTAGACACAAAAATTGATGATACTTGGCAGTTTACTTCTTTGGTTGCAGATGCTCACAAACTGGGTTTAAAAGTACATCCGTTTACGTTTAGAGCAGATTCTTTAGATGAGTTTTCTACGTTTGAAGAGATGTTAAAAACCCTTTTGATTGATGGAAATGTAGATGGTTGTTTTAC
Organism: Polaribacter sp.; assembly: GCF_051251875.1. GTDB lineage: Bacteria > Bacteroidota > Bacteroidia > Flavobacteriales > Flavobacteriaceae > Polaribacter. Next base: position 39,757 of record NZ_JBPOGL010000011.1, read on the forward strand.
AGATTTCCCAGATTTGGCTGTTGATTTTTTGGATAAATAAGATTTATGATATCTCCTTGTAGTTCCTTTTTAAGGCCTATTTAAAAAATAGCACCTGTATAATTTTCCGGAAAAAAACAGCTTTTTATCAGCAACTTATTTTAAATATTTTGTTGCAAAAATAGTTGCCATCTTTTTAACGTACTTTCTGCTGTTTTTCATGGCATCTTCTAAATTTTCAGCAAAATTCATAACAGCATCGGTGTACTGAATTCCAAATTCTTTTGGTTGTTTTTCGTCTAAATCTATAGCACCACAAAAAGCAGCGACTTTTATTTTTTTCACTTCTGCAGAAGACAATACACCTTGTATGGTTTTACCCGACATTGTTTGGGTATCTAATTTTCCTTCACCAGTAATAATCCAATCTGCCCCTTCAATTTGATGGTCAAAATTTGCTAATTTTTTTATCAATTGAATGCCTGGTTCTAAGGTACCGTTTAAAAACACTTTAGAAGCAATGCCCATTCCGCCAGCAGCTCCTGCACCTTTTACCATTTGTGCATCGATATGAAAAACGGAATTTATAATTATAGAAAAATCTTGTAAACCTTGGTCTAGCATTTCTATATCGTTTTTAGAAGCTCCTTTTTGAGCACCATAAATGTAAGCCGCACCATTTTTTCCGTATAACGGATTGGTAACATCACAAGCAATATTAAATTGTACTTCTTTTAATTTGGCGTGTACTTTGGTAACATCTATTGTTGTTATTTTAGATAAATTAGCACCAATAGGTTGTACGTCCTTTCTATTTTTGTCTAAAAAACGATATCCTAAAGCGGTTGCCATACCAATACCACAATCGTTAGTTGCACTGCCGCCAATACCTAAAATAATTTTTTTGGCACCTTTGTTTAAAGCATCAACAATCATTTCTCCTGTTCCTAAAGTGGTAGCATTTTTACAATTGCACTCTGTAGGTTTTAGAAGTTTTACACCAGAAGCTTCTGCCATTTCTATGAACGCTGTTTTTGAATTTTCTGAATATAAATAAGATGCTTTTACGGGTTTAAAAAAAGGATCATGTACCATAATTGTTATGATAGCACCTTTTAAATAAAAATCTACCACTTCTATTGTGCCATCACCACCATCGGCTAAGGGTAATTTTATAATTTCTACTTTAGAATGAACACTGCATATACCTTGTTCAACAGCATTGCAAAATTCCATTCCTGTTAAAGAGTTTTTAAATTTATCTGGTGCTATTATTATTTTCATGGATAGATTTTTAACTTAAAATAGTTGGAAGAAAATAACTAAATACAAGTATAAAAACAAAAAAGGCAACAAGAATGTATACTTCTTTTATCATAAAGTCTTCCTTTTTAATGCTCACATTAAAGTTTGAAATACGTTTTATTTTTCTAGTGAATGCACTATTTACGACAAGAAATTCAAGAAACCAAAGTGTATACAACTAGTAAAACTATAGAAATTAAAACCAATTTAATAATTAGAGAATCTACTTTTCTTCCAGTGTAACTTTTTTATTCAGTCAACATGTTTGGTAAAAGTTGAAGAAATATAAGTATAAAAACAATGAGTAATGAGATTGCTAATGGTTTCCAAATTTTTTTCTTGTGATACTTTAAATCTTTACCTAAATTTTTATTCCAATAATATTCTGTAAGTACAGCGTATCCAATTAGGTTGAATAGTAACGTAATAAAAAATGTTCTCGGAAGAAAGTTTAAAAGAACAACTGATAAAATAGTGTATAATATTCCAAAAACAAGCACTTGATTTCTTGCTTTTGGTTTGTTCATTTCTTTTAAGTTTTGCATCAATAAAACAGCACCAAACAATGTTGTAAAAAAGATTGTAAAACCCTGTATTGCTTTTTTTGAATACAAAAAAGGGTGCACTAACTCTTCAAAAGGGCTTTCTTTATTTTTTAAGGTTTCGTTAGAAATAGGGGCGGTAGTTTGCTCATTTTCTATTGAAATTTCTTCATGAAGAATTTCGGTTTTTTCAATTAGGTTTCTATTTTCTAATTCCCAAACTACAGCTTGTACAGCTTCTTCTGTATAATTATCTTTTTCTTTAAAGATGCTCTCTAACTCTTGGTTAGATTTTTTACTCATGGATTTTGTGAAACTATTTGTTCTCATGTGTTTGTTACTTCTTGAGTTTATATAGTTACTTCAATTAATTTATTTCTATAAGCCGTTAATAACTTAGATTTTGAGATAAAACCAATGTATTTGTTATCTTGAATAACGGGTAAATTCCAAGCGCCACTTTTTTGAAATTTCTTCATAATATCAGTCATTCTATCTTTACCAACTTCAATTATCTCTGGTGGTTTTTGCATTACCTCTTTTGCAAATACTGTTTCATATAAAGATCTATCAAACATGATAGGTCTAATGTCATCTAACAAAATAATACCTAATAATTTGTTGGTTTCTTTATGAACCACAGGAAAAATATTTCTGTTAGATTTTACAACGGCTTCTTTTATCATTTCACCTAAACTCATATTAGAATACACAGAAATAAAATTACTTTCAATTACTCTATCAATATCCATAAGCGTTAAAACAGCATGATCTTTGTCGTGTGTAATTAGCTCACCTTTTCTACCCAACTCCATTGCATACACAGAATATGGGTGTATGTATTTAGCAATAGAATAAGAGATTGCTGCGGTAATCATTAATGGTATAAAAAGTCCATAACCGCCCGTAACTTCTGCAATTAAAAATATTGCGGTTAATGGTGCATGTAAAACACCTGCCATTAAACCAGCCATTCCTACTAAGGTAAAGTTACTTTCAGAAACATTAGAAAGCCCAATATTATTAATAATTTTTGATACACAATTTCCTAAAATACTACCCATAAAGAGTGTTGGTGCAAAAATACCACCAACACCACCAGCACCAAATGTTAAGGCACTCGCTATAATTTTGAAAAACACCAATCCAATTAGTAAAATAATAACAATCCAAACATTGGTTAAATCTAAATGCATGAAGTTGCTTTTTAGTGCTTCTTCCGGATGTCCGGCAATTAAATTATTAATAACGTCAAAACCTTCACCATACAATGGCGGAATGAAATAGACTAAAATACCCAAACCAATACCACCAATTAACAATCTTTTTATTGGAGAATCTATTTTATCGAAAAGTTTCTGAATTCTATCATATACTTCTGCAAAATAGATAGAAGCTAAACCTGTAATTGTTCCTAAAATAATATAAAAAGGAACATCATTTATGTTAAAAACATCTTCAATTTTAAAAGGAAGTAATACATCTGATCCAAAGAAAAAATATGAGGTTATAATTGCAGAAATTGATGCTAAAAGCAACGGCAACATAGAGGCAATTGTTAAGTCTAAACTAAAAACTTCTATGGCAAAAATAATAGCTGCAATTGGTGCTTTAAAAATAGATGACATTGCACCAGCCGCAGCACAACCAATTAATAAATTTCTTGTTGTTTGGTTTAAATGAAATAAACGCGCAATGTTAGAACTAATAGCTGCACCTGTTGCTACTGTTGGGCCTTCTAATCCAACAGAACCACCAAAACCTACTGTTATAGGTGCCGTTAGCATAGAGGCAAACATGTTTTTACGTTTTATAATTCCCTTGCGTTTAGAAATGGCATAAAGGGTAGAAGGAATACCATGACTTACCTTCTTTTTTAAAACGTATTTTATGTTAAAATAAACAATGGCAAGCCCAATAATTGGAAACACAAAATAAAAAGCATGATGGTATTGACGGACTAAATTTCCTTCTAAAACATGCTGAATAAAATGAGTAATATTTTTTAAAAAAAGTGCTGCAACACCAGACATAAAACCTACCAGAATACTTAAAATATAAATAAACTGACGTTGGGAAATATACTTATACCTCCAGATTAATATTTGTTTGTATATTTTTCTTGTTGATGGCACTGTGTTTTTTTTATTTTGCAAAAGTACTGAAGCATTCTCTGAATTAATTCATTATAGCATCATTATTTTTGATATAAGTTTAATTTAAATTGTAAGACTGAAATTTATTTTTATTGAGATAAAAGATCTGTTCCCAAATACGTATCATTTTTATTGTAGTACCAAGCTCTGCTTTTTGGCATTTTTATTTGGTTTATTATTTCTAAACCAGAAAGCATGATGTATTCTCCGCTATCTTTGGTGTCTTTAAAAAACTGATACACTTCCATGGCATACGTTTTTGGGTTGAAATAAAAATACCAAGTATCTTTTCCTACTTCTTTATTGTAGGTAACTTTTAAAACTAAATAGTCTTTTCCTTTAAATTTTCTTTTTTCTATATGCTGATGAATGATAGTTCCTTCATCTTTTAGTTTCATTGGTAAACCGTATAAAAAAGTGTAGTAATTTTTATACATTATTGCACGATCACAACTTAATTTATTGGCCGTTTTAATTTTTTCTGATGGATTTTTATCACCATTAAAAACAATAGTACAAGCACCTTTGTTTATGGTATATTCTGTAACTATAGAATCTCTATTTGCTTTTACGTAAAAGTATTCTTCAGGTAAATTAATGTTGATTTTACTTTTCCTATTTGTGTTTTTTGGTGTTTCCATAGTTACTAGAAGTTCACCGTTAAAAGTAGGCCAATTTCCCATAGGGTCATGAAAATTGATTGCTTTTTCTAACAATTCAGCACCTGAGATTGTTTGAGAACTTATTGCTAAATTGGTGAATAGAAGTAAAATAAAGAAGAGTTTATTCATAATCGGAAATTACAAAAAAAACTCATACCAAAAAGATACTTTTTATGTGTTATAGATTTGCTTTCATAAACTCTTTATTCATTCTTGCAATGTTGTCTAAATAATCTTTTAAAAAAGAGAACAATAATAATACGCTGTATTTAATAAATTAATTTGCTTGTTGAAATTGCGTTTCAATAGGAACCCCAGATATTTCTTGTAATTCCTTTTTTATTTTTCTCCCAAAAGCGGTATCAGGAGGTAAGCTAATATTTTTCCAAAAATTAGGATTGTAAGGAGCTTTGTACTCTCCCATATCAATGTTTTGATAATTGCTTCTGAATTTTATTTTGTCTTTATCAGTTGCTACACTTAATACAAACGCTTCATGTCTATAAGCTAATGGAATAGTTATTCTTTTTGAAGCCTGATTTTTTTTTGCTCTTAGTGTTACAGTTTGTTTAGACTTAAACTCACGTTGATGATAACTTAAATAAAGTTTGCCTTCATTATTTTTTTTATAAATATAAATAGAATTAAGATTATTGTATTTATATTCAACTTTATAGATGGCAAAAGATTCTAGGCCAATATATAATTTAGCCCACTTTTTTTTCCCATTTGCTCCTTTTATTATGATTATGTCTTCACCATCATAAAAAGAGTCCCCAACTTTTGTCCATTTAAAATCATCTAGGCGTTCTGTATTTCTTATTGGATTTATGGAAACCATAAATTCAATGGCATGTTGCCGCTGTTTTTTCTTTATAAAACGATAATCTGCAGATTTTCTACCCTGAACAACTTGTATTTTTTTTATTCCGGAAGTGTAAGGTCCTTTATCTAAAACATTCATATAATGCTCTACAAAAAAGCGTGCTTTTGGGCCTTCTACAGAAGCTCTTCTATATAATATTTTTAGTAAATGAGTATCTCTTAGTGTTGTGTTCTTAAGATTTTTAATTGCTTTTTTATAAATTGCAGTAGGCGATATAAGTGTTATTTCACCCAAGGAAACCACATTTGATGTAAGTTTAATTACTTTTTTCTTTAATTTCAAAAAATCATTGATTTTTATTTTTAAAGTATTAAATCCCATACTCGAAATTTCTAAAGAATCAGATAAAGATTCTGTAGGAATAGACAATGAGAAAGTACCATCATCAGTAGTAGAAGTACCAATGTTTTTGGATCGGATTAGTATAGAAGCATAAGGAATTTCATAATTTTCTTCATCAACAACAAGACCTTCAAGTGTATTTTTTGTTTTTTGACTATTGGTGGATAGAGATATCAATAAAAAAATAACAGATATGATAATAGAATAATTATTATTAAATGAACGGACCATAATATTGTTAAATGTTATTCTTTATATTGTATCTAAACTTTATTGATTAAAAAAATTAAGGGGTGTTTTATTGTTCTAATAACAATAAAACACCCCTTAAAATATAAACTTTTGAGGCTCTATTTAGTATACTAAATAGATGCTTTCATTAATTCTCTATTCATTCTTGCAATGTTGTCTAAAGAAATTCCTTTAGGGCATTCAACCTCACAAGCACCTGTATTTGTACAGTTTCCAAAACCTTCTAAATCCATTTGTGCTACCATGTTTTTAACACGGTCTGCAGCTTCTACTTGTCCTTGAGGTAACAAAGCAAATTGAGATACTTTTGCACCTACAAATAACATGGCAGAAGAGTTTTTACAGGTTGCTACGCAAGCGCCACAACCAATACAAGCAGCTGCATCCATTGCTTCATCTGCTGCGTGTTTAGAAATAGGAATTGAATTGGCATCTTGTGTATTACCAGAAGTGTTTACAGAAATATAACCACCTGCTTGCTGAATACGCTCAAAAGCCATTCTATCTACAATTAAATCTTTTATTACAGGAAATGCTGCTGCTCTAAATGGCTCTATTGTAATAGTATCTCCATCATTAAACATACGCATGTGTAACTGGCATGTAGTAATACCTCTATCTGGTCCGTGAGCTTCTCCATTAATGTATAAAGAACACATACCGCAAATACCTTCACGACAGTCATGATCAAAAGCTACTGGTTCTTCTCCTGCATTTACTAATTGTTCGTTTAAAACATCTAGCATTTCTAAGAAAGACATGTGTTCTGAAATATCAGTGACTTTATAATCGACCATTTGACCTTTTGCGTCTGAGTCTTTTTGTCTCCAAATTTTTAACGTTAAATTCATTCCTTTACCTGACATATCTTTCTTATTTATATGAACGTTGTTTCAATTCAATATCGTTAAACTCTAATTCTTCTTTATGTAAAACTGCGTCTGCAGGTTCACCTTTATATTCCCAAGCAGAAACATAAGCAAAATCTTTATCGTTACGTTTTGCTTCTCCTTTTTGCTCACCGTCTAATTCTACAGATTCTTCTCTAAAGTGTCCTCCACAAGATTCATTTCTGTTTAAAGCATCTTTAGCAAACAATTCTCCTAATTCTAAGAAATCTGCTACACGTCCTGCTTTTTCTAATTCCACATTCATTTCGTTAGCAGTACCAGGCACCATTACGTCTTTCCAGAATTCTTCACGAATTGCTTTAATTTCTGCCATGGCAGCTTTTAAATCTTTTTCGTTTCTAGACATTCCTACTTTATCCCACATTACTTTACCAAGACGTTTGTGGAAATGATCTACAGATTTTGTTCCTTTATTATTAATAAAGAACTCAATTCTATCTTTTACTTCTTTTTCAACTTCATCAAACTCTTTAGAATCTGTTGGTATTTTTCCTGTTCTAATATCAGAAGATAAATAATCTCCAATAGTATAAGGCAATACAAAATACCCATCAGCTAAACCTTGCATTAAGGCAGAAGCGCCCAATCTGTTTGCACCATGATCAGAGAAATTTGCTTCACCAATACAGTATAAACCTTCAACAGTAGTCATTAAATTATAATCTACCCAAACACCACCCATTGTATAGTGTGTTGCAGGATAAATCATCATTGGAGTTTCATACGGGTTTTCAGCGATGATTTTTTCATACATCTGAAATAAGTTACCATACTTTTCTTCAATAATAGCCTGACCTAATTCTATAATTTTTTCTTTAGAAGCATTTTTAATACCATGTATCTTTGCTTGCTCTGTACCATAACGTTCAAAAGCAGCAGCAAAATCTAAATACACAGCTTCACCAGTAGCATTTACACCGTAACCAGCATCACAACGCTCTTTTGCAGCTCTAGAAGCAACATCACGTGGTACTAAGTTACCAAATGCAGGGTAACGTCTTTCTAAATAATAATCTCTATTTTCTTCTGCAATTGCAGTTGGCTTTAATTTACCTTGCTGAATTGCTTTGGCGTCTTCTATTCTTGCAGGAACCCAAATTCTACCATCGTTACGTAAAGACTCAGACATCAATGTTAATTTAGACTGATAATCTCCAGAACGTGGAATACATGTTGGGTGAATTTGTGTATAACAAGGATTTGCGAAATAAGCACCTTTTTTATGAATTTTCCAAGCTGCTGTAGCATTAGAACCCATTGCATTTGTAGATAAGAAATATACGTTTCCGTAACCACCAGTTGCAATTACAACAGCATGTGCAGAATGACGTTCTATTTCTCCGGTAATTAAATCTCTAGCAATAATTCCTCTTGCTTTACCATCAACTTTTACAACATCTAACATTTCATGACGATTGAACATCTCAATCTTACCACGAGCAATTTGACGGTTCATTGCAGAATAACATCCTAACAATAATTGTTGTCCTGTTTGTCCTTTTGCATAAAAAGTTCTAGAAACTAAAACTCCACCAAATGAACGGTTGTCTAATAATCCACCATAATCACGAGCAAAAGGAACTCCTTGTGCCACACATTGGTCAATAATATTACCAGACACTTCTGCCAAACGGTGTACGTTTGCTTCACGAGAACGGTAATCTCCTCCTTTTACAGTGTCATAAAACAATCTGTAATTAGAATCTCCATCTCCCATGTAATTTTTTGCTGCATTAATTCCACCTTGTGCTGCAATTGAATGCGCTCTTCTTGGAGAATCTTGGTAAGCAAATGCTTTTACGTTATATCCTAATTCTGCTAAAGTTGCTGCAGCAGAACCTCCTGCTAAACCCGTACCAACTACAATAATATCAATATTACGTTTGTTTGCTGGGTTTACAAGATCTATTTTGTCTTTATAAGTTGTCCATTTATCTTTAATTGGACCTTTTGGTGTTTTTGAATCTAAAGCCATAGTTATAAGATTAATGGTTATGATTTAAGTGATGATACAATGCAATAATGATAAATCCTAAAGGAATTATTATTGAGTAAATTTTACCAAAGTTTTGCAATGCTTTTTTTCTTCCTGCGGTAACTCCCATAGATTGAAAAGCAGAAGTAAATCCGTGTGCTAAATGCAATCCTAAGAAAACAAAAGCTACAACATAAGCTGCTACTCTAATTGGATTTACAAATTTTTCTTGTAATTCATGAAAATATCTTGTTGGATCTTCTGGCAATCCAGCAATGTATTTATGGTTAATTTCTGGAAACCAAAAATCGATAAAATGTAGTGCGATAAAAGCTAAAATAGCCAATCCACTATAAATCATGTTTCTACTTATCCATGTAGAATTAGCGGCACCATTGTTTTTAGCATAGGCAACTCCGTTTGCTTTTTTGTTTTTCAATTCTAATACAAACCCCATTACAAAGTGAAAAACAACTCCTAAAATTAATACAGGTTGCATTGCAAATTGTACCAAAGGATTTGTACCCATGAAATGAGATAACTCATTAAATAAGTTTTCACTAAAAAGTGATGTAATATTAACGGCTATATGTATAATTAAGAAAAACATGAGGAAGAATGCAGAAAGCGCCATGGCTATCTTTCTCCCAATTGAAGATTTGAAAAATCCGCTCATTGTATAAAAGTATAATAAGTTATAATTGTTGACAACAAATGTACCAATTAGATATTCTTTATTGAAATAAAATAGGTATTTTTTGGTTATTTAGAATCATTTTAATAAAGATATTTTTTTTAGTTTATTTGCTTGATATTCAGTATTTTATTAGTTTTTAATATATTGCTTTTATTAAAATTAATGCTGTAGTTTGTTTAAAATTTACAAATTTTTAAAACATATTTACAATTAATTATAAGGCCAAATCATTGGTATCATTACAATACTTACAATAAAAAATATTAATAATAGAATAGCTCCACTTTTCATATAATCTGTAAATTTATAATTTCCAGCATTCATTACCATAGTATTTGTTGGTGTACCAAAAGGAGTTAAAAAGGCTGTGGAAGCACTTACCGCTAAGGCCATCATAAATGGAAGAGGAGAGTATCCTAATTCTAAAGACGCCACTAAAACAATTGGAGCCATTAAAATTGCGGTAGCTGTGTTGCTCATTACCTGACTTAAAAATGAAGTTATTAAAAAAATACCGGCTAAGAAAAAAGTAGGATGCTGATCTCCAACTAAAGAAATCATAGAATCTGCAATAAATTTAGCTCCTCCAGTTTTTTGAAGTGCAACGCCCATCGGAATCATACCTGCCATTATAATAATAACATTCCAATTGATAGATCTATAAGATTGATTCATATTAATACAGCCTCCTGCAATCATAATAAACGCTGTTAGCATAACAGTAATTGATGAAGAAAAAGGTCCCCAAATAAACATGCAAACCATAAAAACCATTGCCAAAATAGAAATAACACCTTTTCTTGTTATAGTACCAACTTCTTTAGAAAGTTCTTCTGGAGAACCAATAATTAAGAAATCTCTACTTTCTTCTTGAATGGCTTTAATATCTTCCCATTTTGCTCTTACTAAAATAGAATCTCCTTCTTGCAAATCAAATTCTCTACCTCTAATTCTTTTATTATATCTACTAACTGCAATTACTTGTAGATTGTATTTTTTACCAAACCTACCAGTGTTTATATGTTTTCCTTTGTAGGTAGATTTTGGGGCAACTATCAATTCACACATACCTACTTCATCAGAAAGTACATTATGTTTAATAAACTCGCCATCTATATTGTCTAGTTTGGTAGCTGCCACATTGTATTTATCCATAAACCTGTGCATACGATTTTGACTACAGTTTACAATAAGTTCATCTCCAATGTTCATTGCTCTATCTATATCTGGAAATTCATCTAAGTCGCTTTTTTTGATTCCAACTTTTTTAAGAATAGAAGTGGTCAACTTTTCTTTAGAAATCATTTTAATAATAGTTACTCCCATTAATGATCCTAATTTTAATTCCTTTATAGTTTTTCCAATGACTGAAGAGTTTGGTCTAATTCTTACTCTCCAAAAACCTTCAAACAACTGATATGAATCTTCCATACTTTGTATAGATTCGTCAATATCTTCTTGTCTTCTAGCTTTGTTACTGGGAAGTAATTTTGTACCAAAATATCTCATATAAATTACAGTCAATATTAGTAAAGGAACTCCTATATACGCAAATTCGAAAAAGCCAAATTCTGGAATTCCAGCATCTATCATTGCTTGGTTTGTTACAATGTTTGTTGGTGTACCTGTTAAGGTTAATAAACCACCAGTTGCAGCTGCAAATGATAAGGGAATTAACATTTTTGATGCGGGAGTTTTTAATCTCCAAGATGCCGCAATAATCACAGGCATTAATGCCGCAACAGTACCAGTGTTACTCATAAATGCCGATAAAATGGCTGAGCCTATAATTATTAATACCAATAATTTGTTTGAATTGTTTTTTGAAAGCGTAATTATTTTGTTACCTAGCCAAGAGGTTAATCCTGTTCTACTCATGGCTTCACCAACAATAAAAAGGCCTGCGATTAAAATAATACTAGAGTTACTAAAACCAGAGAAAGTTTCATTAACGGTTAAAATTCCGGTCATACTCAAGGCCATCATACAAGTAACTGCTACAATATCGGGCCTTATTTTTCCTGATACGAATAAGATAATTGTGATTCCTAAAATGATAAAAGTGGTTGTCATAGTTTGGTTTATTTTTCTGCAAATTTAATATGTAAAGTGTTGGAGTACCATGATAAATATCATCTCATTTTTGTGTGGTATAGTTCTCCTTTTTTTTCTTTTTTTATTAATTATTTTGAGGTTTTTTTTGTACGCTTTTATAGTTAATTACAACATTGCCATTATTTCTGCTACAATAATTATAAGTACTAATGAAAAAGGATACACGGCTGCATAGGCAATTTGTGGTGCATCAGAATCTGTCATAGAATCGGTTGCACTTAATCCAGGTGTTGAGGTCATTCCTCCGGTTAATGCACCTAAAATGGATAGAAAATTTATTTTTAAAATAAAACGGCCAACTACTACTGTTGTAATCATTGGTATTAAGGTAATTAGAGCGCCGTAAAGAAATAAAATAGCCCCGTGTTGTTCAATGGCAGAAACCAAACTTTGTCCTGCGCTTAATCCAACGGGAGTTAGGAATAGTAGCAATCCAAACTGACGTAGTATTTGGTTTGCAGCTGCAGGAAGGTTCCAAATTACATGTCCTACTTTTCCTTTCCAACTTAAGAATATAGACGCTAGAAGTACACCGCCAGTTAAACCTAATTTAAAGTGTAAACTACCAAGAGGAATGGCCAGAGAACCTAAAAGAATTCCTATAACAATTCCAAACGCAACCGGTAAAAAACTAGTTTGCCCCACTCTTTTTAAACTATTTCCAAAAAGTTGTGTTACAGCAGAAACATTTCCTGTAGTACAAGATATAAATATTTTATCCCCATATTTAATTTTTGTAGAAGGATGAGGAGCTAAATCTATACTTGCTCTTCGAATACGTGTAATTGTAGCAGCGTAATTTTCTAGAAGGTTTAATTCATCAATGGTTTTGTTTACCACTGTATCATTACTTACTACATACCATTTTACATCGTACGTGGCGCTTCTAGGAATTTCTATATCGGTAACTTTACCTAATAAAACTTCTATTCTTTTCAATGCATTTTCAGTACCTACAGCTTTAATAATATCTCCTAATTCTAAAATAGTATCCTTTGTTGGCGAGATAGGCAGTTGATTGGGTTTCATAATACGAGAAATATTTGCCTTTGTCATAAAGCGTATATTCAACTCTTTAATAGTTTTTCCGTGAACATTTTCATTAGAGATAATCAAGTTTTTATTGATAACCTTTGGTGTGGTAGACATAGATTTATCTGCAAAGTCTTTTTCTTCTTTTTTAAGGTTTACCCTAAATAAAGCAGGTCCTAATTTTACAAATAAAATAACACCTAAAACTCCAAATGGGTATGCAATACCATAACCAATAGAAGCCAAAGGAGATTTAGAGGCTTCAATAGAGGCAGCCAAACCAGGTGTTGATGTTAGCGCTCCTGTTAACAAACCACTCATCATATTCATATCTATATTGTATATGTAAGAAATGGAAACGGCGGTTATTCCACCAGTTAAAACAGTAATTGCAGCAAGGGTAATTAATTTTGCACCTTGTTCTTGAAATGAACTAAAAAAGGATGGTCCGGCTTGCATTCCAATAGTGTAAATAAATAAGACCAATCCCACACTTTGTATAATAGGGGGAATGCTAAAAGTAACGCCGTATAAATTGTATAAATAACCAAAAAAGATAGCAACAAAAATAACTGCTGAAGTGTCAAAATTAATTCCTTTTATTCGGATGTTTCCTAGAGCAATTCCAAAGCCAATAACTAAAAATAATACAAAGTAATCTTTGATGATTAATTCTGAAAGAAGTTCCATAATACGTAATAATTATTTTAGAGTAGTTTTATAAAAAACTGTATTCTATGTAAGGGCACAAAAGTATGCTTTTACCAATTTAATTAATCATGATAATTGTCATTTGATGTCTTGCTCTTATTACTCTTACGCAGTTAAATGTTTTCTAAGTGCTACCTGCGTTGAGCGAATACGTTGTAGTTTTTTTTCTGTTAAAACTTAAGATTTTACTTTTATTTTCGAAGAGATTAAGCATTTTTCGTTTTCCCATTTTCCTTTCATTTCGTTTTGAGTAATTTTTTTTCCATCACAGGTTAAAAAGTTGCCTTTTGCATCTTTTTTAATGATTTTCATTTTGCCTGCTTTAATGGCATTCACAATTCTGTAAATTAATCCGTTTTTAGAAATTTTGCTTCTTTTAGATATAAGTTTCAACCCTTGGTTATTATTGTATAAATCCATTTCTGAAGATATTTTATCAGGTAAAATTCCGTCTTCTAATTTTCGCTTTTTATACGTAATGTAGTTGTCTTTTTCATGAGCTTTACCTAAAGATCGTGCAGCTCTTTTACCTAATTTTTGTCGCAATCTGGCTATCCAATAAGCGTGTCTAAAAGCATCTACTTGTCCGCCAGCAGTATCGCTATCTAATAAATTTGTCTTTGCAATAGAATCTGAAACCTTATTGGCTTCATTAGAAATGTTTAGGGCTTTTTTTGCTTTAATGGGATGTAAAATTACCCAGCTTTTAATTGGACCAGAAAGTTTTACAAATTTTTTAAAATTAGATTGTCCATTTGTTGAAATTACAAAGACAAAAAGTAAAATAGTGAAACGTGTTTTCATTAGTATGTATTGAAAGTGCTAGTTTCTTAATGTACTTCAAACTCCATTGAATCATCTTCAATTTTAACCGTATATGTTCCTTTAGCCAAATAGTAAATTCCATTTTTTGCTTCCTCTACGATGCTACCTTTTCTGGTTTTTAAATAAGGTTTCAATCTTTTTTTTAGAATAGAAACATCATATATTGCTTCATTGTAACCTTTGTTTGCAGCAACAGAAAATGAGTTAATTTTTGTATCTGTAGAATAAATATCTATCATAACTTTTCTATTTGAATTTACATAAAAAGGAATGGTTAATTCTGGCGTATTTGTTTTAGACCATTTGTTTCTAGAGTTTCCCCAAGAATCATTTTTTTTAATAGTATCTATTTTAAAAATATGTATAGGTTTTGAAGTTACATTTTCTGTTAGCAATTGCAAGGAACTAATATCTGCTTTGTACAAACTACGGCCGTGTGTGGCTACAATTAAATGTTTAGCGGTTGGTTGTATTACTAAATCATGCACTGCAACATTGGGTAAATTTTTGCTGAATGCTTGCCAAGAATCACCTTGATTAAAAGAAACATACAAACCATTATCTGTACCTAAATACAAACCATTATCGTTTTCAGAATCTTCTTTAATTACGTTTACTGCTGATGTTGGAATTGAGTTTCCAATGTTTTTCCAGGTTTGTCCATAATCATCAGACATAAAAATATAAGGCGTAAAATCATCAAATCTGTAACCGTTTAAAGTTACATAAACGCGTTCTTTTTTAAATTTTGAAGCAACAACTCTAGAAACCCATAAATTTTCTGGAAAATTATCAGAAATACGTGTCCAACTACCACCGCCATTTTTGGTTACGTTTAACAAACCATCATCAGAGCCTACATAAATTAATCCGAACTGAAACGGACTTTCAGATATTGAAGTTAAAGTTCCGTAAGCAACATTTCCTTGTTTTCCACCGTTGGTTAAATCGTTTGAAATTGTTTCCCAATCATCACCTTTATTTAAAGATCTGTGTAATTTATTTCCTCCTAAATATAAAATATCTTGATTGTGTTTTGATAAGTGAATAGGAGTTTGCCAATTAAAACGATATGGATTTTCGCCTAAATTATGTTTTGGTTGAATGTATTTGTATTTTTCTTTTTTTCTGTCAATTCTAAAGTAATTCCCAAATTGATACCCTGTATACACAATATCCGGATTTCTATCATCAACTTGTACTTGCATTCCGTCTCCACCCATAATTGAGGTATAAGGATTTTGCCCAGTTTGTTTCCATCTTTTATTCATTTTTGAGTTGTGCGAAGCTACCCAAACACCATTATCTTGCAAGCCACCATACACTTTATAGTCTTTTTGATTGTCAGCATACACAGAATAGAATTGCCCAACAGCAGGGTCATTTAATTTTATCCAATTTTCTCCATCGTCATAAGAAATGTTTAAGCCTCCGTCATTTCCATCAATTAAATGACCTTGTTTTGTAGGGTTTACCCACAACGCTTGATGATCTGCATGTACATTTTCTTTGCTGATAGAAGTAAATGTTTTTCCGCCATCTTTTGATTTTAAGATAGGAACGCCTAAAACGTAAATGCCATTTTCATCTTGTAAATCAACCCTAATTTCACCAAAATAATAGCCATAAGAATAGTACAAATCATCTAAAGTGCTTTCATGTGTTTTTTTCCAAGATTTTCCGCCATTTGTAGTTTTAAAAACTTCTGAACCAATTACAGGCGTATCAAATAATAACGAGTTTGCATCTTCTAAATAATTGGCTAAATCTATTGGTTTTAGGTTGCCAGAACGCAACATTTGTTTTACGTTTTTTGCTTTGTATTTTTCTTGAAATCCGTTTGTTTTTAAATAAGTGTTTAGTTTTTTATCTGTTAGCTCTAAGAAATCTTCTGAAGACATGGTTTTAAAATCTTCTTTTGTTAGTTCATTCGAGGTTTTTTTGTCTTTTTCTTTTGGTCTTCTAAATTGATTATCAAGCAAAGCGTACACGGTATTTGCATTAAAAACAGCCAATCCAATTCTACCAACACCATCGCCGGTAGGGAAACCACTTTTATCAGCAATTTTAAACCATGTGTTTCCTGCATCTGTACTTTTGTAAATGGCAGAATTTTTACCGTTTCCTTTAAAATTCCATGCTTTGCGTTCTCTTTCCCAAGAAGCGGCGTACATAATATTAAAGTTTTCGGGAGCATACGCAACATCAATAATACCTGTTTCATTATTTATAAATAAGGTTTTGGACCAAGTTTTTCCTCCATCGGTAGTTTTAAAAATACCTCTTTCTATATGAGAAGAATATAAATGGCCAATAACGCCTACAACAACTTCATTTGAATTATTTGGGTTGATGAGAATTCTACTGATATGATGCGAATCTGGCAAACCAACATTTTTCCAAGTTTTCCCTTTATCCGTAGATTTTAACATTCCGATTCCGGCATAAGAAGAACGAGAAGAATTTTTTTCGCCTGTACCTACCCAAATGGTTTCAGATTTCCAATCTACAGCAATGTCACCAATATTTTGCGTGGGCGCATTGTCTAAAACAGGGGTAAATGTAGTTCCGTTGTTATTTGTGTACCAAAGTCCGCCAGATGCATAACCCACATAAAATTCTGTGGTATTATTTGGATTAATAGCAATGTCTACTACGCGTCCGCTCATTACTGTTGGGCCAATATTGGTAAATTTTATATTTTTAACCAAAGAAGAATTGCTCATTTGAGACTTCTTCTGTAAAGATTGTTGAACACTGTTTGGGCTTGTGGAGGTTTGAGCAATTAGGGTTGCAGAAAAACACATCAATAAAAAATTGAAAATAGATTTCATTATAATGAATGTTTAGTTTAAAGTGGTCAAATTACTATTTGTATTTTCAATATCAAACAAAATAACCCAAAAAGCGAAATAATAATAAATTCTCATCAATTTAAAACAACGTATCTTTGCATCAGAAACAACTACAGAAAGTTACTCCCATAAATATTTTATATGACATTTTCAGATTTAGGTTTATCTCCAGCGTTTGTAAAAGCGGTTGCTGATAAAGGATATACCAAACCATCACCAATACAAGAAAAAGCAATTCCACATATACTAGAAGGTAAAGATATTTTAGCTTCAGCTCAAACCGGTACAGGAAAAACAGCAGGTTTTACTTTACCAGTTTTACAACATTTAGTAGAAACAAAACATCCTAAATACAGACCTTTAAGAGCGTTAGTTTTAACGCCAACAAGAGAGTTAGCGGCGCAAGTTTACGATAATATTAGAGAATACAGTAAATATGTAAATATAAAATCTGCCGTAGTTTTTGGTGGTGTAAATGCAAAACCACAAATTGCAACTTTACGAAGTGGTGTAGATATTTTAGTAGCAACTCCTGGTAGATTGTTAGATTTACATAATCAAAAAGCAGTTTCTTTTAATAGAATTGAAGTGTTTATTTTAGATGAAGCAGACAGAATGTTAGACATGGGTTTTGTTAGAGATATAAATAAAGTGATTAGCTTTATGCCTGCAAAACGTCAGAATTTAATGTTTTCTGCTACCTTTTCTAACGATATTAAAAAGTTAGCCTCAGGTATTTTAAAAAACCCCGTTTCTGTAGAAGCAGAACCTCAAAACTCTACAGCAAAAAAAGTAACACATAAGGTTTATAAGGTTGATAAAAATAAAAAAACTGAGTTTACAATTAAGTTGATAAAAGATGGAAATTGGACTCAGGTTTTAATTTTTACAAGAACAAAACATGGCGCTAATAAATTAACTGAAAAATTAATAAAAGCAGGAATTTCTGCTGCCGTAATACACGGTAATAAAAGTCAAGGTGCTAGAACAAAAGCATTGAAAAACTTTAAAGACAATACCATTAAAATTTTAGTAGCCACAGATATTGCAGCACGTGGTTTGGATATTCCGTTATTGCCACATGTTATTAATTTTGAATTGCCAAATGTACCAGAAGATTATGTGCATAGAATTGGTAGAACTGGTAGAGCAGGAGCAGCCGGAGAAGCAATTTCATTGGTGTGTAGCGAAGAAACAGAATACCAAAGTGAAATTGAAAAATTACTAAAAGAAAAGTTAAATTCTACTGTTGTAGAAGGTTTTGAACCTACAGATATTACAGCGCCAAAAAGAGCAGCAACCCAAAGTAAAGGGTCTTTTGGAAAGAAAAATAGATCATCAAATGCTGGTGCTAAGCAAGGAGATAAACCAAAAAGAAAACCTCATTTTAAAGGAAATAAACCAGCAGGAGCTACTTCTGGAAGAGGAAGAACAGGAGCGCCTAAAAAGAAACGATTTTAAACGTTATTATTCTTAGTCTATAGTGACAGTTTGCAATTTATTGGTCATTGAAAACTGTCACTATATTTTTCTACCTTTCCTAGCTTTTTACAAATTGTTGGTTGTTTATTCTTCCAAATTCTATGGAAAAAAATACTGATTTTTTTTATTGTAATTAGTGTAAAATAAGGCAAACTTATGCGTCTTCAGAAAAAACTGACCACTAAATTATTTTCTACCAAAATCTGCAGGAATTTCTCCCCAAGCTTTGGTTTCCCATTTTAAAATTGGGTTTTTATAAGTGTTTATTTTCAACCAATTTTCGGCTCTTTTAATCAACGCTAATAAGTCTTTGTTAGCAGCATCAAAATGCATGTTGGTTTTACATTTTTTCTGTTGTACCCAACTCATTGCAATTCTAGAATCAGAATAAATAGGAATATCTTCTTTGTTTTTACTCTTTAAAAGCGCAATGCCATGCACTAGGGCTAGAAATTCGCCAATATTATTGGTTCCTTTAGCAAAAGGACCTTTTATAAAAAGTTGTTGCTTGTTATGCGTTATTACGCCTCTGTATTCCATTTTACCAGGATTTCCAGAACAAGCGGCATCCACAGCAATACTATCTAAAATAGGTTTCCCAAATTTTTCTTTTTCTTTGGATGATAAAATGGCTGTTTTAGTATTTTTACCTTTATAGTCGTCATATTTGCCTTTCGATGCTTTTTCAGCCTCGTCTAAATTGACAAAAGATTTGTATTGAGCACCTTCAAAACCGTCTATTTGTGCTTTACAGACTTTCCAAGAAGTAAAAACTCCTTTTTTTCTTCCGTTCCAAACAACATAAAACTTTTTTTTACTCATTTACCGTTAAAATTACATCTTCAATAACTCTTGGAAAATACTGTTGTTCTAAAATATGGATTTTTTCTGCAATAATATCTGGTGTATCTTCTTCTAAAAGGGTAGTTTTTGCCTGAAAAATGATAGCTCCCTCGTCATAATTGGCATTTACGTAATGAATTGTGATGCCAGTTTCTGTTTCTTTATTTTCTTTTACGGCTTTATGAACATTTATTCCATACATTCCTTTACCCCCATATTTTGGCAATAATGCCGGGTGAATATTGATGATTTTATTGGTAAAATTATCGATAATTTTTGTTGGAATTTTCCATAAAAAGCCAGCTAAAATAATATAATCTGCCTGTTCTTTTAACAGATTTAAAACCTCATCCGAAGTAAAAAAAGCATCTTTTTTAAAGTGTAAACATTTGGTGTTTAAATTCTTACATCTTTCAAAAACTTTGGCATGCTCATTGTTACATAGCACATAAGTAACCTTAGCGGTTTTAGTATGATTAAAAAATTTAATAATGTTTTCTGCGTTCGTTCCAGAACCAGATGCAAAAATAACAATACGCTTCATAACTTCATTTCTAAGCTACAAAAAAAAGAATAATTATTAACAAATTGATTATTTTAAGTGAAGATTAAATATTTTTATTTACTTTTAAGAATCATTTTTGGGACAAAAATTAGTTTTAATTGTTAAGATTTGTATTTTTGCCCCGATTAAAATTTTAAAAAACACAAAATTATGTCAGACATTGCATCAAGAGTAAAAGCTATTATCGTAGACAAATTAGGAGTAGACGATAACGAAGTAACAACAGAAGCTAGCTTCACAAACGATTTAGGAGCAGATTCTTTAGATACTGTTGAATTAATTATGGAATTCGAAAAAGAATTCGATATTCAAATTCCAGACGATCAAGCTGAGAACATCGGAACAGTAGGTCAAGCAGTTAGCTATATTGAAGAAGCAAAAAAGTAAATTTATATGCAGTTAAAACGAGTTGTAGTCACTGGACTTGGCGCATTGACGCCAATTGGTAATAATATTGAAGAATATTGGAAAGCCTTAGTTAACGGAGTTAGCGGAGCAGCACCTGTAACATATTATGATGCTGCCAAGTTCAAAACTCGTTTTGCATGTGAGTTAAAAAACTTTAATGCTACCGATTTTATAGAACGAAAGGAAGCTAGAAAAATGGATCGGTTTGCGCAATATGCAATGGTAGCTTCAGATGAAGCAATTGTAGATTCCGGATTAGATCTAGAAAAGATTAACAAATTACGTGTAGGCGTAATTTGGGGAGCCGGAATAGGTGGTTTGGAAACTTTTCAGAATGAAGTTTTAAACTTTGCTTCTGGAGATGGATCTCCAAGATTCAATCCGTTCTTTATCCCAAAAATGATTGCAGACATTGCGCCAGGACTTATTTCTATAAAACATGGTTTTATGGGACCTAACTATGCCACTGTTTCTGCTTGTGCATCTTCATCAAATGCTTTAATAGATTCTCTTAACTATTTACGTTTAGGTTATAGTGATGTAATTGTAACAGGTGGCTCAGAAGCTGCTGTTACTATTGCCGGAATGGGAGGGTTTAATGCTATGCATGCTTTATCTACAAGAAATGAAAGCCCAGAAACAGCCTCAAGACCTTTTGATGCAGAGCGTGATGGTTTTGTTTTAGGAGAAGGAGCAGGAGCACTTATTTTAGAAGAATATGAACATGCCAAAGCAAGAGGTGCAAAAATTTATGCCGAAGTAATAGGAGGAGGTTTATCTAGTGATGCATATCACATGACGGCGCCACATCCTGAAGGTATGGGTGTAATTGCAGTTATGAAAAACTGTTTAGAAAATTCAGGCATTAATCCAGAAGATGTAGATCATATTAATACACATGGTACTTCTACACCTTTAGGCGATGTTGCAGAATTAAAAGCAATTTCAGCTGTTTTTGGTGATCATGCTAAAAATATCAATATAAATTCTACAAAATCTATGACAGGCCATTTATTAGGTGCCGCAGGTGCTATAGAATCTATTGCAGCTATTTTGGCTATGAAACATGGTATTGTGCCACCAACAATTAATCATCAAAATAGAGATGAAAATATTAATCCAGAATTAAACTTAACTTTAAATGTTGCGCAAAAGCGAGATATTAAAGTAGCAATGAGTAATACTTTTGGGTTTGGAGGCCATAATGCATGTGTTGCTTTCAAAAAATTAGAGGATTAATACATTATGAATTTTATTCGTAAAATGGTGACGTCTCATTCTCAAGAGGATGTACAGTTATATAGCGAATTAAAAAAATTACTCAACTTTTCTCCAAGAAAGATTTATAAATACAGAAAAGCATTTACACATAGATCTGTGCAAATGCTAGATAGCAAAGGAATTCCTATTAATTATGAACGCTTAGAGTTTTTAGGCGATTCTATTTTAGGATCTGTGATTGCCGCGTATTTGTATAAAAAAGTTCCCGAAGGTACAGAAGGTTATCTTACACAAATGCGCTCTAAAATTGTGAGTAGAGAACATTTGAATGAATTAGGTAAAGACCTAGATTTAATCCGTTTTGTTAAAAGTAATATAGACCAAACCAATGTTGGAGACAATATTCATGGTAATATTTTTGAAGCATTAGTAGGCGCAATTTATTTAGACAGAGGCTATAAATACTGTCAGAAATTTATTTACGAAAAGGTAATTGTACCTTATGTAGACATTGCAAAACTAGAAGGGAAAATTACCAGTTACAAAGGGTTAATTATAGAATGGTGTCAAAAACAAAAGAAAAATTATAATTTTGATACCTATGAAGATTCTGGAAATGAATCTGTTAAACACTTTAGTGTTAAGGTGAGCATAGATGGTGAACAAATAGCCAAAGGTAGAGCTACTTCTAAGAAAAAAGCAGAAGAGCAAGCGGCTAAACGTGTCTATTTTGCATTTCAGGAAGAAATTTCTATCAACTAACCAACGATAACGTTTTCGTTAAAATTCCCTTTCAGACTCGTAAACAATTTGTAGTTTAGCTAACTTAAATAAGTATAGATTTATGCAAGTTCACGCTTTAGTTTTAGATGATTTTTGCGATGAAGAGTATTCTTTAATAGGTATTCATACTACTTTAGAAGAATATAAATTGGCCTATTTATTAAACAAAAACTTAGGAACTCACTTCTCTAAATCAAAAGAAGATTTAGATTTAGCATTTGAAAATGAAAAAAAGAAAGCTTCGTTTTCTATCTATCATTTCTCTAGTGAAAAATATGTTTTTGATTGGTTTTTAATAGCCAACAGCTTCAGACAAGAAACTAAAACAGTATCAAACGAACTATTGCTAACAACAGAAACTAAAACGTACTTAATTCCAGAAAAGAAGAAAGTAGATTTTTTTATTAAAATTTCTGGTGAAGTAGATTATATGTTTGTTGTAAAAACAATAGAGAACATAAATAAAATAGAAGGCGTAATTACATCATATCAAATAGATAAGAACACATTAAAGTCGAAAGACTTTTTAATATTTTAAAAATGAAGAACTACAAAAAAACAAAAATAGTAGCAACATTGGGTCCAGCAATAGACACCAAACAAAAAATGAAAGAATTGGCCATTGCTGGTGTCAATGTTTTTAGAATTAATTTTTCGCATGCAGATTATGACATTGTAAAACAAAATGTGGAAAGAATTAGAGAAATTAATGAAGAAGAAGGCTTTAACGTTGCCATTTTAGCCGATTTACAAGGGCCAAAACTACGTGTTGGGGTTATGGAAGAAGATGTAATCTTAGAAGATGGAGACACGTTTACATTTACTACAGAAAAATGTATTGGTACTAAAGAAAAAGCCTTTATGACCTACCAACGTTTTCCAAAAGATGTAAAAGTAGGAGAACACATATTGGTAGACGATGGTAAATTAATGTTTGAAGTAATTTCAACAAACAAAAAAGACCAAGTTGTTGTAAAAGTAATTGTTGGTGGTGCTTTAAAATCTAAAAAAGGTGTAAACTTACCAAATACAGCTATTTCTTTACCAGCATTAACCGAAAAAGACAAAGAAGATGCAGTTTTTGCTTTGGGTTTAAACGTAGATTGGATGGCACTTTCTTTTGTAAGAACTCCAGAAGATTTAAGAATGTTACGCGATTTAATAGATCAACACTCAGAGTATAGAGTACCTGTAATTGCGAAAATAGAAAAACCAGAAGCGGTAGCAAATATAGATGCGTTAATTCCTTATTGTGATGGATTAATGGTAGCACGTGGAGATTTAGGAGTAGAAATTCCTATGCAAGACGTTCCGTTAATTCAAAAGAAATTAGTAAGACGTGCTAAAAGAGCAAGAATTCCTGTAATTATTGCAACTCAAATGATGGAAACAATGATTGATAATTCTGTACCAACAAGAGCAGAAGTAAATGATGTTGCCAATTCTATTATGGACGGTGCAGATGCAGTAATGCTATCTGGAGAAACTTCTGTAGGGAAACATCCGTTAAGAGTTATTCAAAAAATGTCTGAAATTATTGCTAGTGTAGAAAACTCTAGAATGATTAAAGTACCACATGAAGCACCACATATTAGAACAAACAGGTTTATCACAAAATCAGTTTGTCATCATGCTGCTTTAATGGCAACTAGTATAGATGCTGCTGCAATTTCTACCTTAACAAATAGTGGTTATACAGCATTTCAAATTTCTGCTTGGAGACCAACTTCTAAAATATTGGCTTTTTCATCAGAAAGAAGAATATTAGGAAAACTAAACTTACTTTGGGGTGTTAAAGCATTTTATTACGACAAACATTTAAGTACAGATGATACTGTTGTAGATATTAATAAAATTTCTAAAGAAAGCGGATATGTAGAAGAAGGAGATTTAATGATTAACCTTACTTCTATGCCAGTTGAAGCAAAAGGTATGGTAAATACTTTACGTGTTTCTGAAATTGATTAAATAGTAGTCTTAAAGAATATTATTAAAAAGCATCTTGAGAAATTAAGATGCTTTTTTTATGCCTGACATTTAAAACGTAAGGAAGTTATTTTAGTTCTTATTTCTTGCTTTTACTGCTCACTTTTTGCTGCTAAATAGTACTCTTGTGAATTGTAAATAATTTTTACTACACAGTTTTGTTACCACAAAATTTGTCTTTTCAACTTCACTACTTTATATATTTGATACTATTTTTAAAATGCGTTTTCATAAAATTAACCTTTACAACTTTAATTTTTTAGAAATAATAATGGCATCATTGGTTACAAAAGGCATTGGCATCATTTCTTCAGTTCTTGGCGTTATAGAAAAGTTTGGGTTCTCTAATAAATCATAAGAAATTTCATTTAAAATAAGATCTAAGTCATCCTCTTTTAAAACACTAAAAGACAAGGTAACTTCTTTGTCTAAATTTCCTAAGTGATAGATTAAAAAAGTACCCTTTTTTACGGCATAAGACTTTCCATCATTCACTAAAACATCATTTACTTTAAACTGTTGCAATACAAGTTCTTTCTTTGTAAGAAATTCAAATTTATGTATGGGTCTTTTGGGTACAATACTAAATTCTATAAACCGTTTTGGGTCAATTATAGTGTCTAATGCTACCACTATTTCAGAAGTAGGAATTGCTTTATAATCCGTTTTTTTATGAAAACTAAAACGAGAATTGTATTTACTTTTTGTTTCTGCGTTGGCAATACTTCCTTCTGTAGAATTTTCTTCAAAAAATTGTTTTGTATATCCGTCTAAGGTTTTATTATAGGTTCCGAAGAAGGCTGTTTTATCATCAGAATTTTGAATATATACAAGGCTATTTGGTTTCTTTTTATCCACAGAAAAACCACTGTTATAGGTTGCTAATCCAAAGAAAATAATAGCAAATAAACCGACAGTTTTTTGCATCCAGAAAGATTTTTTTTGATGAAATGTTAAAATCATCAAACCAAAAACCAAAGCAATTATAATTCCGCTTACAAACAAGATACCTAAACCCAAACCAACCGGAAACATTTTTACCATTGGCGCAAAAATATAAAGAGTTGGTATTGATAAAATGGTAAACAAAATTCGTTTCGATTTTTCTTCCAAATCCATAAAAACAGCAATGGCTAAAATTGTTAATGCAGAAAAAACAGGAATAATAAAAAACCCTGCACCTTTTATATATTGGTGAATAAAGAAATTAATAACCAGCCAAAATAAGAGTGGTGCAATTATTAAATCGGTAGCTTTTTCATGTTTAGGAATGTATGTATAGGTTTTAAATAAAATCCATAAATTTAAGAATACAAACGCGGCTATATATTCATATCCATTATAGGTAAAGCCATGTAAAATATCATGATATGCAGGATGAATAATTAGTAATAACATCCACAAACCAAAAGAAATTCCTCCACATAAAAGAATGGCCAAAAGAAATATTCCAAACCCTTTGAAAATACCGTTAAAAGAGAGTTTTCTTTTAGAAAATCCGAAGAAAAGTAATACAATAAAGGCAATAACGGCACTAATTAACATTGGTAATACCCAAGAAAAAGGATAGGTAAGTATTTTTATAAACGGGAAATTTACATAGACAAAATCTTCATCGGAATTGAGATTAGAAATGTCTGAATTTGAAAAATAATATAACGTAGTTGTAAGATAATCTGCTTGATGTAGTAGCGTTTCTCTGTCTAAACGGTTATAAGAATCTTGCGCTGTATGGTAATCGAAATGGTCTCCTATAAAGGCAAAATTAAAACCATTGATATTAGCATCTTCTCTAAAAACAGTTAAATCTGTATCATTTGGTAACTTTTTATAAATGCTATACATTAAAGAACTTGCGGCGGGGTAATTGGGTTTTGCAGCCATAAATTCTGACAACAATTTACTGTTTTTTCCGTTGGTTTCCATTAACATATAACTAGGGCCACCGCTTCCTCTGGCTTCAAAATTTAAGACCAAACCAATATCATTTTTCCATGGATGTGCATCAACAAAAGCTTGTGCGCCTAATAATCCTAATTCTTCAGCATCAGAAATTAAGATAATAATATCATTTTTAGGAATTTCATTTCTTGCCAAAAAAGCTCTTATTCCTTCTAGAATTGTGACAACTCCAGAACCTGCATCGCTAGCGCCTAAAGAAGAATGTTGGCTAGAATCATAATGAGTTAAAAGCATTAAAGCTTTTCCGTTTTCAGAACCTTTAATTCTTGCTAAGATGTTTTCTGTAGTTGTTGCAGCAAACCATTTTTTATTGATGGCCGTTTGGGTCTGAATTTCGGTTTCTAAACCCATTTTTTGAAGTTCGTTAACAATATAATCTTGAACAACCTTATGGTCTTTAGCACCAACATGATGTGGTTTTTTACTGATATTTTTTAAATGATAAAGTGCATTTACAATAGAGAAATCCGTTTTTAAAGTGTCTTTTTCTGAAGGTAATTGGGGTTTTGCATCAGAAAAACTCCAATAAATAACACCTAAAATAATGAGTACAGATACAATAGAAGAAAATCTTTTCATTGATATTTTTATTTCTATAAAGATATGAAATAAAAAAAATAAGAGATAAATGTGAAACAAAACAGAAAAATCTGTATTTTGGGTGAATAAAACTAAACTAATATGGCAATTAAAAGCTTTCAAGGAAAAAGAGATGTTTCTCAAAGTAAAGAAGAAGCACAAATTTTAGTATCAGACTACATGACTACTAAATTAATTACATTTAAATCTGAAGATTCTTTAGATCATGTAATTAATCAATTAATTACTTATAAAATTTCTGGAGGACCCGTTGTTAATGATAAAAATGATTTGATAGGAATTATATCTGAAACAGATTGTATTAAGCATATTTCTGAAAGTAAATATTACAACATGCCTTCTGATACTAACAATACAGTTGGTAAATACATGGTTACCGATGTTGATACTATTGATAAAGATATGAATATTTTTGACGCTGCGTTTAAATTTATAAGTTCTCATAGACGTAGGTTTCCTGTGGTTGAAAACGGTAAACTTATTGGTCAATTAAGTCAGAAAGATGTTTTAAAAGCGGCTATAAGTGTAAAAGGAAATACGTGGTAATTGCAATATACTCTGCTGGTTTTATTACTATTTTACCTTTCTGTAATTCCTATTTTCTTCGCATCTTTGCGGCATGATAGGAATTGTATATAAATCTACAGGAAGTTGGTATTGGGTAAAATCTAAAGATGGCGATTTTCATAAATGTAGAATTAAAGGAAAATTCAGAATTAAAGACATTAAAAGCACCAACCCAATTGCGGTTGGTGACAATGTTGTTTTTGATATAGAGAAAAAAGGAGATGAGCAAATTGGTATTATAAAAACAATTTTAGATCGTGATAATTATATTGTTAGAAAATCTGTAAATCTATCTAAACAGATACATATTATTGCGGCAAATATTGATCAAGTTTTTTTGTTGATAACCATCAACAATCCACCAACATTTACAACGTTTATAGATCGGTTTTTAGTGGCTGCAAGAGCCTATAGAATAGATGTAATTTTAGTATTTAATAAAATAGATGCGTATGAAATTGAAGAACGCGCAGAGATTTTATATCTAAAGGATATTTACGAAGCCATTGGCTACAGATGCGTAGAAGTTTCGTCTACACAAAATATAAATGTTTCTACTATAAAAGAAATGATGTTGGGCAAAACGTCTATGTTTGTTGGGCATTCTGGTGTAGGAAAAACAACTTTAGTAAATGCAATTGATGCTTCTTTAGACTTAAAAACCAAACAAATTTCCGAGCAACATAAACAAGGTCAGCATACAACAACGTTTGCAGAAATGTTTGATTTGAATATAGAAAATTCTCAGGATGCCAGAATTATTGACACACCAGGAATTAAAGGTTTTGGAGTTGTAGACATAGATAAATATGAATTAGGAGATTATTTTCCTGAGTTTTTTGCCTTAAAAGAACATTGTAAATTCAATAATTGTATTCATACCAAAGAACCAAATTGTGCCGTTAAAGATGCCTTAGAAAAAGAGGAAGTTTCATGGTCTCGATACAAAAGTTACTTGCAAATTTTAGAAGGCGAAGAAGAATCTGAACACTATAGAACAGATGTTTGGGACTAATGCTGTTTGTTTTTAACATCAGTTTGGTAGTAAATAAAGAATTTAGGTTGAGTATCGAAAAAAATTAAAATTCCTTTTAGAGATTTAAACCCATGAAAGTAGTAATTCAAAGAGTTGCCCATGCAAGTGTTCGCATTGATAACATGCAAGTTGCAGCCATAAAAAGCGGACTTTTAATTTTGTTAGGTATTGTTGATGATGATACGCAAGAAGATATAAATTGGCTGGTTAGAAAAGTAGCAAATCTTAGAATTTTTAATGATGAAAACGGAGTAATGAATTCATCACTAATAGACATTGATGGAGAAGTAATTGTAGTAAGTCAGTTTACCTTACAAGCATCTACAAAAAAAGGAAACAGACCAAGTTATATAAAAGCGGCAAAACCAACTATTGCAATTCCTTTGTATAAAAATTTTGTACAAAATTTAGAAAAAGAATTGGGTAAAAAAGTACAAACAGGTGAATTTGGCGCAGACATGAAAGTTGCATTACTAAACGACGGACCGGTTACTATAATTATCGATTCAAAAAATAAAGAATAATTTTTTTTGATGTTGTATTTTGACACGCACACGCATACAATTTCTTTAAAAGAAAATGTATTTTCAATAGTAAATACATATCCTAATTCCATCAATTTT
The DNA here is from genome assembly GCF_051251875.1 of Polaribacter sp. GTDB lineage: Bacteria > Bacteroidota > Bacteroidia > Flavobacteriales > Flavobacteriaceae > Polaribacter. Next base: position 69,078 of record NZ_JBPOGL010000011.1, read on the forward strand.
TCAACACCTTTTTCAATAGGGATTCATCCTTGGTTTATTGTTGAAAATGAAATAAAAGATGCGCTTTTATTGGTTGAAGAAAAATTAATGCATAAAAATTGCGTTGCTTTAGGTGAATGTGGTTTGGATAAATTGTCAGAAATAGAATTCGAAATTCAAAAAAGTGTTTTTAAAAAACATATTTTACTTTCAGAAAAATATAAGAAACCAATTATTATTCATTGTGTAAAAGCTTTTCAGGAAATTATTGAATTTAGAAAAGAGATGAAACCTACACAGGTTTGGATACTTCATGGTTTTCATAAAAATGCACAAGTAGCAAAAAGTCTTATTAAAAACGGATTTATGTTGTCTTTTGGAGCGGCAATCATCAACAATAAAAAATTACAAGAAGTTATTTGTGAACTTCCAATAAGCTCAATTGTACTAGAAACAGATACTTCTGAATTCAGTATTCAAGAGATTTATCAAAAATTAGCGGTTGTAAAAGGGGAAAATTTATCAGAAATAAAAGAAACAATAAGTACAAATTTTAAGAAGATTTTTAAAATATGAATTGGTTAGAACGTACAGAATTATTAGTACAGAAAGAGGGGTTAGAAAAATTAGTAAAAGCCAATGTTTTAATTGTTGGTTTGGGCGGAGTAGGTTCTTATGCTGCAGAGTTTATTGCAAGAGCTGGTGTTCAAAATATAACATTAGTAGATGGTGATGTTTTTGACGAAACTAATAAAAATAGACAATTAACGGCGTTAGATTCAACAATTGGGAAATCTAAGGCTCAAGTGTTAGCAGCAAGATTAAAAGACATTAATGCTGAGATTAACCTAACCGTTTTAGAAGAATTTTTATCACCAGAAAGAGCCTTTGAGATTGTAACTAAAGAGTTCGATTATGTAATAGATTGTATAGACAGTATTACGCCAAAAGTAAATTTAATTGTTGCCGCTAGAAGAAAAAAAGTTAAAATTATTTCTTCAATGGGCGCAGGAGGTAAGTTAGATGCTACCAAAATAAAAGTGAAAGATATTGGCAAAACTAAAAACTGTACCATGGCAAGAGTTTTGCGTAAAAGATTAAAAGAGCGCAAGGTAGATAAAGGTGTAAAAGCTGTTTTTTCTGATGAAGTTCAAATTACTAAAAGTGTAAAAGTTACAGATGGTACCAATTTTAAAAAGTCATATTATGGCACTATTAGTTATATGCCAGCGGCTTTTGGGTTGCAAGCGGCGGCACATGTTGTTAATTATTTGATAAAAAAGTAATTTTTATTTTCCAAGGGAAATAAAACGATGTATATTTGCAGTCACAATCTTAAAAAGACAAATTATATGAAAAAAGTAATAGTATTATTAGTAGTTTTTGCTTCAGTATTTACAGCTTGTAAGACAGGAAAACAGGAAAAAGTAGAAGTAAAGGAAGAAGTAAAGGTAGCAGAAGTTGTTGCTTTAAATAATGTAGACCTTGCAAATTCTGTAATTTCTTGGAAAGGATCTAAACCAACAGGCACACACAATGGAACTATTCAGTTAAAAGAAAGTTCTTTAATAATAAAGGAAGGCGCCTTAACAGGAGGTAGTTTTGTAATAGATATGGCTTCTATAAAAGTATTAGACATACCAGCTGATGAAAAAGGAAACGGTAAATTAATTGGTCATTTAGCTTCAGCAGACTTTTTTGATGTGGCTAATTTTGCAACGTCTAGTTTTGTAATTACAAAGGTAGAGAACGTAGAAAATAAATTGCAGGTTACAGGGAACTTAACGCTTAGAGGTGAAACAAAAAGCATTACAATTCCGGCAACCATAGCAACAGAAAATGGTGTTACTACCTTTACAAGTGAAACTTTTAATGTAGACAGAACAGATTTTGGAGTTACCTATAAATCTAAAAAATTAGATGCTGCTTTAAAAGACAAGTTTATAAACGACCTAATGGAAATTTCTTTTGTTGTAAAAACAAAGGCGTAAATTAGATTAATTCAAATTCAATTTTAGAGGCTAAAAACTTAAGTTTTTAGCCTTTTTTCTTATCTTTTTATTTAACTTTGGTGTGCTATAGAATCCCTGCATGAAAAAGTTTATTTACCATACTATTTTTGTTTCTTTATTTTCAATAATCTCAACTTTTGGTCAAAAAGAAGACTACTCGGCATTCTTAATTCCACCGGAATTAACAGAAAATGCCAACGCAATTGTTAGAAATAATTCCATTGAAATTACTATAGAAGATGTAGATAAAATGGTAGTGAATAGAAGAGAGGTAGTTACTGTTTTAAATAAACTTGGTAATGTAGATGCTAGAATATCAGAAAGTTATGATAATGATACTAAAGTTACCAATCTTTCGGCAATTATTTATGATGCTTCTGGTAAAAAAATAAAAAAGTACAGAGAAGGAGATTTTTTAGATGTTAGCGCCGTTAGTGGTGGTACTTTGTATTCAGACGCTAGAATAAAATATGTAGATTATACGCCTGTTTCTTATCCTTATACACTTGTTTTTGAATCTGAATATAAAACGTCTTCAACGGGTTTTATTCCTGGTTGGTTTCCTACCAAAGGATATTATGTTGGCGTGCAAAAAAGTACTTATATATTACATAATCCGAAGGAAATAGAAATAAGAACCAAAAAACTCAACTTTAAAGAGTTTGGAGTGAAAGATATTTCTAGCAATAAAAACTTGCAGTATGTTTTCGAAAATCAGGCTGCAATAAAGCCAGAAGCACTTTCCATTCCTTCTATAGAATTTATGCCTTTTTTAAAAGTAGCCATTAATAATTTTACTTTAAAAGGAGTAAAAGGAACAGCTTCTAATTGGAAAGAATTTGGAAAATGGGAACACGATTTTTTATTGCACGGTAGAGATGTATTAGATGAGACCACCATCAGTACTATTAAAAACTTAGTAAAAGGCGTAGAAAACCCCATTGAAAAAGCAAAAATTGTGTATCAATTTATGCAAAATAAAACACGCTATATAAGCGTACAAGTTGGTATTGGCGGTTGGGAACCAATTGCTGCTAATGAAGTAGATAAAGTAGGTTATGGAGATTGTAAAGGCTTAACTAATTATACCAAAGCCTTGCTAGATGTTGTTGGCGTTACATCTTATTATACGTTAGTGTACGCAAAACAAAAAAGAAATATTGATAAAGAATTTGCTTCTTTTCAAGGAAATCATGCAATTTTAAACATCCCAAATAATGGTAATGATATTTGGTTAGAATGTACAAGTCAAATAAAACCATTTGGTTTTTTAGGTGATTTTACTGATGATAGAAATGTGTTGGTTGTAACGCCAGAAGGAGGCGTTATTAAAAGAACAACTTCCTATAAAAACGAAACCAATGTACAAACTACCAAAGGCGTTATTCAATTTGATATCAACGGAAATCTAAAAGCCAGTTTACAAAGAGTTTCTAAAGGGTTGCAGTATGAAGATAAGTTTAGAATTGAAAATTATACCCAAGAAGAGCTTGTTAAAAATTACAAATCTGATGTTTGGAGTTATAACAACAATTTAGAAATTGAAGACGTTTCTTTACATAATGATAAAGAAAATATTGTTTTTACAGAAGATATTAAAGCTGAAATAAATAATTATGCCACTATTAATGATAGCGAATTTCTTTTTAGAGTAAATGTTTTTAATAGAAATAGTTTTGTGCCTAAAAGATATAGAACTAGAAAACTTCCTTTAAAAATAGGCAGAGGTTATAAAGATGTAGATGCTTTTGAAATTAAAATTCCAGAAGCGTATGTACTTGATATGTTACCCAAAGAGAAAGAGATTTCTACAAAATTTGGAAATTATAAAATCAGTTTTACAAAAATAAACGACACTACTTTTAGGTATGAAAAAACCTTACTAATTAAAGAAGGCGTTTATACAAAAGAAGATTATAACCTTTACAGAAACTTTAGAAGAAGTATTGCCAAATATGAAAATTTAAGAATTGCTATTATCAAGAAAAAAGTATGAAAAAAATTGTTACCCTAGTATTATTGTTAAGTCAGATTTCATTAATTGCCCAAGACTATAAATTTGGAAAAGTATCAAAAGAAGAAATTCAAGAAAAGTTTTATCCATTAGATTCTACAGCAGATGCTGCTTATTTGCATAGAAGTAGAAGAACTTATTATGAATATAACTCAAGTTCTGGTTGGTTTGATGTAATTACGGAAGTACATAACAGAATTAAAGTATATACAAAAGAAGGTTTTGAAAAAGCAACGCAGAGTATTGTTTATTATAAACCAGATAGTGGAAAGGATGAAAAAATAACATCTTTAAAAGGTTATACGTTCAATTTAGAAGGAAAAAATATATCCAAAGAAAAATTATCAAAAAAGAGCATTTTTGATGAAAAAATAAACAAATTTAAAAGTCGGAAAAAAATTGCATTTCCAAATATTAAAGAAGGTTGCGTAATAGATGTAAGTTACAGAATAATTTCTCCGTATTACAGGTATATAGATGATTTAGAGTTTCAATTTGATATTCCTGTAAAGAATTTAGAATATAAAGTAGAAATACCAGAATATTATAAATTTAAATTAGCTGCTAAAGGGTATTATTTTATTACACCTTTAAAAACTACCAAAAGTAGGAGTTTTTCTTATACAGATAAATACAGAGTAGATCGTGGGAGTGGTACTAGAACTGTGAATCAAACTAACAAAATTAATTATAGAGTTGATTATTCTACCTATCAAGGTAAAAATATTCCTGGTTTAAAAGATGATGAACCTTTTGTGTTTAATATAAAAAACCATAGAGGAGGTATGAAATATGAGTTGTCTTCCATAGATTTTGTTGGTAGTACAACAAAGTATTTTTCTACAACTTGGGAAGACGTAAGTAAACAAGTATTTAAGTCTGATAATTTTGGAGGACAAATAAATAAAAGCAGCTATTACAAAGACGATTTAACCGCAATTTTAGAAAATACAACAACAGATTCAGAAAAAATTGTGGCAATTTTTCAATTGGTAAAAGAAAAGGTGAAATGGAATGGTTATTACAGTAAATATGCAGACCAAGGTGTAAGAAAAGCCTACAAAGAAGGCACAGGAAATGTGGCAGATATTAACTTAATGCTAACTTCTATGTTGCGTTTTGCAGGTTTAGAAGCAAACCCTGTTATTAGTAGTACAAGAGCAAATGGAGTTCCGTTATTTCCTACATTAGACGGTTTAAATTATGTAATAGCAATGGTAGAATTTCCTGATGGAAATTACGCCCTTTTAGATGCTTCAGAACCGTATAGTTTACCTAATATTTTGCCTTTTAGAGCTTTAAATTGGAATGGAAGAAAGGTAACAAAAGAAGGAAATTCTTCTTGGGTGTCTTTAACAAATTCTAAATTAGGTGAAGTAAATAACAATGTAGTGGTAAATATTACTGAAGAATTATTGGTTGAGGGATTAATAAGAACAAAGCTTACCAATAGTAAAGCTTTAGAGTATAGAAAAGATAACAACCACTTAAAAGAAGAAAAAATAATTACCAATTTAGAAGAAAAGCTTTTCATAGAAATAGAAAACTATAAACTAACGGGAGCAACAAATTTAGCGAAATCTATTAGCAGAACTATTAAGTTTACAAGTGAAGATTTAATAGAAGAAATTAATGGTAAAATTTATATCAACCCTTTAGTGTTTTTATCAGAAAAAACGAATCCTTTTAAGTTAGATAACAGACAATTTCCTGTAGAATTTGACACTCCTTTTAGAAATAAAGATAGAATAACAATAAAAATTCCTGAGGGATATAAAATTGAGAATTTACCAGAAACCTTGGCTATTGGTTTGCCAGAAAATTTAGGGGTTTTTAAATTTCAAACTTCTCAAGTTGGTGGTAAAATTACTGTGATAAGCATTTTGCAATTTAACCAAGCTATTATTGCTCCACAATATTATAACGCGTTAAAAGAATTTTATGGACAAACAGTAAAAAAACAAACTGAGAAAATTGTGTTTGTAAAAATATAATGTTCAATTTGTGTTGTGGTGTTTTTAAATAAAATTATAGTTTTTTAGCATTTATTTGATCTGTAAAAACAACAGATAAATTTTAGAAATAATTAAAGAAATAAATGGTAATCTGCAAAATTTAAAGAAACATAGCATTATAGATTTATTGCAGTTGTATTTTTAACTTCTTCAATAGCAAAAGTACTGTGTGTACTGCCAATATATTTTATGGCAGTTAATTTGGTTACCATAAAATCTCTGTATTCATCCATATCTTTTACGTAAATTTTTAAGATATAATCATAATCGCTACTAACATGAAAACATTCAGATACTACTTCTAATATGTAAACTAGCATTGCAAAGTTTTTTAAAAATAATGACTTCTTTTGTTTTTTATCAATCATCGGAATATGAATTAATTATCTTTGCAAAAAATAATAAATTAACTAAATGAGTAATTTAATTGCACCTTCAATTTTAGCAGCAGATTTTGCTAACTTACAAAGAGACGTAGAAATGGTAAACAATAGCGAAGCAGATTGGTTTCATATTGATATTATGGACGGTGTTTTTGTACCCAACATTTCTTTTGGAATGCCTGTTTTAAAAGCGATTGCTAAACACGCAACTAAAACAATAGATGTACATTTAATGATTGTAAATCCAGATCAATACATTCAAACTTTTGCAGATTTAGGAGCAAATGTTTTAACGGTGCATTATGAAGCTTGTACGCATTTACATAGAACAATTCAGGGAATAAAAGCAGCAGGAATGAAAGCAGGAGTTGCTTTAAATCCGCACACGCCAATTGCGGTTTTAGAAGATATTATTGCAGATTTAGATTTGGTATGTATTATGAGTGTAAATCCTGGTTTTGGCGGACAGTCTTTTATAGAAAATACGTACAAAAAAGTAAGTCAATTAAGACATTTAATTGATTTTACAGCATCTGAATGTCAGATAGAAATTGATGGTGGTGTAACAGATCAGAATGCAAATGCATTAATTGAAGCTGGAGCAAATGTACTTGTTGCCGGTAGTTATGTTTTTGGTTCAGAAGATCCAACGGCAACTATTGCAGATTTAAAAAATATTATAGCGTAATTGTTATATACAGTTGTAGACATAGAAACCACAGGAAATGGATATAAAGGTTCTAAAATAACCGAAATATCCATTTTTGTTTTTGATGGAAAAGAAGTAGTGAATGAGTTTACTTCTTTGGTAAATCCGGAACAAAATATTCCTGCTTTTATTACCAATCTTACCGGTATTACAAATGCCATGGTTAGAAATGCACCTAAATTTTACGAAATCGCAAAAAAGGTAGCAGAAATAACAAAAGACACCATTTTTGTAGCGCATAATGTCAACTTTGATTATAATATTATTCAAGAAGAATTTAAGCATTTAGGTTTTGATTTTAAACGAAAAAAGCTCTGTACCGTTCGTTTATCAAGAAAAATTATTCCGGGTTTAAGTTCTTATAGTTTGGGCAATATTTGTACTACTGAGAATATTCCAATTGTTGGTAGGCACAGAGCAAAAGGAGATGCAGAAGCCACTACAGAATTGTTTAGAAGATTGTTAGAAAGAGATAATAATTTTACGATTAATTCTTTTTTAAATCCGAAGTCTAGACAAGCCACTTTACCGCCACTTTTAGATAAAAAAGTAGTTGATAATTTACCAGAAACCTTTGGTGTTTATTACTTTAAAAATATAGAAAAAGAAATTATTTATGTTGGTAAAGCAAACAACATAAAACAGCGCGTTATTAGTCATTTTTATGACAAAAAGAAAAAAGAGCAAACCATGTGTATGGAAACTGCTGATATTTCTTTTACAAAAACAGGTAGCGAATTGTTGGCTCTTTTACATGAATCTGCAGAAATAAAACAGGTGTACCCAAAGTTTAATAGAGCACAAAGAAGGGCAGGAGAAGCTATTGGTTTATTTTCTTATGAAGACCAAAAAGGAATTATTCATTTGGCGTACAATAGGTTAAAGTTGGTGCCAAACCCAATGATGAAATATTACTCTGTAGCAGAAGCAAGAAATCATTTAGAAACACTTTGCAAAGAGTTTGAATTGTGTCCTAAATATTGTCATTTACAAACAAATGTTTCTAGTTGTTTTCATTTTCAACTAAAAGAATGTAGAGGTATTTGTTCCGATAAAGAAACCGTTGAAGATTATAATATTCGTGTAAAAAAAGCAATAAAATCTGTTGGTATTGGCGCAGAAAATTTAGTAATCAAAGAAAAAGGAAGAACAGAAAAAGAGGTTGGTTTTGCACTAATTTTAGATGGTATTTATCAAGGTTTTGGTTATGTAGATATTCATCAATCAGCGCAATTAGAAAACCCAGAAGATTACCAGTTTTTTGTAGAACCTAAAAAAGACAATAGAGATGTGCAACGTATAATTGCCGCGTATTTAAAGAAGCAAAACACTAATAATATTGAAGGTGTTGTGCCTTAAAAAGAGGCCTAAAAAAGACCTCCTTACTAACTAACTAAGCACACTTAACCACTATAATTGTGCTACTAAATATTTTACTAAATCTCTTGTTGTAACAATTCCTACTAATTCAGAATCTTCAATTACAGGTAAGGCATGAAAGCCTTTAGTTGTAAGTAATTCTGCTACTTCTTTTATAGTTGTATAAGGCGCAACAGCCATTACATTTTTAGCCATTACTTGCTCTAATGTAAAGGTGTTATTCACAACACTTTTTATACCAGTTTTATCTTCATTTATATCTGAATGGCTAATTCTTTCAATGTCTGAATAACTTAACATTCCTATAATTTCTTTATCTTGTACAACCGGAATGTGTTTTATTTTGTGTTTAAAAAATAGTTTTTCTGCTGATACTAAATCGTCATTAACATTTAATGTAACTAAATTAGTTGCCATTATTTTTGATATGGGTTCGTCTCTTCTCATTTTCTATTGCTTTTATAATCTGAATAGCAAATTTCAGTAAAAATGTGGTTTTAAAAGATGATTTATATCAGTAATTATTTTTTTTCACTTAAAGTATCAAAACATTTTCAATTTTTTGAGTACATAACAATAATTTTGTAGGTACATATCATAAAATTAAAAAGAAAAATATTCAATTGTACTTAAACGAATTTGTATATAAGCTCAATTGAAGATACTTTGGTGAGAAAATATTTGATAGGTTAGTCATTGCAAATATTACAGTGATGGCAAATAACGGTTATACATAAAAAAGTATGTAGCACTTTTAGATAAAAAGTTAATAAACAGACCGGTTACAGCTATTTGTATGGTTTCTTTGCGTTATCATAATGAAGGTTTTATAGATACGTTTGATAGACAGATAAGAGAACTTAAAGAAGTTCAAGAATGTTATCAAATGGGAGGAAAAGTAGATTTTGTTTTAAAAGAAATATGTACTACTACAGAGAATTATATATAATAGTAGCTTATTGTAAGAGTGTAATCGTTTTTCTGAATTGTTTATTTAGTCATTACTTCAACAGAAATATGTACAAAAAAAAACAGAAGATAAACTTCTGTTTTTTTATTAAAATTAGTGACCGCGAAGGGATTCGAACCCCCAACCCTCAGAGCCGAAATCTGATATTCTATCCAGTTGAACTACGCAGCCAATATTTTTATACTAAGTTTTTCTTAACCAAAGTAGAAATTGTTTTTCCGTCTGCTTTTCCAGCTAATTCTTTAGAAACAATTCCCATTACTTTACCCATGTCTTGCATTCCGGAAGCACCTAATTTAGCAATGGTAGCAATAACTACTGTTTCTATTTCTTGTTCTGATAAAGCAGCAGGTAAAAATTGTTCTAAAATAGCAACTTCTGCCAATTCCGGATCTGCTAAATCTTGTCTATTTTGTTTTATAAAAATAGCTGCACTATCTTTTCTTTGTTTTACTTGCTTCTGAATAATCTTAATTTCTTGCTCTTCTGTAATTTCAGCTTGAACACCTGTTTCTGTTTTTGCTAATAAAAAGGCAGATTTAACTGCTCTTAAAGCTTGTAAAGCAACAGTATCTTTTGCCTTCATTGCTTCTTTCATTTTATCCATTACTTGTTTTTGCAAACTCATTGTATCTTAATTTAAATTAATTATTTCTTTGTTTTTTTTAGGTATAAAACATTTTTATTGTAATCTATAAATGCTTTTCCTTTTTGTAAAATATCTGCTCCAATAATACCATGTACTTCTTTAGCCTTGTGTTGCGTTAAAGCCGTATTTACATGCGTGAGGTTGAATAAAACCAAATGACATTTTTTAGTTTTCCAATCACCAATTTTTAATGAATTATTTTCAGATTTTTTTGTTTCCATATTTGTAGCACCCGCTCCTGCAGCTTTGGTTTCACTTTCTTCTGCATCCAGATTAAAATAAGTAATCATATCTAATCCTACACAAGAGTTAGAGGCTCCGGTATCTAAAATAAAACGTCCTTTTACACCATTAATAGTTGCTTTTAATTCTAAATGATTGGTGGCAATTTTTTTTAATTTTATTCTAATGTATTTCTTCTTCTTTAAAATTTTCTGTAAACGCTGCATGAAGTTGTGTATTCTAGAATTCAAAAATACAATTTATAAAATTCAAAGAATACTATCGTTCTAAAATTTCTTTTAATTTTTCTTTATAAATACGAAATTCTCTAAGATTATGATGTGTTCCCTTATGAAGTTGAATGTGTTTGTTCTTAGTTGATGTATTTAGTAATAACAATGCTTTAGATTGTTTGCAAGAAGTGGTATTATCATGTGTACCGTGAAAAATTGTAATAGGAGCCTTTACTTTTGTAATATCTTTATTTGTTTTAAATTGATATTTCAACAAAAATGTGGGAGCAAGTTTAGCGTAATATTGCACTGCTTTTTTAAAATTATAAAAAGGTGCTTCTAAAATGAGTTCTTTTGGATGGTTAGTAGCGGCTATTCTAGTTGCAAAAGTTGCACCAATAGAATATCCATAAACTACCATATTATCTTCTTTAAAAGTCTTTTTTAAGTGATTATAAACTGCTAAGACATCAGCATACATTTTTTTTTCGTGATAATTCCCTGTACTTTTTCCATAATTTCTATAATCGAAAACAAGCACTTCATAATTGTATTCTAAGAGGTAGGAAACTCTATGGCCCCATTTTGTTAAATTTCCTTTATTTCCATGGCAAAATAAAATGATACCTTTTGGGTTTGGTAATTTAAAATGAAGCGCATTAATTTCATTTACACCATCTGTTTTTATGAATACCTCTTCAAACTTGTTTGAAAAATGATACTGATAATTTTTATTTAGTGTATCACCTTTTAAAAAAATAAATTTTTCCTGAAAAAAATACAGGAACAAACAAGCGGTAACAACAATAGTTGTAATAATTAGTAAGTAGAGAGTCCAATTCATTGTATACTATTCGTTGTACGAAACTACTGATTTATAAAAAAAAACACCTATTAAGATTCATAAACTTGATTCTTTTTTAATAATTCACTATTTTTAAGTGTTTTATAAATTGATACAATATGCAAACTACAAAACGATTAGAAAATGCATTGGTAAAATTGTACAATGCTTATCATAATAATAGACTAAATCCTGAAGATTGTACGGCTTGTGCTGTTGGAAATATTTTGGATAATTTAGATAGTTGGAAGCACCTTTCAGATCAGCATGGTTCATTACAATTGAATTATGTAGGCAGAGTTCATCAAAATTTAGGAAGAAAATTTAACGGATATTCTCCAAATGAAATCTTACAGATAGAAAAAGTGTTTTTAGAAGCTTGTGGCTTTAAAACGCCTTTGTGTCATTACAATCAAAAACCTCAAAACCCTAGAAGTAAGGAGGTTTTGTTTGATGGATTGGTTGCAGTTATTGAATTATTATGCCAATTAGACAATCTGCCAAATGTATTGGATTTTTCTAAACTATTTGAACAAGAAAATGGTGAGCCTGTATATCATGTTCAATCTTTTTTAGCATTATAACTTAGTTAACTTAACCCTTTAAATTATTTAAAAATTCTTGTCGTCTGTTTCTAGATACAGGTACTTTGTGGTTTGCACTCAGTAATACATAACCTTCATTTAAATATTTTTCGATATGTTCTAAATTGATTAAATGCGATTTATGTACTAAATAAAAATCTTGATTTTTTAACAGTTTATTAAAATGACCAATGCTTTGTGAACTTAATATGGGTTTATGAGTGGTAAAATGAATTTTTGTGTACCCATCTATACCTTCACAATGAATAATGTTTGCAATTTTCACAAACTCTAACCCTTCTGTAGATGGAATTACCATTTTTTTCATTTGAAAAGTTTGTACACCTAGATTTTCTATAAGCAACTGGTTTTTTTGTAAAGCAGTTTTCTCTTCAATATTCTTAGCAGCATTGTTTACAGCTGCCACCAAATCATTATTATCTATTGGTTTTACAAGATAACCAATGGCACAATGCTTTATAGCTTCTATAGCATAAGTATCAAAAGCAGTAGCAAAAATAATTTCGAAATTTGGTTTGTCAAACTTTTTTAATAAATCGAACCCATTTATTTCTGGCATAGAAATATCTAAAAAAATTAATTGAGGTTGTAAACTATTTATCAACTCTATGGCATCTTTAGGGCTTTGCGTCTCCGCAATAACTTCTATATTAGGGCATAGTCTTTCTATTTTATTTTTTAGAATAGCCAATGCTTTGCGTTCATCATCTATAAGAATGGTTTTAATGGTTGTCATTATTTTTCTGATTAAATAGTAAAGATACTTCTGTACCTGTTTTACCTGGTTGTACAGAACGATCAATAATTTTATAAGTTACATTCCAATGGCTACTTTCATTTAAAAAATGAAGTCGTTCTGATAAAACTGCAGAAGAATGCGATGAATTTTTATTTTTAATAGAATTGTTTAATTTTTTTGCCTTTTCTAAACCTATACCATTGTCTATTACTGCTACTTTAAAACTAGTATTATTAATAAATATAAATTGTACACATATTTTTCCGTTTCCCTGTTTATGAAACAATCCATGATTTATAGCATTTTCTACTAAAGGCTGTAAAATCATTGGTGGCATGTATTCTTCTTCTATATCTAATTTAGCATCTACTTTTATTTCATAATCTAATTTTTCTTCGAAACGTAGTTTCTCTATTTGAAGGTAGTTTTCTAAAAGGCTAATTTCTTCGCTTAAACTAATGCTTTTTCTTCTTGAATAATCAAAAAATTGACGCATCAATTTTGAGAATTTTGCTAGATAATTTTCTGATGTTTCAACATCATTCTGTTGAATATAATATTGAATAGCATTTAAAGAATTATGCACAAAATGAGGATTCATTTGCCCTCTCAATGCTTTTAATTCTAACTCATGTTGCTGTTGCTGGTTTTTTAAAGCGTTTTCTAGGTTGTCTTGTACTAGCCTGTTTTTCCGTTTCAAAAAAATAACAAAAAGTAGCACCAAAAAAACACCAAGTGTTATTAGGATAAATATAAAGAGTATTATTATTGAATTTTCTGGCGACTGCATACGAAACCAATACTTAGAATGATACATTTTAAAAACGTAATAGGCACTTTCACATTAAATAAATAGTAATATTTATCAAAAGATGCATAATAGTTTTCACCTATTTTAAATGGGGTAAAACCAAGATAATAAATAAAATGCGCTATGGCAATCCAAAACAATAGATTTCTGTGAATACTAATAATTTCTTTAGAGTTTAAAAGACTAACAAAATAGTAAAAGACACAAACCATAATACCAAATCCACCTATAATGTAGGGTATAACTTGGGTTTGATTATGGTAATCTATTCCTTGATAAAATAATTCGTAAACTATACTTATAAAATATAAAGAAACTATAATACTAATTATTTTTTTTAAAACATTATTATTCACTTTTTTACAAAAAAGCCAAAACAGAAAGCTAAAATAAATGATATTATATAGATTTGTTAGAATTCTGTTTTGACCTTTAACAATATACGTACCATAGTATATTTTAAACATTTCATTTAATGCGGAATACAACAATACTATTACAAATAATCGGTATGGTTTTTCTAAATACTTCCATGCCCAAAAACCTATTATTACAGGTAATAACTGTATGTAAACATAACTGTTTATTACGTATAATTGTATTATTTCCATTTTTTTTTACTTTAATTTATAGATGAACTAGGGTTGTCTTGGAGGCATATCTGTTAACTCATTGCTAGAAACACTTTGTATTGTAATTTTTGCATTAGCAGCATTAAAAGTGGGTAAGAAACTTGCTTTAGATATTTCTTTTTCTATTTTGTTATTATTAGAAGCATAGCCCTTAATAGAATCAAGATATTTGTATAAAGATCTATATTCTCCTTTAAACACATCAGAATTATCATTAGGAATTATATAAAATGGAATATGATTATCTGCATCATAACCAGTGTTTTTTTCTGAATAATAAGTTGGAGTCATAAAAGTTGTTAAACGCCCTCTATAATCTCCTATTTTTAATGGATCGTTAAGTATAGACTCTTTTCTCTTACCAGTACTTTCTTTTTCTATGTTTAGAGAATCGGTTAAGTTATAAGCACCAAAACTAATCGCTATTCCTGAAATTATTTGCTCTGGGTTTTTCTGCTGCAACACTTCTATAAAGTTAATATAATCTTTTAATTTTTGCAAAGGCATTAATGAGTATTCCGTTGGTAAATAATGATCTCTTTGTAATATACCATTATTAGTATCAATATTATCCTGCATCTGTTTAATAATTGGAATAAATCGATCTTTATAATTATCAAATAAATCTGCTACTTGACCTATATTAATGGTATGTCTAGAGTTTTTGTAATTTGCAATAACCTCGTTTTCATTTAGAACGCTATGGTTGCAACTTTCTTCTTTATTACATGTTTTAAATAGAAGTATAGTTAATAACACGATCGTTATTAACAGTAATGTTCTTGTTGTTTTCATTTTTTTTGTTTTTAAAGTTAATGATTAAATGTTTATTAATGGGTAAAATAGTATTGTTTTAAAAAATCTCTTTTTGTTGAATATAAATGAAAGGCAACTTTGATGCGATCTCCATTGCCTTTTTCATGAGCTTTTTAATCTTTACAAATACTAAATTCTAAACAATCTTCTAAATCATAATGAAGTTCTACATTGTAACAAATACCAGCTATTTTAAACCTATACTTACCTTGTTTTGCTCCGTTGTTTATGAGCACAAACTCTCTAGAAACACAACTACAAGGTTCTATGGTACCAAAACAGAATGCTCCTTTAGGTATTACTTCTATAGAAGGGTTTCCGTTAGGCAGTAATGCTATTTTTTTTCCATCTTGATGAAATACTTCTATAGTGCCAATAGAGTAATTAGAAAAACTAATATTAGAAAATGGGTTACAAACCGTTATAATCATTTTTTCTGTATCGGTAGATTCAATACAATCACAATCACTATCTCCCCATTTTATGTTTAAAGATGGTTTATAATTAGGTGGTTCTATTTCATAACATTTACTAGAGTTTTGAGCTAAAAAACCAACCTTAGGGCTACCTGTTTTAACATGAACAATAATCTCATTTAAACATTTTTGCCAATCATTCGCTAATTTAATTTCTACTTCCTTTCCTGCATCAAAACCTCTATGTCCATAAGGATTAGATCCGTTTTGTGGCAAGATTGTTGGTGAATGAATACTTTGCGGTTTACCATTTATATAAATTTCATGTACAGAGTTATCAGCAAAAAATTTCATATCCAAGAAAAAATGATGTGGATCTATTGAGCTATTTAAATTAAATTTCAACCTAAAGTATCCCTCCTCTTTTGATTTTTGTTGTTGCGTATTTGCATAATAAGAAATCCAGTTTGCATTTGAGTAAATACTATTTGTCCAGGCCGAGTCTTTTGCAACATAAGCTGGAATCCAGTTTTTAACACTATTAGGACCTTTCGTATTTCCAATACCAGCTTCCCAATTTAAATCTCTGCCACCACCTATAGGAATAAAACCGCCCTTACCATCTTGAGCTGTATTAATTAGAACTGCATCATAAGGCGAGTTTATTTTTAAGATATTAGGTTCTTCAATTTTACATTCACTACAATGATTTAAGTTATTCACTTTTTCATCATTTAATTCTGAATAGAAATTATTTAATTCTTCTTTAATCTTTTTACAAGTACTTTCTTCCTTTTTCATTTTTTAGCATTTTAGTTTTACCTACTCTATTTAAGTTTTGGTTTTTCGGTATTCACCTTTTATTTAAAGTAAATATCTAAATAGAAAGCGTAAACTAAAACAGCAAATTTATTGCATGCTGCTTACAATCTATAAACGGTAGATTTCACGACAAGAAAGTTTTTAGCAAAAAAAAACCGACACAAAATGTGTCGGTTTTAAATTTATATACATTTGAAGTTTAACCTCCAAAATCATCAAAACGGATATTTTCGTCAGAAAGACCAAAATCTTCACCCATTTTTTGAACAGCGTTGTTCATTAATGGTGGTCCACAGAAATACAATTCTAAGTCCTCTGGTGCATCATGGTGATTTAAGTAGTTTTCAATTACACAGTTGTGAATAAAACCTACAAAACCATCTCCAGCTTCATCGCTAATATCTTTTTTCTTTGTCCAATTATCTGCTTCTGTTGGATCTGATAAAGCGATATAAAATTTAAAGTTTGGAAAATCTTTTTCTAAAGCTCTAAAGTGTTCTATATAAAATAATTCTGCTTTAGAACGTCCTCCATACCAATAAGTAACTTTTCTACCAGTCTTTAATGTTCTGAATAAGTGATATAAGTGAGAACGCATTGGCGCCATTCCTGCTCCACCACCAACATATAACATTTCTGCATCAGATTCATTGATAAAGAATTCTCCATAAGGACCAGAAATTACACATTTATCTCCTTTCTTTAGATTAAAAATGTATGAAGATGCAATACCCGGATTTACATCCATCCAGCCACCTTTTGCTCTATCAAAAGGAGGTGTAGCAATACGTACATTTAACATAATTTCTCTTCCTTCTGCAGGATAAGAAGCCATAGAATATGCTCTTTCTATAGTTTCTGTATTTTTCATTACCAATGGTCTTAAGTTAAACTTGTCCCATTCTGCCTCAAACTTATCTGGAGTATCGTGTTCTTCTGGATGTGCAGTAATGTCCATATCAGAATAGTTTACTTCACAAGCTGGAATTTCAATTTGAATATACCCACCTGCTTTGTATCCCATATCTTGAGGAATCTCAACAACAAATTCTTTAATAAATGTAGCTACGTTATAATTTCTTACAACCACAGCATCCCATTTCTTAATTCCGAAGATTTCTTCAGGGATAGAAATATCCATGTCTTGTTTTACTTTTACTTGACATGCTAAACGAATTCCTGATTTTAACTCCTTTTTTGTAAAGTGAGGTGTTTCTGTTGGTAATGCTTCACCACCACCAGAATTTACATGACACTCACACTGAACACAAGATCCACCACCGCCACAAGCAGATGGTAAAAATATTTTCTCGTTTCCTAATGTTGTTAAAAGTGTGCTTCCAGAACCCACTTCTATTTTCTTTTCTCCGTTTATGGTAATTGTTACCGGGCCAGAAGGAGATAATTTTTGTTTTACAAATAATAACAATGCTACTAATACCAATGTTAATATTAAAAAAGCCACTACCGTTGCAATTATGGTTCCTGTTGTACCTGCTGCTAATATCATGCTTCTATTGGTTTATAATTGTGTTTTCAGCTACAATTTCTTTTGTTGCTGTTTTTACTTCTTCTTTTTTAACTTTAGCCTCTACAACTGGTTTTTCTTCTTTCTTCTCATCACCACCAGTTAACATACCTCCAAAGCTCATAAAACCAATTGCCATTAATCCTGTTATGATAAACGTAATTCCTAAACCTCTTAAGGCAGGAGGTACATTTGAATATCTAATTTTTTCACGAATTGCGGCAATGGCTAAAATTGCTAAAAACCATCCAATTCCAGATCCAACACCATAGGTAAATGACAAACCTAACGTAGGAATTTCACGAGATTGCATAAATAAACTTCCACCTAAAATAGCACAGTTTACTGCAATTAACGGTAAGAAAATACCTAATGAATTGTATAATGAAGGTGAGAATTTTTCAACAATAATTTCTACCAATTGTACCATGGTTGCAATGGTTGCAATAAACATGATAAATGATAAGAAACTTAAGTCGTATTCTGCATATTCTGCTCCTAACCATTTTAAAGCTCCTGGTTGTAAAATGTATTGATCTAACAACCAATTTAAAGGTACAGTTACTGCTAATACAAAAATTACAGCAGCACCTAAACCAACGGCAGTAGATACTTTTTTAGATACAGCAAGGTAAGAACACATTCCTAAGAAGGTTGCAAATACCATGTTGTCTATAAATATCGATTTGAAAAATAATTCTATATGTTCCATATGTTTTCAATTAACAGTTATCAGTAATCAGTTTTCAATGTATTGTTTATTGATAAATGAACACTAATAATTGGTTTTTAATTCTCTTCTATTAATGATTTATTCTTAGTACGTTGTATCCAGATAATAATACCAACTACAATTAATGCCATTGGAGATAATAACATAAATCCGTTATTTTCATATCCTATAGAGTACAATCCTGTTTTTTCAATAGGATCTCCTAAAACTTTAAATCCTAATAATGTACCAGAACCTAATAATTCTCTAAAGAATCCTACGGCTATTAATATAACACCATAACCAACTGCATTACCTATTCCGTCTAAGAAAGATCTCCATGGTCCGTTACCCAAAGCAAAGGCCTCAAAACGTCCCATAATAATACAGTTTGTAATAATTAACCCCACAAAAACAGAAAGTGTTTTACTTAGTTCATAAGCAAATGCTTTTAGTACTAAATCTACAATAATTACTAAAGTAGCAACTACAATAAGTTGTACAATAATTCTAATTTTTGATGGTATAATGTTTCTCATTAAAGAGATAACTACGTTTCCTAAACCTAATACAAACATTACCGAAATAGCCATTACAATAGAA
This sequence comes from Polaribacter sp., assembly GCF_051251875.1. Taxonomy (GTDB): domain Bacteria; phylum Bacteroidota; class Bacteroidia; order Flavobacteriales; family Flavobacteriaceae; genus Polaribacter. Next base: position 88,172 of record NZ_JBPOGL010000011.1, read on the forward strand.
GCTTTTAATTCTGCTGTAATTGCTAAAGCAGAACAAATACCTAATACTTGAATTGTAATTGGGTTATTGTCTAGTAACGGATCTGTAATTAAGGCTGCGTCTTTTTTTGAAAGTAAACCCATAATTTATTTTTTTAAAGTTTTAAAATAAGGCACATACAATGCTAAATCAGATTTTATCATGGCAGAAACGCCATCACCGGTAATTGTTGCTCCAGCAATTGCATCTACTTCATAATCTGTTTTGTCATCATTTTTAGGATCGTTATTACCTTTGGCAACTGTAATTCCTTCGAAATTTCCAGTTTCAGACAATAAATGTTCACCAATAAAATCGTCCATAAAATAGCGTTGTTTAATGTTTGCTCCTAAACCAGGAGTTTCACCTTTATGATCAAAATATGCTCCTTGTACAATCATATTTTCATCCATGGCAACATATCCCCAAATTGCATCCCAAAGACCTTTTCCTCTTATAGGAGCAACGTAAAATGTTACCCCATCTTTTTCACCAACAAATAATGGTAATTTTCTTTGTTTACCTTCTTTTGCTAAAGTTTGTTGTTTTTTAACATCAATTAAATATGCATTATCATCTTCGGTAATTTTATCACCTTGAATAATAATTTGTTTTTTGATGTATTTTGTAAACTCTGTACCGGCAACATTTGTAGAAACAAAAGTTGCACTAGATTCATCGTTTTCATTTACACCCATTGCATACAAAATGTTTTGTTGCTTTTCTATTCTCTTATTTTCGTCGATATTAGGCTTTAAAGACGATGCTAAAAAAGCCAATATAGAACCAACAATTAACACCATAATTACGGCAAAAATTATTGTATATGAATTACTATCTGTTCTCTTACTCATAATTAGGCAGTTTTAACTTTAGTACGTTTTAATCTTTTTTTCACGTTTCCTTGAACCACATAATGGTCTATTGTAGGTGCAAAAACATTCATTAACAAAATAGCTAACATTACCCCTTCTGGATATGCTGGGTTAAATACACGAATCATAATGGCAATAAATCCTGCTAAGAAACCGTAAATCCATTTCCCTTTATTTGTTTGTGCTGCTGTTACAGGATCTGTTGCCATAAAAACGGCTCCAAATGCTAAACCACCAATAATTAAATGCTCATACCAAACGGTGTTCATTAAGCCATAAAACTTGCTAGATTCTGTAATAATATCTGCTGCTACAATTTGGTTAAATATGAAGCCCATTACCGCTGCTCCTAAAAAGGTAGAAACAATAATTCTCCAACTTCCTATTTTTGTAAAAATTAAGAAAGCTGCCCCTAATAGAATTAACAATGTTGATGTTTCTCCTACAGAACCTGGTATAAAACCTGCAAATTTATCCCAAGTAGAATAAATTACTTCGCTGTTTTGAGCATAACTACCAAGAATAGTTTCCCCAGAAATTGCATCTGGTATATTTTCAGTACCTAACATTCCCATACGAGGATCTGCGCCATGCACCCAAACTTTATCTCCAGACATCCACGTTGGATATGCAAAGAATAAGAATGCTCTAATAGTTAACGCTGGGTTTAAGATGTTCATTCCTGTACCACCAAAAACTTCTTTACCAATTACTACACCAAAAACTACGGCAACTGCTAACATCCATAAAGGTGTATCAATTGGTACAATTAATGGCACTAACATACCCGTTACTAAGTACCCTTCTTCTACTTCATGACCTTTTATAATAGCAAAAATAAATTCTACTCCTAAACCAACTCCGTAAGAAATAATTACTAAGGGTAATACTTTTATAATTCCAATCCAAAGGTTATCAAACGTAAAAAAGTTAGCTAATACATCTGCTCTTAAAGAGCTATCTATAGCTGCGTAATGTTGAAAACCTGCATTAAACATTCCAAAAATCAAACAAGGAACTAAAGCCATAATTACCGTGTTCATGGTACGCTTTAAATCGTCTGCTGCTTTTATATGAGTTCCTCCGTGAGTAACATCATTTGGTAAATATAAAAAGGTATGGATTGCGTTAAACGCAGGTGCCATTTTAGTACCTTTATATTTCTCTTTTAAATTATGTAAATTTTGTTTTAAGCCCATAATCTTATCCTAATTCTTCTCTCATTAAATCTAAACCTTCACGTATTATTTTCTGGTGAGGTTGTTTAGATACACAAATAAATTCTGTTAGTGCAAAATCTTCTGGAGCTACTTCGTAACCTCCCAAAGCTTCCATTTCATCTAAATCTTTATACATACATGCTTTTAACAATTGCATTGGATAAATATCTAAAGGAAAAACATTTTCGTAAGAACCCGTAACAACAAATGCTCTGTGTTCTCCGTTGGTGTTTGTGTTTAAATTGTATTTTTTCTTAGGTGTTAACCAAGAAAAAGTTAACGCTCTAGATGTAGATACTTTATTAAAAACAGGCTTTGTCCATCCAAAAAATTCGTAATCATCTCCTTCCGGAATTGCCGTTATTTGGTTGTCATAATATCCTAAGAAATCAGTTTCTTTTACTTGCTTTCCAGAAAGTACGTTTCCACTGATAATTCTTGTATTATCATTTTCTAAATTTTTAGCCGTTATATCTGCAATAGTTGCTCCTGCAAGAGCAGTTACATATTGTGGCTTGCTAAATTTAGAACCGGTTAAAGCAATGGTTCTTGTTGCATTAAACTTACCTGTTAAAAGTAATTCACCAATAATAACTAAATCTTGTGGTGTAATTACCCAAACAACTTCTCCTTTATTAAGAGGGTCTATGCTGGCAATTTGAGTACTCACATTCCCTGAAGGATGTGGCCCAGAAACCTTATGCAATTCTACTCCATTAATTTTTGATAAAGGCGAATTAGAATTGGATCCTACAGATACATGAACTTTACCTGCTGTTAGTTTAGAAACCGCGGTAATTGCAGCTTGCAATTCGGCTTCTTTACCAGCTAAAGTAAAATCTAAATCTGCAGCTAAAGGTGCACTTGCGTAGGCAGAAACAAAAATAGCTTTTGGTGCTTGGTTTGGATTTGCAACAACATCATACGGACGTTGTTTTACAAATGGCCAACAACCAGAAGCAAACAAATGATTCTTAACTTCTTCCGCAGACATTTTTGCCGCATCTTTAGTACCAAAATCTTTATGCACTTGAGTTGAATCCGCAGAAATTTTAACTGCTAATACTTTTCTTCTTGCTCCACGAATTACCTCAACCACTTTACCAGAAACCGGACTTGGAAATAAAATACGTTCGTCACTTTTTGAATAAAAAAGTACTTCTCCCGCTTTAACTTCTGCTCCTTCCTTGGCTACAAGTTTTGGTATAATTCCGTGAAAATCTTCTGGCTTTACGGCATAAATACTACTTAAAGTACTACTTTTAGTGGTTTTTTCTGCGCCGCCAACAAGCTTAATGTCTAAGCCTTTTTTAATACGAATGTCTTTTGACATAGTAATTTGGAATTGTTAGTTATCTTAAAAAAATCAAGCAAATTTAGGCTTTTTGCTATTTATGATGGAAATATTTTAACTTTTATCTTTGTTAAACAATCTTATTTATAATTATTCTAAATAATAAAATTAAATGAAAACGTTGTAGTTATAAGTTTTGGCTTTAATTTTGATAATTAAACCAAATGAACACTATTTTTGTAATATGTATAAGAAACTACTAATTCCTTTTTTTATCTTTTTCTGTTTAAGCTTATTTTCTCAGAACATAAAGTCTATTCAGTTAAGACCTTTGCAAGAAAACAACTTCTCTTCAATTGTTCCTTTGGGCATTGTTTTAGAATTGTCTTTTGATGATTTAGAGGCTGATAGTAAAGAATATCAATATAAGATTGAGCACAAAACGCATAATTGGAAATCTAGCCGATTGTTAGCCAGTCAATATATAAATGGTTTTGAGCAAAATTATATTAATAACGCTACAAACTCATTTAATACATTACAAAGTTATACGCATTATTCCGTGCAAATTCCCAATACAAATACCGTAATTACTAAAAGTGGTAATTATCTTTTATCGGTTTTAAATGAAGATGAAGAGGTGGTTTTTACAAGAAGGTTTGTATTGTATGAAAACCAAACAACCGTGGGGGTTTCTGTGGCAAGAAGTAGAGATACAAAAACATTAAATACCCAACAAACTGTTCAGTTTTTTGTAAATCATCCAACGTTAAAAATTAACAATCCTGGTCAAGAAATAAAAGTAGTTGTATTAAAAAATAATAATTGGAACGAAAAAATAACAGAGTTGCAACCCACTTTTTTTAAACCCAATCAATTGGTGTATTCGCATACAAATAAAACCAATTTTTGGGGAGGTAATGAATACTTAAATTTTGATTCAAAATATATAAGAACAAATAGTTTAAATATTATTCAGGTAGATAAAAGAGAAGTGTATCATCATTTTATTTATCCTTTTACTTTTAATCCGTATAAAAAATATATGTACAATCCGGATGTAAACGGACAATTTGTAATTAGAACTTTAGAGGCGTCAGAAGCAACAACAGAAGCAGATTATGCCATGATGCATTTTTCTCTTTCGGTAGATGAACCTTTTGCGGAAAAAGAAGTGTATGTGTATGGTGCTTTTAGTAATTTTGAGGTAATGGAGGCTCATAAAATGGTGTATCATGCAGCAGAAAAGACTTACAAAGGAAACTTTTTACTAAAGCAAGGTTTTTATAATTATACATACGCAACGGTAGATAGAAGAGGTGTTGTAAATACAAATGAAGTTAATGGTACTTTTTATGAAACCGAAAATGAATATACCGTTTTGGTATATTATAAACCTTTTGGAGCGTTTTATGAGCGAGTTGTTGGCGTAGGAACAGGTTTTTTTAATCAGAATGAATAAATAAACTAGTATACAACCATTAAAACAGGTGTTGTATTTTTATGTGTTTTTTTAACGTAACATCTTTGTAAAATCTCAATTTCACAGATATTTATGCCGTCTTTAAAAAAGAAAATTACTTTTAAAGTTTTCATAGGATATATTATTCTTGTTCTTTTGGCCAGCATTTCTGGGTTTTTAGTATTTTCTGAAATTTTTATTCAACAAAAAAGAAAAAATATTTTTTTATGAACCCTACAAAATAGATGATAAGAGCATTTATTTTGTATTTGGCAACCTTCGTTTTTATATATATCGGAAAAAAATAATCATTTTTTTCTATTATCAACAGAAAGTATAAAAGATGAAAAAAAATCAATTGTAGTTCTAAACAAAAAAAACTATATTTACTCTATTATGGTGCAACAAATAACAAAAGGGATAAAAATTTCTGTGAAAACTAAATACAATGGTTCTAGTTATAGAAATAACAAAAACTATCATATTTTTGTGTATGTTATTACCATTGAAAATACTTCTACTAAAACAGTAAAATTAACAGATAGATATTGGAATATTTTTGATTCATTAAATAGATCAGAAATTGTGAGTGGAGAAGGCGTAGTTGGTCAAACTCCTGTTTTAAAACCACAAGACGTGTATACCTATAGTTCTGGTTGTTTTTTAGAATCTAATATGGGTGCAATGAAAGGTTTTTACACCATGATAGATATAGAAAACTTTACTCAATTTAAAGTGATAATTCCTACTTTTCAACTTTCAAATCAAACGATATTAAACTAAAAATAACCGAAAAAAAAGCAGCTATTATTAAAGACCCAGCATGTCTTAATTGTGGACATCCTTTTAGTGGTCAAGAAAAGTTTTGCCCAGATTGTGGTCAAGCCAATAAAGGAAATAGAATAACCTTTGTAAATTTTATTCAAGAACTTTTTAGTGGTTTGTTCAATTTTGAAGCAAAGTTTTGGAACACTATTACTACACTTTTATTTAAACCAGGCAAAGTCTCTAAAGAGTATGTAGCGGGTAAAAGACAACGATATTCTAACCCTTTTCGTTTTTATTTAACAGTTTCCATTCTGTTCTTTTTAATTTTAGGAGTTTCAAAAAGTATCGATAAATTTAATGCTCTCAAAAACGGTAGTGCAAAAAATAATACTAGTGATCTTTCTTTTAATGACACAAAACAAATAGGAAAAGAGATTGATATAGATTCGTTAAAAAATGCTGTAAATGAAGATTTAAAAAACTCTTGGTTTCCTGTAGATTCTATCAAAAGAAAAGAAATTGTAGAAAAAGTTGCTGAACAAGCAAAAGACAGTACCAAAACTATTAGTAAAAATAATATTGATTTTAATGGTTTAAAAATAGACAATTATTTAAAGTTTCAAAAAAAACATCCAAAAATAAATATAGATGATGCTTTGGATAGTTTAGCGCAAGAAAAAACATTTTTTAATCGGTTTTTGTATGATAGGGCTGGGAAAATAAATTCTTTACTTGGGGAAGCTGATAGTCAAGAGCAATTTGTAAACCAGCTACTTTCTTATGGGTCAATAGCATTGTTTGTGTTTCTTCCGTTCTTTACTTTATTTCTAAAACTATTTTATATCAGAAGAAAATACACCTATGTAGATCATTTAATATTTGTGTTTCATTCACAAACAGTATTTTTTATGCTGCTTTCTATCTACTTTTTACTTGTATTATTTAATATAAATCCGCAATTATGGATTTTTACAATCTTGTTTTTAATCTATCTATTTATTGCATTGCGTACTTTTTATCAGCAAGGATATTTTAAAACTTTTTTAAAACTTTTTTAAAATTTATACTACTTAATGGTGCCTATTTTTTAATTTCTACAATGGGTATAATTATTGTTGGTTTCATTTCTTTTGCTTTATTTTAGAAGGTAGTAAATCTAAATAACGTGAGTTCGAGCTAATCAATCGCAATACTCGGTAACATATTGGGTATTTTTATAGAAGGTTTTTTAGGT
>NZ_JBPOGL010000012.1:0-92590 GCF_051251875.1 Polaribacter sp.
GAAAAAGGAAATGTTGATGCTTTAAATAATTTAGCGATCTTATATCAAAATCAAGAGAAATATGAGCAAGCAGAAGAATATTATCTAAAAGCAATTGAAAAAGGAGATGTTGAGGCTTTATTTAATTTAGCGAATTTATATAAGAGTCAAGAGAAATATGAGCAAGCCGAAGATTATTATCTAAAAGGAATTGAAAAAGGAAATGTTGATGCTTTAAATAATTTAGCGATCTTATATCAAAATCAAGAGAAATATGAGCAAGCAGAAGAATATTATCTAAAGGTGATTGAAAAAGGAGATGTTATGGCTTTAAATAATTTAGCGATTTTATATAAAAATCAAGAGAAATATAAGCAAGCAGAAGAATATTACCTGAAGGCTATAGAAAATGGAAGTAATAAGGCATTATTCAATATAGCTATTTTACATTACCAGCAATATGATAAGAAAAAAGCATTAAAACGTATTAAAGAGTATATTCAAAAAAATGATACAAAAGAAAGTACAATGCTTCAATTAGAAATTATCATTGAAATTTCGAATGGAATTTTTAATAATGTAGAAAAAAGAGTAACACAAGTCTATCAAGATTTTGGAATGGAACATTCTGAATTTTTATTAAAAGGACTTTTAATTCACAAACAAAATCAATTGGTCTTTAAACTCTTTAACAACCCAAAATTTGGAGAAGAATTAAAAGAACGCTATTTGGTTTATTATTATGCTACACTAACTTTAATTGATAAAGAAAGTATAGAATTACTTTCTATTCCGCCAGAAATAAAAGAAGTGTTAAAAGAAGTTTTAGAAGAAATAAAAAAAGACCAGAAAGGTTTTGGGTATTAACCTCTAAAAAAAGCCACAAATTCCCAATTAAATAATTCGTGAATTTGTGGCTTTTTACTTTTAAGTATTTTTTAAACAATTGTCTAACTCACTTGTTGCCCATTTTTAACAGCTTTTTCTGGTGCTACAAACGCTAACTTTCCATCCGGAGTATCTGTCATTAAAATCATTCCTTGACTTTCTACACCGCGTATTTTTCTTGGCGCTAAATTTACCAATACAGACACTTGTTGCCCAATAATTTCTTCTGGAGAAAAACTTTCTGCAATACCAGAAACAATTGTTCTAACATCAATACCAACATCAACTTTTAGTTTTAAAAGTTTTTTTGTTTTTGCTACTTTTTCGGCTTCTAAAATAGTACCAATTCTAATATCTAGTTTGGTAAAATCATCAAATTCTATGGTTTCTTTTTGCGGTTCTACCACTTTATTTTCTTGCTCATTAGCAATTTTAGTTGCCTCTAATTTTTCTATCTGAGCATCAATTGTTTTATCTTCAATTTTAGAAAATAATAATTCTGCTTTGTTTATTTGATGAGCTGCTGGCAGCAAAACATCTTTTTCTGTTACGTCTGTCCATGTGTTCTCGATACAATTCTCCTGCGTCGAATCACTCGAACTGACATTCAATATATTTTTAAGTTTCTTAGAAGTAAATGGTAAAAACGGTTCAGAAACAACTGCTAAAGCTGCAGAAATTTGCAAAGCAACATACATAATTGTTTGCACGCGCTCTGCATCTACTTTTATTACTTTCCAAGGTTCTTCATCAGCTAAATACTTGTTACCAAGTCTTGCTAAATTCATTAATTCTTGGCTTGCTTCTCTAAATCTGTATCTTTCAATAGATTTACCAATAATATTCGGAAACTCTTTTACAGCAGCTAAAACATCTTCATCTACTTCTGTAAAATCATTGGGTTCAGGTACAATTCCTGCGTAATATTTGTTGGTTAAAACAACTACCCTATTGATAAAGTTACCAAAAATGGCAACCAATTCATTGTTATTTTTTGCCTGAAAATCTTTCCAAGTAAAATCATTGTCTTTACTTTCTGGCGCATTTGCAGTTAAGGTATAACGTAAAACATCTTGCTGATTTGGAAATTCTTCTAAATACTCGTGCAACCAAACTGCCCAGTTTTTTGAAGTTGATAGCTTATTTCCTTCTAAATTTAAAAATTCATTAGCAGGTACATTGTCTGGTAAAATATAATCGCCGTGTGCTTTTAACATTGCCGGAAAAATAATACAGTGAAAAACAATGTTGTCTTTCCCTATAAAATGTACCATTTTAGTATCGTCTTTTTTCCAATAATCTTCCCAATTTTTTCCTTCTCTAGCTGCCCATTCTTTGGTTGATGAAATGTAACCAATTGGTGCATCAAACCATACATACAACACTTTTCCTTCTGCATCTTTTAAAGGAACCGGAATTCCCCAGTCTAAATCTCTAGTTACGGCTCTTGGTCTTAAACCATCTTCTACCCAACTTTTTACTTGTCCGTAAACATTCGGTTTCCAATCTTTTTTATGGCCTTCTAAAATCCACTCACGTAAAAAAGCTTCGTGTTTATCCAAAGGTAAAAACCAGTGTTTGGTTTCTTTTACAGTGGGTACATTGCCGGTAATTGCAGATTTAGGATTTATTAAATCTGTTGCATTATGACTTGTTCCGCAGTTTTCACATTGATCACCATAACTTTCTTCAAAGCCACATTTAGGACAAGTTCCAACAACAAATCTATCCGCTAAAAACTGATTTGCTTCTTCATCATACAATTGTGCAGAAACTTCTTCTACAAACTCACCATCATTATAAAGTTTTGTAAAAAAATCTGAAGCTGTTTCATGATGAATTTTAGAGGAAGTTCTCGAATAATTATCAAATGAAATACCAAAATCTTCAAAAGATTTTTTAATGATTCCGTGATATTTATCGATAATTACTTGAGGAGAAACACCTTCTTTTTTGGCCTTCATTGGTATGGCAGCACCATGTTCATCTGAACCAGAAATATAGGCAACATCATTACCTGTTAAACGTAAATAACGTGCATAAATATCTGCAGGTACGTAAACGCCTGCTAAATGACCAATATGAATTGGTCCGTTTGTATAAGGTAAAGCTGCGGTAATTGTATATCTTTTAGGAGCACTCATGTGTTCTATGTATTAATTTTGGACTGATTTTTGAAGTGCAAAAGTACGAAAAAGAGTCTTTTAAAAATCATTGAAAATAAATACATTCAAAGTAAACGTTTTTTTAGATTTATAGCATTTATAAAAAGCTTGTTCATGGAAAAAAACATGGTATTTATGGCTGTATTATTATTGTTTTTACAGCAGTTTTTGTTCCGTCAGAAAGAGATTCAGTAAAAATGAAAAGCAAATTAATTTTATTTGTTGATGCAACTTTTAAATTACAACTGGTTCTTTAAAATGTTTTGCAATTGGTTTCTATAAATCCTTTTTATGTAAGAATTTCTTATAATGCGTATAAAACTAGCATAAGAAATATAGAAATAAAAGATTATTTTGTAGGTTTACCTTAAAAATAAGATTGAGTGAATTTAAATCTAAAAAAGAAAGACATCACCAATTAATTGGGGTAATTCCTGATAAAAAACCAACAAGTTTCAGAAGCTCTTTTGAACTTGATTCACATAAAAAATATTAATAATGAAAAAAAAAATAGGAGTTATTTTAATATTGATGAGTTTTTCAATAGTACAAGCACAAGAGAAAAATGAAAAATTAAGTACACCACCTTATTTAAAAGTTGGTGATAGTATTGTAATTCTTGCTCCTGCAGGAATTTTAAAAAACCGAGTAGAAACCATTCAAAAAGCGAAAGAATTAGCAGAAAGCTGGGGTTTAAAAGTAATGTTAGGAAAGCATATTTTTAATCAAAACAGTCATTTTGCGGGTAATGATAATGAGAGAACAGAAGATTTTCAAAAAGCATTAAACAACCCAAATATAAAAGCAATTTGGTCTGGACGTGGCGGCTATGGCTCTGTAAGGGTTTTAGATAAATTAGATTATACAACGTTTTTAAAACACCCTAAATGGATTATTGGCTATTCAGACATTACTGCGTTTCATAGTCATATTCATACTTTAGGAATAGAAACCATGCACGCCATGATGGGTACAAGTGTAGATGATAAACCAGAACAAATTGTAGAAACAATTTCAAGCTTTAAAAAAGCTATTTTTGGCAAAAATAATACTTACACAATTCCTGCTTCTACATACAATAGAAAAACGTCTACAAAACTAACTGAAGTAATAGAAGGACAGGTTGTTGGCGGAAATCTTGCTCTATTAGCTTCTATGTTAGGTTCTAAAAGTCAAATAAATACAGATGGAAAAATTTTGTTTATTGAAGAAATTGGTGAATACAAATATGCCATAGACAGAATGTTACAAAGCTTAAAAAGAGCTGGAAATTTCAATAAAGTAAAAGCTGTAATTGTTGGAGACATGACCAAAGTGAAGAAAAACACAACATCTTGGGGCAGCTCTATTGAACAATTAATTTTAGACGCTATTCCAGAAAATATTCCTGTTTTATTTAATTTTCCTGCTGGGCACGAAGCTGATAATAGAGCTATTATCTTTGGACGTGATGCTCAAATAAAGATAGGAAAGGTAAATTCATTTCGTCAGAAAAGCAATTCTTAAAAAATGCGTAAATCTGCACAATCACAGGATAAAATTATTGTTTTTAAATCCTGTTGATTGCGCAGAATACTATTAATTTTCCATAAATTAATATTGGTATTAATCTTTTTAAGAGTCTATAAGATTATTACTCAATTGCTAGGATTCTTTTTTGTTTTTCTATTTTTTTAATTTTTTTAAAAATATCATATAAATGTATCTTTAATAATCTGTGTTCTTTTAAATGATTTTTAAACATAACAACAAGTGTTTTATGTTCTTTTTTATACGCCAATTCTACTGTTGGTTTTTTAATTTCATCTACTAAAACTTCAAGATCTTTTTCGTGTTTTTTAACCAATTTAATTAATTGGTCATTTGTTTTTTTTGTACTACTTAAAATTTCAATAATATCTTTGCTTTTCGCATAAGATTGAAAGTCTATTAATTGAAGTGTATTCCATTTTATTAAATCTTCGAAAAAAAGATATTCATCATTTAAAAACTCTAATTCTAATAACCATTCTTTAGAGTCGTTATGCAAATCTTCTACACTTAACCCATTTACAAAATTGGTATTTACATATGTTGTTTTCATAATAATAATTTTAAATTTGGTAAAAAATATCTTATCAAGTTACAGGGAATAAAAGTGTATTAAAATGATAAATATCAGCTTATTACAATAACTTAATCTTTTAACACACTTTTTAAATATTCAAATAAATGAATTTTAAAATGGGTGCATTTCAAAAAAAATTAATGTATTTCTTCTTCTATCCTAGTTTTAGATTGCAACAAATTATAGTGTAGTTCTTCGATAGATTTTTTATCATTAAAACTATTCACGGTTTCCATTGTATTGCGTACTAATTAAATTATAATTTCTTCTTCACTGTCTAATGTTGGAATCACTACGTTCCAATGATACTGGTCTTTTATTTTTACTCTAAAAGCGTCTAAAGCCGTAGGTTCTCCATGAATTAAAAACACTTTTTCCGGAACGTTTTTAATATTTTTCATCCAGTTTAATAAATCTTGCTGATCTGCGTGTGCAGACAAACTTTCTATGGTTTTTATAGTGGCTTTAACAGGATAATATTTTCCGTAAAACCGAATTTCATGAGCACCTTCTAACAATTGTCTACCACGTGTGCCTTCTGCCTGATATCCTACTAATAAAACGGTTGTAGAAGGTTCATCTATTATTTGTTGCAAATACGTTAACACTCTACCGCCGGTTACCATACCACTTCCTGCAATAATTATTTTAGACCTTTTATCATCTATGGTTTCCCAAGTTTCTTTATATGATTGTATAATATTTATATGATTACACATGGCGCTATATTCTTCCATTGGTAATTTATGCCACTTAGGAAAACGTTTAAAAACATCTAAAACTCTATTTCCCATTGGGCTATCTACAAATATTGGAATATTTGGAATTTTATTTTCTTTATATAATTTCCATAAAATGTACATCAATGTTTGCAAACGTTCTACAGCAAAACTAGGAATGACTAGATTTCCTTTCTTTTGAATTGTATCTACAATAATAGCGGCTAATTTTTCTTCTATATCTTCTACCGGATGTAATTTATTTCCATAGGTACTTTCAATAAATAAAAAATCTGCCCATTCTGGTGTTTTTGGTTCTTCTAAAAGATAATCGTTGCTTCTACCAATATCACCAGAAAACACAAAACGTTTTCCTTTGATATCTAATTCTATAAAAGTTGCACCAATAATATGACCGTTATATTGAAATCTGTATTTCATATTTTCTGATAAATCAATCCATTTATTTACAATTCCTACTTCAAATTTACGAATGGTATTTTCGGCATCTTCAAGTGTGTAAAATGGCAATGCAGGCACATGTGAAGAATACTTTTCTTTATTTGCTTTTTGTGCTTCTTCTTCATGAATTTTAGCACTATCATTTAAAATAATCTCGGCAATTGCTAATGTTGGTGCCGTGCCTATTATTTTTCCAGAAAAACCTTGTTTTACTATTCTTGGTAAATAACCAACATGATCTAAATGACCGTGTGTTAAGAGTATTACATCAATCTTATTGGCATTTACAGATAAATCTTTCCAATTTAATTCTCTCAATTCTTTTAAACCTTGAAACATACCACAATCTATTAATATGGTTTTTTCTGAAGTTTCAATAAGAAATTTTGAGCCAGTTACCGTTTTAGCAGCTCCTAAAAATTTAACGTTCACAAAATAGTTCATCTTTTAGTGATTTTTACTGTTAAACAATTGCTTCATTTCATTTAAAATTCTTTTTTTTCTGTTGATAGAAATACCTAAATGATCTAAATAAAAAGAATCGTTTACTAAATCTTTGCACAAAACAACAGTTCTATTTAATAAAAATTGTTTTTCTCTTTTGGTAAGTAATGTGGATACTGTTATGGGATACAATCCTAAATAATCTATTTTATCTTTTAAGCCATTTTCTTTGGGATAATTCCAACTTAATAAATGCAAACCACAACAATTGCCGTATTTTATGGCGTCTTCTGTAAACCTGGTGTTTGTTACAACCCAACCTTCGGTTAATGTAGATTCAATTTTAGTGTTTTTATTCCAATGTTCTTTGACATCTAAATACCGCGAGTTAATGTATAATGGTACTTTTACATTGCAGTTTAATCCTTGTTCTCCATGAAATTTACATTCTACAATAGTAGTTTCATTGTTTTTTGTTGCTAAAACGTCAATTTCATGTTTTACACATTTTCCGTTCAAAATTTTACCCACTTGTACGCTATAGCCAGAATGTTGTAAAATAGCAGCAACAAACCTTTCAAACGGAAAGCCTGTTGGTCCTAATTCATAAATTGCTTTTTTTAATTTATATTTTGAAGCAAAATGACTTTCATTTTTTTTAAGCAATGCAAACGCTCTGTTATAAATTTCTTTTGTTGAAATTCCTTGGTATAATTCATCTCTAACTTTATCTATAATCTGATGTATAACAGCTTCTTCTGCACCCGTTTTTTTTAAGGAAGCATATAGTTTAGGAATAGAAAATTTTACCTTTTCTCCAGAATATTTTATGATATGTATGTCTTTTTCATTCATCTTGAAAACCAATAAATAATAGAATTAAATTAGTAAGATGTGAAGTAGTCTTTACCCCAAAATTTTGCTAGATTGTCTGTTTATACTATTGATTTTTTTGAACAGCGTTATCGTTTTTATAAAAGTATCTTATAACTCTTCAAGTCTAAAAATTAGAATTTTATCCTTCTTTTTAATTCCAAAGCTATTCCTTAAAAACAAGTTTTTTATAACAGGCCAGCAAAATTCTTGCATTTTTCATGGCACAACTTATTAAGCTAACTTTTTTAAAGTTAGTTTAATACACACAATAAAACTATGATAAATATCAGCCAAAAAAAAAGCGCTTTCTAAGAAAGCGCTTTAAAACTTATTACTTAATAAGGTTTTGTAGTTTCTTTTCGCTTTTTTAATTGAACAATTAAATCAGATATGGTTTTTTTAACAGCAAGTTCGTAATTTTTTTCATTAGAAGAAGCAAAAATTCTTGGTCCAGGAACACTTAATTCCATTTCACAAATCTTTCCTTTATCTTTAGAATTATTTTCTATTTTAAAAAACACGTTAACATTGATAATTTTTTCGAATTTTTGAGCCAAACTAGCAAGCTTTTTTTCAGTGTAAGCTTCCATCGTTTCACTTGTAGACATGTTTACAAATTGAATATTAATTTTCATCTTTATATTGTTTTAAGTTATTTTATATCCACATTCTTGCCTAGCATAAGCAAGGTTACAAGAATAATAATTTCTGCACAAACCTCAAGAAACTATCTAGAGGAAATATTTTTAATTTAATTACTTTAATAATATAGTGCATATTTAATAAATATAATCCTATTTATCAAAGAATATAATACTTGTACAAATTTTAGCCTGTTTTTTGTTGGTTTCGGATAAATGAATAACAACAATCCAATAAACAAGAAAAACCAACCAATTAGGGTGATGATAAGTTTCTAATTCTAATGACAAATAAGGTGAATTCTTAATTATTGTTCAAAATATATAAAAAAGCGCTTTAAAAGTTCAAACCTTGGTTTCAGAAATTTGTATTCAAATTATAGTAAATAAGAAAGCATATTTGTTTCATAAACAATAAATAAAAAAATTATGAAAACAAATGTACTTAAATTATTACTTCTTGTGAGTTGTTTCTCATTTGCGCAATTACCAATAGACCAAATTGCAGAATATCGATTTACAAATGGCGATTTAACTAACCTAGCAAATCCTGGTGTTGGAGATTTAACAGGTGGTGCAGTCCCATCAAATTTATTAAAAGTAGACAGATTTGGTGCGATAAATGCAGCGATTAGATCGAATGCAATTTCTAGAAATGGATATAATTTTACTGGCACAAACAATGAAATTAGTATCAGTTTTTGGGTACAAGGTTCTGCTCCTACTTCTGGTAACCAACGTATTTTTGATGTATTTGATACTTCTGGAGATGGTTTTTCTATGAGAACCGGACCCAGTAACACGTTAATTGCAAGATTTAAAAATAATGGAGTTGATAACCAAAGCTCTCAAGCTGGTTTAACTATTTATAATGGAGATTGGCACCAGGTTGTTTTTACAATTAAACAAAATTCTAATGGTTATGATAACAGTGTCTATATTGATGGTGTTTTACATTCAATCTTATCAAATGATGTAGATTCTAATAATAATAGTAATTTTATAACTTCTAACGCTACTTTTAGAATTTCGCCATTATCTGGTTCTCAAGGCTATTTTAGTAATATTGATGATATTGAGATTTTTGATAGAGCTATTACAGCGGCAGAAGTGCAAGAGATTTACAATAATGTGCCCACTCCTGATTTGATTTACGTGGATGCAACTGCAACTGGAAATAACGATGGAACTAGTTGGACAGATGCTTTTGTAAGTTTACATGATGCTTTAAATACTGCTAATTTATCAGACCAAGTTTGGGTAGCTAAAGGAACTTATAAACCTCATCCTACCGATAGAAATATTAGTTTTATGGTAAACACAGTACTATATGGTGGTTTTACAGGAACAGAAACTACTTTGTCTGATAGAGATATGAGTTTAATTCACACAACAAACGAAACTATTTTAAGTGGTGATTTATTAGGTGATGATAACCCAACAATATCTTTTAATAACACTACACGAGATGATAATAGTTTCCACGTTGTAGAGGTTTTAACTGAAAATGTTTACCTAAATGATCTTACTGTTCAAGATGGAAATGCCGATGCTACAAGTGGTGATAATCGTTTTGGAGGAGGTGTTTTTAAAGCAACCGTCTTATCTAACTTTACTATAAAAAACTGTATTATAAAGAACAATACTGCATTAAGTGGAGCAGGTTTAGCATTAACAACTACAGCTGCTAATTCTAACATGATAATTGATGCTTGTATTATTGAAAACAATTTAGCAAATTCAGCAGCAGGAATTGATTACCACCGTTCTGGTTCTGTAGCTACTATGAATATTACAATAACAAACACATTATTTAAATCTAACAAAACTGAGGATGATGCTTCTAAAAACAGAAAGGGTTCTGGTGCTGCAGCCATACGTTTAAGAGCTTATTTTACTGATGTAAAACTTAATGCCCAAGTGGTTAACAATACATTTGTGAATAATACAAATAATGGAACTTCAACATCAAATACAGATTATCCAGTTGTAGATATATCAAGAAATGATGGAACTTGGGGAAATATAGTAGTTGCTAATAATATCTTTTGGGATAACACACAAAATGGAGCTGTACTTGCAAAAGCAATAGGTAGGTCTGGAGACGCAACAAGATTTGGATCCACAAGTGCAGATAGAATTGTAAAAAATAATACAGACGAAGATAACCTTTCTTTAATCACAGGCACTACAGCAACAAGCTCTACTAACCCTAATTTAAACATGAGTTTTAATTTAACTACGGGTTCCCCAGCAATTGATTCTGGAGATAACAGTCTAATTCCAGCAGGAATAACTACAGATTTATTAGGAAGTGAACGTATTTTAAATACAACGGTAGATAGAGGTGCTTATGAGTTTGATAGTACTTTAAGTGCAGATAATGTTTTAGTAGAAAATAAATTTTCTATTTATCCAAATCCAGTTGCATCAATCTTAAATATCAGCATAAATTCTGAAGTAAAAAAAGTAATTATTTACAATTTACAAGGACAAAAAATTCTAGAAAGTAAATCAGATAAGATAGATGTGAGTCATTTTTTTAAAGGAATTTATTTGTTGCAAGTCATCAGTAAAAACAACAAAACCTCAACCAAAAAATTTATAAAGAATTAGAAAAAGGAAATTTACTAAAAAGGCTGTTCATATAAATTTATGTTGAACAGCCTTTTTTAATTCTAAGAGAAGTCTATTTTTAAAATTCCAAAATAACATTTCTTAAATCATTATGTAAGTCTTTTTACTACCACTATTTTTGTAATATATTTCCTAATCTATTGATGATAAACAATTCAATAAACTACATCCACAAAACTTTGCAATAAAAAAAAAAAATGAAGTATACTTAACTTATGTTTTATTCATGAAGCACTAAAAAAGGAATGTCTGTATGATAACTTATTTCTTCTATTTTATTATGAAATAAGATTTGTTCAAAGTAATTAAGATTTTTTGCAACCATTGCAATCATATCTATATCTCTACTATTTACAAAGCACTGTACCGCATCTTCTACTTTTTTATTTGTTAAAAAATGAAAACTGTGTTTATAATTATAAAAGTAATCTTCTAATAACTCTTTACTTTTTTGTTGATCTTCATTTAAAGCGGATATTTTTTTACTAATATTTAAAATCCTTAATGCAGCGTTTTTTTTTTCTAAAATTTCTATCACGGGCTGTAATAAATGTAAATCATTAGATAGTGAAAAATCTGTTGGTAAAGCAATCTCTTCTATTTTCTTAAATTTTGCATTTTCGGGTACCACTAACGTTGTACACTTTACTTTTGTAATAACATCACCGGTATTGCTGCCGGTTATAAATGTACCAAAACCATTAGCGCCTTTTGTACCCATCACAATTACATCTACTTTTTTTTCTTTTATGTTTTGTCTTATAGACTCAATAAAAAAGTTAGTCTCTGTTAAGGTATAAATTTTATGCTTTTTATTTTTAAATAAGCTTAATGCTATTTTTTGTTGAAGCTCTTTTAATTGCTTTTTTGAGCTTTTTATATTAGTATCTACAAGTATTTCTTGGCTATTAAAGTTGCCATAATTATCTATTACATCGTTATTTATTTTATTAACGTGTAACAAATAAAAATTGCACGCTAAATCTTTATAAAAACTTAAAGCATATTCAATTGCATTCCAAGAATTGTCTGAAAAATCTGTAGGTAATAAAATATTTTTCATAATAATTCATCTTAGTGTAAGACAAATTTATCGTTACAGTGTTTTTAAAAAAATGATATTGGTCATAAAGACTTTAATAACACCTATTTTAGCAGATTTCCTTTAACTTCTCTAAATTTAAAATTCTAATAGTTCTGCCTTCAATTTCTATTAAACCCTGTTTTTTAAAGTTAGACATTGTTCTAATTAAGGATTCTGTTGCAATACCGGCAACACTTGCTAAATCGTTTCTAGAAATTTTTATTTGGTCTTTTGGTTTTTTATTTAATTTTTCTGCGAATAGTAAAATGGTCATTGCTGTTTTTTTACTTACAGAACTGTAGGCCATTTGTAAAAGTTGGTCTTTTACAACCGATAAATCTTCGGTTAGCAATTCTATTAACTCTAAAGTTACTTTATGGTTTTTATTTAAAACACTTGTTAACGCTTTTTTAGAAAGACCTACTAATTCCGTTTTTTTAATTGCCGTTGCAGATTCTTGATAGGCTAAATTCTGAGAAAAAGATGTATATCCAAACAAATCATCTTCTTTATATAAGGCGGTTGTAAGTTGTTTTCCTTGTTCATCTAATTTCTGACATTTTATAAGACCTCTATTTATTAAATAAATATAATTAGAGTTATTACCTTCTTCATAAATTACTGAATCTTTAGCAAAAACAAAGGTTTCGCCGTTGTCTTCAAAATAATTTTTTAAATCATTAAGATTTCTTATTTCTTCTTTAGGTGTTACTTTTTCTACTTTTTGTTCTCTAATATCTTTTAAGATTGCTGCTTTTGCCAACCTACTTTCTATAGCACTTATAAGCTCATCTTCACTAAAAGGCTTAGTTAAATAGTCGTCTGCACCTAAATCCATTCCTTTTCTAACATCTTTTCTTTCTGTTTTTGCAGATAAAAATATAAAAGGTATGTGCAGTGTATTTTCGTTTTTTCTTAAAGCATCTAACACGCCATAACCATCTAGTTCTGGCATCATTATATCACAAACAATAATATCTGGTAGTATTTCTTTTGCCATTACTACACCTATTTTACCATTAGAAGCGTTTACAACTTGGTAATTTGATAATTCTAAAAGCTCTGATGTGTTTTCTCTTAAAACTTCATCATCTTCTATTAATAGTATTTTTCTCATTTTGCTTTGTTAATAATCTTCATTGTAAAAGTAGAACCAACACCCTCTTTACTCTTAAAAGAAATGGTTCCTCCTAAATTTTTTAAATGACTTTTAATAATGTTCAAACCAATTCCTGTTCCTTCGGTTAATAATGCATTTTCTGCTCTAAAATAACGATTAAATATATTTTTCTGATCTGCTTTCGGAATTCCAATACCGTTATCTTTAACTTTAATAAAAGTGTGCGTTTTATCTTGCTGAATATGAATGTTAATATCTGTGTTTTCTGGCGAATATTTTATAGCATTGTTTAGTAAATTAGACAATGCCAACTCTACAGTTTTTTCATCTTGCGTTAAAGAAATATCATCTATATTTTCTGGATAATTAATTTTTTGTCCACCTTTTAAAAGCATATTTGCATTATAAATTACCTCATCTACAACCTTACTTAATTTAAAAGTATGAAATTTGTAATTTATTTTACCAGTTTCTAATTTTTCTACGGATAAAAAATCATTTAAAATGTTGTTTAAATAATGAACTTTATTGGTAATTATTTCTAAATGCTTGTCTCTTTTTTCTTGTTGTTCTGCTAATTTATATTTGCCTAACAACATGGTTGATGTTAAAATACCACTTAAAGGCGTTTTAAACTCATGAGAAACTAAAGATAAAAATTTTGTCTTTAATTCATTTAGTTCCTTTTCTTTTTTTAAGGCATCCTTAATTTTATTTTCAGCCTGTATCCTTTTATGATTTTCCGAATCTAACTCAAGATTTACAACCTTTAGTTCATTTACAGTTGTGCTTAATTCTTTTGTTCTTTCCTGAACCTTTTTTTCTAACCCTTCATTTAATTTATTTATTTCTTCTTCTTGTTGTTTTCTAACAGAAATATCTACAACTAAAGCCATTACAAAAGTTTCTCCATAAATTTTAAATGGGTTTAAACCCGCTTCTAACGGAAACACATCTCCGTTTTTTCTAGCGCCATACAACTCACGTCCATTCCCCATCTGTCTTTTTTCCTTGTTCTTCATAAACCCCTTAAAATGAGCCCCATGACCAGCATGATAAGTACTAGGTATTAAAACATTCAGCGGCTTATTTACAAGTTCTTCAGGATTATACCCAAACATTTTATCTATAGAAGAATTTACAGAAACAATATTTTGTTGTTCATTAACAACTACAACTCCTTCAGAAACAGCTTCAAAAAGTACATTAAAAATATCTTTCTCTTTACTTAGCATTTTAGCCATAAATAATCAAATTAAACAAGGAATAAAAATACTACATTTTTGTTTGAATTACCACCTAATACTGACTAATATCATAATATAATTGTAGATAATACTATAATTTTATACAAATTCATAAACTTATATATTATGAAACCTTCACAAAACACTATTATTTCTTTTTATGAAAATCTTGGTAAATTATTTTACGCAATTGCTGCTGCAGACAATGTTGTAGAAGAAGTAGAATTTAATGTTTTAAAAGAAATTGTAAAAAATAAATGGACTCAAGTAGATTCTGTTGATGATGATTTTCACTCAGATGCTGCATACCAAATAGAAACAGTTTTTGATTGGTTAAATAATGAAGGCTTTTCTGATTCTGAAACTTGCTACAACCAGTTTATTGAGTTTAAAGAAGAACACCTTTCTTTATTTACACCAACTATTAAAAGCCTAATAATAAAAACAGCAACTAAAATAGCTGCTTCTGTAGCAGATATCAATAAATCTGAATTAATGTTGGTTGCAAGACTAGATATTGACTTAAAAAAAACAACATAGTCTGTACAAAAAACACAAGGTTGTACCTCTTTTTGGTTTTATTTATTTTTTTTAAAAAACAGCTAAAATAATTACAATGCTAAAATGGTTAAATAATTAGTTATCAGTTTAAAGAACTAACAATTCTCATTCTATTTTTACTTTTATTGTAGTACCTTTAGTATTGCTCTATAATCATAAAAATCAAGCAAATGGCCTTTGTAGATTATTACAAAATATTAGGAATTACTAAAAGTGCTTCTGAAGCTGATATTAAAAAAGCCTACAGAAAAATGGCTAGAAAATATCATCCAGATGTAAATCCGAATGATAAAACTGCGGAAAAAAACTTTAAAGATATTAATGAAGCTAATGAAGTTTTAAGCAACCCAAAAAATCGTAAGAAATACGATAAATACGGAGAACATTGGCAAAACGGAGAGGCTTACGAACAAGAAAAACAAAGACAAAAAGCGCATCAAAAAAGGTCTCAAAGCAGTCAAGGTGGGTATACTCAAGAAGATTTTTCTGATATTTTTGGAGACATGTTTGGCGGCGGTACTTCTTCTGGCGGAAGAACAAATGCCAAATTTAGAGGACAAGATTATAACTCTGAAATTCAATTACAATTAAAAGATGTTTACAAAACTCAGAAACAAGTAATTACGGTTAACGGCAAAAACATTAGAATTACAATTCCTGCTGGGGTAGAAAACGGACAAATTATTAAAATAAAAGGACACGGAGGTACAGGTGTAAACGGTGGCCCTAATGGCGATTTATACATTCAGTTTTCTATTGTAAATAACACAAAATTTAAACGAGACAAAGACAACCTCTACATAGATGTTGATTTAGACTTATATACTGCACTATTAGGCGGACAATTAATGGTAGATACTTTTGATGGAAAAGTAAAACTAACCATTAAGCCAGAAACAGAAAACGGAGCCCAAGTAAAACTAAAAGGAAAAGGATTTCCTAAATATAGAAAAGATAGTGAGTTTGGAGATTTATACATCACCTTTCAACTTAAAATACCTACTAAATTAAACGAAAAAGAAATAGCATTAATTAAAGAATTACAAAAACTACGCTAAATATGGAAACTCAAAATTTAATATCAATTCAGCAATTTTGTGAACATTATAGCATTCCTACAACTTTTATGAACCAATTAAAAGAGTATGAATTAATTGAGGTTATTGTAGAAAATGATGATCATTATATTAAAATTACTCAAATAACAGAAGTAGAAAAAATGATTCGTTTACATTATGATTTAAACATAAATTTAGAAGGGGTTGATGTAATTTACAACTTATTAAACCAAGTAGAATCTTTAAAAAAAGAAATAAACAACTTGCAAAACAAGCTTAACTTTTACGAAAATGAATAAAAGCACATGCTAAACTGATTTATATCATATTTTATCTACCTCATTATAAATACCTTAGTTGCTCTTTTTTACTTAAAACTACTATCATGATAACTAATTTAAACGATATTGAATGTAGAAATCTATTAGCAAATAACTACGTAGGTCAATTAGGATATATTTAATAACTACGTAGGTCAATTAGGATATATTTATATTGATAGACCTTTTGTTGTGCCAATGACTTATTTTTTTGACAATGAAAATTCTATTATTGGATATTCTGAAGTTGGTCATAAAATAAAATCTATGAGAAATTATAGAAAAGTTTCTCTTTTAGTTTCAGAAAAAGAAAATGGTGAAATCTGCAATTCGGTTCTAGTTCACGGCGTTTATGACGAGTTATCTGGTTCTGAGGCAAAGAAAAATTTACACCTGTTCTCAGCAGGAATTAAAGCCCTTATTTTAAAAAAAGAACATAGAAATACGCATTGTATCAGAGATTTTTCTCACTTAAAAAAAGGTCAAAGTTTTCCTATAGTGTTTAGAATAATTGTTGATGAAATGACGGGTAAAAAAATTATAAATGAGAATTCTTAGGTTTTATAATACACAGTTAAAAATGCGTCTCTAAAAATAATTTTGCATTTTCAAATAAAAATTTTTCAATAATAGTTTCTGCATCTAATTGATTGTGCTGTTTTAATTTTTGACCTCTTTCACTAATTAAAAAATCTTGGGCATGTGGTACTAAATAATCTGCCAAAAGATCTAATTCTTTAACAGTCCACAAACCATTTAAAGGATCAATAATACCATCAAAATCTGTTCCTAATGCTTGAATATTCCAGGCATTTCTATTTAAAACATCCAAATAAATTGCAATATGCTCAATTTGTCTCCAAATAAAATACGTATTTTTTCTTATCAAAGGACGACCAAATTTATTCATATTCTTTTTTGCATCTCTAAAAATTTCACCTTTGGTTTTACTATCAAAAATGCGTCTTTCATCTAGTTGAATTCCAAAAATACCTTTAGAACTTTCTATTCTTTGAATTTCATCAAAATAAAAATTAATGGTGGCTGGGTTAAATCCTGGTTTCCAAACGTTATTGTGGGTAATATAATGCAGTTTACCATTTAACGCTCCGTGGCTTACAATTATTGGTATATTTTCATCAGGGTAATTTTTTTCTAAAAGTGCGTAATAATCATATCTAGATTTTGGATTCATGTGTTTTAAATCGATTAAAATCCTTTTTCCGTTGTCGTTTTTTAACAATTCTAAAATCACTTTTTCGCCTAATTCCGTAATTCCTTGGTTATCATCCGGATTTTGACAGATTAACGCGCTCACTATGCCAGAAAAACTTTCTGCAAATCCAAACAGTTCATTATCAAAATGATGAGAAATACCTATGAAAAAAGGTCTAAAATCCCAATCTTTTACTTTTTTTAGGTTTTTTAAAACTTCTTCCTCATCAGCATTTGGTTTGCCTGCAAGTTTAAGTCCACAATTAAATACATGTGCTCCTTCAATTGTTAAAATTACATAAAGTATATTTTCTGCCGTGTAATCTATTTCGGCAACAGACTTTACAAGTTGGTATTTTTTTGTTACGCCATTTATAGTTACCTCTGTATTGTGTAGTTGCTTATAAAAATGATATTCGCTTTCTAAATCTTCAAAATAATCTTTCATTTTTTGCAAATGACGAATACGTCTCATGCTTACACCTGATGCTAAATTTCTTAACAATCTGCCAGCAAGTTGCACATTATTACTATTTTCATGAACAACCATTCCTTTTTCCATAGGATACAATGAAACCAGAATTACCTTTGTTTCTCCGTTTAAAACACTAGAAAAATCTGACTGTCGCCATTTTGTTAACCGTAAAAAAACATTTAAAATTTTTCTAAAAAGTTTTGGTCTTTGTATACACCAAATACTATTTTCATCAGAAGTATTACTGCTGTTTATTCTTGTGGTATTTATCCGTTTAAAACTTTTTCCAAAAGGTTTTAAGGATGGATGGCAATGCAAATCTATGTACGACTTTTTCATAATAGTAGAATTTTTATTTGTTTAGATAGCACTTATTACATAAAAAAGCTTGTATTAAGAAAATACGTTTGGTTTTATATTCTTAATTATTTTTGAAAAACAGCACTACATTCTATGCATAAGTATCTCAAATATAATAAATTATCAAAACACTTAAGCAGCAAAAATTAAGTTCTATAAAAAAAAGAAGGACTAACTTGTGGTTAATCCTTCTTTGGTTGCTACTATTTTTGACAATTTTTCTATTGTTTATTTCCCAACATCAGCAATTCATGTACTAAAATTTCTGTTACATATCGTTTTTCGCCTTCTTTGGTTTCATAAGACCTATTGGTTAATTTTCCTTCAACGGCAATTTCATGCCCTTTTTTTACATAGTTTTCTACTAAATTTACCAAGCCACCTTTCATAATTAGGTTGTGCAAACCTCTAAAACGAGGTAAATTACCTTTTAAAAAAATACTTAGGTAAATAAAGAAAATATATACATTTCCGTAATCAAATTATAAAGTAGTTCAATGAATTACAAAGAAAAACTTTGCGATTTAATCATTTGTAATCGTTTGTATTTGTTTTTTTTATAATAAGTTACTTAAAAAATAAAACATGTCTATCTACAACTATTAATTTAAAATAACCTTTCTTCCAAAGCATTTTTCCATTTATAAAACCCCTTTTGGTCTTCGCTATAATCGTGAAGAACTTTACTGAAATTTTCGTTTTTAGTTTCCAAAAAAGATTGACGACCATTATTTCGAATCCAATTCAATTTTTGATTAATATGCTCTAACTCCTCCTTTAATTGAAGATTTTCTTTAGAAAGATGCCAAATATATGTAGCTTCTTTAGTATCTAATGTCTCTAAAACGATGTGATATTTTTGTTGTCCTTCAAGCAAGAAAACAAATGAAAATGGATATAAAACAAACCTCATTTTTAATATTTTATAGTTATGTTGTTTTGCCAAGTATAGAAGTTGTTTGTGATGAACATACTTACTATTATTTAAAAGAGTCTCTATTAAATTTTCTTCAAAATTAAAGAAAGCACCAATCTTCTTAGAGGTTTCTTCTAATTCTTCTTCTTTTTTATATTTCCCACTTTTCATAAAGTGATCCTCAACGAAATTAAACTTTACACTATCTATTGTCTCTTTATTGATAGCGTCAATATCTTTTGAGATAGCTAATTGAGAAGCTATTATAGTACCTTCAAAACCAACTTGAATATGAACAGTAATAAATTTAGAATTCAATATTTTTGAAAAATAAGGTTTCAAGACCTCAAACTCTGGTTGTATTTCTTCATTTTCGATTTCAAATTGAAGTGATGTTTGGGGTGATACCTTGTATGAAAAGCAAATCATTCCATAATGAAAATCTACATCATTAATTGGTACTTTTATAATCTTATCGATATCCCGACGATTTTTTTGAGTTAAGTTCAGTAGTTTCGTTTAAATCATCGAATAGCGTTGCTTGTCTATCTAAATTTCGATAATATGTATTTCGTTTTAAAAATAGCTTGTTGAGATATGAGATTTGTTTATCTCGATAATCATAAATGATGGGAGTCAATTCTGAGCGTTGGACGCGTCCAATATATTGAATTAGTTTTCCTTTAAAAGCAAAAGGATACACTAAAAAAAGACCTGAAATATCCTTAATATCAATAACTTCTCCGAAAAACTGTATTAACTTACCTATAAAACCTTTTGGTATCTCCAACGTATTTTCAGTTTCATCAATCATTTTAAAGAAACGATTGGTTTGCCAAGTACTTCCTGATTTCTTTTTTACAAAAAAATCGGAATTATAAAAATTAAGATGCTCTTTTAAAAAATCAATAACTGGAGTTGTTAATCCGTTACGATTTATAACAATACTATTGTTTAGTTTTATAACTAATTTTCTGTATTAAAAACTTTACTACTAGAATCTTCGCTTGCTATTTTTTTCTGAAATTCTTCTCCAAGTGATTTTAAAATTTCATCTAAATGGTTCGTTGAAACTCTTTTAATCTCTTTTAAAAATTTCCATTGATTTTTAAACGGAATAAATATTTCGTTATTAATAAAACACGAATTGCCTTTTTGTAATGCATTTCCTTGAAAGGGAAGAGCTATAAGATTTCCCAAGCCTTTCCCTGATAAAAAATCTTGATTAGGAAACAATCTATCAAAACTATTATTCTTATCAAAAACTGAAAAAATAACCGTAGGTTAATATAAATTCTTTGCAATATTCCACAAATAGCAATTCACAATCTATAGTGAATTGCACGCTAATATCTTTTTTTCTGATACGCTCTAAAAGTTTAAAAGCCTCTTCTTCTTTTGTGTTAGTTTCAAGTATATTAGGCATAGATATTCGTTAAATTGTTTTTTGTAACGTTTAAATAAATGGTCAATATTTTGTTTCATAACTTTCTTTTCGAAAGGAACAAAAACATTAATAAAGTCTTTTGCTTCAGGCACTTTATTATAAACGTTGTAAAGATTTGTTTTTAAATCTGCAACATTTTTATCTTTCAATATTATTTTAAGTTGTTCAAAATTCAAACTTCTTGAAGCGTTTTGTACCAATAATGAAATGCTTCTAAATTATGTTTCTTTAATCTATTAAGAAATGAATAATTATGGTCTTTTATTATCCACGATTTCATATCAACAGATTTATCAAATCTTTCAATTTTAGTGTTATTTCGCTCAATCTGTTTTGCTATATAAGATGCTTTTGCTACAGCAATTTGTGCTTGAGGTTCTCGAAATTTTTCACCATAAATAAAACCAGTTAAATTACTAACTCCAGACTGCATTATCTTAAACGTATTTTTATCAATCTTTCCATTTGTGCAGAAATTATAAGAACTATTAATAATGTCATCTATTATCACTTGAAAATTATCAGGATCTAACCCTTTATAAATAAGCTCTCCATGTGCTACTTTTATAAAGTTTTCTCGAATACCATTAAGTGATGGTATTCTATCAAAAATACTTGCGACATCATAAATTTGTTTTAAAACTTCCTTTGGTTTGTTTAATGGAACTCCAGTAGTATTGGGTCCATAAGCGGTTAATTTATCTCCAAGAATGGCTTCGAGTGTTGGAGTTATAACTGTTATTGGCTCTCCTTTTTCTGATAAAAGAAAATGAGAAACTGCTGTTTCTTGTGTTTCTACATAGGGATTATCTTCAAAAACAATATCTAGCAAAATATTATTTATATCTCCATCTTGTTTTGTTTGGGGAGTGTAAAATAATTTGAAGTGTCGTTTTTCTATACCTGATATTGGCTTTCTTATTTTTTCTTCCCATTTTATAAAGTCGGTAGATGACACTACTGTTTCTAGTAAAGCTTCAATATCTTGCTCTTTATTTTCAATGATAATATCTATATCAATTGAAAACCTTCTCGCCTCTTGTATCATTAGCATTAATGATGTACCTCCTTTGAAAATGAAATTAAGGTTTACAGATTGTAAGGCTTCTAACAAAACTAATGCTCTAATTACTTTTTCTATAATTATTGGGTCAGCATGGAATCTATTTCTATTTGAATTAATCCAATCAGTATGTAGGCTTTCAGGTAAAATCATTCATTATCTTTTTATAGATTCTTGCTTTGATATATGGCTTCTTTCTTCTTCTATCAGCATAGCGAAGTAAAGTATCTTTTTTAATCGTATTGTATTGAAACGCATTCTCAATAATACTATCAAGATCACGACCTTGATACGCTGCATAAAGTTCGGCATCTATAATAAGGTCTACCAATATTTTTTCTATACTCGGAATCTTAACTTGTTGTATATCTTGAAGAGGTGCATCTGTTATTAAGTTCTTTAAGATAACTATGCTTTCATTTCTGTTTGCATATTTATCTAAAATATCTTTTGATGGGTTTAAGAAAACATTGTCTCGAATATCTGAAAGAAAATAAAAAACGTTTTCTTCAGAACCTTTTTCTACTTCTATAATCGTTTCATAGTTATTAGGTATATGTAGCATCCACTGTGCAATCCATTTAGTAGACCAAATTGAAATGTCTAAAAATGGAAACTCTTGTGTTAGTTTCAAAAATAAACTTTGAGTTTCTTCAGACACTAGTGGTTTAAACTCTTTTTGTTTTCCAAGCTTATATTTTCCTCTTCCTATTCTTTGTATAATTCCGTTATCAACCAATTTGTAAATACGCCAATTAATAGTTGTCTTTTTAACCTTGCTATTGTACTTCTTATAAAAGGAAAATATATCGCTTACAGATATAGATTCAATATCCTTAAACTTACTTTTAAAAGTGTCTATATATAGTTTTGTTGTGCTAATTGTATTCTTATTTATTGCAAATATACAAAAAACTATATTTCGTCAGCAAACAAGTTTTAGTGACGAAGTATAGTTTTAAGCTAAAAAAAAAGAGCGTCTATCGATGCTCTTTTTTGATCAAGTAATTTATCTGCTACTTATTTCCCAACATTAGCAATTCATGCACAAAAATTTCTGTTACATATCTTTTTTCACCTTCTTTGGTTTCATAAGACCTATTGGTTAATTTTCCTTCCACGGCAATTTCATGTCCTTTTTTTACATAGTTTTCTACTACATTTACCAAGCCACCTTTTATAACAATGTTGTGCCAATAGGCACGCTCAATTTTGTTGCCCGCTTTGTCTTTATAACTATCGTCTGTGGCTAAAGAAAATTTTGCCATTTTATTTCCATCCTGGAAAGTTACTATTTCTGGTTCTTGACCCAATCTACCAATTAACTGTACTTTGTTTCTTAACGTATTCATAAGATAAGTTTTTAAACACCTCGTCTATGCTCAGTGCAAGTTTATAATTTGTTTTTATCAATTTGTTATTGACTCTGCAAAGTTGCGATACAACCCTAATTTTATTCGGTTACAAAACAATTACTTTCGGTTGTAATTGTTTGTAGTCGTTTGTAAACGGATATTTTTACTATATTTACAGCATGGAAACTAGAAAATGTTTAGAGTGTGATGAAGTTGTAAAAGGTAGAATTGATAAAAAATTCTGTTCTGATTATTGTAGAAATGCATACAACAATCGTGTAAATAAAGACAGTAAAAACCTTATTAGAAACATCAATAATCGTCTTAGAAAAAACTATAAAATTTTATCAGAATTAAATACTTCTGGTAAAACAAAAGTAACCAGAACCAAGTTGTATGATAAAGGTTTCGACTTTCAGTTTTTTACGTCTATTTATACAACCAAAACAGGAAATACCTATTTTTATATCTATGACGAAGGATATTTGCCTCTAGAAAATGAAGTGTTTTTATTAATTAAAAAAGAATCTTAATTTGAAAAAAAACATAGTACATAACCAAAACTTTTATGAATGCTTATAATTTCTACTAGTACTTCTTTTATAATACCTATTGTGTTTATTGCTGTTGTAGCTTTAATAATATTTCTTGTCTTTTTTTTTAATACAAAACAAAAAATTATTAGAACACTTTCTAAATTACCCATGAAACAAATTGGTAGTTTAAAAACAAATGAATTTAACAAAGTTTCCGGAAAAGCACTGCATATTAAAGAACCCTTAATTGCTCCTTTTAGCAAAAGAAAATGTATTTTTTTTGTACTAAAAATTGAACAAAAAAAGAGTTCTGGAAAAAATAGGTATTGGAAAACGTTGGTTCATGATGAAAAAATTCAAGACTTTTTTTTAGAAAAAAATGGCGATTATGTGATGCTAAGACCTACTCAAAAACCTAAAAATTATATGAATTATTTAGTGGTTGATAAAAAAGATTCCTCTGGGACTTTTAACGATCCAAATTCTAAAGTTTTAGCGCTCTTGAAACGGTATAATATTAAAAGCGAAGGCTTTTTTGGTTTTAATAAAACCTTGCGCTATTCAGAAGGAGTTATAGAAATTGGCGAAGAAATAACCGTTGCCGGAATTGCAAAATGGAGAAGTTTAAAAGTACCTATAGAGGGATATTCTTATTCTAAAATAGCCGAACTAGTGAGCTCTGATAAACAAAAACTAATTATTACAGATCTACCAAATATTACATCTAAAAAAAGATAAACAAACTTAATACGTTTTAAAATACTTTCCCATTTATCATAAATGAAACTCTACCAACTTTAAAAATCAAAAAAGGCTAACATTCTTACGAAATTAATTTTAAAAACTTCCTTTTTTGTGTTGTTCTGCGCGTTAAGGATTGAGCAATTGTTTGAGCTCTTTTTTATGCCTTACAAGTTTCAGTAGCTTTTTTAAGGAATAAAATTACTTTTAAACAAAAGCAGCTGCTAAAATAAATGCCACATAAAAAAAGCGAGTGTGAAAGCCTGACCACACTTTTTTGTGTGGTAACGCCCAAAAAAAATACCTTCAAATTTTACAAACTTGAAGGCATTTTAAATAAAATTCTATGTTTAAAAAACTATCCGTTAATAATTTTTTCTTGATGATTGATAGATTCTTGGTGAATTGCTTTAAACATTTTTAAAACAAACTCTTCACTTAAACCTTTACCACTACCTTCCATAACCATGTTTCCTAAAATTTCGTTCCAACGACGTGATTGTAAAACGGCTACGTTTTCGTCTTTCTTTAATTGACCTATTTTATCGGCAACTTGCATTCTTTTACCTAATAAATCTATTAATTGATCGTCTACCACGTTAATCTGTGCTCTTAAGTTTTCTAAAGGTTCTCTGTAACTAACAGCAGTTTCAGTTTCCTTTTTAACTTTTAAGTCTTGCATTATTTGCTTTAAAGAATCTGGTGTAACTTGTTGTGCAGCGTCTGACCAAGCGTTTTCTGGGTCAAAGTGAGTCTCAATCATTAAACCATCAAAGTTTAAATCTAAAGCTGTTTGACAAACATCAAAAACCATATCTCTTTTTCCTGTAATATGAGAAGGATCATTGATTAATGGTAAATCTGGAAATTTATTTTGAAACTCAATAGCTAATTGCCATTCTGGAGTATTTCTATATTTTGATTTTTCATACGTTGAAAATCCTCTGTGAATTGCTCCAAGATTTTTGATTCCTGCAGTATATAATCTTTCGATACCACCTAACCATAAAGCTAAATCTGGATTCACAGGATTTTTAACCAATACAATTTTGTCTGTTCCTGCCAAAGCATCTGCAATTTCTTGCATGATAAAAGGAGATACAGTAGAACGTGCACCAATCCATAATAAGTCTACATCATGCTCTAAAGCTAACTTTACATGCGCTGCATTTGCAACTTCTGTACAGGTTTTCATACCTGTTTCTTCTTTTACTTTCTTTAACCAGTGTAAACCAATTTCTCCAACACCTTCAAACATTCCTGGTCTTGTTCTTGGTTTCCATATTCCTGCTCTAAAATAGCTTACATCAGAATCTTTTAGTTCGTGTGCAATTTTTAAAACCTGTTCTTCGGTTTCTGCACTACAAGGCCCTGCTATTACTAGTGGATGATTTAATTTCATATCATCCAACCATGTTCTTAATTCTTTAGTATTCTCCATTTTTCTACTTATTGTGGCTTATTATTTTATGCCGTTTAAAATTTGTGTTATATAATTTGTGTTCTCCATTTCGTTATAAATTTCGGAGAAATTATCTTCTTGCATCAATTCTTTAAAATGTTGTAAATTACTGATGTATTCTTCTAAGGTTTCTATTACGTTTTCTTTATTTTGTTTAAAAATTGGTGTCCACATGGCTGGCGAACTTTTTGCCAAACGAACTGTAGATCTAAATCCGGAACCTGCCATATCAAAAATATCGCGTTCATTTTTTTCTTTATTGATAACGGTTTTACCCAACATAAATGCACTAATGTGAGATAAGTGCGAAACATACGCAATATGTTTATCATGCGAAACTGGGTCCATGTACCGAATACGCATTCCAATGTCTGCAAAAAGCTTTAAAGCTTTTTCTTGAAGCTTAAAAGTTGTCTTTTCTACTTCGCAAATAATATTGGTTTTTCCAACGTATAAGCCGGGTATAGCCGCTGTTGGTCCAGAATTTTCTGTTCCGGCTATTGGATGACAGGCTAAAAAATTTCTTCTTTTTGGATGATGTTCAACCACCTTACAAATTGCTTCTTTTGTAGAACCAGCATCTACTACCAAACCTGTATCTGATATTTTATCTAAAATTGTTGGTAATAATTTTACCGTTGCATCTACAGGAATTGATACAATTACCAAATCTGCATTTTCAATATCGTCTAACGTGGCTTTTTTATCAATTAGTTTTAATTCTAAGGCCTTGTTTAAAGTCTCATCTTTTCTACTAATTCCGTGTATTACAACATCCGGATTGCGTTTTTTTATGTCGATAGCAAAACTACCGCCAATTAAACCAACACCAATCATGTATATATTTTTCATTTTATTCTTTTTTCAATGGGTTACAACCCATTGCTAATTATTTTTTAATGGGTTGAAACCTATTCCATTCAATGGGTTGAAACCCATTGCTATTCAAATCTTCAATGAATTAAAATCCATTCAATGGCTTGAAACCCATTGCTATTGAAATCTATTAATTGCTTCTTTAATTACATCTGTTGTTACACATAATGAAAAACGGATATATCCTTCTCCTTGAGAACCAAAAATAGTACCTGGTGTTATAAAAATATCATGATCATACAACACTGAATCTGTTACTTCTTCCGATTTTTTTCCTTCGGGAATTTTTGCCCAAACAAACAATCCTGTGGAGTTTTTATCATAAACGGCATCTAATTTATCTGCCAATTGCCACATTAAATTTCTACGTTCTTCGTATATTTTATTTTGTGCTAAAAACCAATCGTCTGATAATTGTAATGCTTCTATTGCTCCTTTTTGAATTCCGTAAAACATACCAGAATCCATATTAGATTTTACTTTTAATATTTCGTTGATGTAAGAAGCTTTTCCTAAAACCATCCCAACACGCCATCCTGCCATATTAAAGGTTTTGCTTAAAGAATTTAATTCTAAAGCAATGTCTTTTGCACCTTTAACTTGCAAAATACTAATCGGTTTATCATTTAAAATAAAACTATACGGATTGTCATTAATAATTAAAATATGGTGCTTTTTCCCAAATGCAACTAACTTTTCAAAGGTTTCTAAAGTTGCATTTGTTCCTGTTGGCATGTGCGGATAATTTACCCACATAATTTTTACATCCGTTAAATCTTGTGCTTCTAATTCCTCAAAATTTGGTTGCCAATTATGATCATCACTTAAATTATAAAAAAGTGGTTCTGCGCCTACTAATTTTGTAACTGATGTATATGTTGGATATCCAGGATTTGGAATTAAAACTTTATCGCCTTCGTTTAAAAAAGCCATAGAAATATGCATAATTCCTTCTTTGCTTCCCATTAATGGTAACACCTCATTCTCTGGATTTGTATCTACAGAAAACTTGTTTTTATAGAAATTAGAAATTGCATTTCTTAATTCTGG
The DNA here is from genome assembly GCF_051251875.1 of Polaribacter sp. GTDB lineage: Bacteria > Bacteroidota > Bacteroidia > Flavobacteriales > Flavobacteriaceae > Polaribacter. The sequence goes on from NZ_JBPOGL010000012.1 coordinate 27,805, forward strand.
CAATCCCTGATAGGATTGATATTTATGAGCACTTGCATCATTCAAACTTCCTTGAATAGCTGCTAATACTTTAGCTGGTGGTTGCAAATCTGGCGAGCCAATACCCATATTAATAATTGGCTTTCCTGCAGCTGCTAAACTTCTAACTTCTCTTAACTTTTTAGAGAAATAGTATTCTTGCACTGTGTCTAATCTTTTGGCTGGTTGTATCATATCTTTGTTTGCTTACAGATCCTGAAATAAATTCAGGAAAGGCTAAATCCTTCCGTTTTTATAGGTTCCTAAAATTTTGAATTCTTCCGCCATTATTTCCATAATTGCTTCCGCTTTTTTATAATCTTGATACTCCTCAAAAGTAACATCTACAAAAAATGAATATTTCCAAGGCATTTCTATTACTGGAAGTGATTGAATTTTGGTTAAGTTCATTTTACAATCACTCAACACATTTAAAATTGCTGCCAAACTGCCTCTTTTATGATTTAATTGAAATTTTAAAGAAGCTTTGTTTATTTGATCAATACCATTATTAGGTTCTTCTATTTGAACCAGAACAAAACGTGTAGAATTGTCTTTTATAGTCTGAATTTCATCTTCAATAACTTCTAATTTAAATATATCTGCGGCTATTTTAGGAGCAATTGCTGCAATTCCAATTAAATTATCCTTCGCAATTCTTTTGGCTACTTCTGCAGTATCTACATCTTCAACTAATTTAATATGAGGATGTTTTTTAAAGAATTCTTTACATTGTAACAACGCCATTGGATGCGACCAAACTTCTTTAATATCTTCTATTTTTTGTCCTTCTAAACACATTAAATGATGATGAATATTCAAATACTCTTCACCCGTAATGTGTAAATTATGTTTATCAATTAAAGCGTAATTAGGAATTATTGAGCCTGCAATGGTATTCTCTATAGCCATAATACCCAAGTCTGCAGATTTGTTTAATAAGCTATCTACCAACGCATCAAAAGACATACATTCTTTTACTTGAATTGATTTTCCATAAAAGTCTCTTGCAACTTTATGATGGTTTGAGCCTTCTGCTCCTTGTATGGCAACTATTTTATTCATTATAAATAAATAATATCAAAAAAAAAGCCTCGAATTAAATTCGAGACTTTATATATTTTATTTGTTTCTTAACAACATGATACAAAGTCTCTCCTCTTATTGTAAAAATAAAAGTAAAAATAGAAACGAGTAAAAGTGTTATTTAACATTTGTATTCTCTTTGTTTAAGACCGCAAATCTAAAGATTAAATTCTAACTAACAAATTATATCGTCTTTTTTATAAAAAAAATCACATATTATTAAAAACTTATTAATAAATAAGTCCTCTTTTATGAAAATCTTTAAGAAACAAACACTATACAGAAGAGATTATTCTGTTTATTGAACAGATTTTTTTAACGTTACTTTTTGGGTTTGCATAAAAAGTAATAAAAAATTTGTAATTTAATCACATGGCAGACCATAATGAACTTGGTAAAAAGGGAGAACAATTGGCGATTCACTTTTTAATTGAAAACAATTATAAAATCTTAGAAAAAAACTACCGGTATTTAAAAGCGGAAGTAGATATTATTGCTCAAAAAGAAAATACCCTTGCGGTGATAGAAGTAAAAACCAGAAGTACAGATTATTTTGGCAATCCTCAAGATTTTATAACACCAAAAAAAATTCAATTATTACTACTTGCCATAGATCATTACGTTGTAGAAAGAGATTTAGATGTAGAAGTTAGATTTGATATTATTGCCATTATTCATCAAAAAAACACTACAAAAATTGAGCATTTAGAAGATGCTTTTCTCCATTTTTAATACCTTAACAGTTCTTTATTGTTTTGGTTGAGCATCGTATTTTAAACATCATAAAAAGAATTATTTTCTGAACTAGTTTTACTTTGGCTGCATGATGGCTAAAAAGTTTTGGTTTGGTATTTTTTTGGGCGTTTTAGGCATTGTACTTTTCTCGTCTAAAGCTGTAATGGTTAAACTTGCCTACAATTATAAAGTAGATGCCATTACCATGTTGTTCTTAAGAATGTTGTTTTCTTTTCCTTTTTATGTAGTAATTGCTTACTTGTATAGAAATAAAAATAAGGAAATTAACATCACCAAAAAAGAGTATTATTGGGTGGTGTTTTTTGGTTTGGTTGGCTACTATCTAGCTAGTTTTTTCGACTTTGTTGGGTTAACCTTTATTAAAGCCAGCTTAGAACGGATTATTTTGTTTGTATATCCTACCATTGTTATTCTATTTAATAGATTATTTTTTAACAAACCCATTACTAAAACCCAGGCAATTGCCATATTTTTATCTTACTTAGGTATTGTAATTGCTTTTTCTGATGAAATAGATATTTCTGGTAATGAAGTTTATATTGGAGGCTTTTTTATACTATTAAGTGCTTTAACCTATGCGTCTTATTTGGTAGGAAGTGGTTGGTTAATTCCTAAATTTGGCGTTGTAAAATTTACGGCTTATGCAATGCTTGTTTCTTGTGTAAGTGTGTTTTTGCATTACAGTATTGTTGGTGAAACAAATTTATTACATCTGCCTTGGCAAGTTTATGGTTTAGGGTTTTTAATTGCCGTTTTTGCCACTGTAATTCCTTCATTTTTAGTGTCTGCTTCTATAAAAATAATCAATTCATCAAATTTTGCAATTGTTGCAGGAATCGGGCCAATATCTACTATTATATTGGCTGCTATTTTTCTGAATGAAGAATTAACTTTATTGCAATTTTTAGGAGCATTATTGGTAATTGTGGGTATTGTTATTGCATCCATAAAAAAAACCTAAGACTAATCAATATCTTTCATTAGAAGAAAAACACAACAAGTTTTAGAGTGTAAAGTTTAGGTATTCAAAAAATAAATCTGTACTAATTTATCTTCTTACAAAATTTTTTAAGTTGATATAAATTCATCAAACTTAATTATGCAATGCCTTTAAAATGGCCTTTTTTAACGGTTTAAATGCAGATATTTTAGTAGCACTATCTACATAGGCAAATTTTCCGTTTTTATCGATTACAAAATAAGATGGATACACTTGGTTTTTATTAAATTTCTGACTAACATCCATAGCAGAATACGCTATTTTAAAATTAAAAGGATGTTTTTCTAACAGTTTTTCTATAACAGGTTTCCTGTCTAAAGCTGGTGCAATAAATAAAATGTCTTTTTCATTTTCAAACTCCTTTACCAAACTATTTAATGTGGGTATGTCTACCAAACAAGGCATACAAGATGTAAACCAAAACTTAAAAACAACTACTTTTCCTTTTATATCTTCTTGGGTTAGTTTAGCACCATCTAACATCCATAATTTAAAATTGGGAGCAGTGTCTTTAACCTTAAAATTTCTTTGACTATTGCTTGTAAAAACAATAAATAAAATACAAAATGTAGCTAAAAAGATTCTCATTCTTCTTTGCTTAACAATTCTTTTAACTCCTCTATAGTCTCTGGTTTTGCTATTATTTTTTTATCAGCATCTAATATAAAATAAGAAGGTGTAGCGTTAATATTATAAGTTCTTGATGTTTTATTTTCCCATTTATTCAAACCTAAAACATGATGCCATCCTAAGAATTTTTCCTTATAAACATTAAACCCTAGTTCGTCATTTTCCATGGCAAAGGCAACTACCTTAACGGCTGTATTATCTTTTAAAAAATTATATACTTGAGGTATTTCATTTAAACAATGAGAACACGTTGTACTCCAAAAAATTAACAAGTAATTATCTGATTCATCTAAGGAAGAAAGACTCATGTATTTCTTATTTTCGGTCCAAGAAAAATTGGGCGCTATTCTACCAACTTCTGCTGCCAAATTGGCAACTATTTCTTTTTTAAATTTGTTGTCTTGTATGGTTTCTGGCAATTTATTGTAGTAGTTTTTAAATAAATAATCTACAATTTCTATATTTTTTGAGCCATTAAATTGAGTGATTAAAAAACTTATTACATCTTTTCTAAAATGAGGTTCTTTAATTTTTGATAACACTTTTTCAATAGCATTTTTATAAAGGTTTTGCTGAGTTTTAAAGTCGTCAGAACCATTTAAGTAAAATATAAAATCGGTAATTCTATCTACTAAAAATGATGAGTTTAAAAGTGTTTTATTCGTAAAATCTATATTATCAAAAAAAGTATTGGTAACGTTATTCAAATATGCTGCAGAAGATGTTGTAATCTCTGGCAAATTATATTTTGAACTAGCTGTAACAAAAGGGTATATATAAGTGTCTTTTGAAGCTGATACATATTTAGCTTGTACCTTATTTACGTTCTCATAGGCTTTTCTATATTTCCTTTCCAGATTTAAATCTGGATTTTGAAATAGCGATAGTTGAACTGCATCTAATGCTTGCTGAGTGTTATAAATTTCTGTAAGGTATTCTTTGTATAAAATATTAACGTCAGACTCTAAAAAAGTAAGCGTTTCTGTTGGTTTTTCTGGGTTAAAAACAAATGAAACATTTTCTTTATTATAAAAAAGATCTACAAACCCAACACCTTCTAATTTATAAGTTGCCCTGTATGCACCAATATTTGCATTTTCGGGAAGCGTGAATTCAAAATTACCCACAATTTCATTTTTTCCACCTGTTGTAATTGTATCAATTTTAATGGTAGTGTTTTTTACAAAAAGTTGTTTAGCACCTTCAATTTTATACAATATAACCCAATCTGATTTTGGCGCCGGACTCATAGTTCCTTTTATACTATGTTGTGCTTGTACAAATGAGGTAACTAAGAATAATAAAGCAAGTATTTTTTTGAACATTTTCTTCTAATTTTTTGTTTAATTTTATATTTTCAAGAAGTGTACCAAAAGTACTATTTCTACTTCAAAATTGGTATATTGTAACAATAAAAAAATAAAATGATGGCATTTTCCGGAAAAGTAATTTGGATTACAGGAGCCTCTTCTGGAATAGGGAAAGCTTTAGCAAGAGCATTTGCCAAACAAGGTGCTAAACTTATTTTATCCTCTAGAAATAAAACAGCCCTAGAAGAAGTAAAAAATTCTTGTGAAAATTGTGCTAACATACATGTTCTTCCGTTAGATTTAGAAGATTATAACAATCTGCAAAACAAAGCAACAGCAGCTATTTCCGTTTTCAAACGAATAGATATTTTGGTAAACAATGGCGGAATAAGCCAAAGGTCTTTAGTAAAAGACACCGCTATTAATGTTGATAAACGACTAATGGATATTAATTATTTAGGTACCGTTGCGTTAACAAAAGCCATTTTACCTCATTTTATTAAAAATAAAAATGGCCATTTTGTAGTTACCACAAGTATTGTAGGAAAAATTGGAACTCCTTTGCGCTCTAGTTACGCTGCTAGCAAACATGCATTACACGGTTTTTTTGATAGTTTACGCGCAGAACAACATCAAAATAAAATTTTTGTTACCCTAATTTGTCCTGGTTTTGTTCGTACAAATATTTCTAAAAACGCATTAATTGGTGATGGTACTTTGCAAGGAAAAATGGATATGGCTACACAAAATGGAATTGACCCAGCACACTTTGCAAACTTGATGCTTACCGCAATAAAAAAGAAGAAAGAAGAAGTATATATTGCAGGTATAAAAGAAAAAATGGGCGTTTATGCCAAACGTTTTTATCCTAAATTACTCTCTATTCTGATACGAAAATTAAGAGTTACCTAAACTTTTAAAATAGTCTAATCCTTCAAAATAGTTAATAATTGCTTCTTTCATCAATACAGATTGTTCGCCTGGTTTTAAATTTGGCAGCTCTGTAATGGTTTTATAATGTGGCCATCCATCTTTGTCAAAAAAATCGAATTCGTAATAGCCATAAGGTTCTAATAGTTTACAAATTGCAATGTGCATTAAGTTTACTTTTTCATCTTTTTTAAAAGGTCTATGTCCTTGTCCTAGTTCTTGTACACCAATTAAATAAATAATTCCGTCTATATTTAGTTCGTCACCATCCGCAAATTGCGTTGTTAACTTAGCTACTAAAAATGTCCACTTTTCTTTAAGATTGCTTATTTGTTGCATATAAATTATTAAAAAAAGTAAAGATACAACTGAGATTTTTAAATTGTAAAAAAAAGATGTAGGTTTGATAAATTTATTTTTATGAATACTTTTGATATAATTATAGCTGCATTATTACTTTTTGGGTTTGTTAGAGGTGTACTAAAAGGCCTGTTTGTAGAAGTTGCCTCTTTAGTAGCTTTAATTGCAGGAGTTTACGGAGCCATTCATTTTTCATTTTACATTTCAGATTGGTTAAAAGACAGCGTAGCATGGGATGAAAAATACGTTTCATTAGCTGCTTTTGCTGGTACCTTTGTGGTTATTATTATTGTAATTGCCATGTTAGGAAAAATACTTACTAAAATTGCAGATTTTGCGTCATTAGGTATTATCAATAAAATTTTAGGCGGTGTTTTTGGCGCCTTAAAGATAGGTCTTATATTAAGTGTTATTTTTCTTTTCTTTGGAAAAATGAACAACACAATTCCTTTTGTAGAAAAAGAAACTTTAGAACAATCTATATTGTTTTCTACCGTTAAAAGTATTGCTCCTGCTATTTTTCCTTCAATTATAAAAGGTGATAATAGCATTAAAGAAAATGCTACAGAAATGTTAGAAAGTATTTAAGTTTCATAATTTTGAATCTAAATTATATATATATTTGCATTAAATTAATACATAACACTATGAAAACTTTTAAATCAATTTTAATTTTATCTTTTTTTGCATTTATAGCAACTAGTTGTGGCAGTGATGATGATCCTGTTATTTCTTTAAGTAGCGCTAGCTTTGCAGGCACTTATAACCTTACTTATCTTCAATCTACAGAGGTGCAAACACAATCTATTAATGGAGGTACTATTGTAACTACCATAAAAATTGTTGGTGATACATTTACAAATTCTACCTTTACTTTTGCATCTGCAGGTACATTTACTTCTAATGATTCTTATAGAATTACAACAACCACATCGGTTACAGGAAATTCTCCTTCAGAAGAATCAGAAATTATAAGTGGGGAAGATTCTGGAACATTTTCTTTAGATGTTACAAATAGAACTGTAATTATAGATGGTATAAAATATACTATTTCTCTTTTTAATGAGAGTGAACTTAGATTAAAACATTCTAGTAATGTTTTAGTGAATAGTGTAGAAACAGATATTTCTGAAGAACTTCGTTTTACAAGATAACATCAGACACATTATTTTTACTCTTTTATAATTTAAAAAGAGTCTTTAAAAAAACCTGAACAATACAGCTAGTATTGTTCAGGTTTTTTTTGTTGTTTTATATCCTAGTCAGCTGATGATTTCAATTTTAAACAGAAAAGTTAAAGCTCAATTAAAAGTCATATTATAACTTTATCTCAATTACTGTTTATAAAAAAATTAGAGAACCTCCTCAAAAACACCCTTATATACATATTGCATTATAAATAATTAAGAAAATTACCTATTGGATAGTTTTACAATCTTAAATATATTTGCATTGTAGATTATAAACTTATACCTAGTATAGCAAAAAATCTATAAGTACTTTTAAATAATTCGTTATTATATTTAATCCCCTAATTAAATAAAAAAAAAGCTAAACTACCCCCCGTAAAGTTTAGCTTTTTTTAGTGCTATAAACTTTCTAAAAAACAAACTCATTAGAAATTATTTTTCAGAAGAATTAAGAAAATCACCTATTGTATAGCCTTGCAATCTTAAATATATTTGCAGTATTAAAAATTACCTTAATATACTTATTTCCCTTAATTATGTTAATAAAAAAAGCTAAACAACTCCCTTATTGTTTAGCTTTTTATTGTTATAATAGGAAATAAAAAATATTGACTTTCTTTAATTTGAGACAGATTTTTTTTTAAGCTACGCCCTTTTAATAGCTTCTACTAATTTATCAAAATCTTGGGCTTTATCAAAAAAATCAATCGCTCCGTATTTTAAGCAAGTCTTTTTTAGTTCTTTGCTGATAGAAAAAACAAAAACTTTAGAAACTATTTCTTTCTCTTTAAGCATTCTTAATAGCTCTACACCATTTCCATCGGGCAATTTTAAATCAAGAATTACCAAGTCAAAACTACTATTATTAATACAAGAAATTGCTTCTTGTAAAGACACCGCAACACATATATTTCCTATATTACTAACATCTTTAGCTGCATTAGCAACACTATTTGCTATATAAGAGTTATCTTCTACTATTAATAAATTCTTTAAAGTTGATCTCAAATTAAGGTTCCCTGCTTAAATTAAACACAAGGTGAAGGTAGTCGGTTTTTACAAATAATAACATAAGCAAAATGCTTATCCTTTTTTTTATGAAACCAACGTAATACGGCAATTAGTATTAGAGATCTAAAGAAGTTAACCCTTCTTGAATTGCATATTTTGTTAATTCTGGAATGGTATATAAATCTATTTTTTTCATAATATTATTTCGATGTACATCTACCGTTTTTGGGCTTAAAAACAATATTTCTCCTATTTTTTTAGATGAATTACCTTCCGAAATCAATTGTAATACTTCTTTTTCTCTAGTACTCAATTTTGTTTTTTCTATTGCTTTTACCTCTTTTATCACAGAAAGAAACTCTTGATTAATGTCTTTAGAAAGGTATTTTTTATTTTGCATTACTATAGAAATTGCTGTAATCAATTCATCTGAATCTCCATCTTTTAACAAATAACCAAAAGCGCCAGCTTTAAACATACTTTGTATAAACTGCTTACTAGAATGCATAGAAAGTCCTATAATTTTTATTTTTGGATTGTTTTTATGAATTTGTCTTGTTGCTTCTATTCCATTTAAACCAGGCATGGCAACATCCATTACAATAACATTTGGCAGCAATTTAGAACATAATTTTATAGCCTCTCTACCATCAGAAGCCTCACCAATTATATGCATATTTGATTTTTGCTCAATAATGTTTCTTAAACCATCTCGTAATAATTTATGATCGTCTACTAACAGTATTTTTATTTCTTTTAAATAAGTCATTTAGATAAAGGTATAAAAAGTTTAACAGTTGTACCAAAATTTATTTTTGATTTTATCGTAAATCTTCCTTGTATGTTTTTAATGCGTTCTTGCACTGTAAACAAACCAAAACCAGACCCAGAATGATTATGAATATTAGTTAATATAGAAGTATCAAAACCAATACCATTATCTTTGATAACAATATCTACCCCTTGTTTATTCTTATCAATATCTAAGGTTACTTTAGTTGCTTTGGCATACTTAATAACATTGGTTAGCACTTCTTGTATGCTTCTATACAATAAAATAGATTTTACTTCATTCAGTTTAATATTGTCTACATTACTGCTAACTACACAGGCAATCTTATGCGTAGTTTCTACATTATCAAACAACCAATATAATGCCTCAATAATACCTAATTGATACAATACTGGTGGCGAAAGTTCGTAAGTAATTTTTCGGCTATTTTCTAAAGCTTCAGAAATATGTGTTTCAATAAAATTTAAATCATCATTTATCAATTTTAATTGTGGCATTTTTTTCAATGCATTAATTTTCATTTTAGAAATCACTAAAGACTGGCTTAAATGATCATGTATGTTTGTTGCAATTTCTTTTTTCTGTTGTTCTTCTATCAAAGTCATTTCAGTAGTTAACTTCTGAAGTGATGTTTGGTACTCTTCTATCTTTTGCTTTGCAATTACTGCCTGTGTAATATCTCTAGAAGATGTAACATAATAGTTGTTGTTTTTCTCCTTAGAAACAAGAGATGCTAAAGATTCTAACCAAATAAAATGCCCATTTTTATGACGAACCCTATAAGAAACGCCATCTACTTTACCACCTAAATTTATTTGCTTCATTGCATCTTTTAAAAGCTGAACATCATCTTCATGAACAATACTAAACATTTGTTTACCTAAAAACTCTGATTGTTCATAACCTAATAAATTTTTTATAGAAGGACTAACATATCTAAAAGTACTGTCTGGTTCTTGTAAGCAAATTAAATCATTAGAATTATCTGTTAAAATACGATACATTTCTTCCGCTTTTTCAATTTCACTCCTTATTCGTTTTTGCTCTGTAATATCTTGATTGGTTCCTTTTAAACTCACCACCTCTCCTGTTTCTCCGAATATGGGTTTACAAATAGATCGTATTGTTTTTTCTACATTATTAGGTAAACAAATTCTAAATTCAATATCATAAGGTATTGCTTTTGTGTTCACTAATTCTACCGCATTATTAAAATGCTCATGGTCATCTTTGTGTATTCTATTTAAAATTTCAATCCCAGTAGGTGTGGGTTTACTTACGTCAAAATCCCAGATGCGAAACGTTTCGTCTGACCATTCTGATTCTTGAGTTATAAGATTATGAGACCAGCTACCAACTTGGGCTAATTCTTGTGCTTCTTTTAATTTATTTAAAGATTCTCTTTTTGCCGATTCTGCGTCTTTTACACTTTGTATACTTTGAATACTAACAGGTACCGTCTTTTGTTCTATTTCTGTTTGAGGTATAGGAATTGAAATTAACGCCGCAAACTCATCTCCATTTAGTGTTTTAAAATTTACTTCAGATAAAAACATTTTCTCATAATTCCATATAGCTTCTATTAGATTTGCAAACACTTTTTCTGCTCCTGTACCAAGTGTCTCTGGATAATTAATTAAAAAATCTTCATAATTTTTTACTTTATACAATTTTAAAGTAGCTTCATTTACACTGTTTATTTTTAATTTTACAAGTAAAGTAGATAATACATCTGGGTGCTGTTCTAAATATATTTTAATATTAGGTATCTGCTGTTTTCTAAGAGTTTCTATTTCTTTAAAAACCTGTGTAAAGTCTTCATTCCAAATAGAAACAGTAGCATTATCAAAAAGTCTTCTATAATTATCTTTTACCCTTAAATGTTCTTCTACAATCTTTTTTCGCTCTGTAATATCTTGTATAACACCTCTTCTTCCTATAACTTTCTTTTGCTTATTGTAAACAGGTTGTACTATCATTCTAACCCAAACCTCCTTATTTTTTTTGTTGATTATTTTCAGTTCAACATCATAAGGAATTCCATTCAAATCAAGATCTAAAGTCACTTGTTTCATTTTTTTCTGAGACTCTATATCAAAAAATGTCATAATTTTATTACGAGATGGAATTGGATGATTGGCATCCAATCCAAAAATAACATAAAGAAACTCAGACCACACAAAAGTATCTGTAGCAATATCATATTCTATATATCCTATTTTAGCCATTTTACTAGCTTCATTTTTAGAATATTCACTTTTTTCTAACAGTTCTAAAGAGGTTTGAATGTTTCTCTTAGATCGTTCTAAATCAAATTGTGACTTTTTAGTAGTTGTAATATCTTGTAAAACACCTCTTCTTCCTATAATTTTATTTTGTTTATTATAAACAGGCTGAACCACGTTTCTAACCCAAACTTCTTCTTTATTTTTAGTGATAAATTTCAACTCAAGATCAAAGGGTGTCCCTTTTGCTATCAAGGCTAGAGTAGCTTGTTTATATAATTTTCTAGATTCATCATCAAAATTTTCCCAAATTTCTTCACGAGATGGAATTCCTTGTTTTATATCAAATCTTAAAATAGCATAAACATAATCAGACCATGTAAAAGTATCTGTTGCGCTCACATATTCTTGATATCCTATTTTAGCTATTTCACTTGCTTTACGTAAAGAGTATTCCTTTTTCTCTAAAAGTTTTAAAGTGGTTTCTAACTTTTGCTTAGAAAACTCTATTTCTTGTTGTGCATTTTTAGAAGCTGTAATATTCTGTAAAACACCTCTTTTACCAACAATTTTAGAATGGTTGTTGTAAATAGGTTGTGCAACATTTCTAATCCAAATAATTTCTTTTTTTGAATTAATATATTGCAACTCTAAATCATAAGAAATACCCTTAGAAGTAAGATTTAAAGTTGCTTGTATTAACTTTTCTTGAGATTCTTTCTTAAAGTTTTTCAAAATTTCTTCTTCCAAAGGAATACCGTCTTTGGCATTTGATCCAAAAATACGATGCATATACTCAGACCAAACTACTGTGTCTGTTAATAAATCATGCTCCCAATAACCTATTCTGGCTATTTTACTAGCCTCATCCATAGAGTATTTCCTTTTTTCTGATAGTATTAAAGAAGTCTGAATCTTTTCTTTAGAAAGCTCTAATTCTAGTTGTGCATTTTTAGAAGCTGTAATATTATGTACCACACCTCTTCTTCCAATAATTTCATTTTGATCATTGTAAATAAGCTGCACCACATTTCTTACCCAAACCTCTTTCTTCTTTTTATTTGTTAATTTTAATTCAATATCATAAGGAATTCCCTTAGAAGTAAGGTCTTGCGTAGCTTGAGCTAACTTTTTCTGAGATTCTTTATCATAAAAACCAACCATTTCTTTACGTGATGGAATACTTTCTTCAAGTTCAAAACCATAAACTTCGTAAACATAATCAGACCAAATAAAAGTGTCTGATGCAATATCATATTCCCAATGCCCAATTTTAGCAATCCTACTAGACTCGGTTAAAGAATAATCTCTTTTTTCTAAAAGATCTAAAGAATCTTGTATCTTTTGTTTCGATAATTCTAGTTCAAATTGTGCATTTTTCCAATCTGTAATATTTTGCATAACTCCCACTCTTCCAACAAGTTCATTTTGTTGATTGTAAATAGATCTAGCCGTAGTACGCTCCCAAATTTCTTCATTCTTTAGATTGATAAATTTTAATTCAACATCACAAGAACCTTCAATTACATTAACATCTTGTATGGCTTGCTCTATCTTTTTTTGAGATGCTATATCATAAAATGAATAAATTTCTTCTCTTGACGGAATGCCATCTTTTAAATCTAAACCATACATTTGATACATATAATCAGACCACGTAAAAGTGTCCGTTGCAATATCATATTCCCAATAGCCTATTTTAGCCAATTTACTAGCCTCTTGCAATGAATGTTGACTTTTTTCTAGTAAGTTTAAAGAAGTTTGAATCTTTTCTTTAGACAATTCTAATTCTATTTGCGCTCTTTTATAATCTGTAATATTTTGCAAAAGACCTCTTCTTCCAACAACTTTAATTTGTTGATTATATACAGGTTGAACTACATTTCTTACCCAAACTTCTTCCTTTTTTAAGTTTATTAATTTCAACTCAATATCAAAAGAAATACCTTGTGAAACTAAATTTAAATTACCTTCTCGTATCTTTTCTTGAGATTCTTTATCAAAAAACGCAAACAATTCTTCTCGTGGCGGAATTCCTTTTTCTGGGTCTAAACCAAATATTTCATAATGATAATCAGACCAAATAACATTCACATGATCATTATCATATTCCCAATAGCCTATTTTAGCAATCGCACTCACTTCTTCTAAGGCAAACTCCTTACGCTTTAACAAGTCTAAAGAAGTTTGAATCTTTTGTTTAGACAACTCTAATTCTAGTTGTGCCTTTTTAGAATCTGTAATATTTTGTACAACACCTCTTCTTCCAACAATTATATTTTGTTGGTTGTAAACGGCATTTGCTACATACCGCAACCAAACTACTTCTTTAGTATTATGCACACACCTTAACTCAATATCACAAGGAATTCCCTCTGAAGAAAGCTTTTTTGCCGCTTTCGTAATCCTTTCTTGAGAATCTTTATCAAAAATTGACAAAATTTCTTTGACGGTCGGAACTCCATTTTTGGGGTCTAATCCATAAATTTCAAAAACATAATCAGACCATTTATACGTGTCTGTTGCAATATCATATTCTTGATATCCTATTTTAGCTACTTTACTAGCTTCACTCAAGGAATGTTCCTTTTGTTCTAATTGTACAATTCGCTTTTCTTTCTCTTTATTAGAAATAAGTAAAGCAACCTCTCGTGCTTCTTCTGCTTTTTTAATGGTTTGTGAAGCAGATTCAAATTTTTGCTTATAAGTTAAAGGTTGAAAAACATCTTTCACCTTAAAAATTTCTGTAAACGGTTCTCTTGCATCAAAATATTTTAAATAAAAATAAAAAAGAATGCTGTAAAAAACGGTAAAAACTCCTTTTGATATTAATCCTGAAAATAAAATTGATTCTAAATTTTCAAATCCCCAAAAAGCTAGTAATGAAAACAACACTGTATCAAAACTTACAACAACCAACATGGTAATACAAATCTGCACGAATAAGAATCGTACTTTTTTAGAAACAAATTCAAAAATAATTATCATCAACAGCGAATCTAAAAACAACACTATTGTACCCACAAATAATACCCATGCACTAATTTCAAAAACATTTTTTGATAACTTAAAAGCATTCTCTACCAAGTTTTCTTCAAAATACCAGCCAAAGGATTCTAAAAGAAATGACATTACAATGTTTACAATAAACAATGCGTAAATTATTTTTTTTGTTTCACTTGCATCTTCCTTAATATAAATAATTAGCAACGCAAAAAGTGTTGCAGTAAAAAACACAGAAGAACCCGGTGAAACAATTAAATTTTTGGTAATTGTTATATAAACAGTACTTGAAAGAAATACCTGTACAAACTGAAATAAACCCAAGCAAGCAAATAAAACCCCAATACCCAACCTTCTACGAAGTCTAAATAATAAAAGGATAACGGCGGCAACAACAGTACCTTGTAAAAATAAAACGGCTATTTGACTGTAATTCATAAGATTAAATTAGCTAAAGATAGATATTAATTCAAACATCTTCTTATAACTTGTACACAATAATAAGTGCTTTTAAATCTAATATAAGAATAATTTTACGTAATTATTTAATAATATTGCTATTTCAATACAGTAAAGCGTATCTTTTTTTTATAAAAATAATATTCAAAGCTTCCTACTTTTTAGTTTTGTTCTCATTCTCTTTTTTAAGAGTATCGTTTTCTTCACTGTTTTTAATTTTAGTATTTTCGCAACATGATTTTTAGTAATCTTTTTTCGAAATTTTATAAAAGAAAAAGGGAAAGCAAACAAGCATTCATGAAAAAGTTTTTAATTGTAGGATTGGGAAATATTGGTGAGAAATATGAAAATACTCGCCATAATATTGGTTTTAAAATTGTTGATGAAGTTGCCGAAGAACACAACGTAAATTTTGAAACTGAAAAATTAGGAGATGTTGCAACTTTCCGTTTTAAAGGCAGAACATTTATACTTCTTAAACCAAGTACGTTTATGAATTTAAGCGGAAAAGCCGTAAAATATTGGTTGGATAAAGAAAAAATTTCTGTAGAAAACCTTTTGGTTGTTACAGATGATGTTCATATTGATTTTGGTGTTATTCGATTAAAAGCTAAAGGTTCCGCAGGCGGACATAATGGCTTAAAAGACATTCAAGAAAAGTTAAACACCCAACAATATGCACGTTTTAGATTTGGTGTTGGCGGCAATTTCAGCAAGGGTAGACAAGTAGATTATGTGCTAGGCGAATGGAACAAAGAAGAAACTAGCCAACTAATTGAGCGCTTACCAACCTCTGCTAAAATAATTCCTTCTTTTGGTACTGCAGGTTTAAATAACACCATGAATACTTTTAACGGCAAATAAATAAACGCCATTATTAAATACCAACACAATTTAAATAACATCTTTTACAAAATCTAACGCAACCTTTTTACTGTTTCATCATCTATAAAATATACATTCTTAAATTCAGTATAAAGTTGCGCCATGAAAAAAATCTTCTTACTTATTCTCTGTTTTTCTCTTACAAACTGTTATTTTGATCGTAGAGAAGAACCCATTGTAGATATTGTATTTTCCAGGTACAATCCTGTAACTTTAGAGAGAACCGTTTTTGAAAACTCCATTGCTATTTTAGATAATACAGAAGTAATAACATCTTCTAAAATTTATATCATTGATAATTATATTTTTATAAATGACAAACGCACAGGATTCCATATTTTTGATAACTCAGACCCTTCTAACCCCATTAAAAAGAAATTCTTAAAGATTCCTGGCGCAACAGATATTGCCATAAGAAACAATACTTTATACATCAATCAAGCCACAGATTTAGTGATTTTAACACTCAATTTTAATGATTTTTCAGTAAAAGTAAACAATAGAATAAAAAATGTTTTTCCTGAATTACGCTCACCAGACGGAGAATATTTTTCAGAAAATAATAAGGTAGTTGTAAATTGGATAGAAAAATAAAAGCCATGATAAAGAAATTATTTATAGTTGTTTTCACATCCGTTATGCTATTTTCTTGCAGTCAAGAATCTAACAATGCCTCTCAAGATCAAAATTCTTTTGAAGACGGACAAGGCGGCTCATTGGCAACCTTTACTCTTAAAGGAAATTATTTATACACAGTAGACTTTTATAATTTATCTGTTTTTAATGTAAGCAATGCTTTAAATCCTGTAAAAGTAAACACAGTTAATGTTGGTTTTAACATAGAAACACTCTTTAGTTTTAAAGAATATTTATTTATTGGTTCTCAAAATGCCATGTATATTTACGATATTTCGAATGCAGAATTGCCAAAAATGTTATCAGAATCAAGACATTTTAGAGCTTGTGATCCTGTTGTAGCAAATAGTACAAATGCCTATGTTACACTTCATAGTAATTCTAGTTGTAATGGTACTGTAAACGAATTAAAAACATACAATATAGAAGACATAGAAAACCCAATATTATTAAATACTAGAGGTTTAACAGCCCCAAAAGGGTTGAGTTTATTTGGTGAAAATTATCTTTTAGTTTGTGACGATTCTGTGAAAATTTTTGACATCTCTGACCCCAACAATTCTAAATATTTAGAAGAAATTCCTACTAAAAATGCTATTGATATTATCATTAGAAACAACCATGCTTTTATAATTTCGGAATACAGTATAGAGCAATATCAACTAAATGATAACAATATTACTAATTTCAGCAAAATAAGCTCGTTTACTTTTTAGTTTTGACACAAAAATTTTCACAAAAAAATATGCGATAATCCAAAATATCTGCGCGAAAAAAAATTACCATATATGTTTTGGTTTTAATAACAAAAACAGTTACTAAAAAATATATGTTTATCCAAAATATCTGAGAGAATCAAAAAACACCATATATATTTTGGTTTTGACAACAAAAACAGTTACCAAAAATATGCGTTTATCCAAACTAAATACAGGAATCAAAAACCACAACAAACATTTTGGTTTTGACCACAAAAATAGTTCCTAAAAAATATATATTTATCCATAAAAAAACAGGAACCAAACACCTCAATTTCAATAAAATAAATCGCAATAAACATTTTGGTTTTGATAACAAAAACAGTTACTAAAAATTATAGGTTGATTCATTAAATCCATAGGAATCAAAAACCATATTTTCAACACGTTTACATTTTGATTTTCAGAACAAAAACAACCACAAAAAACACGTGGAAATCAAAAAGTATACTTTTTAGTTTTCACTAGCAAACCATTCTGCAAAACTTGTATCTGTTTCAGACAATTTTATAGAATGTAATTTAATATTTTTAGGCAATCTTTTTTTAATCTTAGCTGCAAAATCAATCGCCATCATTTCACTAGTTGGCTGGTAATCAACCAAAATTACATGATGATCTCTTTCCGCTAACTCTTTTGCCAATTCTAAATGAGGGGTATTTTTATTAAAGACCGTTGCATGATCAAAAACATCTACAATTTCTTCGTTTACAATTTTCTTTAAATCACCAAAATCTATCACCATTCCAAATTTTACATTGGTACTGTCTTTAATTGGCTTACCAGAAACCGTTACAGAAAGTTTATAGCTATGGCCGTGCACATTTTTACATTTGCCATCATAACCATATAAAGCATGTCCGGTTTCAAAGTTAAATTGCTTGGTAATTCTTATTGTGCTCATTTAAATGTTGTTTTGTTGCTGATACTAGATAATAACTATCTTTTGTTTCTAAATTTATTGTAATAATATACAATAACCAATCCTAATGCTAATCCTATAAATAAATAATCTCCTCCCATTTTTTGTTTTCTTTGAATTGTTAGTCTTCTAAAAAGTTTTGCAAAACATCTGCAATTTTTCTATTATCAGACAATTGCGGAATCTTATTTTGTCCGCCAAATTTACCAATAGATTTCATATATTCATGAAAACCACCTTTTTTTACTTTTCTAATTAGTAAAGGACGTAAAACTTTTCCTTTAATTAAATCTATATAATAGATATTTTGAGCTTGCATAGAAGCATCAATTTTTGCGGCAAATTGCTCTAAATCTTCAGGTTCATTTTCAAATTCAATAAACCATTCATGATAGGGCAAGCCTTTTTCTACACTCACTTGTGGCGCCACTGTAAACTCACTAATAGTAATGTTTGTTCCTAAAATAGCATCATTTAAAGCTTTTTCTACTTCTTTACCAATAACATGTTCGCCAAAGGCAGAAATAAAATGTTTTATTCTACCTGTTACTTTAATTCTATAAGGTTTTGTTGATGTAAATTCAACGGTATCGCCAATATTATATCCCCAAAGCCCTGCTGTTGTGTTTAAAATAATCACATAATTTACCCCAATCTTTACGTCTTTTAAAGAAATTCTTGTAGGATTTTCATCATAAAATTCTAAAGCCGGAATAAATTCATAGAAAATACCAGAATCTAACTGCAATAACATTCCTTTTTCTGTCTGGCTGTCTTGATAGGCAATAAAACCTTCTGATGCCGGATACAATTCTATATAATCTATCTTTTTACCAATTAAACTTTCGAACTTATTTTTATAGGGTTCAAAATTTACACCACCATAAATAAAGAAATTAAAATTTGGAAAGGTTTCTGAAATTGGTTTTCCTGTTTTTTCTATTAATTTTTCAAAATACATTTGCACCCAAGAAGGAATACCGCTAATCACAGACATGTCTTCATTCATGGTTTCTTCAACAATAGCATTTACCTTTGTATCCCAATCTTCTATGCAGTTGGTTTCCCAACTTGGCAAACGATTTTTTAACAAATATTGAGGCACGTAATGCGCTACAATACCACTTAAACGTCCTAATTTTACGCCGTTTTTATCACTTAAAATAGGACTTCCTTGTAAAAAAATCATTTTTCCATTTACAAAACTAGCATCCTTTTTTTCTACGATATAAAAAAGCAAGGCATTTCTTGCGGCTTTAATATGCGTTGGCATAGAATCTTTTGTAATGGGAATGTATTTGGCGCCCGAAGTTGTACCAGATGTTTTGGCAAAATACAGTGGTTTTCCTGTCCAAAGTACATCAGATTCTCCTGCAACTATTCTATCAACATAGGTTCTTAAACCCTCGTAATCTGTTACGTTTACACGTTTTTTAAAATCATCATAAGATACAATATTTTTAAAATCATGATCTTTACCAAACGCTGTTTTACGGCCTTTGGCTATTAAATTTTTAAAAACTTTATCTTGAGTTTTATGTGGATTTCTTGTCCATTTTAACACTCTTTTTGTTGCAATTTTAGCAAACGGAATCGCAAAAATAGATTTAATACTCATTAGTTAAAATCGATTAAATTTGTTGGATTTACAGCATAACCGCCGCTCCAAAGTTCAAAATGTAAATGCGGTCCTGTGGTTAATTCTCCCGTAGAACCAACACTAGCAATTACTTCACCAGATTTTACAAAATCGCCCTGTTTTTTTAGCAAATTTCCGTTGTGTTTGTATACAGAAATATAATCATTACTATGCTTTAATAAAATTACGTAACCTGTTTCTGTATTCCAACCAGAATAAATTACCGTACCATCTGCAATGGCTTTAACTGGGGTTCCTGATTTTGCAACAATATCTAATGCAAAATGTTTTGTATTGGGATTAAATTCTTGGGAAATGGAACCAGAAAGTGGTGCAAAAAAAACAATTTCTACGTTACTTGCTGTATTGTTACGAATAGGAAAACGGTCTTTACTTTCTACCTCTTCTCTATACAAAGAATCTTCTTTAGAAGCGTTTAATTTACTTTCGTCTATAATTCTTTGTCTTACTTCACCTTGAATAGAATCTATACTTTCACCTTCAATTTCACCGGTTAAAACGGGTTTTAATGCTTTTGTATAATTTTCTAAAACAGCTAATTTGGTTTTTAAAGAATCTGTTTGAAACGTAAGTTTTGTGGCTTTAATTTTTAATGCTGTAGATGAATACCCAGGTATGTATTCTTTTATTGGTGTAAATGCAATTAAAACAATGGTAGCTACAATTAATAAAATTGAAAAAATACCTCCCAAAACAAATACATTTAATCTAGATAATTTTAATGAAAACCGTTCTTCAAACGTATTTTCATTTAAAACTACTAAACGGTATTTGTCTGTTAGTTTTTGTTTTAACCTCCCTTTTTTCTTATTAGTTTTTGCCACCGGATAATTTTAGATTACTCAAAGATACAACGAAAAAACGCTGAAACTATTTTCTGTAAAAATTCATTTCATCTATATATTGCCAAACTTCTTTAGTAAGTAAAGGTTTTATATTTAAATTTTCCTTAATTCCTTTACGTATCATGGTAGATGATATTTGCACAATAGGCGCATCAACTCTATGAATTTTTGGATGATTTTTAAATTGATGTTCTACGCTACCTTCTGCAATTCTTGGGTATACATAAATATGATGATGCTCTAAAATGGTTTCATAATTTTTCCATTTATGAAAACTTTTTAAGTTGTCTTCGCCCATAATTAAAGAAAATTCTTTGTTCGGATATTCTTCAGAAATATGTGCTAATGTATAAACTGTATAGTTAGGTTGCGGTAATTTAAACTCAATATCCGAAGGTTTTATCTTCCGATAATCTTCTGTAGCTTTGTAAACCAATTCAAATCTATGATGGTTTTCTAACAAAGTACTTTTCTTTTTAAAAGGATTATGCGGCGTTACAACCATCCAAATTTCGTCTAAATCTGAATGTTCTACCAAATGATTGGCAATAATTAAATGCCCAACATGTATTGGATTAAACGTACCAAAATATAAACCGATTTTCATTTTCTTTACGATGTTAAAAATAGAAGAAATAAAATAGAAAGATTTAATTTCTAAAACCCATCATTTTCTCTATTCTAATTTTAATACTCTTTTATTTCTCTAAAAAATCACTTACCAATGCTACCGCTTCTTCAAGCGCAACATCAAGTTCATAATTTTTAATAATTTTATCAAATTGTGGCGCCGTTGCTAATTCTACAGAAGCTTTTGCAATACGCATATTTATTTTGTCTTCACTTTCTGTAGAACGCTTTTTTAAGCGAATTTTTAATTCATCTACACTGGGTGGTTTTACAAAAACAGACAAGGTTTCATTCGGATATTTCTTCTTAATTCGCAAACCGCCAACTACATCAATATCAAAAATAACATGTTTTTTCAACCCCCAAATGCGCTCAATTTCACTTTTTAAGGTTCCATAAAAATTGTCTCTGTATACTTCTTCCCACTCTAAAAAATCATCACTTTTAATTTTATTTTTAAAATCTTTTAAGCTGATAAAATAATAATCTTCACCATTTTTTTCTGCACCTCTTGGCGCTCTTGACGTTGCAGAAATAGAAAATGCTAAATTTAATTTTTCTTGTTTTAATAAATGACGTACAATAGTTGTTTTACCTGAACCTGAAGGTGCAGAAAAAACGAATAATTTCCCTTTAAAATCTGACATATAATTTTGTTTATAATTGCTAGTTTTTGTTGATGGGTTTTACTTCTAACTAAAATCCATCAACTAAAAACCAACTAAAGCACATTTAGTATTTGCTCTTTAATTTGTTCAAGCTCATTTTTCATTTGAATAACGGCTTTTTGCATAGGTGCAAAATTAGCTTTAGAACCTGTAGTGTTTATTTCTCTTCCCATTTCTTGCACAATAAACCCTAATTTTTTACCATTAGAATCTTCTGAAGCCAATGTTAGCAAGAAATAATCTAAATGATTTGCCAAACGTACTTTTTCTTCATTAATATCTAATTTCTCTAAATAGTAAATCAATTCTTGCTCAAAACGATTTGCATCAGTGTCTACTTTTAAATCATCAATAGCCTTTTTTAAACGTGTTTTTACGTTTTCAATTCTATCACCATCTAACGCTTTAACTTCCTCTAAATAGATTTTAATATTGGCTATTCTTTCTTTAAAATCAATTTCTAAAGAAGCAGCTTCATCAATTCTATATTGTACAATTTCTGAAATGGCAACATCAATATTTTCATTGATAAGATTCCATTCATTTTCATCTAACTCTTCACGTTCTGTTTTTAATGCATCAGGCATTCTAACGGCCATTTTTAGCAATTCTACATCATCTGTAGAACCTGTTTGCACTACATTCTTTAACTGTTGAATGTATTGTTTTACAACTCCGTGGTTTATGGTTGTAGAAGTTTCATCTGCAGTCATTTCTACAAAAATTGAAAAATCTACTTTTCCACGAACTAGCGCACTTGCCAATTTTTTACGAACTCCCAACTCTTTTTCTTTGTAATAAGAAGGAATTCGAACGTTTAAATCGAGGCTTTTACTATTTAAAGATTTTATTTCTATTGTTACTTTTTTTGTTGGTAATTGCAACACAGATTTACCATAACCTGTCATAGATTGTATCATAAAATCATCATTTTAAATGTGTTGCAAATATAACTTTATTTGGCAGAATCTTGTACTTGTTTTGTTACTAAATAGACACCTGTAAAGATGAGCAATGTTGCGCCAATTTTTATGAGGCTTAAAGAGTCACTACCCACAATTAATGCATAGATTGTTGCAATAACTGGCTGTAAATAAATAAAAACACTTACCGTTGTTGGTTTTAATTTTGATAAACCATATAGGTTAAAAAGATAGGTTAAACAAGATGTAAAGACTACAACAAAACCAATATTCCAATAAATAGTAGTTGGCATTTCTTGCCAATGAACCTCTGCCAACTCTCTATAACCAAACGGAACGGTAAAAATTAACCCAAATAAATACAACCATTTTACAAGTACAATTGGATGGTATTTTTCAATTAAATTTTTAGAGATTACCAAATACAATCCATAAGAAGCTGCATTTACAAAAACTAAAAAATTACCCCAATTACTATTTGTTGCACTTGTATTAGAAGAACTACCATAAGCAATTAACAAAACCGTACCTACTAAACCAATAACAACGCCCAAAATACGTTGCTTGCCAATTGCTTTTCGGATTAAAATACTTGAAAAAATTAACACCATAATTGGCGAAGTAACCATCATTACAGAAGCGCTTATAGGCGTGGTTAAGCTTAATCCTTTAAAAAAGGAAAGCATGTTTAAACCCACACCAAAAAAAGAGGCTAAAAGTATTTTTTTATAATCTGACTTCTCTATTTTTTGAGCCTTAACAAACAACCCAAGAATCCAGAAAATACTTGTTGCCCCTACAACTCTAATTAAAATAAAACCAAATGGTTTTACATAAATTGGCATTACTTCTTTAGCAATTGTATAATTAACGCCGTAAATTACGGTAGCAATAGAAACCGCAATTAAAGCAAGTGTTCTTGAATTCATTTAAGGTGATGTAAAAATTTGCGCAAAGTTGAGAATAAAAATTAAAAAAAAGGTTGAGTTTTAAATAATCTACATAGCTTATTTAAAACCCAACCTTTTTGAAAACTTATACACTCTCAAAAAAAATAAATTACACTTCTTTAATATTTAATTTTATCCACTTAGCACAAGCCTTAAAAGATTTAAAAATATGTTCTTTAGGTATAAAATCTGGAATAATATCAATTCTTTCCATCATATATCTCGGTTGCGCAAGTAGATTAACAAACAATACTTCAATATTTTTTTTCTTTAAATCTAATAACATGTCTTCCATAGCATACAGTCCAGATTGATCCATATATTGCATTCTTCCTAAACGCATAATAACTATTTTTGCAGTATCTGGTATTTGAAGAGAAAGTGCTTGAAAATCACTAGTAGAGCCAAAAAATAAAGGTCCTTTGATGTGTTTTATAAAAACGTGTTCTTTTAATTCTTGAGGAAAACTTAATTCATCTTCCCAAGCTTCTTCTTTTAAAGACTTAACATCGGAACGTTCTGCTGTTAAATCTCCTATTTTTTTCATAAACATTAAAGAAGCAATTACCAAACCAATACCAACGGCGTAAACTAAATTCCAAAAAGTTGAAAGTAGTAAAACCACAATCATTACCAATACTTCTGAACTTAGCTTAAAAGGTCCTACTTTAATATCTCTAGGCAAACTTGGTATTGCTTTTAATCCTTTATAATCCATTACCCCAATACCCACAGTTATTAAAATTCCTGCCAAAACTGCTGCCGGAATTTTAGAAGCAACGGGTCCTAAACCAAGCATAATTATTAATAACATTACACCAGCAATCATACCAGAAAGTTTAGTTTTACCTCCTGCATTAATGTTTACAACGGTTCTAATAGTAGCTCCTGCACCTGGTAAGCCGCCAAAAAGAGCTGCAATACTATTACCAATACCTTGCCCTACCAATTCATTATTAGGTTTGTGTTTTGTTTTGGTCATATTATCTGCAACCACACTAGTTAACAAAGAATCTATAGCGCCTAATAAGGCCAACGTTAATGCTGTAAAAATATATGGTGTTATGCTTGTTATGGAGAATTCAGAAAAAATTTCCAAATTAATTTGTGGTATTCCACTGGGTATTTCTTGTATGGTTTTATAATCTAAACCAAAACCAACCGCTATACCAGACATCACAATTAACGCCACCAATGTGCTAGGAATTTTTGTTGTAATCCGTTTAAACCCGAAGATTATAAAAATGGTACCTAAAGCTAATATGAGCTCTAACCAGTTTATATTTTGTATAGCTCTTGGAAAAGCTTTTATAGCTCCTAAAGCTCCAGAAGTTTCTTTAGCGGCAAGAGTTTGAGACTCTTTTAAGATATCATCTGAGCCTATTTGTTGCGCTCTAGAAATGGTTTCTTTAAAATTTTCTAACACTAAAATTCCCTCTCCTGCTTCTTCTTTTAAGATATTTTCTAAGATAACTTCTTCTGCTTGTGCCTTAAAAGTTGATACATATTCTACATCTTCCTTTGGGTAATATCCAATAGAAGGTAAAACTTGAGTTAATAAAATAATGAGTCCAATTGCTGTCATAAACCCAGAAACAACAGGGTAAGGAATATACCTAATATATTTTCCTAAACCTATTAAGCCCAAACCTATTTGGAATAAACCAGCTAGTAAAAAAACAGTTAAAATAGATGGTAAAGCTTTAGAAACATCGCCATCATTTGCAGCAATAATTCCTGCTATAACCACCATACTTACAGCTGTCATTGGTGCTGTGGGTCCAGAAATTTGTGTGTTTGTTCCTCCAAAGAAGGCAGCAAAAAAGCTTAAAAAGATAGCTCCGTAAAGTCCTGCACTTGGACCTAAACCAGATGAAACTCCAAAAGCCAATGCTAATGGCAATGCTACAATTCCGGCTGTTATTCCACCAAAAGCATCCCCTTTTAAATTTGAAAAAAAATTTTTCATAAAATCATTGTTTTTATTTTCATAATATAATTATTATATCTTAATATAAAAAATTCAAAAAAACTCTTTTATTAAGCATTTAGTAGTTGATTAATTAAAAAAAAGTAACTGCTCCATCATTTATATTGTACATAGCACCAACAATTAAAATTTCACCGTTTTCTTCTAATTCAGATAAAACTTCACTTTCGTGTCTAATTCTTTCAATAGTAAGTAGTACGTTTTGTGCTGCAACATTGTCTACAAATTCTAAGTTCGAAGAATTTCTTAAACTAGCGTCTTCTGGCTCTAAAACCGAGTTTACTGCTGGTTTAATTTTATTAAGCATTGCTGTTAGGTTTCCTAACCTAGCATTGTCACAGGCTCCTTTTACGGCTCCACAACTTGTATGTCCTAAAACAACTATTAATTTTGTTCCCGCTAGTTTACATCCAAACTCCATAGAACCTAAAATATCTTGGTTTACAAAATTACCGGCAATTCTAATGCTAAATACATCTCCTAACCCTTGATCAAAAATTAGTTCTGCGGAAACTCTAGAATCTATACAACTTAAAATGGTAGCAAACGGAAATTGCCCGGAACTAGTATCATTAACTTGTTCTAATAAATTTCTATGTGCCTTTAAATTGTCTTGAAACCTTTGGTTTCCTTCTTTTAAATACTGTAATGACTTTTGTGGCGTCATTGTAGATTGGGTTTCTCTTGTGTGTGCTTTCATAATATAATTTTATATTGTTAGTAATAATAAAACATCGGTATCATTAATTTTTTTTAAGCAGTGTTAATAACTGCTTTTTTACTTTATGTTAAACAAAGGTAGGTTAACATTACTTTTTATTAGATTGTTAGAAATATTTTTGAAATTGTGCTGTTTCTTTAAAAGAATCAGCTTTTTTTAAAATTCTAAAATACTTTATTGGTGCAAAAGATTTTGTAATATTATCTCCTAGAAAATGTATAGGTTTCAATTTTATTTTCCCTAAAATTACAACATCTGGGTTTGTTTTATCAATATAATTACCAATTTCTTAATTACATTACCAACTGTAAAAGACTGGTTTATATTTACCTTATGTTTGTTTTTCAGTAAAGGTTTCTATTATATTGTAGTTGCTTTTGTACGGAAGTTAGCGTACAAACCTTGGTGGTGGAGTTTTTATTTTGGGAAAAAAGGAAGTGTAGCTTTTAGAAGTAAAACGCACCATTTCCCTTTTTTGAATTTTCCTAAAAAAACTTGATATCTGAGAATTTGGACAAACTTTTAGTTCTTTTAAAGTTTCTATTTCTTTACCATCTTCTTCCTCTTCATTTAAACTTAAAAAAATTGATACATCTTGATTTTTATCAACCATGCTTATAATTGTAGGTGCTGTAATAACACCAACAAAAAGGATAGAGAAAAAGATAGCAATTCTAATATTCAATTGATTTTTTTTATTTAGATAAGTAACAAAAATAGGAAAGCAAATTTTAAAAAGTTGTTAATTTAAAACTTTTATTTCATCCGCAACTATCCAACCTAATTTACCGTCTGCTAATTTTATTTTTTTCCAATTATCTACGGCATCCAAAACAAAAACTTTTGTGCCTTCATGTAACGTAAAAACTTCTTCAGAATTTAAAGTAGGTGCATTTCTTACATCCGTTTTTTCGGCAAAAACAATAGCTTCTATTTTGTTTTGTGCAATGCTATATTGATTGTAAGTAATTAAAAAAGAGATTATTAAAACTATAAAACTAATAATACTAGATGCAAAATAAAATCGTTTTTTTGAAGGAGTTTCTGCAAAATAAAACAATAAAAATAAAATTGAAGCTATAAATGAAAATACAACAACAACAATTGCCCACTGATTGTAGGATAGTTTTTGTAAATAATTTCTGTTAAATTTTTGTAATAACGTTTGTGGTAATTCTTCAATGGTATCTAGCGCCAAACGTTTCGCAAAAATTAAATTATTTTTTACATCTTCATTTAAAGGATCTAATTGCAATGCTTTTTCATAATAGTAAATTGAAGGACCTACTTTATTCAATTTATAATATCCATTGCCTAAATTATAGTACAACGCAGATGAAGCTACCTTTTTAGATTCAATTTGTTCATATACCTTAATAGCTTCTTCTATCCTGTCTTTTTTGTACAATTCATTAGCAGATGAAAATAAACTATCTACGTTTTGAGCAGTGATAGCATTCGCAATCAACAAAAATAAAAAAACGATTTTTTTCATCATTAAAACTGTTTATCTAATTGAATAATTACTTGTTTTGCTCTTTCAAACTCCTCTTTCATTTGAGTGGCTGTATATGGCGTGTATCGTGCAAAATCCGAACTTTTTAAAACCTCAATAAATTGTTTATTGGTTTCATCATCTACCTTTCTTTGTTTTAAAATTTCTGCAATTCTTTCCTTGCTAATATCTCCCGTTTCTATACCCAACTTCGCTTTTAAATAATTATGTAAAGCACGTTCTAAGGCTTCGTAAAAAGCTTCTTTTTTCCCTAATTGTTTTTCTGCTTTAGACAAGTATTTTTTAGCCAATCGTTCTGCTTTACGTTGTTTATTACCAACAAGATCATTGTTTCTTTCTTCTTGCTTTTTAGCAACAAAAACACCAACAGGAATGGCTATTAACGGTAAAAACAATAAAATGTAAAATAAATTAGAGGTGTAAAAATCTGAACTTTCTAAAGGTTCAAAACTACTTTTGGTTTCTATATATCTAAAGTTTTTTCCGGTAGCAACAATAGTTTGTTTTTGTACTGCATCTTTATTTGGTTTTTGCACCAATTCTTTTCCTTCTAAAACATCTACATAAAAATCTTCTGTGGTAAGTGTATGGTATTTTCTTTCTGAAGGATTAAAATATGAAAATGAAATATTAGGTATCTTATATTTTCCTTTGTACTGCGGCACAATGGTATACAAATCTGATACAGTTCCATTAATTCCGTTGGTTGTAACGCTAACTTTTTCTTTTCTTTCTGGTTGATATTTTTCTAACTCAACAGGAGTTTCTACACCCGGAATTTCAAATAACTTTAAATTTCCTTTACCAGAAACCGCTACTTTTAATTCAGCTGTTTCATTTGCTTTTAAGAACTCCTTGTTTAAAGATACATCAAATTTAAAATCACCAACTGCACCATTAAAGTTTGCTGGTTTTCCTTCTATTGGCAAGCTTTTTGGAGATATTGTTTTTATAGCCGAAGCAAATTCTTGCCTCACATTTCTAGTAATAGCATTTCCGAAAAAATCTGTTCTTCCAGAAGGAACGCCAATTACAATATCCATTTTCATAGGATCTAACGTTAATTTACCAGATTTTGTAGGAATTAAATACGCTTTTTGCAAAACAATATATCTATAGTTTTCACCATTGTATTTTCCCATTTTTACAGGAAAACCATTAATTTTAATATCTTGATTCCAAAAACCGTTGTATTGTGGTGCTTCTGTTACAGAAGTGTCATAAACACTCACATTTTCACTAACATATAACCTATATTCTACATAAATTCCTTCGCCAACATAGGGGCTAGATTTAGATATTTCTGCTACCAAATGTATATTTTGTTGTGCAATATAATTTGGGTCGTTTGGGTTTTTAGGAAGCTCTACCGCATCTAAAACTATAATTTTTATTGGTGAAGATTGTATTGTTTTTCCACCAATTATTACACTTGCAGCACCAATAGTTAATTCTCCTTTTCTATTTGGTTGAATAATGTAGGTATAAGATTGAGAAAAACTTGCTTTTCCGTTTATCCAAGATTGACTAATAGATTGACTTGGGCCGCCAACCACTTTAAAATTAGAAAAATTTGGCGGCTTAAAATCATCTCCTCCTTGTTTGTCTATGGTAAACTCTATACGTAAACGTTGATTTAAACCTAGTTTATTCTTGCTAACTTTTGCCGTTATAGTTGCTTCTTGGGCAACCATAACAACGGTTAGTAAATACAGAAATATGAATATTAATTTACTTTTCATTTGTTTGAAAATATGCTTTTTTAAAGGATTACACTTTTAAAAAATTTAACAAAAAACTACCAATCTTTTTCTTGTTTCACTTTTTTTCCTTGTGCTTTTTTAGCATTTACTTTCTTCTGTGTCTTTTTTTCCTCGTTGTTCAGACTTTCTAATAATTGTTGTATTTGCTGAGGAGTCATTTTTCCTTGTTGTGGTTTAGGCTCTTGCTTCTTGTCTTTATCATCCTTTTCTGGATTTTTGTTTTTATCGTCTTTATCTTTATCGCCTTTTCCGTCTTTATCCTTGTCTTCTTTATTATCTTTCTTATCCTTATCGTCGTCTCCGTCCTGCTTATCTTTATCTTTGTCCTTATTTTTATCGTCTTTATCCTTTTTATCGTCCTTTTTGTCCTTGTTATCTTTGTTGTCTTTATTCTTGTCGTCGTTTTTTTCTTTTTCTAACAATTGTTGAGCAACGGCTAAATTATAACGAGTTTCATCATCATTAGGATTGTTTCGTAAGGCATTTTTATAGGCATCTACCGCAGGTTGATATTGTTTACCTTCCATCATTGCATTACCAATATTGTGGTATGCTTCTGCTTTTGTAAACTTGTCTTTTGCTGTTTCTGCAGTTAATTCATATTGAGGAACTGCTTCTTTGTAATTTTTATTTTGATACAACGCATTCCCTAAATTATAAGTAGCTTTATTATATTTTGTATCATTCCCTAATGCCTTTTGATATGCCACTGAAGCATCTGTAAAACGCTGCTGTTGGTATAATTGATTACCATCTCTCACAAATTTTCTAGCCTTGCGTTGCAATGAAAGAGAATCTTTTTGTGCCAACAGATCTGTGGTTGAAAATAGCAGTAAGAAAACGACGAATAGGTATTGTAAATTCTTCATGTTATTTTTTTGTTTCTATCATACAGTTTTTATCATCTTTCTTAAAAAAGAATGAACACAAAAGTAAGCGTTTCAAAAAAAAAAACTTGTTAAGAAGTTGTTATTTTTATAAAAGTATATTTCTAAAAATTTACGGTAATTTTAGCCAAAAGACCTTGTATTAGCTAGAAAAGAAGGGTAGTTTTAAATATCTCGTGGTTTTATTTCTAAATTTCTAATATGTTCTTAAAAGTTTAGAAATTTAATTCTTGCTAGAGATTATAGTTTTGTAGTGATTTACTTAAAAACAGCTATAAATAAAATTGATGAACAATAAATATCATTTACTGTTCATCAATAGTTCTATGGGTTCATTATTAATCTTAATTGTACAAAGCACATTGGCACATGATTCTTCGTTTATTTATGCAGCCAACTCACGAGTTAACCAGCCACTTTTACCTGCAGTTGCAATTGCGTAAGGAGTAATCCAGAATAACCCAAAAGTATATAAAATGCTGTAGGAGTATGCCCAAAGTGCCTCTTTTAGATCATAACTTTTAGAATAAAACAATACAGGGAAAGTTGAAAAGATTAAAATACTTAATAAAGTAGAACTTACAAATAATACGGGATGTGTTATTACAAAGTATAGCATAAATAATAAAAAAGGGTAAGACATTATCATTTTTATGGATTGCGTAATAAATAATAATCTCGATCCAAATTTGCTACCTTCTTTAAAATTGGTAAACACATATCTATACATAGCAATGTTTTCACGAACGTTGCTTCTTCCCCATCTAATAAACATTTTATACAAGCCCGTATAATCTTCTGGTACATTTGTATAAGCATAGGCGTTTTTCTGAAATAAAACACTGTAACCTTGTTTTAAAATCATATTGGTTAAGGCTCTATCTTCACCAATATCAGAAGCTTTTCCCATAAATTTTTGATCTACCCATTCTGGCAAACAGGCAAACACAGCAGTAGCTTTGTAAGCGGCTAATGCTCCAGGAGTACATAAAACAGAATTTAAACTACTTTCTGCAGAACGTTTAAACTCAAAACTCATTACAAAACTTACATTTAGCATTTTTGGCAACAAGGCTTTTTTATTATTTAAAACTTGAATATTACCAGCCACAGCACCACATTTTTTATCAGTAACTAACGGACTTACTAAATTACGAAGTGTATCTTCTTTAACAATTGAATCACTATCTACAGTTACAAAAACGTCTCCTGTACCAAGATTAAAACCACGATACAATGCGTGTCTTTTTCCCATATTTTTAGGTTGTTGCATTATGGCAACCTGATCTCCTAAAATTCTTTTAGCTTCTTTCATCCAATACCAAGTATCATCTTTACTACCATCATCAATAGCTAATAATTGTAATTTTTCTTTTGGATAATCACTTTTAGCCAAACTTTCTAAAGTAGCCCAAACTTGTTTTCCTTCGTTATACGCTGGTACTATTACGGTTACTGTAGGAAGTTCATTATCACTTACAGAGGCAATTGGTTTGTATTTAAAATATAAGTATACATCATAAATAAAAGTCAATGCTCCAAAGACAAACAGTACAGCTGCCACTGTAAAAAATAGAAATCCAAAATTGCTATTTAATCTCTGAAAGTTAAATTTTGAAAAATCATTTTGTAATAGATAAACAGAATAAGCAGCACCAATCATTACAATAAATGAACTTATGAGAATAATAAGAGCTCTAAAATTAATTGGAGTCTTTTTCTTATTGACTATAGAAAATTTATTATTATGTAACTTTAAATTATAGGTTGCTGATTTCATTTTAAAAATTATTTAGATCTTGTGTATAGACCTAAACCAATTTACGTGCCGTTAGCAATAAACCCCTATTTGCTAATGTTTATAGATTTTTAACGTGTTTTTATGTGTAATTTTTACCCACTTAGTGTGTAAAAAATATACCTTACTTTTGTACTAATTACCTATTATTACTCATTTTTTTGATAGTTGTAAGGTTATAAAATTTATAAGTAATAGTTACAACTTACAAATGAGAACTAAATATCAAAAACCAGAAGGTTATTTTTAAGTTTTAAGCCGTTTATTTTGAGTAAAAACATCAATTAATGATAAATAAATTGAAATAAATATTGATAAGGTATATTGACTTTAATGGCAAAAGAATACTTGCTTGTGCAATCTATATTAAGTGCTTTTTTTCTATTGATAAATAAATAGTAATGAAAGCTCATTTAAAAAATATTATCATAAGTTGATACCAAATGAGCCGATTAAAAATATTAATCGGCTCATTTGGTATCCTTTAATTTCAGTTGATGAAATTGTGTCTTTTTTAGAAATAAAGTAGGTTATTTATTCGATTTTTCTTCTCCAAACAAATCTACTTTTCGCAGCCATTTTGTTTTCTTTTCAAACAAGAAGATATCAATAATTAAAAAGAACAAACCAATGGCTAAAAACCATTGAAATTGGTCTTTATAATCTGAAAATTGTGTAGTTTCAAACTCGTTTTTTTCTGCATTGGCAATTACATCTGCCATAAATTTTACAGGTGTATTGGTGCTATTTCCATCAATATAACTCCCATTGGCAACCTCTGCAATTCCTTCTAAAACGGCAGCATTTCTTTTGGTAATCACCGTTTCTCCTTTGCTATCCTTTTTATAACCAATCATAGAGCCATTTAATCGCATAGGAATTGGCCCACCATTCTCTGTACCTACACCAACAGTATATATTTTTACACCTTCGTTTGCGATGGTTTGGGCAACTTCTTTGGTTTCTTCCTGATGATCTTCTCCATCAGAAATCATAATTAAAAACCGGTTCGTTTGCTCATCATTATTATAATACGTTTTGGCCAATTCTAAAGCTTCGTTAATGGCTGTTCCTTGACTAGAAACCATATCTGGACTCGCATTTTGCAAAAACATATTTGCCGCTGCATGATCTGTAGTAATAGGTAAAAGAGGATATGCATTTCCTGCGTAAATAATAATTCCTACTCTATCTGAACCCAATTGATCTATAGTTCTAGAAATAATTTGTTTGGCTTTTTCTAATCTATTAGGCGCAATATCTTCAGCAAGCATACTTTTAGAAACATCTAACGCAAAAACAACATCTACACCCTCTCTTTTTAATGTTTGAAGTTTTGTACCCATTTTAGGATTTGTCAATGAAATTACTAAAAAAGTAATACCTAAAAGTAGAAATACTAATTTTACAACCGATTTAAAGGTAGATGAATTTGGAGCCAATTTCTTTAATAAATCTGCATTTGCAAATTTCTTTTGGGCTCTTTTTTTCCACCAAAAAACCAACAGAAAAATGACAATTATTGCCGGAATAATTGCTAATAAATAAAAATAAAATGGTTCTTCTATTCTGTACATTTGGCTAATATTGGAAGATTCAAAAATTGAATAATTAAAGATTTTCGTCCCTTTTAATCTTTTTAATTCTTCAATCTTTTAATGATATTAAATAAAACTTTTAAAAATGGTATTTCTCAACAAAAATTCTAACAACAAAAACCCGATTGCTAAAAAGACAAAAAATCTATATTTCTCTTGATAATTATAATATTTAAATTCTTCTATTTTTGTTTTTTCTAACTTGTCAATTTCATCATAAATTTCTTTTAATGATGTATTATCAGTAGCTCTAAAATATTTACCATCGGTTTCAGATGCTATTTCTTTTAACAAGGCTTCATCTATTTCTACTTGTTGTTTTCTAAACTGTAATTGACCTGTTCTAGGATCTCTACTCCAAGGAAAATCTGCCATTCCGTTGGTTCCAATTCCTATGGTATACGTTTTAATTTCTAGTTCTTTTGCCAATTCTGTAGCTGTTCTTGGATCAATATTTCCAGAATTATTTACCCCATCTGTTAGTAAAATAATAACCTTACTTTTTGCGTTGCTTTCTTTTAATCTATTTACTGCAGAACCCAAGCCCATACCTATTGCCGTACCGCCTTCTAATTGCCCCCATTTTAAACCAGAAATTGTACGTTTTACAATATTTTTATCACTAGTAATTGGCGTTTGTGTAAAACTTTCTCCAGCATAAACAACAATTCCTATTCTGTCATTTGGTCTTCTATCAACAAAATCTACTGCAACTTTTTTTAACGCCTCTAATCTATTTGGTTTTAAATCTTTTGCCAACATACTTGCAGATACATCTATTGCCATTACAATATCTATCCCCTTGTTTGTTTTTGTTTTTTTACTAATAGAAACGTTTCTTGGTCTTGCCAAGGCAATAATTATTGCTGCTAAAGCCAACAATCTTAACAAGTATAAAATTGGTTTTAATTTTGATACAAAAGATGCTTCTGCTTTAAAACCGTTAATACTTGGTATGGTTAAAATTGCAGCGTCTTTTTTGCGCATAAAAAAATGCCAAACCGCTAAAACAGGAATTATTAATAACAGCCATAAAAACTCGTAATTATAAAATTCAAAATTATTCCAATTCATCATCTTCTTTAATTGGTTTAGGTTTTAAATTACTTACAATATCTTGAGCATCTTTTCTGTCTTCCTCTATTTCTAAAGATAAAGGTTTCGATTTTGCAAATTTTACCAAATCTGCTTCTTGCAATAATTCTTTTAATTTCTTAATAGTTTCTGTTGATGTTTGAATTGCTTCAGAATCTTTAAAATCTTTTAACATTTCTATGACTTCATCTGTAGTATTTTCTAATGCAGGTACATGCAATTCACGTTCAATATAACCACGTACAATTTCTGTTAATTCAGAATAATACTCTTTTACTTTATTGTTTTGCCATAACAATTTTTCATCTAATTCATTCAATCTAAAAATAGCTTCTTCATAAGGCGGCAATGTTCTGTAAGTAGGCTCATCTTCTTCCATTTTTCGTTTTCTAATCACAAAATAGTAAATCCAGAAAGCAATAATTGCCAAGGCAGCTAAGAAGATATAAAGATAAATTTTAAAATCGTCAAAAGTATAAGGTTCACTTTTAATAGATTTAATAGGAAACTTTTTAACTTTTGTAGTATCAACAGCAATAGTAGCCACATTTACCAATAAAGAATCTGTTAAAAATGCTTGGTTCTTTACAAATATTTGTTGCTGCGGAATGTAAAAAGCACCACTATCAAAACCTGTTAAAATGTATTTTCTAACAAGGCTATTTTTTATGGTATCTACTTCTGTAGAATCAACAATTTCTAAACCTTGTAATAATAATTTAGGTAGAATTACATTCTCTGTTTCACCTACTGAAATCTTTAAATTAAACTGTTCACCAATTCTAATATTTGTGGTGTCAATTGCTGCTTTTACCATTCCTTCTTGTGAAAAAGTAGAGAAACAGAAAAGAGAAAAAAGAAAAAAGAAAAAGCCTCTCACCTCAATCCTCTCTCCAAAGGAGAAAGGACGTTTAGCTTGTGCTTTTTTATAAGCTAATTGAATATTTATATTTTTTGCGTTTTTTTTCAACTTTAAAATTATATTTTTTTACAGTTTGTTTCCAGTATACTTTCCTTCCCTTTGGGAAGGTTAGGATGGGCTTTTTATCTTCCTTTATGTTTAAAATAACCTAATAATTTTTTTACGTAGTTTTCATCAACCCTTGTATTAACAGTACCTGCGCCACTTAATTTAAACCTGTTTATATAATAATCGGTTAAACGTAAAGCATTTGCTTTGTAGCCTGTTCTTACAGATTTAGATGCGGTATTTATTAGCCTAATTTCTCTAGTTTCAGAATCTATCATGGGCACCATTCCTAAATTAGGAATTTCCTCATCATGTTTATCGTAAATTCTAATACCAGTTAAATCATGTTTTTTTGCTGCAATTTTTAGCGTTTTTTCATAATCATCATCCATAAAATCAGAAAGCATAAAAACAATGGCTCTTTTTTTCATCACACTAGATAAAAACTTTAAAGCAACAGCAATATTTGTTTTTCTACTTTTTGGTTTAAATTCTATCAACTCTCTAATAA
The DNA here is from genome assembly GCF_051251875.1 of Polaribacter sp. Lineage (GTDB taxonomy): Bacteria > Bacteroidota > Bacteroidia > Flavobacteriales > Flavobacteriaceae > Polaribacter. The sequence goes on from NZ_JBPOGL010000012.1 coordinate 64,302, forward strand.
TTCTTAAAACATGACTTTTTCCTTTTTTGGGAGGAATAAATAGCTCTATATCATCAGAAAATAAAATTAAACCTACTTTATCGTTATTTTGAGTGGCAGAAAACGCCAATGTAGCGGCAATTTCTGTAACTGTATCTTTTTTAAATTGTGTTGATGTTCCAAAAAGCTCAGAACCAGAAACGTCTACCAAAAGCATCATGGTTAACTCGCGTTCTTCTTCAAATACCTTTATATAAGGTTCATTGTAACGTGCAGTAACATTCCAATCTATGGCTCTTACATCATCTCCAAATTGGTATTGTCTTACTTCAGAAAAAGTCATACCACGTCCTTTGAATGATGAATGGTATTCACCTCCAAAAATATCATTAGACAAACGTTTTGTCTTAATTTCTATTTTCCGAACTTTTTTAAGTATTTCTTTTGTCTCCAATGTGTAAGCGTGTGTTGTTGTATTTGTTTAATTGAGAATTGTAGCGTAATGTTACTAAAATTACACACTCTATGGTACTTCAACCTCATTAATAATTGAATTGATAATATCTACAGAGGTTACATTTTCTGCTTCCGCTTCATAAGTAATTCCTATTCTGTGACGCAAAATATCAAAAACAACAGCTCTTACATCTTCTGGAATTACATACCCTCTTCTTTTAATAAAAGCATAACATTTTGCTGCTTTTGCAAGGTTAATACTTCCCCTTGGAGAGGCTCCGAAACTAATTAAATCTTTTAATTGTGGTAAATTATATTTTTCTGGATAACGAGTTGCAAAGATAATATCAAGAATGTATTTCTCAATTTTCTCATCCATATACACTTCATTAGCCACTTCTCTTGCTCTTAAAATTTCTGCAACCGAAACTACAGGATTTACTTTTGCAAATCCGCCATTTAAGTTCTGACGCATAATAATTTGCTCGTCTTGTAATTTTGGATAATCAATAACAACCTTTAGCATAAATCTATCTACTTGTGCTTCTGGTAACGGATACGTTCCTTCTTGTTCTACAGGGTTTTGAGTTGCCATTACTAAGAAAGGCTCGTCTAACTTAAAAGTAGTATCACCAATAGTAATCTGACGCTCTTGCATAGCTTCTAACAAAGCAGATTGTACTTTTGCTGGCGCTCTGTTAATCTCATCTGCCAATACAAAATTTGCAAAAATTGGTCCTTTTTTAATGGCAAAGTCGTTTTCTTTCATGTTATAAATCATGGTTCCAACAACATCTGCAGGCAATAAATCTGGGGTAAATTGTACTCTACTAAAACTAGCTTGTACAGCTTTAGACAAGGTATTAATTGCTAATGTTTTTGCCAATCCAGGAACTCCTTCTAGCAAAATATGACCGTTTCCAATCAATCCAATCAACAAACTTTCTATCATTTGTTTTTGGCCAACAATTACTTTATTCATTTCTAAAGTAAGAATGTCTATAAAGGCACTTTCTCTTTCTATTTTTTCATTAATAGCTCTTACATCTACATCCATTATAATATTGTATTAGGTGTTTATTTTTTGAAAAACAAAACTACACTTTTAACAACTTTGTAATTGTTAAAAGTTGGTTAAAGATGTTGATTTTTTTTTACACTTTTCAATAGAAAAAAAACAAAGAAAATGTTAAAAAACTGTCTTTTTTAAATAAATAAAGCCATATTTGTTGATAATAATTCAAAAATATATATAATATGAAAGAAAATTACATGTTTAAAAGTTTAGTAATTGCCTTATTATTTATGCTCCCAATGGCTTTGGTAGCACAAACAATAAAAGGTAAAGTTACAGATTCATCTGGCGGTGGTTTACCTTATATGAATGTTGTTGAAAAAGGAACAAGCAATGGAACTGTAACAGATGACAACGGAGAGTTCTCTATTAACGTAAAAAGTTTACCTGTTAAATTAATAGTTTCTTCTATGGGTTTTGCTACCAAACAGGTAAATGTTAGTAAAACAAGCTATTTAACAATTGTGATAAAGGAAGATAATTCTTTAGAAGAAGTTGTAGTTATTGGATCTAGAAACCCTAATAGAACAGCTATAGATTCTCCTGTTCCTATAGATATTGTAGATATAAAAGAGTTGGCAGCGTCATCTCCGCAGGTTAATTTAAATCAGATTTTAAATTTTGTAGCACCTTCATTTACGTCAAATACGCAAACCATTTCTGATGGTACAGATCACATAGATCCGGCATCACTAAGAGGTTTAGGACCAGATCAGGTTTTGGTATTAATCAATGGTAAAAGAAGACACACTTCTTCTTTAGTAAACGTAAACGGGACTTTCGGACGAGGTAGTGTAGGTACAGATTTAAATGCAATACCAGCAGCTTCTATTAAAAGAATTGAAGTTTTACGTGATGGAGCAGCAGCACAATATGGTTCTGATGCAATTGCTGGGGTTATTAATATTGTTTTAAATGAAAGTGTTAATGAATTAACCTTAACAGTTACTACTGGTGCAAATTTTAGTAAAAATGCAAACGGACAAACTGGTGGTGTAGACGGACAAACCACTAATATTAGTGCTAACTACGGATTGCCAATTGGTGATAAAGGTGGATTTATTAACTTTACTGGAGATTTTGATGTAAGAGAAGATTACAGCAGAATGAAAGAATGGGAAGGAACCATATTTAACCTATATAATACGGTAGAAAGATTTGCAAACAATGATGGTTATGATCTTTCTAAATTACTAGATAATGATGTAAACGATGTTATACAGTATGCAAACCAAGCGGGAATTAATTTAAACGGAGCAACAACAAAAACTCAATTACAAGGCATTTTATCTGGAGACAATACAACTGCAGAATTAGCAGCAAGAGGTTTAGAAAGAAAAGATTTTAACATGAGAGTTGGACAATCTAAAGTGCGTGGTGGTAGATTTTTTGCCAACTTTAAATTGCCTTTAGATGATAATGGTACAGAATTATATTCTTTTGCTGGTTTAGGTTCTAGAGACGGTAATTCTGCCGGTTTTTATAGGTTACCAAACCAAAGTAGAACATATACGCCTGCATATATTAACGGTTTTTTACCTGAGATTAATTCTACTATTTCAGACAAATCTTTAGCAGTAGGAATTAAAGGTAAAGTTGGAGAATGGAATGTAGATTTTTCAAATACCTACGGTAAAAATGCATTTGATTATTTGATTGGTAATACCTTTAATGCATCTCAAGGAAATGCATCTCCAACAGTTTTTGATGCTGGTGGTTTTGCTTTTGCTCAAAATACAGTAAACCTAGATTTAAACAAATTTTACGAAGATACATTTGAAGGTTTGGGAGTAGCTTTTGGTGCAGAATATCGTTTAGAAAATTATGAGATTACAGCCGGTGAAGAAGCATCATATACGCAATACACTGCCGCAGGTGAAGCAATTACCTTATCAACACAAACACCTTTATTAGACTTTTTTGGAAGTCGTAGACCAGGAGGTTCTCAAGTGTTTCCAGGTTTTAGTCCAAGTAATGAGTTGTCTAGAGGAAGAAGTAGTGTTGCTGGTTATATAGATTTAGACGCAAGTTTTACTGAAGCTTTTTCAGCAAATTTTGCTACACGTTTTGAAAATTACTCAGATTTTGGATCAACAGTAAACTTTAAATTGGCTACTTTAATTAAAGCGTCAGAAAATTTTAGAATTAGAGCTTCTTTTAACACTGGTTTTAGAGCGCCTTCTTTACACCAAATAAACTTTAATTCTACCTCAACTATTTTTGATCAAAACGGAGATCCACAAGAAGTAGGAACTTTTGCAAATGATAGTAGAGCAGCACAATTATTAGGCATTCCTCAATTAAAAGAAGAAACTTCTACGAGTTTTAGTGCAGGTTTTACCGCAAAATTACCAGATGCAAATATTACTTTAACTTTAGATGGTTATCTTGTTAATATTGATGATAGAGTGGTTTATACTGGTCAGTTTCAAGGACCAGGTACTGGGACAGAATTAGATAATTTATTAGCCCAAGCAAATGCTTCTGCGGCATCCTTTTTTGCCAATGCAATAGACACGCGTTCTAAAGGAATTGATTTTGTGATTACACATAAAGCAGACTTTGGTTCTAATTCTAGATTAAAATCAGATTTATCTGCTACTTTATCTAAAACAGAACAAGTAGGTGATATTAATGCATCTACAGTTTTAGAGAATGCAGGTTTAGTTAGCACCTATTTCCCTGAAGATAGTAGGGTGTATTTAGAAGAAGCAGTGCCAAGAACTAAGTTAAACTTAACAAATAGTTTTACAGCTGGTAAATTCAATATTTTTCTAAGAAATGTATATTTTGGTGAAGTAACAGAAGCTACCACAGTAGTTGCAAACCAACAGGTTTTTGGTTCTAAAGTGGTTACAGATTTATCTTTTGGTTATAAAGCTACAGATAATTTAACATTAACAGTGGGCGCAAATAACTTGTTAGATATTTACCCAGATATGGCAGAAGCTTCTTATGGTAATAGAAGTGATGGGCGTTTTGATTGGTCTAGAAGAGCACAACAATTTGGTATTGGTGGTAGATTCTTATTTGCAAGAATAAGTTTAAACTTAAAATAAACCAATAATTTTATATTTAAAAAAGCGGCAAAATTGCCGCTTTTTTTTATTCTGTGTATTCCAAAAGTTTCAAGTCGGTTTCAAATTTACCATAGGTAAAATAATGAATCCAATCTCCTAGATTTACATAAGTAGCGTTTTCTTCTAGTTTAATTTCTAAAGGCAAATGTCTGTGTCCAAACACAAAATAATCATAGTGTTTAGTGGTTAGTTTTTGTTTGCAATACTGTACCAACCATTCATTTTCATCACCCAAATATTTTGCATCTTCATCACCAGAAATAAGTTTATTTTTTACGGACATATATTGCCCTAATTTTACACCTAAATCTGGGTGTAACCATTTAAACATCCATTTAAACAAAGGAAATGTAAATACTTTTTTCATGCGTTTGTAACCGTGATCTCCAGGACCTAAACCGTCTCCATGACCAATTAAAAAAAGTTTATTGTTGATTAGAAATTCTTGTGGTTGATGAAAAACGGGAATATTTAATTCTTTTTCGAAATAATCATTCATCCATAAATCATGATTTCCAATAAAAAAGTAAATAGGAATTCCGGAATCTTTAATTTCGGCTAACTTTCCTAAAACCCGTACAAATCCCTTAGGAACAACGGTCTTATACTCAAACCAAAAATCGAATAAATCACCTAATAAAAAAATTGCTTCGGCATCTTTTTTAACCATATCTAACCAAGCCACAAACTTTTTTTCTCTTGGAAAACTTGCTTCTGGAGTTGGCGCGCCTAAATGCTGATCTGAAGCAAAGTAAACTTTTTTATTTTTTGAAGTGGTAATTGAAATCATTTGTACAAAGAAAGGTTATTCTTGTTTACTTTCCAACTCCAAAACCTTTTGCAACATTTTATCATCTTGATGCATGGTTCTATAAAAACCAACATCACCAAAAAGCGTATTTGCAATGGCTGAGTTTAAGTATTTTTTTACGCGTTGTTTTGTTTTATATGATGGTTTTGTAATATCTTTAATACTAACAAGATACTTATTTAAAATGGTGTCATCTGCATCAAATTTCGCAATAAAAGTATCTATTGTCCATTTTTTTAATTCTTTTCTATTTGTATCTACATAATCAAAAGCATAATTATTGATTGAATTAAAATAAAAATTAGAGATGTAAGAAGTAGTGTCTATTGCAACAAAAACATCTGGTATTATTCCACCACCGCCATACACCGTTTTTCCTTTTGGTGTTGTATATTTTAAAGAATCTACTACTTTTATACTGTCTTTACTTAATAACTCTCCGTTAGAAATTCTTTTTTGATAATCCTTATAATAACTTGAGCTTCCGTCATGGTCATAAGGTTTTTGAATAGAACGCCCAGTTGGTGTATAATAACGTGCCGTTGTTAAGCGCACTGCAGAGCCATCTCCCAAATCCATTTCTATTTGTACCAAACCTTTTCCAAAAGACCTACGTCCAATAATAGTTCCTTTATCATTGTCTTGCAATGCTCCTGCAACAATTTCTGATGCAGACGCAGAATTTTCATCAATTAAAACATACAAACCTCCATTTTCAAAATCACCTTTTGAAGTAGCAAAAGATTCTTCAATTTTATTTTTATTATTTTTTGTAAAAACAATTAGTTTATCATCTTCTAAAAACTCATCTACAATACTGTTGGCAATATCTATAAAACCACCGCCATTTCCTCTTAAATCTAACACCAAATCTGTCATTCCGCTCTTTAAAAGTTCTGCGAGTGAAGATTTGAATTCTGTGAAGGTATTTCTAGCAAACCTATCTAGTTTTATGTATCCCACAGAATCATTTATCATATACGCTAAATCTACACTTTTAATATTTACTTTTCCGCGAGCAATATCAACAGTAAAAATGGAGTCATTGCTTTTTCTATATATTTTAAGCGCAACTTTTGTGTTTGGCTTTCCTTTTAGGTAATCTGGCACAATATCACTCATCATTTCTTTACCAAAAAGTGTGTCTTTATTTGCCATTAAAATTCGGTCTCCGGCTTTAATACCCGCTTTTATACTTGGACCTCCTTTTATAGGTTGAATAACGGTAATGGTATCATTTATAATTCTAAATTGCACTCCTATTCCAACAAAATTACCTTGCATATTTTCTGTAACTGCTTGCAAATTTTCTTTTGGAATATAGACAGAATGTGGATCTAATTTACCCAACATTTCTGAAATAGCACCGTCCAATAATTCTTCTGTATTAATGGTATCTACATAATCTTTTTCTATAAAATTGATAAGTCTTTTAATCTTTAATTCTTGCGATGAATTTTTAGATAGAGACAATATATTGCTAGATTTTCCTCCGAAAGAAACTCCTATTAAAATACCAAAAACTACAGCAATAGAAAAGTAAATTGGTAGGTAATGTTTATTTTTCATACGGTAAATGTTTTAGAGCTACACCTGCTTTTTCTAGAAATTGTAACCCCGAAGTATCTTTATAAGAATTTGCATAAACAACGCGTTTAATGCCTGCTTGATGAATTAATTTACTGCATTGTGTACAGGGCGATAAAGTAATGTATAATGTGGCTCCTTTTGCTGATTGAGTAGAACTAGCTACTTTTAAAATGGCATTGGCTTCTGCATGTAAAACCTCCCATTTGGTTACACCATCTTCATCTTCACAACAATTATCGAAACCGGTTGGAGTTCCGTTAAATCCATCAGAAATTATCATTCTATCTTTTACAATTAAAGCTCCTACTTGTTTGCGTTCGCAATGAGAAAGTTTTCCCCATTCGAACGCCATTTTTAGGTAAGCTGTATCATATTTTAATTGTTTTTTCTCTGTCATTGAACGAAAGTAAAAAGATTTATAGAAATGTTGCGTTAATTAATAGACAAAATTTAACAAAAAAGGTGCTGCTCTGTTTTACCAAAACACGCGTTCTATCATCATTGGTATAGAAAAACCTATTACGATAGATGAACATACCAATACCCAATCTCTTCTTGTTACCTGAACTAAATTTTGCAAAAATGCACCAATTAATAATATTCCAAATACAATAATAATTTGAGACATTTCTATACCCAAAGCAAATTCTAATAAAGGTAAAAGTTTGTCTTCTTCTTTACCAATCATCATTTTAAAATAATTAGAAAAACCTAAACCATGAATGAGTCCGAAAAACAAGGCAAAAACTAAATTGATATTATCTTTTCCGATGGATGCTTTTTTAGCGAATAATACATTGATAACTCCTGTGATAAAAATGGTTACAGGAATTAAAAATTCAATAATATCCATTCTAATTTTTAAAATTCCGTAAGCAGATAGCGCCAAAGTTACAGAATGACCAATAGTAAAAAATGTAATTAACCATAACACTTTTTTCCATTGATTAAAATTAAAAACTACTGCCAATACAATTAAAAACAATACATGATCATAGGCTTCAAAATCTAACACATGATTTAAACCCATATTAAAATAGAGCACAAAATTATCCATTCTTTATTTTTTTTTTGCGAAATTCAAAGATATAAAAAGAATCAGATGTACGTAGATAAAATACTGCTGCAAATAGTATACATAGAAAAAACCGCTCTTTTCAGAGCGGTATTCCTTTCAATTGGTTACAAACAAGTAACCAACCAAAAATCAACTAACCAAACTTTATTTTAAATTTCTTCTAACCTTTGTTTTTCTTTCTACCTTAGTACGTTTTCTATTGTTGTTCCTTACCGCTGGTTTTGCGTTTTCTGACACTTCTACTCCTTTCTTATACTGTATAAATCCTCTTCCTAAAAACTCATAAGTAGTTTCTGAATTTACATTATACAATTCTATTCTTCCATCATTAATAACAGTTAATTCAAACTCTTCAATGTCTCCACCATCATAATTTAGTGTTAATATTTTTAGGTTTTCATAACCTGTTACATCAAACACTTCATAACCACCAATGTAATCCCAATATATATTATCAACTTGTGTGCCATAAGTATCTTGAGAGCTTTTAAAAATGGTAATATCCTCTGGAATAAATTGTAAATAATTTTCATCATCAAACGCATTTACAACACCACCTTTTGTACTTATTTTTTCCCAATCTTGATATTCTTGTAAAAAATATTCTATATTTTCATAGAATAATTTATCATAATCGAACTGATTTTTTTGATATCCTATTAAATAATAATTTACATTTTGTCTGTAATTATAAATTCTAATTTCATTGGTAGAAATTTGGGTAACTTCAAAATCATTTGCACCATCTATATCATGATTTGTTTGCAACTCCCCATTATAGGTATTGTAAGTTCCTACATCAATGCCAAAACCATTTCCTGTTCTACCAATATCTACAATATTATTATTTGCATATAAAATACCGTTATAAAAAGATAAAGTAAAAGCCCTAGAAACATAAGGTACATCTCCATTACCGGTTGTTCTATGATAATCTACATACCATAAATCATAACCAGAGACTATCTCTTCTAAGGTAATTTGAGGTTGATAATTATCTACAAAAATATCTTGATGTGTTGTACAAGAGCTAAAAGTTGCTGCAGTAATTATAATTGCGAAAAGTAGTTTTAAAGATTTCATACGCTTATTTTTTATGGTTCTATTTATGTAATTCCAAAATGCGTGCCAAAAATAAAAAAGCTGTTTATTGAATTCTCATTCCATCAATATTTATTTTTTGTTTTTGTACATTTTCAATTTTAAAATACCGTACTGTATCTGAAATTCTATACCTAATTATTGCTTCATTTTCTTTTAATTTAAAAGGAAACTTCTTCCTTTCCGGAATGGGATTATGAAGTTCATTTTTACTATCCATATCTAAAATAAAATCTCTATCATTTCTTTTGGAAGTATTAAAATGCCCCATTAGCAAGGTGGTTTCTTTGTTATTTTTTACTTCAACTTTAGTTACTTTATTTTGAAAATAGAGTGAATCAAAAATAATATTTGATGCAGTTTTTAACTTAATTTCAACTCTAGTACCACTAACGCCTGCTTGGCCACCGTCCCAATTTGTATAGCTTGCAGATGTTATTTCAAAAGGAATTCCTTTGTCTAGTTTTACACTTTTGCATTGTAAAAAACTTAATAGAATAACTACTATTGATAAAATTTTCATTGGTTTCATTTTTATGGATTTTATTTCAAATGCTATGCCAAGGTATAGTATTAAGGGTTCATGTATCTTTAAGAAAAGTTTTTTTACAGCTAGTTGTGTCTTCCTGTAATAATTGAATTTATTAACTTTTAAAATTCAATTCTATGAAATGTAAACAAATTTCTACTATTATTTAAATATTCTTATAAAATGTATGGAAAGATTCAAAGCCAAAAATAAATAACAGGGTTGAAGATGTACTTTACAAAATGACTTTGGAAGAAAAATTTAGTTCTTGTGGAACGAGAATTCCTACATTAGAAAGATTAGATATTCCTTCTTATGAATGATATGGAGACGCGCTAGATGACTTTGAATCTTGATATAAGGTTTGTATTACCTAAGCATTTTCTATCAAAGCAAGAACATTATAAAACATAATACAAGCATTCGCAAAGATGTAAAATACATAAAAACAAGAAAATCGCAATTGATTCAAAAGAATCAACTGCGATTTTTATTTATTAAATTAAAGTGTACCTCTAATTATTCAAAGCTTCAGCACCACCTACAATTTCTAATATCTCATTAGTAATTGCTGCTTGACGCGCTTTGTTGTATGTCAATAATAAATCGTCTCTTAAATCTTTTGCATTATCGGTAGCTTTATGCATTGCTGTCATACGAGCTCCGTGTTCTGATGCAAAACTATCTCTAATAGATTTATATAATTGTGTTTTTAAAGATTTTGGAATTAACGCCAATACAATTTCTTCTTTCGAAGGTTCAAAAATATAGTCTGAATTTACTGCAGCTGCATCTCCTCCTTCAATTGGTTTAATTGGTAAAAATTGTTCTACTTGTGGCAACTGTGTAGCCGCATTTTTAAATTGATTGTAAACAATTTCTATTCTATCATATTTACCTTCCGCATAAAAACTCATTAACTCTTCTGCAATAAGTGCAACATTATCAAACGTTAAATCGTCATAAATATCATTTCTAGAATCAACAAGGTTGTACAATTTAGATAAGATAGCGCCTCCTTTTTTACCTATGGCAAAAATATCTACTGTTTTATCTGCATATTTTTCATTAACAGTTTTAATTACTTCTTTGGTTATAGAAGAGTTAAAACCACCACATAAACCTCTATTTGAAGTTATTGTTACTAACAATACTTTATGTATAGGTCTTTGTATAGAATACGCTCCACCAGCATCACTATCTAAAGTTGCGCTTAAGTTTTGTAATAATTCTGTAAGCTTAGAAGAATAAGGTCTCATTGCTGTAATAGCATCTTGCGCCTTTTTTAATTTTGCTGCAGACACCATTTTCATTGCAGATGTAATCTGCATGGTAGAACCAATTGAGGTAATTCTATTACGTATTTCTTTTAAGTTTGCCATATGTTATCATTAGTTATTAGTACTTAATTATTAGTAGAAGGTTGCCCTTAACTACTGAACATTAACTGCTAATTAAAATGAGTTGAAATTTCTTTAGCTGCTGCTGTTAAAGTAGCAATTACTTCATCTGTTAATTTTCCAGATTTTAAAGTATCTAAAGTATCTCTATGTTTTGAGTTTAAATAATCTAAATAATCTCTTTCAAATTTCTTTACTTGATCTACAGGAACATCTTTTAATAAATTCTTAGAACCTGCATAAATAATAGCAATTTGATCTTCTACAGAATATGGATCATTTTGAGCTTGTTTTAAAATTTCAACGTTACGTTGTCCTTTAGAAATTACACTCATAGTAGCTGCATCTAAATCTGAACCAAATTTTGCAAACGCTTCTAATTCACGGTATGCTGCTTGATCTAATTTTAAAGTACCAGATACTTTTTTCATTGATTTAATCTGAGCGTTACCACCAACACGAGATACAGAAATACCTACGTTAATTGCCGGACGAACACCAGAGTTAAATAAATCTCCATCTAAGAAAATCTGACCATCTGTAATAGAAATTACGTTTGTTGGAATATATGCTGAAACGTCTCCTGCTTGTGTTTCAATAATTGGCAATGCAGTTAAAGAACCTCCACCTTTTACAATTCCTTTTAAAGAATCTGGTAAATCGTTCATTTCACTTGCAATTTTATCATCATTAATAACTTTTGCAGAACGTTCTAATAATCTTGAGTGTAAGTAAAATACATCACCAGGATATGCCTCACGTCCTGGAGGTCTTCTTAATAATAAAGAAATCTCACGGTAAGCAACAGCTTGTTTAGATAAATCATCATAAATGATTAAAGCAGGTCTACCAGAATCTCTAAAGTATTCTCCAATTGCAGCTCCAGCAAATGGTGCATACACTTGCATTGCTGCAGGATCTGATGCATTTGCTGCAACTATTGTTGTATATGCTAGTGCGCCTTTTTCTTCAAACATGTTTGCAATTGCTGCAACTGTAGAAGCTTTTTGACCTATAGCAACGTATATACAATATACTGGTTCACCAGCATCGTAAAATTCTTTTTGATTTAAGATGGTATCTAAAGCAACGGTAGATTTACCTGTTTGACGGTCTCCAATGATTAACTCACGCTGACCTCTACCAACAGGAATCATTGCATCAATAGATTTAATACCAGTTTGTAATGGTTCTGTTACTGGTTCTCTATAAATAACTCCAGGCGCTCTACGCTCTAAAGGCATTTCGTAAGTTTTACCAGTAATTGGTCCTTTACCATCAATAGGGTTTCCTAAAGTATCTACAACACGTCCTACAACGCCTTCACCTGCTTGTAAAGAAGCAATACGTTCTGTACGTTTTACAGTAGAACCTTCTCTAATAGAAGTTGATGATCCTAATAATACAACACCTACATTATCTTCTTCTAAGTTTAATACGATAGCTTCCAATCCGTCTTCGAATTCTACTAATTCACCATATTGAACATTAGAAAGACCGTAAACACGAGCAATTCCATCTCCTACTTGTAAAACAGTTCCTACTTCGTTTAAAGTTGCTTTTGCTTCAAAGTTAGTTAACTGTTGCTTTAAAATTGCTGATACTTCAGCTGGTTTAATACTTGCCATCTTTTATAATTTGATGTATAATTAAATTTTTGGAATGTAATGACTATTGTCAAATTCCTTTTTCAATTCGTTTAAATAATTAGAGATACTTGCATCATATTGCACATCTCCAACACGTAAAATAAATCCTCCTAAAATAGCCGGATTAATTTCATTTTCTAAATTTGCTTTATCACCCGTTAAGGATATAATTTTAGCCAAAACTTCTTTCTCTATTTCTTTTGATAAAGGAACAGCTGTAGTTACTTTAGCTACTTGCAAATGCTTTTCGAAATCATAAATAACAGCATATTGTTTTGCAATAGAGTAAAGCATTACTATTCTTTTATTATCTTGTAATAAATGAAATAAGCCAAGCGTAATATTGTTTACTTTCCCATCAAACAAAGCTTTTAAAACTTTTATTTTATCAGAAGATTTAACAATAGGACTGTTTAACATTACTTCAAAAGTTTTATTTTCAGAAATTGTAGTTGCTATAAATAACATATCGTCATTTACCGCAGATTCCTCTTTTGAATCTTTAGCAAGATTTAAAATTGCTTTTGCATAACGTATTGCTGCTCTTGCGTCTTTCATGCTTAACTTAGTTTAAAGTAACATCTTTTAAGAGACCTTCTACTAGTGCTAGTTGATCTTTCTTATTAGATAATTCTTTTTTAATTACTGATTCTGCAATACCAATAGATAATTCTGCAACACTCTTTTTAATTTCTGCTAAAGCTGCTTGCTTTTCTTGAATAATAGAAGCTTGTGCATTTTCAATTAACTTGGTAGTTACTTCTTTTGCATCTTCTTTTGCATCAGCAATAATAGTATCACTAATACTTCTTGCTTCTTTCATGATCGCATCTCTTTCTGCTCTAGCCTCTTTGATCATTTTTTCATTATCTGCTTGTAAATTTTGCATTTCTTTACGAGCATTTTCTGCTGATTCTAATGCATCTTTAATAACAGTTTCTCTTTCTTCTAAAGAGTTTAAAATTGGTTTCCAAGCAAATTTTACCATCAACGCAATTAATGCTAACAAAAGTATTGTTGAAACGGCAAATAACCCTGGTGAAAAATCGTTTAATAAAGTTTCCATTCTATAAACTATTTATTTTTTTATTCTTTTTGTTTAATTTAAAAGAACTCTTTTAATATTTTCTTTAAAATTTGTAATCTCCATAAAATGGAGATTTAAAAATAGGTTCTGTAACCAACCGTTACAGAACGCTATTTTTTTGTTTTTGTTTGGATTATTTTCCTAAGAATAATGCACCAAATGCTAAACCTTCTAATAATGCAGCGATAATAATCATTGCTGTTTGGATTTTTCCAGTTGCTTCTGGTTGTCTAGCAATACCTTCCATTGCTTTTCCACCAATTTGACCTAAACCAATACCTGCTCCGATTACGATTAATCCTGCTCCAATTAAATTGTACATAATAAATGTATTTTTATTAAATTAAACAAACTTTCACTAATGATGTTCTCCATGATCTTCTACAGCCATACCAATAAATAATGCTGATAGCATTGTAAAGATATATGCTTGTAAGAATGCCACTAAAACCTCAATTAATAATATAAAAAATGATAAGACAAAAGACAATCCTGTTGCACCTACAACCCCTAAAGATTCTTTTAAAGTGAACATAATTGCAATTAAACTCATTACCACAATATGACCTGCTGATATGTTTGCGAACAAACGTACTAATAATGAAAATGGTTTAATTATTAAAGCTCCAGCTAATTCTATAATTGCTAAAACCGGTCTAATTAAAACAGGTACTCCTGGCATCCACAACATGTGCATCCAATACCCTTTATTTCCACTAACTGTATAAATTACTAAAGTAAATATTGCCAAACAAGCTGTAACAGCTAATTGCCCAGTAACATTAAATCCTAAAGGCGTTAAACCTAATAAGTTTAATACCCAGATAAAGAAAAACACAGTTAATAAATACCCTGTAAATCTTCTATAATGTTTTTCACCAATATTTGGTCTTGCTATTTCATCTCTAACATATAAAACTAAAGGCTCTAAAACTCTTGCAAAGCCTGTTGGTACTTTTTTAGTTTTATATTGTTTTGCCAATCTAGAAAACCAGAACAACAATAAAAGACCAATAAACAAAATACCCACTGCACTTTTTGTAATAGAAAAATCTAATAATTTATGAGCATTTGTTGCGTGATGCGTTTCATCAAAAGTAACTGCTTCTGCTCCTTCTTCTAGTTCATATATTTTAGAATGGATTTTAGCAAACTTCAAATTGCTTTTTTCCACAATTACATGACCGTCATCATTATGATGAAATTCCGAAGACATAAACGTTACCAAACCTTCACTTGTCCAAAGAATAATTGGCAAAGGAAACCCTACATGTTTTCTCTCTCCTTCATCACTTGTGTATGAAAACAAAGAAAAATCATGAGAATCTTTGATGTGGTGAAGAATATAAGCTTCTACTTTTTCTTTCGAATTTACACGCCCGCCATCTTTTTGGTCGTCGTGTTTTTTATCAGATTCTGATGCAAAACTTGTTGCTGAGAACAAAGTTATTACTGCTATTAAAAGAAACTTGATTGGTTTTTGTGCAATCTTCATTGTAAAAATACGCTTTCTAAATTCGCGGCAAAGATATAGAATATTTCAAAACTACAAACCTTTTTAAGCGCTAATTTTTATTATTGTTTTTTCTTTAAAATTTTTGCTATAAAAATAGCTTCTGTTAATAAAAAGACAATCATTGGAATAAATAATGATAATCTTGCAGTAAACTCTAGTGTTTCCGTTGCAAATATTGATGTATAGAAGATAAGACTAAACAGCATTAACTTTAACAAAATAGTACCAAGGTAGATAAAACCTAGTTGTTCAAAAATTTTATCAACAGTTGAAAAGATTTGAAAATTAGTACAAATTAACAAGGAAAATACGAGGTGGAAAATATACACTTTTTTCAGTGAAAAAGGTAAAATAATATCTTGATTTTTTATAAAAAATTCATGCAAAGAATAACTTACAAAAAAAAGAAAAAGAAAAACAGCAGTAAACACTAAAATGCTTTTAATCATTAATTTTATTCGCTTGTTTTATTAGTGAATACATTGCTAAAAAAATAGCCAACAACGTAATTGTTTGAGTTAAAAATGATAGTTCAAATTTTTTATCTAACCAAGTACCCAATAAAAAACCTAAGTAAATAGTTAGCCCCATTTGCAAACCTGCTCCTGAGAGTTGTAATGCTTTATTAAGCGGTTTTTTCTGAGGCTTTTTGTTTTGCATTTTGTTGATTCAATTCTTTTACAGCGCCTTTCATAGCACACGTTGCATTAAATATAGCTCCTGGTTCTACAGAAAGTTTACCAATAGTAACATCGCCAGTAATATGAGCTCCAGACTTTACCGTTAACGTATTAGAAACCTGTAATTGACCAGAAAACCTACCTTCAATTTCTGCATTTTCAGATACTACATTTCCTTTTACAAAACCACCTACACCAATAATTACTCTTCCAAGAGTTGTTAAAGTTCCTTCTAAAGTACCATCTATTCTAAAGTCTCCTTCAGATTTAATGTCTCCAACTAAAGAGGTGTTTTTTGCTATTACATTTCTTTCCATAACGCGTTTTCTATCCGTGTTTTTTTCTTTGCTACTAAACATAAAGTAAGGATTAGTTATTAAGTTGATTAATAATTTCTTTTGCTTTTTTTCCTTCTTCAGTATTTCCGTAACTTACAGCAACAAACTCCATAGCCGTTTTGTATGCTTCTTTGTTGTTGAATTTTCCTATTGCATAAGCTTTTAAAAGCTCAAACTTTGGTGTTAATATAGCATTTTTTAGTGTTGGTAAAATTTCATTTATTTTTAGTACCGTTTCTTCAAACTTATTTTCTTTGTATAAATAAAATACTTCTTTGTACGCATTTTCTACTTCATTTACCTTTAGAGATTCTTGTGTTAAATCTATTGTAGGGTTTTTTATGCGTTGTGCAAAAAGTGTTTCTGGGTATTTTTCTAGTATTAATTCTTTGTGTTTATTTGCTTTTTCAACATTATTTAACCCTGTATGAAGTTGATATAAATGCCAATTTATTGGTAAAACTAGTTCTTTTTTTGGTTGTAAAGTGGCTACTCTTTCTAACCTATTTACCGCCAAAGTTTTATTTTTAAATTGCTCTTTATAAATAACACCTAATTCGTACAATGCCTCATTTCTGTCTGTTTTTAAACTATCTATAGCTTCCTTTCTGGTAGGAATGGTTTCTAAATAACTAGCCAAATCATACCGTAAATTTTTCTGATTTACTTGAACAGAATCTGCACCTGTTTCATTAAATTCTTGTTTAGAAGACCAACGCCAATTGTCTTCTGATTTTCTGTTACCCCAAATTTTTGTAAATTCTGTTTTACCAAAAGCTAAAGATTGATTGTTATAAAAATACCATTTGCCTTTTTTACTCGATTGTAAAGAATTACCCCCAAAACTGCCTCCAAAAGCCAATTGATTTAACCTTAACTGTGCAATTTCTTCATCTTTCTTTTTTAATTTTTCTATATAATTTTGAAAAAACAGTGTTTGGTCTTCTTTAGATAAAGATACAATTTTAATTATACTATCATTTGTAGTAACAACTTCTTCAAATTTAATTAAAGACGCCAAGTTCTTATGTTTTCTTTTAATACGTTTATAACGCAAGTTTAAAGTATCTTCTGCTACGTTTATAACACTGTCATAATAATTACTAGCTAATAAATATTCTGAATCTTTGAAATACAAATTTGCTAATTTCTCATAGGTAAAAGTTTTTTGCTTTACAGTACCATTGTTAGCTTGTAAGGATTTGTTATAATTTGATATTGCTTTATTTATACTGTCATTCTGTTCATGTAAAACACCTACTTGATAATACAACTCATCTAAATAAGGTCTATTATCTCTATCTTTTATAAGAGCATTCATTTTTTCTATCAACACCACTGATGATGAATCTGTTGTTGAATTTTTAGCCACTTCTATATGTCCATGAATCTTGTATTTGTATGGTGCTTTTCTAATTTTTATCAACTTATTAAACACCATTGTAGCAGAATCTTTTTTATTTTCTGAACTATAAATTTGTCCTAAAATAAACATATTTCTAGCGGCTTGTTCTTTGTTTTTAAAAGTTCTAGTTGCTAATGCTAAATGCTTTTTTACTTTTTGTAAACTGTCTGCTTTTTCATACGCCATTGCCAATGCTGTATGCGCTTGTTCTTTTATTACATCTGGTAAATCTGCTTCTATACTGTCATTTACCATTAATAATAATTTAAGCGTTTCTATGGCAAATTCTTCATTATCTAATCTAATATTTGTTTTCGCTCTCCAAATTTTGGTTTCTGCAAGTAAATTAGCGTTCGGATAGGTAGTAATAACGTAATTAAAAGCTTCTAAAGCCGGAATAAAACGCTGCGAGTAATAACGAGATTTTCCTAATAAAAGATATGCATCATCTATTTGTCTATTACGTTCATAACCATTTATGTTCATGCCATGTTTTTGAATGGCTTTTACAGCTTTTTCTTCAGCAATTTCAAAAGGTGTTAATTCTTTTTCAACTTCGGCAGGTTGATCATCAAAACCAGAACCCAATCCGTTAGAGAATTTAGGAATTACTATTTTGTCTTCTTCAAACTCTATAGGTTCTATGGATAGTTGATTAAAATAATCGTCTTTAAAACCATTTTCTATAGATGTTACACCTTCTTTAAAAGCTTCTTTTCCGTTAAAAAGCACATTAAATTTAGTGGTTAAAGCCTGGTAATTTCTACTTATTATAGTATCTTTTTTTGTGCCACAGCTATACACAGCCATAAACACAGCAAACAATAAAAGTATTTTTTTGATGTATTTCACTCAGATAAAATCTATGTTAAACAATTAATTTACAAATCTAAAACTCTTAACTACAACTGTTTTCTTTTAAAAATAGTATGGTTAAGAGTGTAAAAATAGGAATAAATAAAGAATTAAGAATTTATTCTAATTATAAATTGATGTAAAAAAGTTCTAAACAGAAAAATATAGCTCTAATTCTTTTAATGTTTCTGTTGATGTTTCTATATCTTTTACCACAATTCCTTTATCTAATACAACAATACGCTCGCAAACTTCGGTTACATGTGTTAAATCATGACTAGAAATTAAAACTGTAATTTCTCTATTTTCTGTTAAGGTTTTTATAATCGATTTTAAACGTATTTGTGTTGTTGGATCTAAATTTGCAAAGGGTTCATCTAAAATTATTACTTGCGGATTGCCCATTAAGGCTGCAACAATACCCGCTTTTTTCTGATTTCCTTTACTTAAATCTCTCAAGTATTTTTTCTTACCAACAATTTCTCCGTTAAAAAACTCATCAAACTGCGTTAAAAAAGATTTTACATCCGCTTTGTTCATCCCTCTCAAATCTCCTATAAACTCAAAATATTCTTCCGCAGTTAAATACCCAATTAAAAAAGATTCATCTATAAAAGAACCTGTAAAGTTTTTCCAATTTTCACTTTGGTTTACTACAATATTATTATTTGTAATTGCGCCAGTTGTTGGTCTTATTAAATCTAACAAAATATTAAATAAAGTGGTTTTTCCTGCGCCATTATTTCCTACCAAACCAAAACTTTGTCCTGTTGGAATTTCTATAGAAGCAACATTTAAAACTTCTGCTTTTCCGTATTTTTTTGATATTTTTTCTATTGTAATCATTGTATTTTTATGTTGAATTATGCTTCTTTTCCAAAAGCGTTAATCATAATATATTTATCCTTAATGTATTTTTTTTCGATAAAATTCATTGCGTAATTTTTTAACAATAAGCTAATGATTCCTATGGCAGCTACCACAAAAAAACCAGAATTGTAACCTATAAATTTGTCGAATACCCAAAATAGTAACATTGGAAACAGCATTAAAGGAATTACAATAAGAAACTGCGTTGCGCTTGTGCCTTGCGTGTTGCCAAAACCTCCTTTTGTTAAATCGATTCTTTTTCTGTTAAAAGAGCCTGCGTATAATAAAAACAGCGAATTAAAACCTATATTAAAAATGGCGCCAGCGGTAATCATTAAAAAAATATCGATTCCGAAATACAAATATGGTAAACTTAAAAAGTATAAAATAGTAGTCATTGCCACCATTAAAACCCATTTAGATTCTAAAAATTTTCGGTATCTAAAACTCTGACTCATAAGCATCTTATAATGTGCGCTGTCCCAGGCAGGAATAAACTGTCCGTAGTTTAATGTAAATCCTCCGGTAATAAATAATGAGGCAAACATTAACATTGCTGGCATTTTTTGATAAGTTTCTTGCGTAAAGAAAATAAGCCCGTAAAAAAGAAATAAGAAAGACATTAAAAATACCGTTTTGGTTCTTTTGTTTCTCCATATTAAACGAATATCATTTTTTATAAACGGCGCAACATCTCCCAATCTATCTGCAAAAGATAAATCTACAGATTTTGCTTCTTCCACTTTTGTGGCAACAGCTTCATCTAAATACACTTGGTTGCGTAATTGTTTGTAATTTAATTGATATAAAAATGCCAAAACTACAACACCTACCAAAGCGTATATTGGATTTTGATAAATAAAGTCGAAAATTGCGCCTCCATTGACAACTACATCATAAATTCCGAATTTTTGTAAACCAATTAAACTTACTAAAATAGCTCCAATAACTACCAACGCTTTATTGTTTTTGTTGATTAAAAAATTTAAGAAATTAGAAGATTGAATCATTAATATCATGGTTGCCAACCAACCTAAAACTCCCGCAATGTTGTAACCTTCTTTAATTAAAACCACCGAAAACGGAATGTAAAAGAAAAGACTTAATATATTAAAAACCGAAAAGGCAGATTTTCCTAAAACATAATGTACTAATATGTTTTTTTTGATGGGCAAAATAAGCAAAGGCTTAATGTTCATGATAGGTAATTTCTGCATAAAATACCTCAAAAGTAAATCGGCTAAAACAGCAAAAAGTAAATAAGAATTCACCAACTGTAAAGGATCTGATTCTGGAAATTCTTTCTTTAAAACAAAAAAACCACCGATTCCTATTGCCAAAAAAACAACTAAAAAGTACAGCACAAAAAAGCCCATTATTATTTTTAAGGCAATTCCTTTTTGCCAATGAGAAGAACGGAAATATTGTTTCCATTCTAATTTTAAAAAGTGTGAAATCATACGTTTGGGTAATTAGTTAGATTGATAATAAGTAGTTTAGAAATTGATTTTGTTACAGGTTATTTAGATTTTTTTGTTTTTAAAGTTTTATTTCATCCAGTTTGTTTTTTCTATTTTTAGGAGAAACCTTATAATATTGCTCTATTCTGTGTAAGTTTCTTTATGAGACTTCTCCTGCTGTTGCAGTGACACTAGTATTCTTTAATTCATTTAATCGCTCTTTACCATTTTATATTCTGGATAGGTTTCCTCAAGCAATTCTTCTGCTTTTTCAGGCATTACATACCCTGTTACATAAAACAAAATAGTAATTAGCGTTAAAGAAAATGAAATGATCAACAATACATAATTTTCTAGTGAATTAAAAGGAACTTTTATCAAATTAATTAAATTAAAGATATTAATAAAAGCTAGTCCAGAGAAGCCTTGTCTTGTATCACCAATCATAGATTCTAAGAGAAATATTTTCTCATTTTTTTCTTCTCTTTGTTTATGGTTTTTCTTCGCTTTAGATTGTTTTATTAAATCGAAAACAACTAATATAAACAACAAGGCAAGAATAATATATTTAGAATATGGAATTCTTAAGATATAAAAAAGTGATACAAAATAACTGATTGTAATTACAATTTTAGGAACTGTAAACCATTCTTTGGCAAAGCGTAAAATTATTTTCCAATACCGTTTGTTCATTGCTTTTTGTCTGCTTTCTACAACCTCCATAAAACCAAAAATGCCAAATTTTTTAAAAGATAAATCTCTAGCTTGTTCAAAAGATAACTTTTGGTTTTGGGCACAAATACTTTCTATATCGTTTGCCAAATGATCTACCAATTCGGTTTGTACATCATAATATTCTACATAATGTTTTCTGGTGAATTTGTAAAGTTCTTCTATATGTGTATCTATTAACTCCATCTTACTCCAAACTAAATTTAGGATTCACCAAATGTTGCATTGTTTTTAAAAACTCTTGCATTTCTTCCAACTTGTTGGCAGTTTCTTTGGTACCACTTTCTGTAAGTTTGTAATATTTTCTAAGTCTGTTTCCCACTTTTGCAACCTCAACATCTAGCAAACCATCAGCTTCTAATTTGTGCAATGCAGGGTACAAAGCACCTTCTGTAATTTTTAATTCTCCTTTGGTAAGTTCTTTTACGTGTTGCGTAATTTCATAACCATACATTTTATCATTGGTTTCTAACAACTTTAAAATGATGGTTTGTAAAGAACCTTTGTATAATTTCTGATTTCCCATATAGTAAAAATGTGTAATCGTGTAACTGTTTAATTGTTTAACTGACATTTGTTTCCTCTGTCACTTCGAGTGATTGCGATTTTTTCAATCGAAATTGTATTGAGAAGCCATTCTGTTCTCGATACAATGTTAAATTTTCGTTTTCACTTCAATTTAAAACCACTCGAACTGACATTTGTTTCCTCTGTCACTTCGAGTGATTTCGATTTTTTCAATCGAAATTGTATCGAGAAGCCATTCTGTTCTCCATACAATGTTAAATTTTCGTTTTCACTCCAATTTAAAACCACTGGAACTGACATTTGTTTTCTCCGTCACTTCGAGTATTTTCGATTTTTTCAATCGAAATTGTATTGAGAAGCCATTCTGTTCTCTATACAATGTTAAATTTTCGTTTTCACTTCAATTTAAAACCACTCGAACTGACATTTGTTTTCTCTGTCACTTCGAGTGATTGCGATTTTTTCAATCGAAATTGTATCGAGAAGTTATTATTAGCACTTCTCTTGTAACAAATGTATACATAATTTTCTAATGCATCAAATTCTTATGTATAGTTTTTTTTTGATAAAAAAAATCCCGAAAATTTACTTTCAGGATTTTAAAATATGTTCTTGCTTAATTATAAGCAGATTGCTTCGTTCCTCGCAATGACGTGTTTTTTACTTTGTCACCTTTAAAACATCGGCAATAATACGTTCTAATTCTGCTTTTGGTAATGCCCCATTTGCCATTTGTGGTTCTCCTTCCGCAGGGCAAAATAACATAGACGGTATACTTCTAATTCCGAATGCTGCAGATAATTCTTGTTCTGCTTCCGTATCTATTTTGTAAATATCTATTTTACCTTCGTATTCATTAGATAATTGCTCTAAAACAGGCGCTATTGCTTTACAAGGTCCACACCAATCTGCATAAAAATCTATTAATGCGGGTCTTTTACCTTCAAATTTCCAAGTTTTGTTTTCTTCAAAATTAAACACCTTTTCTAAAAAAGATGCTTTTGTTAAATTTTCTGTCATAATAATCTACTATTTTTCTCAACCATATTGAGGTTTCTTTCATTTATTTATTAGTTCCAAGAAACTTGGAAACTGAATATTTTCTATACAAAAGTAGTCGTTTTTACATATCATAAATTACAAAATACCAACAATATGAAATTCAAAACGTTAAAAGTTGTTAAATAACTATGAATATGTTAAATATCAGTTAATTTTGAAGTAAAGCTAACCTTCAATTTTATGAAAAATAAATTAATAATACCCATCTTACTTGCAAGCCTAGTTATGGTTTCTTGTAAAAACGAAATAAAACAAAGAAATATAGATTTGAAATACCCTAAAACAACCCAAAAACCCGTAATAGATTCCATTTTTGGAACCGCAGTTGTAGACAATTACAGATGGTTAGAAGATGACAGGAGCACAGAAACCGAGAATTGGGTAAAGGCAGAAAACGAAGTTACTTTTGATTACTTAAATAAAATTCCATACAGAGAACAATTAAAAGAACGTTTGTCTGAATTATGGAACTATGAAAAAGTAGGAACACCATTTATAGAAGGAGATTATACGTATTTCTACAAAAATGATGGTTTGCAAAACCAATATGTAGTATATAGAACAAAAGGAGATTCTGAACCAGAAGTTTTTTTAGATCCAAATACGTTTTCAGAAGACGGAACAACATCTTTGGGCTCTTTAAGTTTTTCTAAAGACGGAAAAACAGCTGCTTATGCAATTTCTGAAGGTGGTTCTGATTGGCGTAAAATAATTATTTTAGATGCTGAATCTAAAACCATTAAAGGTGATACTTTAGTTGATGTAAAATTTTCTGGAATTTCTTGGTACAAAAACGAAGGTTTTTACTATTCTAGTTACGACAAACCAAAAGGAAGTGAGTTATCAGCAAAAACAGATCAACACAAGTTATATTACCACAAACTAGGAACACCTCAAAAAGAAGATGCTGTTATTTTTGGAGCAAAAGCTTCAGAAAAACACAGATATGTTGGTGGTAATGTGTCTGAAGACAATACATATCTTTTTATCTCTGCAAGCGTATCTACATCCGGAAATAAGTTGTTTTTTAAAGACCTTTCTAAGCCAAATAACCCTTTGATTACTATTTTAGATCACACAGATAGTGATACCTATCCAATAGAAAATATTGGCAGCAAACTCTATTTGGTTACCAATTTAAATGCGCCAAACAAAAAAGTAGTCACTGTTGATGCAAAAAATCCAACTACAGAAAATTGGAAAGATTTTATTCCAGAAACAGAAAACGTACTAAGTTTAAATTCTGGTGCAGGATATTTCTTCGCAGAATATATGGTAGATGCCGTTTCTAAAGTATTGCAATATAATTTTGACGGAAAATTAATTAGAGAAATAAAATTACCTGGCGTTGGTTCTGCAGGTGGTTTTGGTGGAAAAACAGCAGCAAAAGAATTGTATTTTTCTTTTACAAATTATAGCACACCAAACTCTTCATATAAATTGAACCCAAAAGACGGAACCTATGAATCTTATTGGAAACCTGCTGTAGATTTTAATACTGAAGCCTATACAAGCAAACAAGTTTTTTACACCTCAAAAGACGGCACAAAAGTACCCATGATTATTACACATAAAAAAGGCGTTGAATTAAACGGGAAAAACCCAACTATTCTATATGGTTACGGAGGTTTTAATATCAGTTTAACACCTTCTTTTAGTATTGCAAACGCAGTTTGGATGGAACAAGGTGGTGTATATGCCGTTCCTAATTTACGAGGCGGAGGAGAATATGGTAAAAAATGGCACGATGCAGGTACGCAACTAAAAAAACAAAATGTTTTTGACGATTTTATTGCGGCAGCAGAATATTTAATTGCAGAAAAATACACCTCATCAGAATATTTAGCAATTCGTGGTGGTTCTAACGGCGGACTTTTAGTAGGTGCAACCATGACACAAAGACCAAATTTAATGAAAGTTGCACTACCCGCAGTAGGTGTTTTAGACATGTTGCGTTATCACACATTTACTGCTGGCGCAGGATGGGCGTATGATTATGGTACCGCAGATGACAGCAAAGAAATGTTTGATTATTTAAAAGGATATTCACCTGTACACAACGTAAAAGAAAACGTACAATACCCAGCAACACTAGTAACCACAGGAGATCATGATGATAGAGTTGTACCTGCACATAGTTTTAAATTTGCTGCAGAATTACAAGAAAAACAATCTGGAGAAAACCCTGTTTTAATAAGAATTGAAACAAATGCAGGTCATGGCGCAGGTACACCTGTTGCAAAAACCATAGAACAATATGCAGATATTTTTGGGTTTACTTTATTTAATATGGGCTTTAACCAATTACCAAATCCGCCAAAGGCGAAAATAAAAAGTTAAAAAATGTAACAATATGTAATTATTGTTACTAATTTAATTAATTCAAATCAATCAAATTCAAATAATTATGAAAACAATTAAAAAAGTGTTTTTTGTATCTGCCATTGCCTCTTTAGGTTTGGTAGCTTGTAAGCAAGACAAAGCGGTAGAAAAAGCCCCTGGTATTGTCTTAGAAAACATGGATAAAACTGTAAAACCTACAGACGATTTTTTTAGACACGTAAATGGTACTTGGCTAGATAAAACAGAAATTCCAGACGATCAAACTTCTTGGGGAGGTTTTAATCAACTTCGTAAAAAAACAGACGCAGATGTATTGGTTATTTTAAACAAAGCCATTGCAGAAAGAGATTTTCCAAAAGTGAAAGACGCCAAAGGAAATGAAATAGATTCAGATCAAGAAAAAGCAGTAAATTATTACGAAAGTATTATGGATACTGTTGCTAGAAATGCACAAGGAAAAGCACCTGTATTGCCATATTTAGCTAAAATAGAAGATATTAAAACCAAAAAAGATGTAGAAACTTATTTAACAAATATGGCACCTTACGGAGGTGGCGGATTTTACGGTTTTGGCGTGTTTAATGATTTAAAAAACAGTAGCCAATATGCAGGATATATGGGTGGTGGTTCTTTAGGCTTGTCTAGAGATTATTATGTAGATGATAAAGTAAAAGACAAACTTGAAAAATACCAAGAATTTGTAGCAAAAATGTTCCAAGAATTTGGTGATGATGAAGCAACTGCACAAAAAAATGCAGCAACAATTGTTGCTTTTGAAACTAGTTTGGCAAAACCAATGATGTCTAAAGAAGAACGTAGAGATATTCGTAAAATCTACAACCCAATGACCATTGCAGAATTGCAAAAATTAGCACCAGCAATAGATTGGCAAGCACATTTAGACGGTATTGGTGTTAAAGAGCTAGATACGGTTATTGTTACAGATCCTGGTTATTTTAAAGCTATGAGTAACATTGTTAAAACTCGTTCTGTAGCAGACATTAAATTATTACTACGTTGGAACACTATTAACACTTCATTAGGTTTACTTTCTACAGATTTAGAAACGGCAAATTGGGAGTTTTACGCAAAAGAAATGCGTGGTGCAAAAAAACAACGAGCAAGAGATGAACGTGCTTTAGGAAATTTAAATGGCGCTGTTGGTGAAGCTTTAGGAAAATTATATGTAGAAAAAATGTTTCCGCCAGAAGCAAAAGTAAAAGCAAAAGAAATGATTGATAATGTAATGCTAGGTTTTGAAGCTAGAATTGCACAATTGCCTTGGATGAGTGAAGTAACTAAGGAAAAAGCGCTTGAAAAATTACACAAATTAACAGTAAAAATTGCGTATCCAGATGTTTGGAAAGATTACTCAGCATTGCAAGTTAAAGGATTAAAAGAAGGTGGTACTTATTTCGAAAATGCCATTAATGTAAGCAAATGGAACTACAACAAAGAAATGGCAAAATTAGGAAGCGAAGTAGACAGAACAGAATGGGGAATGTCTCCACAAACTGTAAACGCTTACTTTAATCCTGTAAATAATGAAATCGTTTTTCCAGCAGCAATTTTACAACCTCCTTTTTATGATTACAAAGCAGATGAAGCTGTAAATTATGGTGGAATTGGAGCTGTTATCGGTCATGAAATTTCACACAGTTTCGATGATTCTGGTTCTCGTTTTGACGGTGATGGAAACTTAAAAAACTGGTGGACAGAAGATGATTCTGTAAAGTTTAAAGAAATTGGCGGACAACTAATAAAACAATATTCAGACATTATTGCTATAGACAGCATGCACTTAAATGGCGAATATACTTTAGGAGAAAACATTGGAGATTTAGGTGGTGTACAATCTGCGTATGAAGGTTTACAAATTTTCTTACAAAAGAACGGAAGACCAGCAGATATTGATGGTTACACGCCAGAACAACGTTTTTTCTTATCTTGGGGAACTATCTGGAGAACAAAAATGCGTGATGAAGCTTTAAAAAACTTAATCATGACCAACACACACTCTCCTGGAATGTACAGAGCATATATGCCGCTTAAAAACGTAGATGCTTTTTACACTGCTTTTGATGTAAAAGAAGGAGATAAAATGTACTTAAAACCAGAAGACAGAGTTAGAATTTGGTAGACACGCAGTGTCTTTAAGTATTACAATCTGTGCGCAATTATTTGTGAACAAAAAATTAAACCGATGCGAAAGTGTCGGTTTTTTTTGGGCGTTACCACAAGGGTCGCGCTTTTCGCACTCGCTTTTTTTTCGTCCCTCAAAAAAGAGCTCAAACAAATGCTACAATCGCTAACGCGAGGTTTGTTCAATTCATTTTAGTTTTAACTTGTCACTTCGAAGCATTGAGAAGTCCCCTAACAGTGATAACACAAGGTTGAGCAAGATGATGAGATTTCTCCAAAAAGTCGAAATGACAAACTAGACAAAACAACAATTGTCACTTCGAAGTATTGAGAAGTCCCACAACAGTGAGAACACAATATTAACCAGTACTATGAGATTTCTCCAAAAAGTCGAAATGAAAAACTGGATAAAACAACAATTGTCACTTCGAAGCATTGAGAAGTCTCATAACAGTGAGAACACATCATTGAGCAAGATGATGAGATTTCTCCAAAAAGTCGAAATAACAAACTGGATAAAACA